>NZ_JBRAMC010000007.1:0-290208 GCF_052959335.1 Vreelandella sp. H-I2
TCACCCGTCCGCCGCTCGTCAGCATCCCGAAGGACCTGTTACCGCTCGACTTGCATGTGTTAGGCCTGCCGCCAGCGTTCAATCTGAGCCATGATCAAACTCTTCAGTTTAAAATCATTGTGATCCTTACTCGCTAACCAACGGACTAGCCGACAGTAGCAAAAGCGGATCAAACTTGGCTCAAGGTTCAAACGAATTCATTCAAAACAGGCTTCGAAAAACTAAGCTCTTCAAAACCAGCTACTTGAGTCGCTTGCCTTGATATTTGGTGATTTGTCACCAACATCAGCAAGCGCCCACATGAATTACCTGATCAAATTGTTAAAGAGCTGGTCGTTGAGGCTGTGCCCCGTTGACGTGTGCGTATACTACCCGATTTACCAATAAGGTCAATAGCGATTTGGAGATTCATCAGCAAAAGTCATTAAAGACGAAGGTGTCACCGAAGCCGACCATAAAACGACCCAGGACTTGATCCAGGACAAAACGGCTAATTACTTCTCCCATAAGCTTATAGATAGCGGCCGTTGACGCTTTACTTCATCAGAACCGAGACGCCGGTTGTAAAAGCAAGGGAGAAAAATCATGACCACAAAAGCTATGTTATTACCCACTTTGGCGATGAGCAGTCTTTTAACAGCGAGTTTAGCCATGGCTGATGATGGGCTAGAAAACTATCGTGACCGCTTCGAAGCGCTGCCTTACTTACCACCTATACCAGCCGATAACTCTTTAACAGAAGAGAAAATAGCGCTTGGCAATATGCTGTTTTTTGAACCGCGTATATCTTCAAGCGGCGTTATCAGCTGCGCCACCTGTCATAACCCAGCTCTAGGCTGGGCCGACCGGATTCCACGTGCAGTGGGCCATGATGGACAAGTGGGTGAACGTAATACACCGACTGTATTAAACAGCGGCTTCTTAGGCTCACAATTTTGGGATGGACGTGCGCCTGATTTAGAAGCCCAAGCACTGGGGCCTATTGAAGCACCAGTAGAAATGGCCATGGACCTAGACAAGGCACTAGAACGGTTAGTGGGTTTCGAGCTTTATCAGCAAAAATTCAGCGAGGCCTATCCTAGTCAAGAAGATCCCATTACTGATGATAACTTAGCGCATGCACTAGCCGCATTCCAACGCACACTCAACACTCCCAACTCACCATTTGATCGTTACCTACACGGCGATCAAGAAGCAATAAGCGAGCAAGCCAAAGATGGCATGGTAGCGTTTGTTGATAACGGCTGTATCGCTTGCCATCGGGGAGCAAATTTCACCGACAGCCAATTCCACGCGATACAAGTGCCGGGATCAACCGATTTAGGCCGCTATGTTGTCACGGAAAAAGAAAGCGACAAGTATCGCTTCAGGACCCCCACGCTACGTAATGTGGCAGTAACCTATCCGTACATGAATAACGGTGCCACCGAAACGCTGGAAGAAGCTGTCGCCATCATGGGACAGGAAATGTTAGGGCGAGAGTTCGATGATGGCACGATTAGTGATATCACCGCATTTCTGCACACATTAACCGGCGAAATGCCTGACTTTGAAGTACCTGCACTGCCTTAAACCACTCACTAGCTTCAACTAAACAGCCGTCTGGCCATCATCGCCAGGCGGCTAAACGTTATACTTCAGCCAACCGAGCTAACAGCTCTTCGCGTCGCTCCTGGGTAGCAAAAGCTTCCTCAATAGCATTACGCGTTAACTGACGAAATATCGTCTGATCCCATCCAAATGCCTCTGCACAAGCGATGTGATTAGTCAGCATGCCACCACCAAAATAGGCGGGATCATCTGAGCTAATCGTTACTTTTAGCCCTTCAGCCAAGAGTTTGGGAAGTGGATGGTCACGCAGTTCTTTTACTACTTTCAAACTGACATTAGAGAGCGGGCAAACCGTTAGAACAACCTGCTCACTGCGCAAGCGCTTCACCACTTCATCACTTTCCAAGCAGCGCACCCCATGATCTATGCGCTGCACGCCAAGCACATCCAGAGCTTCTGTAATATACTCGGCGGGCCCCTCTTCACCCGCATGCGCCACGCGAACAAGCCCAAGTTGCTTGGCGCGCTCGAATACATCAATAAACGCTGCAGGTGGATTATTCTGCTCAGCGCTGTCCAAACCAATGGCATCCAGCATTTTCCAATAAGGAGCCGCTTGCTCAAGCACCTGCAACGCCTCCTCTGCGGGACGATCACGCAAAAAAGCCATAATCATGCCGATGGAAAGATCCAGTGTGTCCTCTGCCTCTTGCTTGGCTTTTAATAGCCCAGCCATTATTACTTCAAGCGGCACTCCACGCTGCAGGTGAGCCTGGGGGTCAAAGTGCATGTCGATATGTACAACACCTTCACCCCGGGCGCGCTTGAAGTAGTCCATCGCCAGGTCGTAAAAGTCCTCTTCATTACGAAGCACATTCATGCCTTGGAAATAGAGATTCAGGAACCCTTGCAGATCACTAAAATGGTAAGCATCTTTGGCTTCTTGCACCGTGGCATAGGGCAATTCAACGCCATTACGCTGCGCCAAAGAAAACATTAATTCTGGCTCAAGCGAGCCTTCGATATGTAAGTGGAGCTCTACTTTAGGAAGATCGCGTAAAAAATCGTGCATGGAGGGCCCCTTGTTGTCGTATCAATTAAACAATATCACTCACTAATGATTAGTTAAGCAGGCATTGGCTAAGTTTACCGGCATCAAGGTGCCAGTGGTACTCGACCCCAGGCAATAGATTGAGTGAGTTAGCTTGATGAACAAAATAGATAGCCGTTCTGTTAACCAACCATTGATCCAAAGAAGCTGCAATATGCTTCGCCGTCGCAGCGTCAACACCCGCAAACGGCTCGTCAAGAAACACCACCTGAGGATTCCGTAACATTAAGCGCGCGAGCGCCAACCGTCTGGCTTGGCCTCCGGAAAGCTGCTGACCCTTCTCTCCCACCGCTGTTGCTAAGCCTTGCGGTAGTTGCTGAACCCAACCGTCCAGCACAACAGCACCAAGCACCTCCCAGAGTGCTGCATCGCTAGCGGATGGATTGGCTACACGCAGGTTCTCGGCTAACGAAGTATCAAACAGGTCTACTTGTTGAGTGAGCATTGCAAAATGGTGGGCACGGCTTTCGGATGACAGCTGCCAGGGGAGCTCACCACCTATCGTTACTTCACCCTGCGTAGCTTTTAAGCGCCCCATCAACACACTGGCTAAGGAAGATTTACCAGCACCGGAATTGCCGGTAATAACCGCTCGCTTACCGGCTGGCAGGTGAAAATCGACGTTACTTAGCGCTGGCTGCAATGTCTGCGCATAATGCAAAGAGAGGTGATTAGTACGGATAGCCAAGCCTGCTTCTTCTGAAAGCGTCGCCGTTGGATGTACCGGCTTGGAATCACTGGTTAATTGATTTAACCGCCGAACAGCCGCGTAGCTCGCACCAAGCTTCATAAAACTGGCAGGTAGCGCAATGAACATCTCATTCACCCCCAGTGCGATCAATACGGCCATCACTACAATCGGAGCTGTTACCAGTTGCTGGGTAAACGCCAAGCTAGCAAGCCACAGCACGGCCACCACCATCAAACCGCTAACGGCACTCACCAAGCTGTTTATCAACGCCGCCTTGCGTCCTAAGCGGCGTTGATTAATGTACGCTTGCTGCTCATGGCCAGCAATAATTTCGCGGTGCCACTGCGCGCTTTGATAACTCATTAACTCAGCGGCAGCCTGAACTTGGTCGACGACTAAGTGACGCAGCGACTGTTGGTCAACGACCTGCTGGTAGCTTTGAGAGAATCCCCACGTAGCGGCGAATAACGTCACTACTAACCAGAGCAGCCCTAGTGTCCCTGCCATCAACACGGCAACACTGGGCAACCAAATAGCCACAAAAAGCGATACCGTCATAATGCCAAGCAGTGCTACAAATGGCGGCACCAAAATACGCAAATAAAAATTATCCAGGGTGTCGATATCAGCCGTTAAGCGACTCAGCCAATCACTGGCACGCTCACCGTGCAAGCGAGCATCATCCAATTGCGTTAAATAGCCAAATACACGATAGCGTAAGTCAGCCAGCAGCGTTAAGACCGTATTATGGTTGTAAAGCCGCTCAATATAACGCGCAACGGTACGCGTCAAGGCAAAAAAACGAATACCGCCACCGGGCACATAAACATCTAAATGCGCGGCAATACCCAGTGTTAAGGCAATACCGGTTAATGCACTGGCGGTAATAAACCAGCCCGATAGTCCCAGCAGGGCAAGCCCAGCCATTTGGGTAATCCAAATGAGAAAAGCGCCCACTAAAAAACGCCTGCGCCGCTGTATTAAAAGCAACAGCCAAGGGCGAAAGTCGCGGAAAATAGCAATCAAGCGAGCACCTCTACCAACTCACCCCTTTCAAAAGAAAAATGGCGTTGCGCAGCAGCTATAACAGCAGGATGGTGGGTAGCAATTACCAGGGTGCGCCCCTCTTGGGCAAGCTTAAGTAAAGCTGACATCACAAACTGCTCAGTGTCTTGATCCAGGCTGGCGGTAGGCTCATCCAATAACACCAGCGGTGCATTGCTAAGGTACACACGTGCGAGTGCAAGGCGCTGGGCCTGGCCGCCCGACAAGCCAACCCCTCTCTCGCCGATTAAGGTATCAAGCCCATCAGGCAGCTGTTTCAAAAAAGGTCCAAAGCCTGCCCGGTACAGCGCAGCTTCCATTTGCTCATGGGACGCTTGTGGTGCTGCTAAGCGCAGGTTATCAATCAAACTGCCGTGTAAAAGACAGGGTTGCTGATCTAACCAAGCATACTGGTAGTTTTCTTGTCGACGATATATGCCGGAACTAGACGCAAGAAAACCTGCTAGTAACGCCAGTAGGGTCGACTTTCCACTACCGGAGGCTCCGCTAATCGCCACTACTTCACCCTTTTTTATCGTCAGGTCGATAGGACCAATTACTTGCCCTCGGCTAGGATAACTAACGCAAGTAGCAACTAGCTCAATGACCGAGTTACCCAATAACGGAGCCACAGCGGCATGCCTGCTAACTAAAGCTGGTTCATTGAGCACATTAACCACACTCTCAGCAGCGCCCAGTGCCGCTGCACGGTCATGGTAGTGCTGAGAAAGCGTACGCAAGGGTTGGAAAAATTCAGGCGCAAGCAATAAAACTGCAAGACCCGAAAAAAGCGTCAGAGATGATGAAGGCCCGTACTCGATATACCCCAGCAGGCCAAAACCAACATACATGGCCACGACTGCAATGGCTACGGAGGCAAAAAACTCCAGCACCGCCGAGGAAAGAAACGCTAGGCGCAAAGTACGCATGCTAAGACGTCGGTAATCATCAGTGGCGTACCAGACATCTTGTTGCGCGGCTGAGGTTCGGCCAAATAACTGTAGTGTTGTCATACCACGCACACGATCTATGAAATGAGCTGACAACCTCGATACAGCAACAAACTGATCGCGATTAAGACGCTCAGCTCCCATCCCTACCAGCGCCATAAAAATCGGAATAAGCGGTGCAGAAAGTAGTAAAAACAGTGCCACCAGATAATCCAGCCAACCCGCCACCATCAATATCAGCAGCGGCAAGCACAGTGCGATCCGCAATTGGGGATAAAACCGGGAAAAATACCCTTCCAGCGCATCAATATGTTCAACTGCCTGGTTGGCTAGGGAGCCGCTGTGCTGACCGGTTAGCCAAACAGGGCCTAAGGCGGACAGCTTATTTAATAGTTGCGATCTGGCACGCTGTCGAATACGCAGGCTTGCTTCCAGGCCCAATATTTCATGCCCCCACTGAAAGGCAGCGCGTAACAAAACGCTACCTACCAGCAGAGCGAATACAGGAAATAAGGCTATGGGTGAACGATCATGTACTGCTACCTGATCAATAAGCCACGCCAGGCCAACTACCATGACAATCGTTTGGCTACCTGCCAACACGCCACATAGCGCTGAACAAAACAGGTAATTGCGCTCTCCTTTAGCCAACGTTTTTAGCCAACTGCGTGGCGTCAGAGAGAGCGCATGTTCAGTTACCATGTGATTAGTGGTATCCCTCGCCTACTCGTACCTTGCCGCGAAAAACCCAATAGGTCCAAGCGGTATAGGTCAATATAATAGGGATAACAATGGCCACGCCCACCAACAGGAAAAGCTGAGATTCAGGCGCAGAAGCCGCATCCCAAAGCGTGTAGTTCGGTGGAACGACAACGGGCCATTTACTGACGATCAGACCCAAATAGGTAAAGACATAAATGCCAATAGTGGCAAGAAAAGGTGCTAGCTCACGACGTTTTTGGACAGAACGAAAAACGGTAAACGCACAGATCAGCGCCAAAAAAGGAAAAATCCAAATTAACTGAATATTACCAAACCATCGCTCCCATACGAGCGGGTTCACGAACGGCGTCCACAGACTAATCACGGCGAAAACAAATAGCACGAGTGCCAGTAACAAGGGAGTGATTTTATATGCCCAATCCTGCACATACCCTTCTGATTTTAGTATCAACCAAGTAGCGCCTAGCAAAGCATAGCCTGCCATCAGGCCAAGCCCCGTCAACACTGAGAATGGCGTCAACCAGTCAAATGCACCGCCTACATAGGCAAAGTTTTCAACGGGAAAGCCCTGAATATAAGCCCCAACGACCGCACCTTGTGCAAAGGCAGCAATGGCCGATCCCCAGGAAAAGGCACGATTCCACCAGTGCCGGTTGCGGCGCGATTTAAACCGCAGCTCAAACGCCACTCCCCTGAAGATCAGTCCCGCCAGCATCAAGAACACACCGATGTAAAGTGCCGGCAAAAATACCGAGTAAACTAATGGGAAGGCTCCTAAAAGCCCTGCCCCACTCAGCACCAACCACGTTTCGTTACCATCCCATATTGGTGCGACCGAGTTCATCATTACGTCCCGAGCATCCTCATCGGGAGCAAAGGGATAGATAATCCCCAATCCCAGATCAAACCCATCCATCAACACATACATGATGATGCCGAAACCAATGATGAAAGCCCAAATTAACGTTAAATCAAACATATCCATGTTTAGTTCCTCACCGGATCAAGGTCATCATCAAAGGAAGTCTCCGCCCCTGACATCGGACGCATGGGTCGCCTAGAATTATCTGCTTCCGTTTCACGCTTTTCTTCGGGCAACATGCCATTGCGCACGACGCGTGTGAGGTAATAGATGCCTACGTAAAAAACCACCGCATAAACCAAGATGTAGCCAAGTAGCGTAAATAACGCCATAGGCCCTGTTAGCGAAGGCGTCAGCCCTTCTTCGTGCGTCATCATGCCGTAGACAAGCCAAGGGGCACGGCCCGATTCAGTGACAACCCATCCCGCCAAGACCGCCACAAATGGCATCGCGATCATCCTGGTCAGTGTCTTTAGAAACAGTCGTTGTTTATAGATGCGCCCTTTGCGTCGCAATATCAGCCCTGTCAGCGAAACTGCAATCATTAAAAGCCCAATCCCCACCATTACGCGAAATGCCCAAAACACAATGAACACAGGCGGTTGTTCCTCGGGCGGCGCTTCATTAATGCCCGGTATTTCACCATCAAACGAATGGGTAAGGATAAGGCTCGCTAAGTTAGGAACGCCAAATGAGAAATGGTTGGTTTGCGCCTCCTGATCAGGTATCGCAAATAACAGCAACGGCACATTCGTGGCCGTTTCCCAATGCCCCTCCATAGCAGCCACCTTGGTCGGCTGATGCTCTAAAGTATTGAGACCATGGAAGTCACCGATTACCGCTTGGGTCGGCGCTAGAAAAAGAAGCAGCCAAAGGCACATTGAAAGCGCACGGCGATTTGCCTCCGGGTCGCGGTCACGCAATAAAAACCATGCGCTGACGCCCGCCACGACAAAGCCACCGGTTAGAAAGGAAGCCACTGCCATGTGAAAGAAGCGGTATGGGAAGGAAGGATTAAATATAGCTTCCATCCAAGAGGTTACATGGAAGCGAGAATCAATGAGTTCTACACCCGCAGGCGTATGTAGCCAGCTGTTGGCTGATAAAATCCAAAAAGTCGAAATGAAAGTGCCTATCGCTACCATAATAGCGGCAAATAGATGCACCCCTTCAGGTACTTTACCGCGACCAAATAACAATACGCCTAAGAAGGCTGCTTCAAGAAAGAAAGCCGTAATAACTTCATAGCTCAGCATAGGGCCAATAAAATTAGACGATGCTTGAGAAAAATTGCTCCAGTTAGTGCCAAATTGGAACGACATCACAATGCCTGACACTACCCCCATTCCAAAAACAACGGCAAATACCTTTGTCCAGAAAAGCGAAAGGCGATCCCAAGCTGGATTGTCAGTCTTATAGAAAAGGCCATGAAGCAGCGCGATGTAAGACGCCAAGCCAATAGTAAACACGGGGAAGATCGCATGAAACGATACGACGAATGCAAATTGAAGCCGTGATAGCACCAGGGGATCAAGTTCCATTTCACTCTCCTAAGACCTGAATCGATATCCTATCAATGGGTTCACACAAGCTTAGTTGAGCCTTCATGGCACTGCACTTTTCGTTATAAGCACTAAGCTTATTTCTTAATATTTTTTAATTTGCTGTTTTCCTAAGTAACCATCTTACCTTAGACAGCCCAACGCCTTTGATGTGTCTCATTGACGCACAGGCTAATTTAGATGGGCTATAGTCCGCTGACAAACTACCGGGATAACACTACCACGCTCACCATATAGCCGGTATAAGCGATAAATAGCGCCAGTAAGATGCCCCCTTCCAAACGGTTGATTCGCCGCGGGCGCCCACGCCAAGAGAACGCAAACAGAATCATCAGTAACGTCATGCCGGTCATCACACTCCAGTCACGCACTAATACCTCTCGACCTGCGTCAATGGGTGCAATAATTCCGGCAAGGCCGACAACCGCCAAGCTGTTAAACAAGTTGGAACCTACCACGTTGCCTAATACCAAATCGTGCTCTTTACGGCGCAAAGCGCTGATCGAAGAGGCGAGTTCCGGCAGCGAGGTGCCAATAGCGACGACGGTTAGCCCAATAATCAGATCGCTAACGCCGAAACGAACCGCGATCTCCACTGCCCCCCACACCAGCAAGCGGGAACTGGCGATTAGCAGCGCCAACCCCACCAGTGTCCACATAATGGATTTCCCCCGGGACATCGGTTTGCTATCCAGGGTCTCAGCTACTTCAGAGACGATTGCGTCGTCTGGCTGGTTGCGTGAACGAACGATACTAACAACAATAAAAACCACTAATGCCAGTAAGAGACAGACGGCTTCCCAGCGTGCTACAAAACCGTCGAGTAGAATCAAGCCAGTCGCCAACATGACGAGCATTAGTATTGGCATCTCTTTGCGAATAACACTGGAGTGAACAGCAAGGGGAGCAATAAGCGCGACCAACCCGAGTATTAAACCAATATTTGCAATATTTGAACCGTAGGCGTTGCCTACTGCCAATCCCGGATTGCCATCCAATGCAGCCAGTACTGAAACCATCATTTCCGGCGCCGAGGTACCAAACCCAATGACCAACATACCAATCAAGAGAGGTGAAAGCCCAAGCCAACGAGATGTAGCCGCTGCGCCATCGATAAACTTCTCGGCACTCCAAACCAGTAAGACCAATCCAAACACAACCGCTAATATGGGAAGCAACATTTCATTTCCTTCATGGCATAATGATCGGCACTGTTTCCATGCGTCACATTAAGAACTGTATTTAGGGACTCATTCTAAGGGCTACTTTTAAGAACTACTTCATAGAGATGGCCGTAAGATGCTATTACTAACGGCACTTTGCTTATGAATGATCCCTGGCAAACGATTCAGCCGCCCTACGAGTCACATTCAACTGTCTCTCATTGCGCCGCAGATCGTTCTCTAAGCTAATGCCTTAGTCAAGCTGCTAGTCTATATTTTTTGAGTAGTATTTCAGCAACATAGGCTTGCTAAAAAGCGCGTTTGACCGCCTAATCCGCCACATCCTAGTAGTTTTACTAAGGATTCGCACTGAGAGTTTTGGTTTTTGCCTCCACAACGATTAATAAAGCGACATACATTACCGGTCAACACTCCCCTCGTTGACCGTTCGCCCCCTGAAGTTAGAACTCAGCGGCGACGTTTGCGTGCTTGTCATGAGTGCGACTGGGTGTCGGCATTGCCGCCACTTAGCGCAGGCGAAAAAGCAAGCTGTCCGCGCTGTACACATATCTTAGTCAAACGCCACCGCTACCCAGCACAACGCAGTATGGCCCTGGCCATCGCCTCACTGATTGCACTCATAGTGGCGGTGTCATTTCCCTTTATTAGCTTCACAGTGAGTGGTGTTAGTAACCGTATCGAGTTAACGCAGACCGCCACTACCCTGATTGGCTTTCATCAACCCGTGGTCGCTATCGCCATCATCATGACGATTGTCGTGCTGCCAGCGGTATACCTTATCGGCGTTCTGTGGCTTCAATTTGGCCTTCTGCGTGACCGCCTATTGCCTTTTAGCCGGGATATTGCACGCTCCCTATCTCACCTAACACCTTGGATGATGGCTGATGTCTTCATCATTGGCGCCTTAGTCAGCCTGATCAAAATAGCCGGCCTGGCCGATGTTGAGCTAGGCATATCGTTCTGGGCATTTTGTGTATTTGCGCTGCTGTTATTGATGACGACCCAATCTATCGACGCCGACTGGATGTGGTTCTCTTTAGAGGGTGAACCGTTGGCTCCCGAAGGTACTCAAACGGGCATGCCTGCAGCAGGACAAGGGTTAACTGGCTGCCCAACCTGCGGACTCATCAACCGCCTATCGCCACAAGGACGCGGCTACTGCACTCGCTGCCATGAAAAGCTTCATCAACGCTTGCCACATAGCTTACAGCGCACCTGGGCACTCCTCTGCGCATCGGCCGTCATGTATATTCCCGCCAATGTGTACCCTATTATGACCACCACCAGTCTAGGCCACTCAACGCCCTCAACCATTATTGGCGGGGTTGTTCAACTCATACAAATGGGCTCTTGGCCCATCGCTGCCGTCATTTTCATTGCCAGCGTTATCGTTCCAGTAGGTAAATTAGTCGCTTTAACCTGGCTTTGCTTAGTTGTCAGGCGCAGCAGTGTACTCAATGCACAAAGCCGTACCCGGCTTTATCGACTAACAGAATTTATTGGCCGCTGGTCAATGGTGGATGTCTTCGTCGTCGCCATTTTAGTGGCATTGATTCGCGCCGGATCATTAATGTCGATCACACCGGGCCCGGCGGCGCTCGCCTTTGGCTCAGTAGTGGTATTGACCATGTTAGCGGCGATGACATTTGATCCACGCTTAATTTGGGATACGCCTCTCCCTGCTAAAAACTCACTACGTCATTCTCTTCTTCGCCGTAAAACGGCCACCAAGGAACCTGTTGATGGCTAACGAAACAACACCGCCTACTTCTGAACAAACGAAAACCAACTCAACCAACGAACAGGATTTAAATAAGGCTAAAACATCACGCCAAACTCGCCTTTCGCCTATATGGATAGTGCCGATCGTTGCCATCGCCATTGGTTTATGGCTGGTATACGATAATTACTCCAATCGCGGCATCCTGGTAACACTTACCATGGATAATGCGGAAGGCATCGAAGCTGGCAATACCCTGATTCGTAGCCGAAATGTTGAGATCGGCAGGGTGCAAAACGTACAACTCTCGGATGACCTATCCCACGCTGTTTTGACCGCCAGCATCCAACCAGAAGTAGAGGATATGTTGCGCGAAGACAGCCGCTTCTGGGTGGTCAAGCCACGTATCGGTCGTGAAGGGATTAGCGGCTTAGGCACCGTGCTCTCAGGGGCTTATATTCAGCTTGAGCCCGGCACTGAAGAAGCGCCACGACGAAAATTTCCGGTCAGTGACATCCCCCCCGTAGCACCTGCTGGTCAGGCAGGGCTCCGTCTTAGCTTAACCAGCCAAATGGGCAACTCTCTTCGCGTTGGCGATCCAGTGTCTTATCAAGGCTACACAGTGGGACGTATTGAAGAGAACAATTTTGAACCTGAGTCACGCACCATGCAGCATCAGGTATTCATTGAAAAGCCATATACCAATTTAGTCACTGACAGCACGCGTTTCTGGACCTCAAGCGGCATTGACTTTCGCTTAGGTGCCGATGGTGTACGCGTTAACGTTGAATCTATTGAAGCGCTACTCGGTGGTGGTGTCACCTTCGGCGTCCCCGAAGATTTACCGATGGGACAACCGGTTGAAGCCAATACTCATTTCACCCTCTATGCCGATGAAGACGCAGCACGAGAAGGGACCTTTAACCGCTATTTAGAATATGTACTGCTGGTAGATGAAACAGTGCGTGGCCTGTCCAAGGGAGCGCCGGTCGAGTTTCGTGGTGTGCGCATGGGCACCGTTGCCGCCGTGCCCTGGAACTTTACTGCGCCGCAGCCCGACTCTCGCGCACGCTTTGCGATTCCCGTACTGATAAGGATTGAGCCTCAGCGACTGGGTATTGAAAATAGCGATATTGACCTCGAAGAATGGGAGGCGCGGTTCCAGCGCATGTTCGGCTTAGGGCTCCGTGCGTCGTTAAAAAGTGGCAACCTGCTAACGGGCGCACTGTTTGTCGACCTAAACTTCCACCGCGACCTTGCCGATGAGTATACCGCCGAGCAATTTTCTGACCGAAGCGTCTTCCCAACGGTGGCAGGCGGCTTTGCACAGATACAAGCCCAGGTAACAGATTTACTGGATAAGCTAAACGCGCTTGAGGTTGAGCCGCTGTTAACCGGTCTGGACCGCAACTTAGAGGCTTCTGAAAGCGTACTCAACGAGATTCGCGAAGTAAGCACCTCGATAAATCAGTTACTGAATGACCCTGAGACCCAAGCCATTGGGGGCAATCTCAACGGGACACTTGAGGAATTACGTAGCACATTACAAGGGCTATCACCTTCGTCGCCCGCGTATCAAGAGCTCACCACGGCGATCGAACGACTGGATCGCTTAATGCGTGATCTACAGCCACTTACGCGCACGCTCAATGACAACCCCAGGGCACTACTGTTTGACAACCTGGATGCTCAAGACCCCATTCCGCGTGCACCACGTGACTAAGGAGCCAAAATGCTGATATGGACAAGTATGTTTAGATGGTTTAGGTATTTGCTACTGCTAACAGTCTACGTCGTGATATCGGCCTGTGCCAGCAGTGTCACGCCGCCTGCCCGCTATATGCTACCGAGCGAACCGTTGGCGAGTACACCGAGTCAACCCGAGGGCACACTTGTGCTGGGCACCCCTCAGCTTGCCCACTATCTGGACGTCGATGGCATCGTGATGCAACTTGATGACATTACGCTGAACGCTGCGCGGGAACATCAATGGGCAGAAGGGTTAGATAGGCAGCTGGAGCGGAGGATGCTCACCAACCTATCTCAAGCGCTACCAACGCTTAGAGTGGTCCGTACCGAAAGTAGACAGCCCAATGCGCTGTCTTTGCGCTTAAACATCGACCAATTCCAGGGCCGCTTTGATGGCGTGGCCGTGGCTAGCGGCCAATGGCAATTGCTGAATGGAGAGGGAGAGCTACTAGCAATGGAAAATTTCTATGCGGAAACAGCCCTTGAACAAGATGGCTACCCGGCGCTGGTACGCGCATTGAGCGATAGCTGGGGCCAAGCCGCCGAGCTCATTGCCAACAACATTCGTCAAGGCAACTATTTTGATTAGCCCTAAATTTTTATACCTCGGTTTTTTAAACATAGTTTGCTGAACTACGCTTAATGCTCTCCTTCTCAGAGATGTTCACATGACAGATGATTCGAACAACACAGCAGTACTACCCGTTGAGCAATTGCGCGATGCAGTGAATGCTTTGAGACAGACGGTAACGACACTGCTGGAGGGCGAAGCATCGCTGACGACCTATGAAACAGCTATCAATAGCCATGACGCCCTTCTTGATCAGCTAGCCGTGCGCTCACTTGATGCCCCAACGCTCGCCGCGCTTGAGCGTATTGAACAATTTATCACCCTGCACGCGGGAACTTACTATCAAACCGTCATCGCCAAGCTGGACGATAAACAGAAACATCGTTTTATCTCACTGTTTGCGCGACGGCTACTCGCCCTGGATGGCTTAGGGCCAGCAACTGCGCGCCAACTTTTTCAGCTAGGTGTTTTTACCCCAGAGCACTTTTTCGCATTAACACCCAAAGAGCTTGCTCAGCTTCAACTGCCACCTGCCACTTTAGCTCGGTTAATTCCTCTGCATGCCCAGCAATCTTGCGCAGACACGCGATAGCTAAACAAGCTGCCGTTTCATAACCGTGTTATACTGCTTGGCTTATTACTGACACGTAAGTTTTCTGGTGTACCCGTGGCGCCCGATGAGAGCGCCTCTGCGTGCTGTCACCTTCACGTCTCCTTTCACGGTCATCCACGGCTAACTAACGACCATCGCGGCACGCTGAATTATCTGGCACACTTCGCTGCCGCGAAGGTGTATCAACCTCGCTTTTTGAACATTATATCTAGTGATAACAACCATTTACCGGGGCTTACTCACTAGGTGACTGCGGAGAACGCATGAGCTTTTCTGAACTTGGCCTGCACGCCGATTTGTTACGCGCTGTCACAGCGCAAGGTTACACCGAGCCTACCCCGATACAACGACAGGCCATCCCCGTCGTACTAGAAGGCCGTGACATGCTGGCCAGCGCCCAAACCGGCACTGGCAAAACAGCTGGATTCACGCTACCCATGTTACAACGTCTTACTGCTGGACCACGACCTGGAAAGCGCCAGGTACGAGCGCTTGTGTTAACCCCTACCCGTGAGCTCGCCGCTCAAGTAGGCGAGAGCGTGTCGACTTATGGCCAGCATCTCGCGCTGCGCTCGCATATTATCTTTGGCGGTGTCGGTCAGCAGCCTCAAATCGATGCTCTCAAGGCTGGCTTAGATGTGCTTATCGCCACCCCTGGTCGCCTATTAGACCTTCACCAGCAAGGGCATGTTGACCTTTCAGCCGTTGAAATTTTAGTGCTTGATGAAGCTGACCGTATGCTGGATATGGGCTTTATCCATGACATTAAACGGCTGCTGCGGCTGGTGCCCAAAAAGCGTCAAAACTTGCTGTTCTCTGCAACCTTCTCCAATGAGATACAAACCCTGGCTCAACAGCTGCTGGATAACCCGGCTATGATTGAGGTAGCGCCACGCAATGCCACCGCCGAAAAAATTGAGCAAGCTATTTACCGGGTAGATCGCGAGAAAAAGCGTGAACTCCTGGCCCACTTAATCCAGCAAAACGGCTGGTTTCAAGTACTGGTGTTTACGCGAACCAAACATGGTGCTAACCGCCTTGCTGAGCAGCTTTCCAAACAGGAAATACCCGCCATGGCTATTCATGGCAACAAAAGTCAGGGAGCCCGCACGCGCGCTTTAACGGCTTTTAAGAGTGGTGACCTGCAGGTGTTGGTGGCGACCGACATCGCCGCCCGTGGCTTGGACATCAATGAACTGCCCCACGTGGTTAATTTCGACCTGCCCAACGTAGCCGAAGATTATGTACACCGCATTGGGCGTACCGGGCGTGCTGGCAGCAATGGCGAAGCCGTTTCATTGGTGTGTGTCGACGAACACGCCCTGCTAGGCAATATTGAGCGGCTGATAAAACAGACGCTACCAAAGCATATCGTGCCAGGTTTTGAACCCGACCCGAGCATCAAACCTGAGCCCATTGAGAATGGTCGTCGCAACCAGCGCCAGCCTCGCGCCAAACGCAAACCAGAAGGCCAGAGCGCCAATAACGGCGGTGAACGCAAACGTCGCGCTCGGCGCTAGCTCACAGTTCAGGAATATGCGAAGGTGTCGCCTTTGCATATTCCAAGTCGCTGTATCTAGCAACTATTTTAGCCGTTAGGCATGAACTACTTTTCATGGAGTGATTATGGCCTCATCCCAACTTATGGCCGACTATCGTCAATGGCTAACATTTCAACGTCAAGAACAGCTTAGCCGTGAACATCAAGGGATTGTTCAACGTCTGGAGGACGCTCGCGCATCAGCGAATCAAGTCGTTCAGGCCTACCGCAGCATGGCTGAAAAAGCATCTGTCGAGGGCGCTTGTTACCGTACGATTTTCTTGCGCCAACGCGATGACAACCACTCCCTGCCCTGTGAAGGGTGGCTGTTCGTACGCCGCGTGCTGAGTGAAGGGAATAGCACGCGCGTGCGTGTCACCCTGCTTGAAACGTTTACGCTTGAAGATGGCATCATGACGGCCGGCGATAAACCTGCACGCAAGCTAACCTTAGAAATCTTTGATCAGTTACAGATGGATAAAGGCATGCGAACAAGTGTTAAAGTGGACTGCTTGGACACCCCTCAAGACTACCATTTTATTACCCTACTCGACGCTGTTCGCGGAGACTTGCGCCCTCACCTTAAGTAAACATTAACGTGAAATAAGCATAGATATGGCATCGCGTCGTTCAATTACCTTTATTCTGCTGATGGTCGTGGTGGGGCTAAATTTACGCCCTGCCATGTCGTCCGTTGCCCCTTTATTGACACGCCTGCAGGAGAGCGCTGGGCTTTCAGCTGCCGCAGCGGGGCTACTCACTACACTTCCCGTGCTATTTTTAGGCCTTTCCGCCCCGCTCGCTCCAACGTTGGCAAAGCACCTAGGCAGCGAACGTACATTGAGTGCCGCGCTCATACTCCTGGCAGCAGGGCTTATATTACGTGGCTTGCCATTTCCCGGTGTGTTATTTATCGGCTCTGCGATGGCAGGCTGCGCAATCGGTATTGGCGGCACGCTGCTTCCTGCCCTGGTTAAACGTGAACTCCCAGAAAGCGCCGACCTTCTCACCGGCTTGTACACTATGGCGCTCTGCCTGGGCGGAGCGCTGGGGGCCGGCTTGAGCGTGCCACTTACGCAACTACTCGGTAGTTGGCAGGCAAGCTTAATGAGCTGGTCACTACTGGCGCTGCTAGCGCTTGTTTTATGGCACTTTCAAATGCCCCGCTCTACAGCACCAAACACGCCCAATCCGCCCAAGAGCGGCATATTCCGCCTGCTTAAGCAACCGCTGACCTGGCACGTTATGCTATTTATGGGCATTCAGTCCTCCATGGCCTACATCGTGTTTGGCTGGCTTCCTACTCTGCTGGTTGAGCGCGGCTATAACGAAGCCGATGCAGGCTGGACCATGGCCGTTTCGATTATGTGCCAACTGGCTTCCGCACTGGGCGCTCCCTGGCTTGCTCGCTTGGGGCGAGACCAGCGCCCCGCTTTATTACTGGTACTCTTGAGTACCGCCGCGGGATTATGGATGCTGCTTATCGCACCATTGGAGTGGAAATGGCCCGGCGCCGCCCTGCTAGGCATTGGCCAAGGCGGCAGCTTTAGCTTAGCGCTCAGCTTGTTAGTCTTGCGCACAGCCAACTCACGCCTTGCAGGCCAGCTATCAGGGCTTGTCCAGGGCGGTGGGTACACATTGGCAGCCTTAGGGCCTTTTGGCGTAGGGGTTATGCTCCAATTAGGCGCCCACATAACTCACATTGCCTGGTTATTAATCGCTCTAATCAGTGTTTGCTGTGGCTTTGCGTTACTGGCTGGGCGTAATCAGCGCTTGAATGACCAAAGTGGCGGACTTTTGGTAGAGCGCGCTACTCGCTCTAACTGATTAGCAGGTTTCGTACAAGCCCTTGGAGATGGCGATGTCCCCCTACTCTCTTCTAGCAAGCAATAACCCACATCAAGAGCGCGTCTTAGTCATTTATACGGGCGGAACCATCGGCATGCAGCCGCATGCTAATGGGCTTTCGCCTGGTGGCGATTTCGCCACGCGCATGGCCACCTCCCTTAGCCAGTTACCGCTTGCCCAACAGCACGCTCTGCCGCCTTATGAGGTCATCAGCTACACCTCACTGATTGACTCAAGCGCCGCCACCCCACTTACCTGGCAACAGCTTGCCAGCGATATCAGCGACCAATTAACGGCCTACACAGGCTTCGTCATTATTCATGGCACCGACACCCTTAGCTGGACCGCCGCCAGCCTAGCCTATCAGTTGCAAGGTTTGGATCGCCCTGTGGTCGTAACGGGCTCCATGTTACCGCTGGAAGCAGCCGGCAGTGACGCCGTAGGCAATTTACACGGCGCGCTGCAGTTCGCCGCTAAGCCTGCCCTACAAGAAGTGGCTATTTACTTTGCCGGGCAATTGCTACGTGGAACCCGCGCCATCAAGCAGCATAGCGAAGCGGTCAGCGCCTTCGCGAGCCCCAACTACCCGTTGCTCGGTGAGCGTGTTGGCGACGATTTCGTTTATTACCCCAGTCGTGGACTTGGCCTTCAACAACGAGGTGCCCCTCGCTTCGAGCTACCCGATTACCGTTTGGTCAATCAAGGTGAGGTCGTACGCATCGTCCTGTGGCCAGGAATTTCAGCCTGGCAATTGGACGCTTGGTTGAGTGATTCACGCGTTAAGGGCGCATTACTGCAGCTCTGGGGTGCGGGAAACGTACCCGATGACCCCAGCTTGCTTAATGTACTGGCTAAAGCCAGCGGAGAAGGCAAGCTGCTAGCTGCTAGCTGCTATTAGCCAGTGCCCGCAGGGCAGTGTTCAGTTGGGCGCTTACGCGGCGGGTCATGGTCTCAGCGATGCGGGCATACTCGCGGGTGATGATATGACACCGGAGGCAGCTTTCACAAAGCTTGCCCACTTGCTGGCCCAGCCTCTCTCTATAGAGGATCAGCGCCAACGATTTTTAACGCCGCTCGTCGGAGAACGTTAACCAGTCAAAGCTGATAAATGTTAGCGTAGGCAGAGAATCAAGCTAGGTGGTAGAAAGCACTCTGTTATAGAAAGTACTCTGTTATAGAAAGTACTCTGTTATAGAAAATACTCTAATCGACTGAAGGAGCAACAGAATATGGAAAAACCGGTGCATCATTTCAGCGAATTATTCGAACAACTAGGCCTTGCTTCTGATCCTGATTCCATTGAGCGCTTTATACAACGCAACGCCCCGCTACCGGAGACAATGCCACTTGCTGAAGCGCCCTGTTGGAACGAAGGCCAAGCAGAGTTTCTAAAAGAGGCGGTTGACGAAGATGCCGATTGGGCAGAAGTCGTCGACCACCTGGATGCCTCGCTGCATAAGCCAAACTAGCACTCTAGTGCGTTAATTTGTGCGCCGCCGATTGTGGCGCACTAACCATTCAAACGCGCCTCTACGCGCTCAAGAATTTGACGACTGACTTTCCCCACTAACGGTTTGGCAGCTTTATTAACCGCCTTTTCCATTAAACGGTTACGAATTTCATAACTCAATGTAAGCGCCACTTCCGTACCTTCGGGCACTTCGCGTAGGCGATATCGCCCCTGGTTTTTAACGCCGTCTAACGACTCCCAGGCAAGCACATGTGGCGGCTGGATCTCAGTGATCATAACGTCAAACGACCAATCCATACCCACTGCGCGCACATGCCATCGATAGCGGTTTTCCCCTAACGAGTCGATGGAGCGAATCAGATCTGAGTAATCAGCAAAGTCTTCGACGCGTCTCAGTAATTCAAACACCCTTTCAGGGGGAGCCTTAACAATTTCACTGTGCTCAATGGTAGCCATTGGTTTCCCTCTAACAGCGTGAGTGGTTAGCGTATCATGTCGAAATTAATGCTGCCCGCCAATGCTGTGTTTACTTCAATATCGCTAGAACTGGTCAGATTCACGGCTATTGCGTAAACTGCCGACCTCCGGACCGGACCCCGGAACGCCGCGCCAGCTAATCGCTGCACGCGATTAACAAATTCTCCGACAATGAGTGTTTTATCATGTCTTCAATAGACTACGTGGCTGCTGATACAGCAACCACGGCCATCGTTATCTATTCCGGCGGAATGGACTCTTTTACCGTGCTTCACCGCGCATTGCGTGAAGGACTCAACGTACACGCGCTGTCTTTTGATTATGGCCAGCGACATGCCCGTGAACTCGACACCGCGCGTCAGGTATGCGCTGCACTTGGTCTGCCACACCAAGTGGTCGATATCCGAGCAATACACAGCCTGATTGATAATTCAGCACTGACCAATCCAGACCAACCGATCCCCCAGGGTAACTATGCCGCGGACAATTTACACGATACCGTAGTACCCAATCGCAATATGATTCTGCTCTCCCTGGCGATTGCCAAGGCCGTGAACATTGGTGCGCAGCGAGTCGACTACGGCGCCCATGGCGGTGATCATGTTCTCTACCCCGATTGTCGCCCCGAATTCGTCGAGGCAATGAATCACGTAGCAGGCATCGCCAACTTCGAGCCAGTGAAGCTACACGCCCCTTATCTCTATGCGAGTAAGGCAGACATTCTTCGCGAAGGCCTGGCCATGGGCTTGGATTACCGCCTTACCTGGACGTGCTACGAAGGCCGTGAACTTGCTTGTGGCGTGTGTGGAAGCTGCCGCGAGCGGCTAGCTGCCTTTGCTGCCAACGGTGTCACCGACCCATTAGGCTATAACCCAGACACCACAGCAGGCCAGAGCTGATGTATCAGGTTAAAGAAGCGTTTTATACCCTGCAGGGCGAAGGCGCCCAAGCGGGCAGAGCGAGCGTTTTCTGCCGCTTTAGCGGCTGCAATCTATGGTCGGGCCGCGAAATTGACCGGGCGACCGCTAAATGCACCTTTTGCGATACCGACTTTATCGGTACAAACGGTATCAATGGCGGAAAGTTTGTCACTGCCAATGCGCTTGCCGAGCATATAGCGTCTCTCTGGCCCAGCCAAAGCGGTGATGCAAAGCCCCATACAAATAACGATGCAAAAAATTATACAAAGAACGATGCAAAAACCTATGCAACGCCCTATGTAGTATTTACCGGCGGTGAGCCTTTACTGCAGCTTGATGCGACGTTGATTACCGTACTGCACAGCCATGGGTTTGAGGTGGCGGTCGAGACCAACGGTACGCTGGCTCCACCGCCGGGCATTGATTGGCTATGTGTCAGCCCTAAGGGCAGCAATCCGTTAGCCATTACGCAAGGCGACGAGTTAAAGCTCGTTTTTCCACAAGCGGATGCACCGCCAGAGCAGTTTTCAAGCCTTTATTTTCGCCACTTTTTCCTGCAGCCGATGGATCTTACCCCTCTCAATCAGAAGAAGACTACCGTCGCAGAAGCGACCGCCTACTGTATGGCTAACCCCCAATGGCGACTGTCGCTGCAAATGCACAAACTAGCAGGCTTTGATTAATGTCCCTATTCGTTAAACAACTGACCCATATTGACGTATCCCTGTGGTGCTCTCAGCGCGGCCTAGTGGGCTGTAGCTGGCAGGTGGACGCAGTACTGGATGGCGAGCTGGGCGAAGATGGCATGCTATTCGATTTTGGTGAAGTGAAACCATGGATCAAGCGAACCCTAGACAGCGGCTTAGATCATACTCTGCTGGTGCCCACCCAAGCGCCTGGGGTGACCGTTACAGAGTGCCCTGAAGGTGTTTGTGTGCGTACTACCACCCCCTATCCGATGGAGGTCAAGGGGCCAAAAGAGGCCTTTAGCCTGCTACCCTGGCACGCTATCGAGCTTGACACGGTCGCTGAGCATTTAAGCCAGCAGCTCACCGAACAGCGGCCTAAAAATGTCCACCAAGTCACCCTAACGCTTAGCGGCGAGGCCATTGAAGGCGCTGCCTATGGCTACACGCACGGCCTAAAGCGCCACCAAGGCAACTGCCAGCGTATCGCCCACGGCCACCGTTCGCGGCTACATATCTTTCAGCAAGGGATGCGTCAACCTACGCTCGAAAAGCAGTGGGCCACATGGTTAGATAATCGCTACCTGCTTGAAGAGGCGGATATCACCTCGCAGGAAAACGACTTCCTTACCTGCGGCTATCGGGCCGCCCAAGGCGATTTTTCCATTATGCTACCAGCGACGCTATGCGCTGTGCTCCCAGGCCCCACCACAGTGGAAAATATCGCCGCCTGGCTGGCAAAAGAGGTTGCCACGCAAAGCGGAATAGCCACACGCATTCAGGCGTTCGAGGGTATCAACAAGGGGGCGATTGCTATGTTTTCACCAAGTGCTCTACCAAGTACCAAGCTATGAGTGTAGGCTGCCGTGCTGGATGTGGCGCCTGCTGTATAGCGCCTTCAATTAGCTCTGCTATTCCCGGTATGCCGGAAGGCAAGCCAGCAGGTATTCGCTGCGTACAGTTAGATGAAAACAACCTGTGCCGTTTGTTTGGCGATCCGAGTCGCCCCAGGGTTTGCGAGCGCTTTAACTTTGACGCTAGTGTGTGCGGCGAGCACCGGGATGAGGCGCTCGCCACATTGACCTGGCTGGAGCAGGACACTTGCTAAACAGCGTCCTGCTTTAGCTGATCAACCTTCTGCGCCTACCGGCCGCGGCAAACGACGATCCAACAAGCTAATCCAGCGGGTAAGCACCGGCGCATCGCTATGGCTGACTTCGCTCAACAGCTGCCTAAAGCTCTCTTTCGCCTGCTGGTCGTTGGGCTCAATACGGGTTAGCCATAGCTCAAGTGCCGCTAGCTCCTGGTGGCGATTGCCGTGCTCCCGAGACTGGCTTATCGCCATTTCAGCGAGAGCTTTGACTTCATTGGCAGGATGCCCAAGCAGGTCACGCACCTTGGCCAGCTGGGTGGCTAATTCAGGCAGAAATAGCGTGGTGCGCTCCCGGGCAATCACCAAACACTGGTCTAGGTAATCCTCTGCGGCGTTTAACTCACCTAGCTCAATGCAGGCATCTGAATACCAGAGCACAGGCCGCTGATAGCGGTCACGCCCGTTCAGCTCTGCCATCTGGTCCAAGCTGTCGCGTAACTGTGCTAACCCGGTGGTGTCGCCTGCCAGCGCCCGCTGCCAGCCGAGAATGCTTTGCGCCGAAATTTGCCATAACTGTAAATCCGGCGTGCCAGTCATCGCGGCCGCCCGTTCGGCATGCCGGGCAGCCAGATGGACGTGGCCTAACTGACGATAAAGCGCGGCGGCAAATAGCAGTGCTAATGCCAAGGTGCCAGGATGAGCGATTTTCTCTGCCAAACGAATTGCTGCCGAGACCTGGCGCTCGGCACGCTGATAGTCACCGCGCAGGCAGAGTGCCCATCCCTGGAAGCAGGCAGCCGAAACTTGCGGATGATCAGAGAACGGCAGCCACTCGATCATCATTTGTGCATTGAGGGGATCGATTTCATCTAAATGATCGTGAGCCTGCTGAATGCGACCTGCCCAGTACTCGCAGTTGGCGCGGGCATAATCGGCCAAACGGCGATAGCGTGGATCCTCTAAACGAGAGGCAATATCCGCCAGTGTCGAAGCCAGTGCAAAGGCATCCGCATGGGCATAGCGCTGGCTACGTCCTACCCAGAGCCCCCATTTGACCAGGAATATCTGCTCTAGATCTTCTGGATCCTCTAAACTATCGGTACCCGATTCGCGCAGCAGCTCCCTCGCACGCACAAAGCTTTCATGTGCGGTTGGCGAACCGTGGCCTTCTAATGAGAACGCCGCCTGACCGCGCACGGTGAGTAGACTCACTTCGCGCTCAATCTCATGCTCAACGTGGCGCAGACTCGCCAAACCAAAATCTGCCATACGCAGTGCGGTTCGATTTGCGCTCACTTTTAACGCTTCACGAGCAGCCAACTCAAAATAGCGGGCACCACGAGCGTAATGCCCGCTACGCCGTAAATGTGTTGCAAAATCGCCGGGGTGACGACTAATCCACACCGGGAAGCGTTCCTCTATTAAGGTCACCACCTGTTGGTGCAGCTTGACGCGCACATCCCGAGGACAGGAAAGATAGGCCGCTTCTTGCAGCAACTGATGGCTAAACTGGTATTCGTGCTCCCCGCTCTCTTTATCGACCGGCTCGACAATCTCCAGTACGCGCATATGTTCGAGCGCTTGGTTAAGCCGCCCTTTTTCCCAGCCACTGCATTCCAACAGAAAGTCCAACCGGAAGCGCTTCCCCAACACTGCCGCCACGTGGGCAATTTCGCGGTCACTTTCAAGCTGATCGATGCGGCTTGCCAATAGCCCTAATAACCCTTTAGGCAGTTCATCGAACTGGACACTGCGCCCTTCACGACGATCCATATCCAAGCGTCGACAAATCTCCTGCATGTACAGGGGTACGCCATCACAGCGCTCAATAATCTGATTCCGCAGCCGCGGGCTCAGGTGAATACGGTAACGGCGAGACAGCTGCGACAATAGCCGCGATGACTGCAGTGCATCCAGGTTTCCCAGACTAATTTGCTGGTCCCAATGTAGTTTTACCGGTAGTTGATCTCGCCCATGGTGACTAGCCACAAGCATAAAGGCGGTATTAATAGGTAAGCGCGCTTGTAGACCGGCCAGTACTTTAAAAGAGGGCTCATCTAGCCACTGCAAGTCATCAACCATTAACACTAGGGTATGCGTGGCAGCCTGACGCTCAATGAGTCGGTGCAGTAGCATCACTACCAATTCAACGGCTTCACCACTTTGGGCTAACTGGGTAATCTCTTTTACTTCGTGAACACCTAGCGCTTCTTCTAGCAAATGCTGGCGGTCAGGCTCAAGCTGGTCAAACCCTAGCGATGCCTGTAGCTCGTGAATAGCGTCAACGGTCAGGGTTTGCGTGAGATACCAACTGACGAGAGTCCGGGCGACTCCGTAGGGGTCTAGCACTGACAGCCGTGTAGTGGGCTGCCAACAAATAGCGGCTTCTCGGCTAAGCTCCAACTGACGAAAACCCACCATCAGCGCCGACTTCCCCATTCCCGATGCCCCACGCACCAGGACGCTTTGACGCAAGCCAATACCTGCCCGCGCCAGTGCATCGCGTAAGGTGCGTAGCGAGGTTTCACGCCCTACCAGGCTAGGCGGCAGCGCATCACGGCCACCTTCATTCTGACCCAGCACCAGCGCACGTAAACGAACACGCCCGTCGCTGGCGATCAAGCGGGACACCAGCCGTGGCTGTAGATCAAGCGCGGGCGGCATATGCTGGCTGGCCTCTTGGGAAATAACCAGTTCACTGCCTTCGGCTGCACTCATTAATTCTAAAGAGGTTTGCGTGACTTGGCCCAACGGATCTGCCAATTGACGCTCAGGCAGATAGACGACACGTCCACTGTGCAGGCCAGCGGCCAGCTCAAATTGCGGCACCTCGCCTTCACCAGACCAATAGCGTGAACTTTCCTGGGGAAGCGCTTGGCGGCAATGTTCATAAAGCGCCACTAACTCAGCCAACTGGTGCGCGGGACCATGGGTACCAAAACACGCCAATCCTAAGCCGCCAGTAGCGCCTGGCAACCAAAAGCCACCCAAGTGATGACACTGCTGCTCTAACCAGCGCAACAATTCCAATTGCAGCGTAAGGCAGTGGCGCGTCGCCCCACGATCCTGCCACTCACCTTTTAAACGCAACCGGATAGCCATCACAGAAAGCTGTCGCAACTCAATTTCATCTTCACGTAACGGCTTGCTGTCTGCCGCCAATGCGCGAGAAAAAGCCCCTTGGGGGCTCATCATGCGAGGGTCGTGATGCCCATCTGACCAATAGCTGGCCAGTTGCAAGAAACTCGGCTCTGGCTGTTGGCCCGACAGTGCTAATAGTTGTAAATAGCTATTATATTGCTCATGTGCAGCGGCCATTTGGTTCTGCTCAGCGAGTTGGCGAACCAGCCGCTCATGAAACGGGCCATAACCTGAAAAACGACTAACAAGCGTTTCTAGGGTTAGGTCAGGTACGTCGGTATGGGCCTCGAGTACATGTTCCGCAAAACGAATAACACGCTGACGCCACTCGTTGCGTATCTGGACTAACCAGCGCTGAAATTCACTACAGTTCGCGAGCTGAAGCTCTTCAATCAGATCACCTTGGTAGCAGTTCATCAACGCTTCAAGGGTGTCTAAATCACGAGGCCCTTCGAGTAACTGCTGCAGTGAATGCAGGTCTACTTGCCAATGGCTGGGGAGCTGGAAGGCGATCGTTTGTCGGGAGACACTTAATACCTGGTCGGCACTCTCGCCTAATGATTGACGCAAACAGTGCAGCGCGTGTCGCAGGTTGGTTCTGCCTGACGACAGCCCTTGGTCGGGCCATAATAACTCTGCTAATGCGGCTCGATTAACTGGTTGGCGGTGCAACAAAAGATAAACAAGCAACGCCTTCACTTTGTCGTAACTAAAGTGGGTTAGTACATCTTCCCCCTGAGTAAGCGAAAAATGGCCGAATAAGGTTAACTGGTCTGTCTCACTGGCATCGCGCATGATAAACATCCTGCCGGGCTAAGCGGCTTAAGCTGGCACACCGCTATGAAAACGAAAAGCCGTATCGGGCGAAGTAATCAGCTCCGCTTCACGCGCTACAAAAAAAGCGATCCGCTCGTCAATTGAGCTTTGAGTTTGCTGGCGAGCAAGTAACAAATAGTCTTCAAAATGACGCCCTTCTGATTTCACCAGGGTACGATAAAATTTGGCAAGTTCTTCATCTAAATAAGGGATTAAACAAGCAAATCGCTCACAGCTACGTGCCTCAATAAGGGCACCGATGATTAATACATCAATTAGCCGTTCGGGGTCATTGCTGCGCAAGTGCCGTCTAAGGCCTTCCGCATAGCGTGAAGCTGTCAAATGCTGGTAAGCCACTCCGCGCGACTCCATAAGCGCGACTACCTGCTCGAAATGCAACAACTCTTCCCGAGCTAGTTGCGACATTTTGCTTAGCAAGAGCGGCTGGTCAACGTAACGATAAAGCAGGCTCATTGCCGTTGAAGCAGCTTTTTTTTCGCATTGCGCATGATCAATTAAAAGAGTTTCAGGATTTTCAAGCGCCCACTGTAGCCACGCAACCGGGGTTGAACAGGCTAAAAACTGGTGCAGACTTTCCGGCAACAGATCATCTGCTTTCAATGCATGATCAGCCATTTGCAAGGCACTATTGTGTAATTCACTAGTATTAAATGCATTAAGTTGTATCGACATAACACCATCACCGATCTTGTATTTCACTATTGTACAACACATAAGCGCGCAAGGCGCCTAGCCCTATTATTTGTAATCCTTTTTACGCATTATTTTTTTACGTCCTATATTGTCTAATGCTAATTTAGTGAAGCCAGTAAAAAAGATGGAAGCACTTTATTCCTCCCTCGCTCATGAGTTTACATGAGGCTCACAAGTGCGATTACGATTAGTAGGTAGGTTCTAAAGATATAAATTGAGGACTATGGTAACGCGCTGTAACGACAATCACATCTGCACAGCCAGCGGATAACGATGAGATGGAAAAAACTTTCCTTTTTTTGAGCCAATAGACTCATAAAAAACGTTTTTTTGATTCGTTTAGATCGAGGCATCAACATAAAGTACAAGAGCCGCCCCGACTTGCCAGCTTAACATTGTCGACAGTTTGCCGTAGAATCCCAGCCATCCAACCACACGCTGTTTGTCAAGCGTATGTCCTATGTGATCGGCCCCACTTTACATCAACTGCGCGGCCAACACCGTGCAACGTGTATGCCGTCACCATAAAGTAAATGAGAACGTAAAATGAGAGGGCCCCAACGTGCTTGAAGCTTACCGCCAACATGTCGAGGAACGTGCCGCTGAGGGCGTCCCGCCCAAACCCCTAAACGCTGAGCAAGTAGCCTCGCTGGTTGAACTGCTGAAAACGCCACCGGCAGGTGAAGAAGAGTTTATTCTCGATTTAATTACCCACCGCGTACCGCCGGGCGTTGATGAAGCTGCTTATGTAAAAGCTGGCTTTCTAACCGCGATTGCTAAAGGTGAAGCGAGCTCTCCGCTGATCGATAAGATTCATGCCGTTAAACTGCTTGGCACCATGCAGGGTGGCTATAATATCGTCTCAATGGTGGAGCTACTCGATAACGAGGAGCTTGCGCGCGAAGCCGGCGAGCAGCTTAAGCACACCCTGCTGATGTTCGATGCCTTCCACGATGTGGAAAGCCGCGCCAAGAACGGCAACAGCGTCGCGAAAGAGGTTATTCAGTCCTGGGCAGACGCCGACTGGTTCCTGTCTAAACCCGCACTGGCTGAAAAAATCACCCTGAGCGTATTTAAAGTTCCTGGTGAAACCAATACCGATGACCTGTCACCTGCGCCGGATGCCTGGTCACGCCCGGATATTCCGCTCCATGCCAACGCCATGCTCAAAAACGAGCGCGACGGCATTGAGCCATTGGTTCCAGGCACCACTGGCCCGCTCAAACAGATCGAAGACGTTAAAGCCAAGGGCTTCCCCGTCGTCTATGTCGGCGACGTAGTCGGCACCGGCTCATCGCGTAAATCTGCCACCAACTCGGTACTGTGGTTCTTCGGTGACGATATTCCTTACGCGCCCAACAAGCGTGCAGGCGGTTTCTGCTTTGGTAGCAAAATTGCGCCTATCTTCTTTAACACCATGGAAGACTCAGGCGCCCTACCGGTTGAGATGGATGTCAGCAACCTGAACATGGGCGATGTCATCGATGTTTACCCCTATGCAGGTAAAGTGTGCAAACACGATAGCGATGACGTAATCACCACTTTTGAGCTTAAAACGCAGCTGATTCTGGATGAAGTACGCGCTGGCGGCCGTATTCCCCTGATCATTGGCCGCGGTTTGACTGGTAAAGCGCGTGAGTCACTGGGCCTGCCCACCTCTGACGTTTTCCGCTTACCCGATCAGCCTAAAGATACTGGCAAAGGCTTCACCTTAGCGCAGAAAATGGTCGGTAAAGCCTGTGGTCTAGAGGGCGTTCGCCCCGGCATGTACTGCGAGCCCAAGATGACCACCGTTGGCTCACAAGACACCACCGGCCCGATGACCCGTGATGAGCTGAAAGACCTTGCCTGTCTTGGCTTCCAAGCCGACCTGGTAATGCAGTCGTTCTGCCACACCGCGGCTTACCCAAAGCCCGTAGATGTGGATACTCACCACACCCTGCCCGACTTCATTATGAACCGTGGCGGCGTTTCACTGCGCCCAGGTGACGGTATTATTCACAGCTGGCTCAACCGCATGCTGCTGCCTGATACCGTTGGCACCGGTGGCGATTCGCATACTCGCTTCCCGCTAGGCATCTCTTTCCCAGCCGGTTCAGGCTTGGTCGCGTTTGCCGCTGCCACCGGTGTCATGCCGCTGGACATGCCGGAATCTGTACTGGTTCGCTTCAAGGGTAAGCGCCAGCCGGGCGTTACGCTGCGCGACCTGGTTCACGCCATTCCGCTCTACGCCATCAAGCAGGGCTTGCTGACCGTTGATAAATCCAACAAGAAAAATGCCTTCTCTGGGCGTGTGTTGGAAATTGAAGGTCTGGAAGACTTAACCGTTGAGCAAGCCTTCGAGCTTTCTGATGCGTCCGCCGAGCGATCCGCCGCTGGCTGTACCATCACGCTGTCTGAAGAGAGCGTTACTGAATACTTGAAGTCCAACATTACCCTCTTGAAGTGGATGATGGCCAACGGTTACGGCGACGAGCGTACCATTAGCCGTCGTATCGAAGGTATGGAAGCATGGCTGGCCAACCCCAGCTTGATGCGTGCCGACCAAGATGCCGAGTACACTGAAGTTATCGAAATTGACCTGGCTGAAATTAAAGAGCCGGTTCTTTGTGCGCCGAATGATCCTGACGATGCGCGCCTGTTGTCTGACGTGGCGGGCGAGAAAATCGATGAGGTCTTTATCGGCTCTTGCATGACCAACATCGGCCACTTCCGGGCGGCTGGTAAACTGCTTGAGAAGCAGCCTGCAGGTAGCTTAAAAACCCGGCTGTGGCTGGCACCACCGACGAAAATGGATCAGCATCAGCTGACCGAAGAGGGCTACTACGGCATTTATGGCCGTGCCGGTGCCCGTATGGAGATGCCGGGTTGTTCATTGTGTATGGGTAACCAGGCCCGCGTTGCCGCTAAGAGCACCGTGGTGTCTACGTCTACACGTAACTTCCCGAACCGTTTGGGTGACGGTGCCAATGTGTACCTCGCCTCTGCGGAACTGGCGGCCGTTGCCGCAGTAGAAGGACGCCTACCCAGCGTTGAAGAGTATCAACGCTATATGGGTGAATTTGACGCTATGGCGGGCGAGATTTATCGTTATATGAACTTTCACGAAATTGAGGAGTATCAAAAGATAGCCTCAAACGTGATTCCGGTCGCTCAAGAAGCCTAATGCTTGTTAAACACTTGAGATAGGCCGCCCCATCGCCGATGCTCGCACCATCGCAGAAAATGCGACCTGTTGCATTTTCTGAGTCGATGACCGAACGCCCCGCCACTGTTTTACAGGGCGGGGCGTTTTTTATGCTCTACCTTTCTAAACTGATCGATAATCCAACAGCGTTTAACCTTAGGAGCGAGTGATGTCGAATTCGATTGATATAGTGACGCCCGATCTCTGCGATGCACACCCAGAGGTCGCTGTACTTGACCCACTTTTTGCCAATTTTGGCGGGCTAGAAGCCTTCTACGGCCCTATTCGGACAATAAAGTGCTTTGAAGATAACTCTATGGTGAAACAAGCCGTTGCCGAGCCGGGGAACGGCGCGGTGCTTGTGGTTGATGCGGGTGGTTCGCACCGCTGCGCCATGCTGGGGGACATGCTCGCCGAGAAGGCCGTCGCCAACGGCTGGGCGGGGGTCGTTATGTACGGCTGCGTACGGGATGTTGATATACTCGCCGCTCTACCCATTGGCGTTCAGGCGCTAGGCAGCCATCCGCGCAAAAGCGAAAAACGCGGCGAAGGACAGCGTGATATTGACGTCTCCTTTGCCGGCGTTACTCTTCGGCCCGGCCAGTGGTTATATGCCGATAACAACGGCATTATTGTTGCCGAGCAAGAGCTGCCACTTTCTTAACAACGACCTCAGTAGTCATTAAGTTTGACTTAAAAGAGCCCCTTGCCAGGTGTGGCGGTAACTGCCACCCTGGTGCTTCACTCTTACCGTTTAATGACGATGCAGCCTTTGACCTATCTTGGCTCTGCCTTACTACGAACGCTGCGCGATCATCTTCGACCCCTGATCGCCTACCACCTGTTTTTCACCTTGCTCGCCTCAGCCTTGCTGCTGCCAGCGGTCACCTGGGTAGTTCGCGGGCTGCTTGCTCAACTCAACCGTACCGTCGTCACTAATGATGAGCTGATTACCTTACTGTTTAGCCCATTAGGATTGCTGGGCATGTTGGTAGGGCTTGGACTCACATTTGTAATTATTTACTGGCAGCAGGCGGGCATGCTGCAAGTCGCCGTCAGACCACGTGACAACCACTATCGCTTAGCCCTTGAAGCACTCTGGTTGAGCACTCGACGACTACCTGCTCTGGCGGGCTTGGTGTTTCTTCAGGTAGGCATACACTTATTGCTGCTTGCGCCCTTCATGGCAGCGCTCGCTTGGTTATATGATGGGTGGTTAGGGGGTATTGACCCCTACTATTTACAGCATGTACGCCCCCCCGTCCTATGGTATTTCATAGGCTGCGCCTTACCACTTGTCATCGCCTGGATATGGGCAGCTTCATGGCTCTATTTACGCTGGCTACTTGCGCTGCCCTTGGTAGCACTGGAAAGCTGCAGCCCATGGCAGGCACTCAAGCGCAGCGTTAGTTTAACGCGCGGCTGGCGGCGCTCTATTGGGGCAGCGGTTTTGCTCTTGCTGCTGATTATTATCAGCCTTCCACTGCTGATCACTCTGCTATTCGACCGCCTGTTCACGCCCCTACTGTGGTGGCTACCCGAACATAATGCAGTGCTGATTCCGGCGATGTTGACCTATTTACTGGGCTATGTGCTGGTAACGCTCGCCATTACGTTTATTGGTATTGCCGCCAATGCCCTGCTTTCTGCCTGTTTGTATATGCAGCTAGCTCATCAAGAACCACGTCCAGCGGCTCCACCGGAAGATACTAACGCAGGACGACTTGCCTGGGCGGTTGAGCTCAGCGTGCTGGTTTTCGCCGGCTTACAAGCGTGGTGGATTCTGAATAGCTTTGAAATTCGTGACAACGTTGCAGTGATCGCCCATCGAGGAAGCTCCATGGTGGCTCCAGAAAACACCCTTGCCGCGCTGGAGCAGTCACTGATCGATGGTGCTCACTACATAGAAATAGACGTACGCTTGAGCAGTGACCAGCAAGTGATGCTTTACCACGACCGCAGCATGGCGCGGCTAACTGGCGACAACCGTGAGTTTGGCGAGCTAACCAGAGAACAACTCAGCCAGTTCGACGTGGGCAGCTGGTTTGGCGATGCTTTCCAAAACGAAGCCATTCCTGGCCTCGATGAAGCGCTCGAACGCGTTAGAGGAAAAGCGGGATTAATGATTGATATCAAACCGTTACCAGGGCAGGAACAAACGTTAGCCAACGCAGTAATGGATACCCTAGACGCCGAAAGCGACGTGCGATATCGCTGTTGGGCGACCCAGCATAACGCCTTCGATGGCTATGCCAACTGTGGCTTCCCCAACGCCCTGCTAGACACCCGCATGGCCACCATGTCGCCATTGTTACTTGAGCATATTAATGCTCGAGCACCAGAGCTGCGTGTCACGCTACTGGCACAGCTCATTTTGCCCGGCACGCTGAATCGTCGCGGCTTTGATGCATTGGGCCTTCGACACAATCGAATAACGCAAGGAGAAATTCGCCTGGCAAGACTGTATGGCTACGAAATACACGCTTGGACAGTCAACGACCGTGCCAGAATGTCGGCGTTAATTGACCTGGGTGTCGATGCAATCATCACCGACTACCCAGATCGTTTAACAGCGCTTATTCACGACCGTCGGGAGTTAAGCGACGGGGCGCTAATGCTGGTGAAGCTGCGCAACTGGCTTCGCCAATAAAGCGAATTTCTAGTCACCCATGACCACGCCTTCACGGCGAGGATCAGCGCCACCAAACAGAGTGCCATCATCAAGGCGCATAATTGCTTGAAGTCCACTGGTTAGCTCCCGTTCGCTAACCGTGTGTCCTCGCTCACGCAGCGCCTCTTGGGTTGCCTCAGGAAAACGGCCTTCCTCAACATATACTTCTCCGCCCAGCGTAATGGCATGGGGAAGGTTCAATGCTTCCTGCGCATTCAAACCCCAATCGCGCATCGCTACGAGCGTACGGGCCGTGTAATGAATAATCGCCGCGCCTCCCGGCGAGCCCAAGCTGGCGACTAGCTCTCCGCTTTCTTGATCGAACACGAGGGTCGGGCTCATGCTGGAACGCGGGCGCTTACCGGGTTCGACCCGATTCGCCACGGGGTCACCATCCACTTCAGGCATGAATGAAAAGTCGGTTAGCTCATTATTAAGCAGGAAACCACCTGCCAAGCCTGTCCCACCATCCGAGAGAATGCGTGAACCAAACGCCTGCTCAATGGTAGTGGTCATTGACACCGCGTTGCCGTCTTCATCAACAATGCTGATATGGCTAGTGCCGTATTCAGGCTGATTCGGCTGGCTGGCCCAACTAACCGCAAGCTCACCGGGGTTGCCCGGTTCAACGCTATCCCCCATGCTCAGTTCACCAATGAGTTCGCTACGCTTTTCAAGGTATTCAGGGGCCAGCATCAATGACCAATCGCCGCCCGGAGCATCGACAAAGTCGGGATCGGCGATGTAACGTCCACGGTCGGCAAATGCCAGACGCGAGGCTTCAAGAAACTGGTGCAACCAGGTGCTGCTTGGGGCGCCATTATCCAACGGGGCTTCAAGCAGCGGCTGTTGATCAAGCATACCCAATATCTGCATAACGGTGAGATGACCCGACGAGGGTGGCGGGAAACCGCACACTTCCCACTGTTGCCAAGGGGTGCACAACGGTTCTCGGTCAAGCGCCTCGTAGCCATTTATATCATCAAGCGTCAGACTACCTGGGCGCTCGGGATGGTTCTGAACCCGCTCGACAATATCCTCTGCGACGGAACCCTCGTATAAAGCGGAACTGCCTTTGGCTGCCACGCGGCGAAAGACTTCTGCCAAGGCCGGGTTTTTAAGCGTTTCTCCAACCGCGATCGGCTCACCTTCATCGTTGTAATAAAACTGGCTTGCGAGTGGATCCCGGCGCAGATACTCATCGCTCTCCAAGCTAGTATGCAGCCGATTACTAACGGCAAACCCCTCCTCGGCCAAGGTAATGGCAGGCGTAAACAACTCTTTCCAGGCCAACTCACCATGCTCTGCGTGAGCTTTTTCAAGCATACGCAGCGTGCCTGGCACACCGACGGAAAGACCACTAGCAACCGCCTCGTTAAACTCAAGCGGCTCGCCATCTTCCAGAAACAACTCACCACTAACGCCTTGGGGAGCAGTTTCACGGCCATCATAAGCGCGCACTTCGCTGCCGTCGTAGTGCATTAAAAAAGCCCCACCTCCGATACCGCTAGACTGGGGCTCTACCAAATTCAGTACCATTTGCACCGCAATGGTCGCATCAATAGCATTACCGCCGGCTTTCAGCACTTGGTAACCAGCATCGGTCGCTAGCGGATTGGCAGCAGCCACTGCAAACGACTCAGCCTCCCAACCGGGTTTCTCTTCATAGCCAGATTCACTTTCTGGGGAAATGGCAGGAGTCTCATAGCTAAACCCCCAACTATATAACGGCGCCACAAGCAGAACAGGTAGCGCGAACTTAGCCGCTTTTGGGGACATCTCAGCGCTCTCCACGTTAAGTTAAATAAAAAAAACCACTCACAAAGGGTAGCCTATAAAAACAGCAACGCCCGGCACAATGGCCGGGCGCACAGCGATCACTGAAGGTGAACGCGATTACTCGATTTTTTGTCCTGCGAGCATAAACCACGTTTCCAACACCGCATCGGGGTTAAGTGAGACAGAGTCAATGCCCTGCTCCATCAGCCATTTCGCTAAATCTGGATGGTCTGACGGACCCTGCCCGCAAATACCCACATATTTGCCTTTTGCTTTACACGCCTGAATGGCCATCGCAAGCAGCTTTTTAACCGCCCCATTACGCTCGTCAAACAGATGCGCCACGATACCTGAGTCACGATCCAAACCTAGTGTTAACTGGGTCAAGTCATTTGAGCCGATCGAGAAACCGTCAAAATACTCAAGGAACTCATCAGCTAGTAGTGCGTTAGCAGGCAGTTCGCACATCATTATGACTTTAAGCCCTGTCGGGCCACCGCGCTCCAGGCCGTTCGCCGCCAACAGTTCTACCACTTCACGCGCTTCATCGGTTGTGCGTACGAAAGGCACCATAATTTCGATGTTCTCGAAGCCCATCTCTTCGCGCACCCGCTTGAGCGCTCGGCACTCGAGTTCAAAGCAGGGCCGGAACGCCTCAGAAATGTAGCGTGACGCTCCCCGGAAACCCAGCATTGGATTTTCTTCACCCGGCTCATAAAGCTTACCGCCAATCAAATTTTCGTATTCGTTTGACTTAAAATCTGACAAACGCACGATCACACGCTGAGGGTGGAATGCGGCCGCCAGAGTAGAGATGCCTTCTACCAGCTTATCCACATAAAAACTGACTGGATCGGCATAACCTGCGGTACGTAAATCGATTACCTGCTGTAAATCCACAGGCAACGTATCGTACTCCAACAGCGCCTTTGGATGGACGCCAATCATGCGGTTAATAATAAACTCAAGGCGTGCCAAACCAACACCCGCATGAGGCAAGCTGGCAAACCCAAAGGCGCGATCAGGATTGCCCACATTCATCATAATTTTGAAAGGGATTTCTGGCATGGCATCAACACTGGAGACTTTACAATCAAACTCCAGAAGGCCTTCATAGACATTGCCGGCATCGCCTTCCGCGCAAGACACCGTCACGTCGATCCCATCTTGTAGTTGAGTGGTGGCATCGCCACAACCCACTACCGCAGGAATGCCCAACTCGCGGGCGATAATGGCCGCATGACAGGTGCGCCCGCCTCGATTAGTGACAATCGCAGAAGCACGTTTCATGATCGGCTCCCAATCCGGGTCGGTCATGTCAGTGACCAGGATATCGCCGTCATGGATCTTGTCCATATCATCCGGACTTAACACTACCTTAACGGTACCCCGGCCAATGCGTTGGCCAATTGCCCGTCCGGTAATCAATGTGCGACCCTTTTCGCGTAGCTGGAAGCGCTCAAGCTTGCCCCCTTCCTGCTGAGAGACCACCGTTTCAGGACGTGCCTGAACAATATACAGCTCACCGTCATCACCATCCAGCGCCCACTCGATATCCATGGGCCGCTGGTAGTGCTGTTCGATAGTCATTGCCTGACGGGCCAGATCCATCACTTGCTGATCGTTGATACAGAAGCGGCCGCGGTCGGCATGGGGCACATCGACGGTTTCAACCGATTTACCGGCGCTGGCATCTTGGCCATAAACCATCTTGATCAGCTTGGAACCCAAATTACGGCGCAACACCGCAGGGCGGCCCGCCGCCAGTGTCGGCTTGTGCACGTAGAACTCGTCGGGATTAACTGCGCCCTGTACCACGGTTTCGCCCAAGCCCCAAGAGCCAGTGACAAAAACGGCATCTTTGAAACCAGATTCGGTGTCCAGAGTAAACATAACGCCGGCCGCGCCGGTCTCTGAGCGCACCATTTTTTGCACGCCTGCCGACAAGGCGACATTTTCGTGGGCATAGCCGCGGTGCACACGGTAAGAGATTGCACGATCATTAAACAGCGAGGCAAAAACCTCGTGCACTGCACGCTTGATATTGTCAAAGCCTTCAATATTCAGGAAGGTCTCCTGCTGACCCGCGAAGGAGGCGTCAGGGAGGTCTTCCGCGGTGGCTGAGCTGCGTACGGCTACTTTCAGTTGCGGGTGCTGTTGTTGAAGTTGGCCATAAGCCTCACGCAAGGCTGCTTCAAACGTGGGGGGAAGCGGGGTATCGATAACCCATTGGCGAATGTTGCGCCCTGCTTCGGCCAGGGCTTTCACATCATCTACATCCAGACGAGCAAGAGTAGCGTTGATACGTTCATTTAGCCCTTCATGGGAGAGAAATTCGCGATAAGCGTGAGCAGTGGTAGCAAAGCCGCCAGGAACCGTCACTCCAACACCTGAAAGATTGGAAATCATTTCACCCAGCGAGGCATTTTTGCCACCCACGCGTTCGACGTCCGACATGCCCAACTGATCGAACCACAGAATATACTCTTCCACGTAACCCCCTCGCTCATAGACACCGGCACAGCCGCTGACATAGTTACCAAAACTATGCATAGTCGATAAGACCATGGGCCATGGATAATTAATCAAGACACCCTAGCACCACGCCCCACTATTCGCCATTGGTCTAATAGCGAAGAGAGTGGAGGATTTTTACAACAGCAGGGCTTTTTGGGCTGGTTATGTAGTCAGGTGCGCACACCTTTCACCAAATGTGTATCGCGCTGACGAAGTTGCCGCAGTAAATTGCTATGCCACGTTGTGCTGGCAAAAGGCTCGGCCCACAATAGACGCATTCATCATCACTGGATTTTGTCATGAAACGTACGGCTTTTTTTATTTCAGATGGCACCGGCATCACGGCGGAAAGTTTAGGGCGCAGCCTACTGGCCCAGTTCAGCGATGTCGAAATCGACATGCAGACCAAGCCCTATATCGATACGCTGGAAAAAGCTCAGGCGTTAGCAGCGATCATTGAATCAACGGCCGACCGCGACGGGCATCGTCCTATTATCATTGACACCATTGTCGACCAGCAGATTCGCAACGTCATTCGTCAGGCATCCGGTTTCAAAGTCGATATTTTTTCGACTTTCCTAGAGCCTTTAGAACAGGAGCTGGACACTCACTCTTCCTACAGCGTGGGGCGTACTCATTCGATTGGTAGTGATGACGTTTATATGGACCGTATTCACTCCGTTCACTTCGCGCTTGATAACGATGACGGCGCCCGCACCCATCAATATGATAAAGCGGATATCATCCTGGTGGGCGTCTCACGCTGCGGCAAAACACCCACCTCGCTCTATTTGGCACTTCAGTTTGGCATTCGGGCGGCCAATTATCCGCTGACGGAAGATGATCTAGATGAAGACGGAATGCTGAAGCTGCCCAAGGCACTTGTGCCTCATCGTCAAAAACTGTTTGGCTTAACGATTGATGCACGGCGCTTGTCGGCGATTCGCAATGAAAGACGCCCCAATAGCCGCTACAGTTCGATGGATCAATGCCTTCAAGAAGTGGAACAGGCTGAATCGCTTTACCGCACCATGCATATTCCCTTTATCGATGCGACACGCTTTTCGGTGGAGGAGATCTCTACGCGAATGATTGCCGAGACCGGTTTAGCGAGGCGCTTTTCGCCCCGCTAATACGATAAGTCACTGTGTGATTACATGCCTTTCGGCGCAAAAATACCCGGTGCGTTGCGCCAGTAACCTTTGTAATCCATGCCAAAGCCGAACACATAACGATCGGCGACTTTCAAGCTGCAATAGTCGGCTTTCAAGCCGGGCACTGCTTTGCGATCGTGTTGTTTATCGACCAATACAGCCGTGGTGACGCTGGCGGCTTGGGCTTCTTCACAGTAAGCCAAAATGGCCGCCAGTGTCGCGCCTTCGTCCAGGATATCGTCAACGATTACCACATGGCGGCCTGCCATGGGTACTTCTGGAGAAACACGCCAAAAAAGCTCACCCCCACGGAATTCATTGCGGTAACGCGTGGCATGTAGATAGTCCACTTCCAGCGGGAAGCCTAAACGGGTGAGCAAATGCCCTGTCGTAATCAAGCCACCATTCATTACACAATAAAAAACCGGCAGTTTATCGCCTAAATCACGAGTGATTGCTTCCGCCATGCGATCAAGAGCAAGTTCTACCTCTTGTTGAGAAATTAAACAGTCGGCGTTATCCATCAACTCACGCATTGAGTCTAGCGATTCTAACGCCTCTTTATCCAACTTTGACATCTACCAACTCCAGGGCGGGTTATAAACTGTATTTGCTACAATACGTGGCTAAATAGCGCTGGGGTTTGACTGGTTCGCCAGCGCTTCCAACTTAGCGTGAGCACGGCGCCAACGGCCCAGCGCACTCAGCGCGTCTAAATCAGGCCGCGCACGGCTATAGCGCAGTTTAGCGGGACGTTTGGTATCTATACCCTGGCACGCCAGCATCACTTCAAGCGCGGCAGCACGATCATTACATACCAACAGCATATCGCAGCCTGCCGCTAGCGCCGCTTGAGCGCGCGCTTTAGGATCGCCCGCTTCGTGGGCGCCCGCCATGCTTAAGTCGTCGGAAAACACACAGCCTTTGAACCCCAGCGATTCGCGCAACATACCGAGCCAATTAGGCGAAAAGCCTGCCGGGCGCTTATCGAAAGCACTGTAAATCACATGCGCAGGCATTACGCCTTCTAGCTGTGTGGCTAGCTGGGCAAAGGGTATCAGGTCATGCCGTTTAATAACCTCTAGCGGACGATCATCCACCGGCAGTGCGACGTGAGAGTCTGCGGCTACCCCACCGTGGCCAGGGAAGTGCTTACCCACCGCCGCCATACCTGCATCGTGTAGGCCCTGAACAAACGCGCTGCCCAATTGCGCCACGTGCTGGGGATCACTGCTAAAACTACGATCACCAATAACACTTGAGACACCGCTTTCAACATCCAGTACGGGAGCAAAACTTAAGTCCAACCCGCAGGCGGCCATTTCCATTCCCAATAACCACCCAGCATCTTTTGCTAACGACAAGCCATCTTCGGGATTGTCGCGATAGCGCTCGCCAATGCGCGCCATGGCAGGAAGACGGGTCAACCCTTCTTTAATACGCTGAACGCGTCCGCCCTCTTGATCGACTGCCAGCAGTAAATCAGCACGCACACGGCGAATATCGCTGCAGAGTTGGCGAACCTGATAGCCATTCTCGACATTACGGGCAAATAAAATAACGCCCCCTACCGTCGGTTCAAGTAGTAAGCGCTTTTCTGCAGCCGTCAATTTAGGGCCTTCAAGGTCCAGCATGACCGGGCCTAACGGTTGAGTCATCGTGATAGGTCCATTAAAAGGGGCGATGATTCTAGACGATCGTCTAGCAGAGTCAAAATCTGAGACACATTAACGGTTGTTACTGTCAGTCACAGCCTGGTTAGTCAAAACACTGCCGACCGCCATGCAACCAAACCGGGGTACCCGGCACTGCTAACGAAAAGATAGTCAGCAAATCACTGTTACGTAAACGGATACAGCCATGGGAAGCAGCAACACCCATCGGCTGATCAGGTGGCGTACCGTGCAGGTAGATATAGCGCCGTTGCGAGTCTACCTGGCCTCCGCGGTTCACTCCCCTTTCTAACCCGCAAAGCCACAAAATACGGGTTAAAATCCAGTCACGCCCTGGATAAATCTCGTCTAGCGCAGGTGAAAATACCTCGCCAGTCCAGCGTCGGCCCCGAAAAACGGCATTTTCCGGTCTATCAGCACCAATAGCGGCTCGTACATAGTGCCAACCATGGGGTGTTTTACCACTCCCATTTTGCTCTCCATTACCGGCGGCACCGGAAGATATCGCGTATTCATGAAGCACTTTCGCGCCCCACCAGCAGCGCATTAGCTGTTGAGTGGTATCAATCTCCAGCCAGATGTTTTCAGTTGGAGGTAGCTCAGCTAGCTTGGGCGTTCGCATGTTTTCCTTCTTCGAGGGCAGGAGGTAACGGTGCATTCATGGCAGCAACTACCACCGGACGCAACCGCCTTACTAAATCCCGCACAGTGACCTGCTCGTGATAATCCTTTTCCGCGATATCTCGCAATGCATCGAGGCCTGACAGGGTAAATATCACGGTACCAAGCATAAAGTGTAGTCGCCAAAAGCGTTCCGCGTCAGGCAGGTCTGGTGTCGCCTGACGCACAAGCTCCGTGAAACGGGCAAACACATCGCCATACTCTTGTTGAATATGGCGTCGAAGATGCCCTTGTGCTTGGCTGTAGGCCAGTCCAAGTAAGCGCATGAATACTTTGAGACTGTTGCGTTCAGCCGGCACAGCCAGAACGGTTGTTGCCATTGTTTCGAGTAACGTTTCAAGCGGCACAACGTGCCCTTTATGCTGGGCTTCAAGCTCATCAAGTGCCGTGTGAAAACGCACTGTAAAAGGATCTAGATAGCGAGAAAACACAGCCTGAATTAAGGCTTTCTTAGAGCCAAAATGGTAGTTCACGGCCGCCAAGTTGACGCGCGCTTTACTAGTGATGTTGCGCAGCGAGGTTTCAGCAAAACCACGCTCTGCAAACAGCACTTCAGCGGTATCGAGTATACGGGTCACCGTATCAGACTGAGCCATAGCGCTCTCCAGGGAAACAAGTGTTTAAAACATAGCAAAATACTATTCTATAAACTTGGCAGGCTCAACGCTTGATTTACTAATGAAATATGGCGTCTTGCATAAGAAAAAACTTAGTTTAAAACGATGACTAAAATTGCCCGGGTAGAGAAAATGAGGATTGACAGGCCATATACTGGACAGAGGAACATACTGTATACTTAACCACTTATCGATTAATTCGACATTTATCTTTGTTACTGTCAGTTCACTATCAATTTACAAATTATGGAGTCTGGTATGTCGCGTCCACTAACCGCTCGCCAACAGCATGTCTTTGATTTTATCGTTAAGACCATGGGCGAATTTGGCTACCCTCCTACGCGCGCCGAGATTGCTAAAGCGCTTGGCTTCCGTTCTCCTAATGCGGCTGAAGAACACCTGCGCGCACTTGAGCGCAAGGGGGTTATTCGTATTATCCGCAATACCTCTCGCGGCATCCGCCTGCCCAACCAAGAGCCCCAAGAAGCCCTGGATAGTGCCACCACGACCGTACCCTCCAATGTAGAGCCGCTGCCCACAGGCCTACCGGTGATTGGAGAAGTGGCGGCAGGCAGCCCTATACTGGCCGCCGAGCATATTGATCGCTACTGCCCATTACCACCAGAATACTTCACACCAAAAGCTGACTACCTACTGCGTGTACGTGGTTTATCAATGAAAGATATCGGCATCTTAGAAGGTGACTTGTTGGCAGTTCACCGCACCGAGCGGGTACGTGATGGACAGATCGTGGTTGCTCGTCTGGAGGATGAAGTGACCGTTAAACGCTTCAAACGCCAGGGGCATCAGGTAACCCTGTTTGCAGAAAATTCCGACTTTGCGCCAATCGAAATAGATCTGCGCTATCAGTCACTCGATATCGAAGGCGTCGGCGTCGGCGTCATTCGCGGTGGTAACGGGCAGGCGCTCGGCTAAAACTGGCGTTACTGCAGGTCGATATAGCGGTGGTCATTGAAAGTGGCCACCCAATCAGGATGGTAAACTAGCAGAATACTCAGCAGCATGCCGGTTAGTAGCGCCTCGGATGGCATTAATAGGGGTAGGAAGCGCGCATACTCCTGAGCCAAATAGACAGCATCAGGATCAGTACCCGCGACGACTATCAGCAACACTGCAGCTAACCCTCCTCCCAGCGTTGCCAGTGCAGAGCCGAAAAAGCCGCAGACAAATAGGAATACCATCAGATTATCCGGTAGGCGCCGATCTACCAACCGCCACACCGTGCCAATGATCGCAGCAGGCACTATTCCTGTGACAAGAATATTAGCTCCCAGCAGCATCCACTCATTGCGACCGATCAATACCATAGCAATATTAATAAGTACGTTACTGATCAGCGCTAGGGGCGCCTTAAACACAAGTGTCAGCAATACCGTAAAGACCAGATGTAACGTTAGCCAATCAACCGCCTGAGCACGCAGCTGCCACATCAGCACCACCGCCAGCGTCGCGCCTAGCCAACGGTGCTGAAGCGCGACGTCTCCCCTCAAGGCCTGCCACGGCCGCCGACTAATTACCCAAACAACAACTCCTAACGAGAGGAGCGAGGTGAGCAGCAGCATCCAGGGCGCTAATACACTTTGCGCAAATGACATGGTGGCCTCTCGGTTCAATAAGTATTAACTAAACACCACAGTTTTGTTGCCATGGACCAGTACCCGATCCTCTAAATGCCACCGCAATCCCCGAGCGAGTACCGCTTTCTCCACATCACGGCCGAAGCGTACTAAATCGGTGGGCGTATGACAGTGACTAACGCGATGAATATCCTGTTCGATGATAGGACCCGCGTCGAGTTCCTCCGTTACGTAGTGGCAGGTAGCTCCAATCAGTTTAACTCCCCTCTGGTAAGCCTGGTGATAAGGCTTAGCGCCAGCGAACGAGGGCAAGAAACTGTGATGAATATTAATTACTCGCCCCGCATAACGCGTGCATAATTCAGGTGGCAAAATTTGCATATAACGCGCCAACACGATGCAGTCAGCACGAGCATTGTCAATCTCAACCTGTACTTCCGCAAACGACGCCTGCTTGTTTTCAGGGTCAACCGGAACATGATGGTAGGGAATGCCATACCATTCTGTCAGTGAACGCATATCGTCATGGTTAGAGATAACACCGACAATATCGCAATCCAGCTCACCCGCTTGCCAGCGATAAAGTAGATCTACCAAGCAGTGCGACTCTCGCGACACCATTAGCACCACTCGTCGTCGCTTCTGGGTATCGACCAGTGACCACTGCATATTGAATTCGCTGGCCACCGGTTCAAATGCTACACGTAACGCTTCTACCGACATGCCCACGGAATCCGCCAATATTTCGTAACGCATAAAAAAACAGCCAGTTTCTAAATCTGAGTGCTGACTTGCTTCAGTAATGGACCCACCCTGCTGGGCAATGAAACTCGATACTCGCGCAACAATACCCACCCGATCAGGACAGGACACAACTAAACGATAATAATGAGACATGTGAGCTACTCTTGACTTGCTTCTAAGGTAATTATTACAAACCAGCGGCTTAGGATGTTAACCAGACTGCATAGTGTATCGGAAGGCCATGGATGATTGTTAGCCGCCCCTGCCTTCCCGTATAGTTAAGGCACTACTTTTTAGGCTTTTCATAACTAATGCATTCACCACGCGTTCAAATTCGTCCCCGTCGTCGTCCGCCGCTGCGCATGCTGCCGCTGGGGGGATGCGGTGAGATTGGTATGAATCTAACGCTATACGGCTATGACGATCACTGGATTGCCGTTGACTGCGGCATGATGATTCGCCAAGACCTCCCCGACTCGCCGCTCCAGGTGCCCAATGTTGATACACCGAAGGCACTGGGCATCGTGCCGAAAGCACTGTTTATCACTCATGGACATGAAGATCACATTGGGGCTGTTGCTTGGCTATGGCCGCTGTGGAACTGTCCCATTTATGCCACCCCTCTTGCGGCAGGGCTGTTACGGCTTAAATTTGCTGAACATCAACTCAGCAGCGCCGCTATCCAGGTCATCGAACCGGGCGAGGCGTTAGAAAGTGGCCCGTTCACGCTGCGCTATTTACTTTTAACGCATTCAATTCCCGAAAGCTGTGCGCTGATGATGATGGCCGGTGGTTATCGCATTTTACATACCGGTGACTGGAAACTCGATCCCGAGCCCCTCATTGGCATGCCGATGAACGCAGCCCAATTCAAAGCGCTCGCCCCCATTGATTTAGTCGTGGGCGACTCCACCAACGCCCCTATGCCTGGTCACTCTGGCAGCGAAGGGGATGTTGCTCGAGCACTAACAAAGACCCTCAGCAACTGCCAGGGCCGTGTGGTAGTTTCTTGTTTTGCTAGTAACCTTGCTCGAGTGCTAGCTATAGGACGCGCAGCCCAACAGTCTGGTCGCCGTATTAGCTTAATGGGCCGCTCTATGGAGCGCATGGTCAGTGTCGCCCGCGGACTTGGCTATATGGATGATTTACCGCCGCTGGTACCCAATCATGACCTTGGGTATTTACCCCCCAATGAAGTAGTGATTATTGCTACCGGCAGCCAGGGCGAACCCCGCGCCGCTCTACAGCGTCTTGCTCAGGGACGTCATCCTTTTGTCGATCTTCAGCCAGGCGATAACGTCATATTTTCGGCTAAAGCTATTCCAGGCAACGAGCGTCCTATTGAACAACTTAAAAAGCGCTTAACGCACCTAGGCGTCAGTATCTATGACGAGTTCAATCACCCTGAGCTGCACGCCACCGGACATCCCGCTCAAGACGAACTCATTAAGCTTTATCAGTGGGTTAGGCCAAAACATCTTATGCCTGTACATGGCGAAGCCCGCCATCAGCAGGCTCATCAATCGATTGCTGGCCAGCTAGGCATTAGCGCTCCGTTGACACCCATCAACGGCGATCTAATCTGCTTTGATAGTCATGGATTACGCTGCGAAGCACGATACCCACAGCCGCCCTGTATTGTCAGCCAAAACAGTGTAGTGCCTCATCCCGGCTTAGAAGTGAGCGACGCCAGCACGACCCGCCATGGTAGCTTGTACCTAGCACTGCCAGTAACAGCCACTGCCACGGGCTGGGCGCGTATTGGTCGTTTGATGCTAGACGCTTCAGGTTCTAGCCCGCTGGATGAAGATAGCTTTAGCGACTGGCTAGATGATCAGCTTGATGAAATTGCTGCTGATACGCTTGCCGATCTGCGCCATGCGTTGCAGCCTCGCCTAATTCACTGGCTAGCAGAACATATGCAGCATCTGCCCGGCGTGCACCTACAAATTATGGCCGCTGAAATGCCTGAACTCTCCAGTCGTTAGACCCAGCGCGCCGCGTCCTGCTGGTCGGAATGGCGTTCTTTAACCCAGTACTCACCTTTAGTAGAGTGTTCTTTCTTCCAGAAAGGCGCCTGGGTTTTTAGGAAGTCCATTATAAAATCGCAGGCTTCAAACGCTTCACGGCGGTGGGCGCTGGCAACCAGTACGCGCACAATCGGGTCGCCCGGCCCAAGGTAACCTATCCGGTGGATAATACGCACTGCCTGCAACGACCAGCGCTGCCATGCCTGTTCACCTATGTCGGTCAGGGTGCGCTCGGTCATTCCAGGATAGTGCTCCAGCGTTAACCCTGTCACGTCAGGTGTTTCGTTAAAATCACGCACCAATCCGGTAAAACTCACCACTGCGCCAATATCACTACGTCCTGCTAGTGCATCGTCATACCCATAACTCATTGAGAAAGGCGCTGCTTGAATCGCTACCTTAATATCCATCTTAGTATTCACACTCAGCCCCCTGTGACCGGTGGAAAAAAAGCCACCTCATCATCATCGGTCACTAGTGCATCATCGTTAGCCATCACTTGGTTAATGGCGCATAGCGTACGCTGGTCGGTAAGCAGTTTAAACCGACCATCGCGCTCAGCCAGCGCTGCTTTCAAACCACTGATATCGCGGCTAGTAAGCTGATCCAGACCGACGGACACTTCGCTTTCGCCTACTCGCTCGCGCAATTCGGCCAAAAATTTAACCCGCACGCAGGGTGACGGACAGCGCTCACCTAAACTAACCTCTCCCGACATACCATCGCCAGTGACAATTGGCGCCTGCACACTCATGCGCTGGTAATCACCGCGCTGGCCGCCCTGTTTACTGTCGAGTTGAATGGTTTCTATACACATGCCTTTATCGACCGCTTTGCACATATCATACAGAGTCAAACAGGCCACCGAGACGGCGGTAAGCGCTTCCATTTCAACGCCGGTGCGGCCATTCAAGCGGCACAAAGAGGTTACATGTACACAAGATCCAGCCATATCGATCTCAAATTCAACCGACACCTTTGATAGTGCTAATGCATGACAGAGGGGAATCAGCTCATGGGTGCGCTTTGCTGCCTGAATACCTGCAATACGTGCAGTGGCCAGGACATCCCCTTTGGGCAAGCCACCTGCGCTAAGCAGCTTCAGCGTCTCAGGCTGCATTACAATTCGTCCCGAGGCGACCGCTTCGCGGCGTGTCTCTTGTTTATCGCCGACATCCACCATATTGGCTTCGCCACGTGTGTTGAGGTGGGTTAGATGCATGTTGGTCACCTTTCCTTTTGGAAGCCAAAGTATTTATGGGCACAAAACACTTATAGGCAGAGTTCTTAATTGCACGGCCCTTAAAGCAAGGCAAGCGTGTTACTTTTTTGTGCTTACCCAGGCCACTATCCAGCGCGCTATTGCGTCGCTATCGTCAAGATTTAACTGAGTCACCCCAGTGGCCAAATCGATAGGCGTTGGCGCGTTCAGCGCGACCGCCTTAACCCATGGGCCGGTTAAAATGGCCTGATCCCCAATGCCTGCGCGGTAAAGCACCAACTTAGGAATCGGCCACTCTTTAAAGCCTTCGGCAATCACCAAATCTGGGTTATGCGGCACCATCATGGCCACTAACTGGGCTAAATCAGGTTCTTCAAGGCCGGGAGTCTCCTGCATTAACGCAAAGCGCTGGCGGGAGGCTACTAAAACCGGAGCCGCGCCAGCACTGCGCAGCTTATAACTATCTTTACCTGGCTGATCGACATCAAACGAATGATGCGCATGTTTAATGACGGCCACTTTTAAACCTTGCTCGCGCAAGCGTGGCAGCAGTTGCTCTAGTAGCGTCGTTTTGCCCGTACCACTCCAGGCGGCAATCCCCAGAATGGGAAAGGATGCGGTTAGTTCATTAGCCATGCTGCCGACACACCTTATTTTATTTGAGCGCCATCCTGTCAACGATACCATGCACACAATGCACATGGGCTAAAGAGGACGACGTCACTCGTCCTCTTTCTCCTGAGGCAACAGCCAGTTCAATACAATCCCCACGAGCGCAGCCAAGCTCACGCCTTGCAACGTAAACTGACCGCCACCAAACTGCATACCGCCTATTCCGAATACCAGTATCAGCGAGACGACCACTAAATTGCGGGGTGCTGTCAGCGATTGCCCTGCGCGTACAAGCGTGTTCATACCAACGACTGCAATAGAGCCAAATAGCAGCGTCATGATACCCCCCATCACCGGGCCAGGAATGGTTTGCAGTAGCGCGCCAAGCTTAGACACAAATGCGAGCACAATCGCAATAATCGCTGCCACAACCATGTATTTGGGGTTGAACGCACGAGTCAGCGTAACGGCTCCAGTAACTTCAGAGTAAGTCGTATTGGGTGGCCCGCCGAACAGCGCAGCCACGCTGGTAGCCAACCCATCGCCTAACAGGGTGCGATGTAAGCCGGGTTTCTCCAGATAGTTTTTGCGGGTCACCGACCCTATCGCCACCATGTCACCAATATGCTCCACCGCCGGGGCAATGGCGACCGGAATCATAAATAGGATAGCGGCCCAGTGAAAACTAGGTGCGGTAAAGCTGGGCACTGAAAGCCACGCCGCTTCGCGCACTGGCGTGAAGTCCACTACTCCCATCACTAGTGCTAAAACATAACCTGTGACAATACCGCCCATAATCGGTATTAGGCGTATCAGGCCACGGCCAAAAACGGCCAGTACCAGCGTGACTAGCAAGCTGGTCATGGAGAGAAAAATCGCCGCTCCATAACCGATATTGTCACTGGTTTCACCTGTTGCCATGCTGACCGCCACAGGCGCAAGCGCCAAGCCAATGACCATGATGACCGGTCCGACCACCACGGCCGGCAGTAAGCGATGTAACCAGGCGGTTCCTTTTAATCGCACCGTTTGCGAGATAGCCACATACACAAACCCTGCCGCCATTAGGCCACCCATCGTGGCCGATACGCCGAAGCTCGCCACCGACCCTTGAATAGGCGCAATAAAGGCAAACGATGAGGCCAAAAAAACGGGCACAGTCTGCTTAGTGACTGCATGAAATATCAACGTACCAGCACCGGCGGTGAAGAGGGCGACACTGGGGTCAAGGCCGGTCAAAAGTGGCACTAACACTAAAGCCCCAAACGCTACAAACAGCATTTGTGCACCGGTTAACACTACTTTTGGCCACGATTCAGCCTGGCTGGCAGCTTCACGCATTAGAGAATTCCTAGTGATTTTTAGATAATAGGTGTGCAAAAAAATGCCCCTAACGCAAAGCGTAAGGGGCAAGATTAAAAAGGGCGCTTAGCGCGTTCCGAAGATCTTATCGCCAGCATCACCTAACCCAGGGACGATATAACCATTTTCATCGAGTCGATCATCGACCGAAGCAGTGTAAATTTCGATATCGGGGTAGGCGTCCTGCACTCGCTTGATTCCTTCAGGAGCGGCAACGAGGACAATGACCTTCATATGTTCGCAGCCGCGCTCCCGCAGCATATCTAGCGTGGCCACCATTGAACCTCCGGTTGCCAGCATCGGATCAATCACGATCGCCATGCGCTCTTCGATATCATTGGCAAACTTAGCGAAGTAAGGAACCGGCTGAAGCGTCTCCTCATCGCGGTATAGCCCAACGACACTGACGCGTGCACTAGGGATCAAGTCCGTTACGCCTTCTAACATGCCAAGCCCAGCGCGTAAAATTGGCACGACGGTCACTTTTTTCCCTTTCAGTCGCCGCGTTGCAATCGGCTCTCCATTCCACCCCTGGATTTCATGATCTTCTAACTCCAGACCTTTGGTTGCTTCGTAGGTCAACAGCTTGGCGACTTCACCTGCCAGCTCACGAAAGCTCTTGGTGCTCAAATCAACTTCGCGCATCAGTCCCAGCTTATGTTGAACAAGCGGATGGTTAATGGCGTAAACACTCATAGGACTTCCTCACTGCAGGGCTTTAGAATGGCACCCTGGGGTGTATCGTTAGGCGCAAAATTGCGCATATTCTACCCACAACCACTGGCGAGGTTAAGGGTTTTCCGGCAATTGCCAATCGATGGGTGCTCTTCCCTGCGCTTGTAGAAATTGATTTGCTTGGGAAAAATGCCGTGTACCGAAGAAACCACGATGCGCGGAGAGCGGTGACGGGTGCGGAGCCTCAAGGATTAAATGGCGCCTTTGGTCAATCAGCGCCTTCTTCTGCCGCGCATGGCTTCCCCAAAGGAGAAACACACTGGGAGGCGCGTGTTCGCTGACGGTTTCAATCGCACGGTCGGTGAATGTCTCCCACCCCTTACCGCGGTGAGAGCCAGCGTTGCCCTGCTCCACTGTTAAAGACGTGTTTAACAGTAGGACACCTTGCTTTGCCCATGACTCTAAATGGCCGTGCTGTACTGGTTTAAAACCTACATCAGTTGCCAACTCTTTGTAGATATTGACCAAGGATGGCGGCACCTTTACACCAGGTTGCACGGAAAAGCTGATGCCGTGCGCCTGGTGGGGGCCGTGATAGGGATCTTGCCCCAAAATGACAACTTTCACTTCCTTCAGAGGGGTCAATTCAAAGGCACGAAACCAATGAGATGAGTGCGGATAAATGGTTTTTTTAGCGGCTTTCTGCTCCGCCAAAAATCCTTTCAGCGCTAACATATAGTCAGCCTGAAATTCATTACCCAACCACTGACGCCAATCTTCGGGAAGTGGATTGTTCATTATTACCTCTTCATTTGGTCGACAAGTGGCTCAACGTAAGCAATACCCATATCCCAAGGAAATTGAATCCAGCACTGCTGAGCGACTTCTGTCAGGTATTGATCCACTAAAGGGCGGCCATCCGGCTTGGCATAAATAGTGACAAAATGGGCCTTAGGCAGCATCTTGCGTACCGCACGAGCCGTTTTGCCGGTATCCACCAAATCATCAACAAGCAGCCAGCCTTCACCGTCATGATCGACGCCCTTCATAATGTCCAGGCCACCCTGGTCCATGTGGTCATAGCTTTTGATGCAGACAGTATCAATCAGGCGGATATTAAGCTCCCGTGCGATGAGCGCAGCAGGAATTAAACCGCCACGGGTAATCGCCACAATGCCTTTAAAATCGCGTTCGATCATTTGATGACAAAGGGTACGAACATCACGGTGCAGCTGATCCCAGGAGACAGTGAAATGTTGGTGATATCGATCGCTGCTCATAGGGATTACTCGTTTTCGTTGAAAGAACAAACGGCGAACACACTGTAGCCCGCATCGCGAATTTTTTGAGAGCCGCCCAGCTCTGGCAAATCAATAATAGTCGCGGTTTCCACTACCTGACCACCGCTGCGCTGGATAAGGTTGGCCGCGGCTAGCATAGTGCCGCCGGTTGCGATCAAGTCATCCATTAGCAAGATACGATCATCTTTCTGAAAAGCATCTGCATGTAGCTCAACTTCAGAATGGCCATATTCCAGCGTATAAGTCTCGCTAATAGTCTTAAACGGCAGCTTGCCCTTCTTACGCACCGGCACAAAGCTACACCCCAACTCGTAAGCCAGTGGCGCGCCGATAATGAAACCGCGGGCATCAATAGCCGCGATGGCATCCAGGTTCATTTCTTGATAGCGGTGTACGAAGCTATCGATCAACTTGCGAAAGGCAGCGCTATTTTGCAGCAAAGGAGTAATGTCACGAAAATTCACGCCCTGCTCAGGCCAATCGGGAACCGTGCGAATAACGGACTTAATATAGTCGCCGTAGATGCTCATCGCGTCTCTCATTGGATAGTAAAAAAGTTAAGGGGCAAGCGCCCGCTCAAATTAAGAATAGGTATCTTGTTGCAAACAGCAGCGACAAAATAATGACGGCCGGATTTAAGTCACTAAAACGGCCCGAAAGCGTCTTAATTGCCACATAGCTGATAAAGCCTAGCGCAATCCCTTCTGCAATTGAGAACGTCAATGGCATTGCCAGTGCGGCAATCAACACAGGAGCACCATCTGTGGGGTCTTCCCAGTTAGCGTGCGCCAAGCTGCCAGCCATCAATACGGCCACATATAGCAATGCACCGGCCGTGGCATACGCTGGGATAGAGCCTGCCAACGGAGCAAAGAACAGACTAATGAGGAATAAACCGCCAACGATTACCGCCGTTAAACCAGTACGGCCGCCAGATGCAATACCTGCAGTTGATTCAATATAGCTAGTGGTGGTGGAAGTACCCAGCGCAGCACCCGCCATAGAAGCCGTACTGTCGGCCATCATAGCGCGGCCAATGCGCGGCAACTTGCCATCTTTGTCTAACAGTTTACCGCGGTGTGCAACTCCCACTAACGTACCGGACGTATCGAATAAATCCACAAATAGAAAAGCAAAAATGACACTGAGCATCGCCACATCCAGTGCGCCCATCAAATCCATCGCCATAAAGGTAGGCGCAATCGACGGGGGCATCGACATCAGCCCGCCATACTCATTATGGCCAAGGACCATGGCTATCACGGTGATGCCCAAAATACCGATCATAACCGCCCCGGTGACTCTCAAATAGGAGAGCGCGGTAATAACAAAGAAGCCGAACAGTGCATAAATAGCAGGCGGCTGAGAGAGATCTCCCAATGAAACAAAAGTAGCTGGATTAGCGACCACGATACCCGCATTCTTAAGCGCTATCATCGCCAAGAAAAGCCCGATACCGGCGGCAATACCGAGCCGTAACGTCATGGGAATGGAGTTGATAATCCACTCCCGAATTCTAAAAATGCTTAATAAGAAAAAGGTTAAGCCGGAGAAGAAGACAGCCCCCAACGCCGCCTCCCAGGTGTAGCCCATTCCCAGTACCACACCGTAGGTGAAAAAGGCATTTAAACCCATACCTGGCGCCTGGGCGATAGGATAATTAGCCCACAAGCCCATCACAAAACAACCAATCGCCGCGGCCAAGCATGTCGCAACAAATACCGCACCGTAGTCCATGCCTGCTTCAGACAATATGCTCGGGTTAACGAAAATAATGTAGGCCATCGTTAGGAACGTGGTGATCCCAGCGATAACTTCTGTTTTCACATTGGTTTTATGCTCAGTGAGCTTGAAATAGTTATCCAGAAGTTTCATGAATGTTCTTATCCTTAGCGCTAACGCCGCATGGTTAGTATGCGTTCTGGTGCTGAGAAAAGCCGCACATACTACCGAAACGCTCCCCATGATGCGAGCGCCTAAGTATGGCGACCAATATACGCGGAAACAGCCCCGCCGATTATGCCAAGCAATCTTTAGGCCACGAGCTAACCGATCGGTCAATTCTGCAGCCAATAAATAACATTACCGGCGCTGCTGCGCCAATACACGCTCAACGGTTTCAACGATCACCTGGGTTTGCGGATCGATTTCTATGTTCACACTATCCCCAGGCGCTCGATTCTGAAGGGTGGTACGCGACAACGTTTCAGGAATTAAATTCACGCTGAATTCCACGCCCACCCTATCAGCCTGCCGCACATCGCCTATGGTCAAGCTAATACCATCCACCCCGATATAGCCTTTTTCAAACACGAACCGGCCGAGCCTTTCGGGTAAGGAAAACCATAATCGACGGTTATTAGGTGCCTCTTCAATAGCCACTACCTCTGCCATGGCAATAATGTGCCCCGACATGGAATGCCCACCGATCTCATCACCAAAGCGTGCTGCACGCTCTATATTGACGCACTGCCCTGGCGTGATTGCACCAAGATTAGTCAATCTCAACGTTTCACGCATGAGATCAAAGCTAACGCTATTACCGTCGATAGCCGTCACCGTTAAACAGACACCGTTGTGCGCAACAGACGCCCCAATCTCAAGCCCCTCGCGCATGCTGGGCGGCATTTCCACCACATGCACGCGAAAATCATCCAATTCATGCACCGCAATTACTCTGGCGACTCCTTGCACAATGCCAGTAAACATAGGGCTCATTCTCCTAGTGTTGAAAAGTAGTGGTGGAAATTAGTACTGAAAATAAGTGGTGAGAAAAACGTGTGTCTCACAATAGTGGGTAAAGATAACGGAATCACTGACGCCAGCCTACATCTGGCGCCTTATGTTTTAGCGCGCCAAGGTTGCCCCCTTGGTCATCTACCTTTGGCTGTTTATTCTACGCCATTCGCTTTTCTAAAGCCGTTCACAAGCATGGATTTTTACCCAACCGAACACGTTCCAAACCATGCAAACAGGCTTAAAAACCTTAATACCAACCCACTTTAGAAAATAATACTGTTTTAAGCACTTAAACTATAAAATCAGTCCGTTATAATTGACATAGAAACTGTCCATCTCTAGAATTCTGCCGCAAATGTAAAGACGCCGATTTGTACCCAGATTGCGGGCGTCCATCGAGTCACTGACTCGGTGAAGTGCAGCTAAACGGGTGTGTCCAGCGTTGATGGCCACCCATTAGGGTGGCCTTTTTTGTTTCCCATTCGATGTTGGCCCGCCCTATACTGACCCGCCCGGTAGTTGCGCCCCGCTCTCCGTCTTCGGCCTACCGTTAAGGCAGACGCTATGATTGAACTTAGCAACGTCAGTAAAACCTATTTCAGTAATAACAAGGGCAGCGGCTCCAATACCGTCCATGCGCTTAAAGAAGCCAACCTCATCGTTCCTAAAGGCACGATTCACGGCGTCATTGGTCTCTCTGGCGCGGGTAAGTCCACGCTTATTCGCTGCGTCAATCTGCTAGAGCGCCCCACAAGCGGTAGCGTCAAGGTAGATGGCCAGGAAATGACGCGTTTAAGCAACGCAGACCTAAACCGCGCGCGTCATCGCATAGGCATGATTTTTCAACATTTTAATCTACTGACCACGCGCACAGTATTCGATAACGTTTCCCTACCGCTAGAGCTGATGGGCCAAAAACGCCACACCATTCGAGAGCGCGTTATTCCGCTACTGGAAATGGTCGGCTTGGCAGACAAAGCCAATCAGTACCCTGCCCAGCTCTCAGGCGGTCAAAAACAGCGTGTTGCGATTGCCCGGGCACTAGCAAGCAAACCGCAGGTGCTACTGTGCGATGAAGCAACCTCTGCGTTAGACCCGCAAACCACTAGCTCAATATTGGAGCTACTACGCGATATTAATCATCAACTGGGCATCACTATCTTATTGATCACCCACGAGATGGAAGTCGTCAAATCCATTTGTCACCGGGTTAGCCTAATCTCTGACGGCGAACTGGTGGAGGATTCAGAAGTCGGCGATTTCTTTACTGCGCCGCGCACTCAGCTTGGCCGTGAGTTTCTCAATGACTTTCTTCAGCTAACGCCGCCTAAGGAGCTGACTGAAAGGCTTATTGATGCCCCAGGCGAAAATACGTACCCGGTGGTACGCCTGACGTTCTCAGGCGATGCAGTCTCTACGCCACTGATTTCCCGCCTGGCCCGCGAGTGCGGGGTCGATGTCAGCATCCTGCAAGCCAAGGTAGAGTCGATACAGGAACGCACCCTGGGACTGATGATTGCAGAGTTGCTAGGCACACCAGAGCAAACCCAGCAAGCCATGACTTATCTTGAATCTCATCAACTACAGGTAGAGGTACTCGGCCATGTCCAGCGCAATGATTGATCTAATTTTACAGGCGACGCTGGACACCCTTTATATGGTGGCCGTTTCAGGGCTTATTTCTACTCTGGTGGGTCTACCTCTAGGGGTGATGCTCTATGTGACACGCCCACGCCAAATATTAGCGAAGCCAGTGCTCAACCAAGCACTGAGTATTATTACCAACATTGGCCGCTCTATCCCGTTTATTATTTTAATGGTGGCGATCATTCCTTTTACGCGAATGTTAGTGGGCACATCAATTGGCATTAACGCGGCCTCAGTCCCCCTTACCATTGCTGCTATTCCTTTTGTTGCTCGTCTCGTGGAGGCTGCGCTGAACGAAATCTCACCTGGCTTAATTGAAGCTGCCCAGGCCATGGGTGCAACCCCATGGCAAATCATACGCAAAGTGCTGATTCCAGAAGCCCGTGGCGGGATCATGACAGGTCTAACAATCACCGTTGTTACGCTTGTTAGTTACTCTGCCATGGCAGGTGCTGTTGGTGGCGGCGGCCTGGGCGACCTGGGTATTCGCTATGGCTATAACCGTTTCAACCCCACTATCATGTTGATTACAGTGGTAATTCTGGTCGTTATGGTCCAGGGCTTTCAGAGCCTGGGTGACTACCTTGTGCGCAAAAGTGATCGTAAGTAACAGCATCACAGCGCATTAATCCGCTATAACCAAATCGCATTAGACAACGAATTCTTATTGCCGCATCATTGAATAATTACTTGCAACGTTACTGGAGAAACTTCATGCAAAAATTGATTATTGGTAGCCTTACAGCGTTAGCCCTTGCGGTTAACGTCGCTAATGCGGAAACACACAGCATTAAAATGGGCACGGTTGCCGGCCCTGAAACAGAAGTAATGGAAGTCGCGGCGCGTATCGCCAAAGAAGAATATGACCTGGATGTTGAAATCATCGAGTTCACTGATTATGTCACGCCGAATGCTGCCTTGGCCGATGGCAGTTTAGACGCGAACGCCTACCAGCATGAGCCTTATTTGCAGTCGATGGTAAACGACCGTGGCTATGATCTAGCGATTGCCGGCTATACCTTTGTATACCCGATCGGCGCTTATTCGGAAAAATACGACAGCATCGACGACTTACCGGACGGCGCGCAAATCGCATTGCCAAATGATCCCTCTAATGAGGGCCGGGCGCTGATACTGATGCACAACGAGGGCCTGATCACTCTTAACGATCCAGAGTTTCTAGAGTCAACACCTATTGATATCGCTGAAAACCCACGCGACTTTCGTTTCCGCGAAATCGAAGCAGCTCAGCTGCCGCGCGTACTGCCAGATGTCGACATGGCCTTCATCAACAATACATTCGCACAGCCAGCAGGCTTGAGTCTGGATGATGCCTTGATCAAAGAAGGCCCTGAGTCTCCCTACGTCAACCTGATCGCTGTACGCGGCGGTGATGAAGAGCGTGAAGAGATCCGCCAGTTGGTCGACGCTTATCAGCGCGAAGAAGTGATCGAAAAAGCAGAAGAGCTATTCAAGGGTGCAGCGGTGCCAGGTTGGACCGAGTAACGACCAGCGCTCTTTTCGCCAGCTTTTCGCAGCATTAAAACGATGTAATAAGGCCGGCATGAACGTCGACATGAATGTCGATAAGTGCCGGCCTTATGCTCTGCGAAATAAGGCACGGGCTTATTGTGCTAATAGCTTACTGTGCTAACAGTTATGCCCTATCGCTAAGGAAGCCGTATGCAACCCTCAGTCGACTACTCCCTACTCAATCGCCAGCTTGAAGCACTGCTCGATACTCGGGATTGGCTCACTAACAGCGCACAAACCTGCGCTTTCATTCAACAGCAGCTTAGCGGCCTTAATTGGGTCGGTTTTTACCTTCAGCGTCAGCCCAATGTCTTGGGCTTGGGGCCCTTCCAAGGTCAGCCTGCCTGCCACCCGATCCCCTTCAACAAAGGCGTATGCGGTGCGGCCGCTCGCCAGCAAACGACTCAGCGAGTGGAAGACGTACATGCGGTTGCCGACCACATTGCCTGCGACGCCAACTCTCGCTCTGAACTCGTGGTGCCAATCGTAGTGGATGGCCGCCTCTGGGGTGTACTCGATCTGGATAGCCCACTTCATGCGCGGTTTACCCAGCAAGATCAAGCGGGAATCGAAGCCTTGGTAGCAACGTTTATGCACCAAACTGATCTACCCGACCTGATCGAACTTGCCGTATAGCGTCCATACAAAAGCCCCCAGGCAACAATACCTGGGGGGGGCTTTTGACGATAGCTGGTAGGACCAGGCGGATTTGAACCGCCGACCTCCACGATGTCAACGTGGCGCTCTAACCAACTGAGCTATGGTCCTGAAAAAAGATGTTGGCGTAAAGAATGGTAGGACCAGGCGGATTTGAACCGCCGACCTCCACGATGTCAACGTGGCGCTCTAACCAACTGAGCTATGGTCCTATCTCTTTTTCGACAAAAACGTGCCGAGCAACGGATGCGTATCTTACGCGTTTATCACTGAATTGCAAGCTCTTTTACCGCAGCTGGCGAACGTATTCGTAACCTTCAACCTGTAACAGAAAACATTTGTATAACATATATTTATTTATAATATTTATGACGCTAGGCTAGGTACTTAGATATTCCTGATTTTTAATAAAGGTGGTAAACCATGCTGGATATTTTGCTAGGAAGCATAGCCATCGGTTTATTGTTAGCGACACTGATTGCACGCATTGAATTACATTGGTGGTGGATCCGCAGCTTTGAATTTCCACGCCTACAAATTGCTTGCCTGGCACTAATTACTTGTCTTTTTGCCGCTGTATTGGCTGAAGCAGGTACTTGGCGATGGGTAGCGTTGCTTGCTTCAGGTGTCACTTTTTTGGTTCAAGGCTACTACATCTTGCCCTTTACGCCGCTGTGGCCATTACAGGTGAAGAAGGCAAAAAGTAAAGACGAAGATAAAGCGATTACGCTGCTGATCGCCAATGTGTTGACCCCTAATAGGCAAGCGCAATCCTTGATCGATATGATCAAAAAGCATCAGCCTGATATTGTATTAACACTTGAGTCTGACCAGTGGTGGCAAGACCAACTGGATCCAGCGCTAGCAGAGCAATGGCCCAATAGCGTTAAAATCCCGCTAGACAACCTTTACGGTATGCACCTTTACTCGCGCTTGGAGCTTACTGACACCTCTGTTGAGTGGCTGATCCAAGACGACATTCCCTCTATTCATACTCGAGTGACATTAGCTAATGGCGATTCAATTCGCCTATTTGCCGTTCACCCTCGCCCACCAGCGCCCAGCGAAAGTGAAAAATCACTTTGGCGAGACGCTGAGCTGTTGCTGGTAGGAAAAAAGATACACAAAGATCCCCAGCCGACGTTAGTGGCTGGAGACTTGAATGATGTGGCCTGGTCACGCACCACGCGGCTATTCTGTCGCATCAGCGGCATGCTCGACCCTCGCCGGGGACGTGGCTTGTTCAGTACTTTTCATGCCAAGTACCCTGTGTTGCGCTGGCCTCTTGATCACATTTTCGTGACCGAGCACTTCACCCTAGTCGGCATGCAGCGGCTTAACTACTTCGGTTCAGACCACTTCCCTATCTTGGCAACCTTTTGTTATCGCCCCTCGCGCAAAGACGAACATGAAACGCCCGAAGCCAATGCTGAAGAGCGTAGCGAGGCAAGTGAAACGATCCAAGAAGGTAAAATTGAAAAGCAAGAGACCTGATCTCTTTTCCGTGCTACTCAGGGACTCCTCCTTGAGTTAGCACAGCTGGATCTAACAATCGCTCTAACGTTTCTCGATCTAGATCGGTCTTCTCCTCCGCTACGTCAATAATAGGACGCCCTGCCTGATACGCCTCTTTAGCAATTGCTGCAGCGGCGTTATAACCAATCACCCCATTTAATGCCGTTACTAAAATGGGGTTCTTAGCTAGCGGCCCTTTCAGATTTTCTTCACGAACTTTAAAAGTAGCAATTGCGCGATCAGCCAACAGCCGAGCGGTATTACTCATCAAGCTAATAGAGGTAAGGAGGTTGGTAGCCACCAGCGGCAGCATTACATTCAGCTGAAAATTGCCGCTTTGCCCGGCAATTGTAATCGCCGTGTCCATACCAATCACTTGTGCAGCCGCTTGGGCAGCTGACTCAGGAATCACAGGATTGACTTTTCCCGGCATAATCGAACTACCGGGCTGCAATGCTTCAAGCTCAATTTCTCCTAACCCAGCCAATGGCCCAGAGTTCATCCAGCGCAAGTCATTAGCGATTTTCATAACCACACAGGCTAGACCTTTCAATTGCCCTGACAGCTCTACCGCAGCATCTTGGGAAGAAAGACTGGCAAAGAAGCTATCATTAGGCGTGAACATTAACCCCGTCTGCTCACTCAATTCCTGGGCAACCTGCTCAGCAAAACCACTAGGCGCATTAATACCGGTGCCCACGGCGGTTCCGCCCTGCGCTAGTCGGCACAGCCTTTTCATTACACTGTCAAAACGCTCTATGGCTTGATTAATTTGGCTCGACCAAGCGCCCAGCTCTTGATCCATGCGCAGCGGCATAGCATCCATCAAATGGGTACGACCGGTTTTAACCACATGACTAAGTTCGCTGGCACGCTGATCAATAGTGTCACGCAGGTGAACCAGGGCAGGACGTAGGGACTCGTGTAGCGCAATCGCTGCCGAGAGGTGAATCGCCGTCGGGATCACATCATTGCTGGATTGCCCCATATTAACGTGGTCATTCGGCGTCACCTCTACGCCCTCACGGCTAGCCAACGTTGCCAGCACCTCATTAACGTTCATGTTAGTGGAGGTGCCCGATCCGGTTTGAAATACGTCAATAGGAAAGTGATGGTCATGCTTACCCGTCAATACTTCACGGGCCGCTTTTTGGATTGCTTCGCCGCGCTCGCTATCAAGCCCTCCTAACGTCTGGTTGGCGCGTGCAGCCGCTAGTTTGATGCGAGCAACCGCATGAATAAATGCCGGGGGCATAGGCGAATGCGAGACAGGAAAATTATTAATTGCCCGTTGCGTCTGCGCGCCGTAAAGGGCATCTGCCGGCACTTCCAGTTCGCCCATACTGTCGCGTTCCATCCGTGTTGCCATTGCTGTTACTCCTATTAAGGAAAAATAGCGCTACTTCTCTGAGCGCACCGCCGCCCTATCGTCGCTAACGATAACGTTGCTACCTTCAAGTTAGTCGGTTCGGACACTAGGGTAAATGCGATCGCTCGGCCTGTGAGCTATTAGCCGCCATAAGCCAGCCAAGTCATATATCAATAAAAGCAAAAAAGCGTAATGTTGCACTGCACAAAAACAGCTGCTATGCTGCACCGCAAGATAGCTTAAAAAAAGCTCGTTATTCAACAAGCAGCACCCATCACAGGATAGCTGCTTCTGGCAACACGGTTTTTGAAAATACGTTTTTGAAAATAAGGTTTTGAAAACACGGTTTTTGCCAATAATTGATGCAACCCTGGAGGGTATATAAATGCGTACTTTAAATACTAACGAAATGACACAGCAGTTTGATAATATGTTTATAGCACCTGCACGTGCCTATATGGCTTTGAGCGTTGATTACACTGAAAAAATGATCAATGCTCAAATGGACGCTAGCAAAGCCTATTTCGATACGGGTGTTGCCCAGATGCGTCAGGTAATGAACGTTAAAGATGCAGAAGGCCTACGCAGCTATATGGAAAGCCAGCAAAAAGTAGCGAAGGAATTGGCTGAGCGTGCAAAAGGCGATGCAGATAAAGTTGTTTCACTGCAGCAGGATTTTATCCAGAAAAGCCAAAAAATCACTGAAGATAACGTCAAGCAAGCACAAACTGCAGCTAGCAAAATGAGCAAAACAGCTTAATTACTTATTAAGAAAGCAAGCTGGTAAGCATGCAAAAAAAGCCACCGCTGGCCCTGCCAGCGGTGGCTTTTTAGCAAACGTTCTACCAGTTAAGAGCAGATTTTACAAAAGGAATTGTCAGCTTACGCTTGGCCGACAGTGACGCTTTATCAAGTATTTCCACTGCTCGGCATAGCTCGCCTAATTCGCGCGGGCCACGATGCAAAATATAACGTCCAACATCATCGGGTAGTTGCATTCCTCTCACGCTGGCGCGCAACTTTAAGGCTGCCAAGCGTTCATTGTCATCTTCTAAAGGGTGAACATGGAAGGTAACGCCCCAAGTTAAGCGCGACGCTAAGTCAGGCAGCACCACGTTTAATTGGCGTGGCGAAGCACTGGCGGCAATCACCAATTTCTTGCCCGCATCCCTTAATCGGTTAAATGCGTGAAACAGCGCCTCTTCCCAGCGTTTACGCCCAATGACGCACTCTAAATCGTCAATGGCGACAAGGTCCAAGCGCTCGATATCTTCCAGCATTAACGGCGGAAAGTGGCCTAAGTCATTCAGCGGTAAATAAAGTGCGCGCTTGTCAGCGTCTGACGCTGCGTGGCAGGCCGCTTGAAGCAGATGACTACGGCCCACGCCAGGGGCACCCCATAAGTAAATAAACTGCTCCCCCTCAGCGCTTAATTGCTGGGTGATCCGTTCTAACAGCGGTGCATTTGTCCGTGCCACAAAGTAATTATCGAAGGTTGCGTCGTCACGTAGACCTATCCCCAATGGAAGTTGTGCCGGTACTCGGCTCATGATGACTCCCCTAGATCTCTACGACTATGCTCATCCTGACCTAGCTCATCACGGTACGTAGAACCGACTTCAATTATTGTCGTTTGCTTATCGCTATTTTGGTCGTTATACAGGTCACTGTGCTGATAGCGAATTTTTACTTCTTTAAGCAGCACGAGGATCACGGCGGCAACTGGCAGCGCCAGCAACACACCCGTTAATCCAAACAAATTCCCGCCCGCTAGCACAGCAAAAATGACCGCGACCGGGTGTAGGCCAATTTTATCGCCCAGTAATTTTGGCTGCAGAATCACACTCTCGGCCATTTGACCAATACTAAATACCACGATGACCCCTAGCACTGCCCACCAAGTCGCGTATTGGAACAGGGCCACAACAAGTGCAATCGCCAAGCCAACGATAAAGCCTAAGAAAGGTACAATACTCACTAATCCTGATACAAAACCAATCAACAGACCAAAATTAAGCCCCATGAGCGTCAAACCTACCGCATAAATAATTCCTAAACACAACATTACCAACAATTGCCCGCGCAAAAACGATGACAGTACTTCATCGCAGCGGCGTGCTAAGCGAAAAGTATCGTCAGCCCACTGACGCGGTACTAAGTTGGCAATATTATCGAGCAGACGATTCCAGTCCAACAACAAATAAAAGGTGACGACGGGTATCAGCGCAACGTAGGTGATCCAGGATACAAAAGCCATGCCGGAACGGCCAATTTGGCCAAGCGCCTGGGCTAAGTAGCCGCCAGCATCGCGCCAGTTTTCGACCAGCGTCTCACGCGCGTTGGTTAACTCAATGGTCAAATCATAACCTGTCCATACTTCAACCTGGGGAGCGAGTGTATTTTCTACCCAATTAAAAATCCCAGGGATGGCCTCTCCCAGTTGTTTAAGTTGCTGGACGAGCAGTGGAATCAGTATCAGCAAGCTCACCACGAGAACAATTAGTAGTACTAAAAATACGCTACTCACCGCAAGCGGCCGATTCATACCCCAGCGCTGAAACTGGTTGGTTAGCGGGTCGGCTAAATAAGCGAGAATCATCCCGGCAATAAAAGGCATTAGTACCGCGTCTAACAAATAAATTAAACCGCCTATCACCACCAAAAATAGGACACCCCACCAAGAATTACGCATAGTTCTCTCTCAAACGTGGATTTAACCCGGCTATTTTCACTTATCGTTGCTGGCTTTCTCATTACTATTGGTTTTACTAATCCCTACTATGCCGGATATAAGCAAAATTCGCTCGTAAGCTTTTCATCATGTTTGACGGCGATGCGGCCTGCGCCGCTGAGTGTTACAATCCGCTTCAGTTATCGCCCAGCACTGGCCATGTCGCCAGCACTATCAGCACCGCTATTTGCTTCACAGGATCTGTCATGACCGAGACCTCCTCTTCTTCGGCTACTCCTTCCCTCAGCTATAAGGACGCAGGCGTCGATATTGATGCCGGTAACGCCCTGGTTGACCGCATTAAACACGTTGCCAAACGCACGACTCGCCCGGAAGTAATGGGCGGACTTGGCGGATTCGGTGCACTATGTGAAATACCGGCGGGCTATCGGCAACCCGTCCTTGTCTCGGGTACCGATGGCGTCGGCACCAAGCTGCGTCTCGCGATGGATCTGGGTAAGCACGACACGATTGGTATTGATTTAGTCGCTATGTGTGTCAACGACTTGATCGTGGCCGGCGCCGAACCGCTGCTGTTTCTTGACTACTATGCCACGGGTAAGCTCGATGTGGATATTGCTGCCGACGTAGTCACCGGCATTGGCGCAGGTTGTGAACTGGCTGGCTGCGCCCTAGTAGGTGGCGAAACCGCAGAAATGCCGGGTATGTACGAAGGCAGCGACTATGATTTAGCAGGGTTCTGCGTTGGAGTCGTTGAAAAAGCAGATATTTTAGATGGCAGCAAAGTAGCCGAAGGTGACGTAATACTGGGGCTTGCATCATCGGGACCGCACTCGAACGGCTATTCGTTGATTCGTAAAATTCTCGAGGTCAGCAATGCCTCTCTGGAGACGGATATTGCCGGCAAGACCCTTGGTGATGCACTCATGGCGCCTACTCGGATCTATGTCAAATCACTGCTCTCCTTAATGCGCGGAAGCGATATTACCGTACACGCGCTATCGCATATTACCGGTGGGGGCTTGCTTGAAAATATACCCCGCGTACTGCCGGATGATCTCGCTGCCCATATTGATATTAGCAGCTGGCAGCGACCTGCCGTGTTTGATTGGTTACAAACCCATGGCAATGTCAATGAAACCGAAATGCACCGCGTGCTTAACTGCGGTATTGGCATGGTGGTGGTGGTGCCGCAACATCAAGCTGAGCAGGCAATGGCTCACCTGGAAGCAGAAGGCGAATCTGTTTACCGCCTTGGCCAGATCATCAAGCGCCAAGAGGAATCCGTTATTTTGGAGAACCTCCCGGCATGACCAATACGGACTACCAAAGCGATACTATTAAGGACGTGACGCCAGAGCCTCTCGGTGCACGTCGCATCGTGGTGCTTGTTTCAGGTAACGGCAGTAATCTACAAGCGCTAATTGATGCCCAGTCACATGACCGTTTAGGCGGCGGTGAAATTGTCGCAGTTATCTCCAATGTCGTTGATGCCTACGGATTAAAGCGCGCCCACGAAGCAGGCATTGAGGCAGTAGCCTTACCCCATAACGAGTATGATAGCCGCGAAGCCTATGATGGTGCACTGATCAAGGTCATCGAACGTCATGAACCAGACCTTATTGTCCTGGCAGGCTTTATGCGTATTTTGACGCCTCGCTTTGTGCAGCGCTTCTTGGGTCGCATGCTGAATATCCACCCTTCTCTGCTACCGGAGTATCAGGGGCTAAATACGCACGCCCGTGCTCTGGCAGCGGGAGTCACAAGTCACGGTTGCAGCGTCCACTTTGTAACGGAAGAGTTGGATGGCGGCCCAGTAGTGCTGCAAGCTGAGCTGCAGGTCAGCCCTGACGACACAGTGGAAACACTGCAAGAAAAAGTTCGCTCTCGCGAACACCTGATCTATCCGATTGCTGTGCAATGGTTTTTAGAAGGAAGGCTGCAGTTTAGCGCCGAAGGCGCGAAGATGGACGGCCATTTGCTGCCTGAATATGGAATGCGCCTTTCTCACGCCGATGCCGCTGAAGAGCTTGACGAAGATCTGGATGACGAACTTCAAGATTAACAGCACTTTATAAGTAACTATGACAGTCTGAAGCAAAAAAGCCTGACGGTGTTTACAATACCGTCAGGCTTTTTCAATTGACCGCAACCTCAGCTGACCTCAATCTCAGTTGATCTCAATTAAGTACAAGCAGCTAATGGCTTAGGTACGCGGCAAAGTGACACCGCGCTGCCCCATGTACTTTCCACCTCGGTCTTTATACGAGGTTTCGCACACTTCATCGGATTCTAAAAACAGCATTTGCGCGACGCCTTCATGGGCATAGATTTTCGCGGGCAGATTGGTGGTGTTAGAGAACTCCAATGTCACGTGCCCTTCCCACTCCGGCTCTAGTGGGGTGACATTAACAATAATGCCACAACGAGCGTAGGTGGATTTCCCCAGGCAAATAGTGAGCACGTTACGTGGAATACGAAAGTACTCTACGGTACGCGCCAATGCGAAAGAATTTGGCGGAATGATGCATACATCGCCTTTTATATCGACGAAACTTTTTGCATCAAACGCTTTGGGGTCAACAATCGCCGAGTGAATATTAGTGAAGACTTTGAATTCATCCGAGCAGCGCACGTCGTAGCCATAACTTGAAGTGCCGTAAGAAATAACGCGCTGATCATTCACATAGCGCACTTGCTCGGCTTCAAACGGCTCAATCATTGCGTCGCTTTTAGCCATACGACGAATCCAATTATCAGATTTGATACTCATTTATTTCGTTATCACTCGCTAAAGGAAATAGTAGGACCATCGCCTTGGCTCGCACTTACCGCTTCAGCGACTTTTTGAGCAATCGTAGCAAAGGTTTGGCTTACCGCCCCATCAGGTTCAGACACCACGCTAGGGCGACCGGAATCCGTCAGCTCGCGAATTGAGAGCGTCAACGGCAACCGCCCAAGCACTTGTGTCTCATATTCTTGCGCGATGCTATCACCACCGCCAGTGCCAAAAATAGCGGCTTCATGACCACAATTCTCGCAGTGATAGAGGCTCATATTTTCAACCACGCCGAGCACCGGCACGTTGACCTTGCGGAACATTTCGATCCCTTTACGGGCATCTAATAGCGCAATATCCTGTGGCGTCGTTACAATCACGGCACCTGATACCGGCACTTTTTGGGCCAACGTAAGTTGAATATCACCGGTGCCTGGGGGCATATCGATCAGTAGGAAATCGAGATTATCCCACTGGGTTTGGGTTAACATTTGCTGAAAAGCCCCCACCACCATTGGGCCTCGCCAAACCATGGGCTCGCGGGTATTGACCATAAACGCCATCGACATGGCTTGAATGCCATGGGCCTGAAGTGGCAGGAATTTGTCATTCCCTGCCGCTTGTGGACGCACACCCTCTTTAACGCCGAGCATCTGTGCCTGGCTAGGCCCATAGATATCTGCATCAAGGACACCCACGCGGTAACCTTGTGCCGACAGCGCCAACGCCAAGTTCACGGTGACGGTGGACTTACCCACGCCCCCCTTGCCCGATGCCACTGCAATTATATGCTTAACCCCATCCATTTAACGGCACTCCTCGTTTAAGCGCTTAGTGACTGAATTAACGTTGAGTGAATGATACTCCTCGGGACTGCAATCATAAACCAACGACAAGAAAGCGGATGCCAGCTTCCTGACATCCGCCCTCATCATCTTAACGTTACCGCATTATCGACTGAGCTCTTAGCCAGCGTTTTGCTGCTCTTGCTCACTGCCACCATCGCTATCATTGGCACTTTCATCGGGTGAATTCGAATTTGAATTTGAAGAGTCCGTACTTGAAGAATTCTCCTCTGCTGAGCCTTCTTCAGAGTCACTGCCCTGCGAAGAACCGCTCTGTGAAGAGCCGCTCTGTGAAGCACTGCTCTGAGAAGAACTGCTCTGCGAAGATGAAGTGGTATCACTCACTTCTTGTTCTGCATCAGCCAAGCGGCTATCTAGCGCCGAAAGCTCATCGCGCCATTCACCCAGTTGGCTCTCTAAACGCTCCAACTGGTTTTCACGCTCTTCAATATCACTCTCAACCTTTGCCACTTCTTCACGCCCCATATCCAGAGCGACCATGACGTCATCCAGTTCGCCACGCACTTGGCTTAAACTCTGCTCTTCCTCTTCGCGTAACGCTGTTAGCGAATCAACATCATTTTGAAGTTCATCGCGCTCACTGGTAAGTGATTCACGCTCATTTTTTAACTCATCCAACTCGCTTTGGACAGTCGAAGTTTCCTCTTCTAAGCCGCTTAGCTGCTCGTTGGCTTGGCTAATCTGCTCTTCAAGCGAGGAAAGCTCTTCTTCAGTGTTACTCAACTCTTCAACGGCCTGCTGGCGCTGCTGCTCAGCTTCCTGACGCGCGGCTTCGGCTTCCTGACGGGCTTCTTCAGCACTCTGACGTGCTTCTTCTACTTGCTGAAGGGCACTTTCAGCCTCGTCACGCGTACTGGTTATCTCATCACGCTCTTCACGCAACGCAGTCATCTCATCTTCTGCGTTTGTAAGCTGCTCGTTAAGAGAAGCCACCTCTTCTTCTAACGCACTGCGCTCGGATTCAAGCGCTTCTAGACTTGATTGAACATCACTGACATTGCCTTGGGCATTTTCAAGCGACGAGCGGGCCTCTTCCTGCTGCGCTTGCAAAGAGGCCATTTCTTCCTGCAGCGCGGCTAAGCTAGTCTCGGCTTCTTCAATTTCAGCGATACGCCGGCTCATTTGGCTATTGTCTTGCTCAGCGCTGGCAAGCTGTTCTTCTAAGCTATCAACCCGCTCTTGGCGAGAACCTGCATTAGATTGCGCCATAATCGCCCAGATGACCGCAATGGCAGCGATACCAGCAATCGCTTTTACCCGGTTATCTTGAAAGAGGGTTTTCATACTCTGTTTTTTTGCCGGTTCCGGCTTGTTGGCTGGCGACTGATGATCCGAGTTATTTGCGTCTGACATTATGCGTTCCTCTATAGTCTAAGCTCACGTTTGCCCAAGCTAGCGATGATCAGTTGCACATAATCAACTACATTATTAATGTGCTAACTGTGATTGATCTCCCCTCTCAGCATACACAGCTCACTGTATCTAGCCAGCCTGTTTGTAAAAACGTGTATAAATGTTTCTATAATGTAACTACAAAATCAGCAAAGCTAAACATTTTTTGACGACGGTGGATGTTTACCTTCGTTGAAGCCTGACGCTTGTCCATCAAGAGCGTCAAACCATGCAAGTGAGGTATGTAGCGACACCACACTACCCACTATAAGCAGCGTAGGCGGTTTAATGTGTCCCGCCAAGAAAGCATCTGGCAACGTCGAAAGCGAACCAACATGCGTTTGCTGTTGGCGGGTTGTACCCTGTTCAATTAACGCTAGCGGGGTATCAGGCGCTAAGCCGTTTTTAATGAGCGCCTGGCTAATCACTTTTACACTTCCCAAGCCCATATAAAACACTAACGTCTGCCCTGGCCTTGCTAAGGCATCCCAATCAAGCTCGCACTCACCCTGCTGTAAATGGCCGGTCACAAAACGCACCGATTGCGCATGATCGCGATGGGTCAAAGGAATACCGGCGTAAGCAGCACACCCCGACGCAGCTGTCACTCCGGGGATTACTTCCACGCTCACTTGCGCGGCTACCAATGTCTCTAACTCTTCTCCGCCGCGCCCAAAAATAAATGGATCGCCGCCTTTTAGACGCACGACACGCTTACCCTGCTGAGCCCACTTCACTAACGCTTGATTAATGCCATCTTGGGGAACGCTGTGCAGTGAACGGGCTTTTCCTACATAAAATCGCTGCGCATGGGAGGGTATATACGCAATAATCTCATCACTCACCAAGCGGTCATAGAGCACTACTTCGGCTGTCTGCAACCGTTTGTAAGCTTTCAGCGTCAATAACTCTGGGTCGCCCGGGCCTGCCCCCACTAAACTGACCAAGCCATATGGCTGAGACGTTTGCTCTTGTCCTTCTTCCAAGAAATCACCCCAGAAATAAAAGATTTTGGTCAACAATAAGTAATTAATTTTATCACTAAATGCCAACTGCACCTTATCTATTGCAGAGAAATCAAATAAATGCATACATTAATAGAACAAACATATTCTAAAAAAATATAAACATGGGTGACCTTGTCTGCAATGGCTTACATCTTGAATGCCAATTTAGCGCTAATCTTCACGGTCAAATTTAACTTGGCATTTGCTTGGAGATTCACGCATGCTCGTGAATGATATAGACGCACCACAGCGAGTCAGTGTAGATACTTTAGTTCCACGCATTCCTGGCGTAATCTTTCAATTCCACCGTAGTCATAACGGGCATATGCGCTTCCCCTACCTTGAGGGCGGTGGCATGGCTCTCAAATATGTTGATCGTGATGTTCTCGCTCGTAATGCAGGGCAACTCGTTGAGCAGCTAACTGGCAACGATCATCCTAAAGTAATGTCGGCGATTGAACATTCCGCACGCTGTATGCTGCCTCTTACAACACGTTTTAGGTTACCCATCCCCACCGGAAAGCCTCGATGGATCGCCGTTAGCGCACAGCCAGAGTCGGCTCAGGACGGTGTCCAGTGGAACGGCATAATGATGGATATAAGCGATCAAGTATCCGAAGAGCAGCGGCTTCGTAAACTGTGCGATACAGACCACCTAACTGAGTTACCCAATCGGCGAAAATTAATGGTGCATCTGACGAATGTCGCCTCACTCAGCACGCGTCACGGCACGCCACTCTCTATTATGATGATCGATATTGATCATTTTAAACGCCTGAATGACCGCTGGGGCCACCTGCATGGGGATGAGGTGCTCAAGCAACTAGCGGCGCAAGCTCAAACGCTACTACGCTGTGAAGACATGATTGCCCGTTTAGGAGGAGAAGAGTTTATGGTAGTGCTGCCGCTCACACCGCTGCAGCAATGCCATAAACTTGCCGACCGATTCCGCCAAGCCATCAGTGTACGAGACTTCGGTATGGGACCAGGCCAGGTAACGCTGAGTATTGGGGTTGCCGAATACCGCTGCGGTGAACCCCTTACAAGCTTAATCGAGCGGGCCGATCAAGCGCTTTATAGTGCCAAGGACGTTGGCCGCGACTGCGTTTGCTTTCTACGCTAGAGAGTAATACCTAACTAGCAGGAGAATACCGATGACAACGCTCGCCGAACAAGTGTGCGAACCTTGCAGTAAAAATGCTCAGCCGCTAAGCGAAAAGGAAGCCAAAGAGCGGCTAAAAAGTCTCAACCAGTGGCAGATTGTTGAGCACGATGGCATCATGAAGCTGTCGCGAAGTTTTAAATTCCGTGACTTTGCCAGCGCATTGGCGTTTACCCAGGGCGTTGGCGATATTGCAGAGCAGGCCGGCCACCACCCCGTTATCGTGACCGAGTGGGGCAAAGCCACCGTCACGTGGTGGTCTCATGCCATTAAAGGCCTGCACTTAAATGACTTCATTCTTGCCGCCAGAACCGACGAGGTAGCCGAATAAATGTTTGAGCATATTGAGCGAGTCCCAGGAGATGCCATTCTCGGGCTGATCGAAGCTTTCAAGAAAGATACCAATCCGCAAAAGGTGGATTTAGGTGTCGGTGTTTACCGCGATACCCAAGGCAACACACCGGTAATGCGCGCCGTCAAGGAAGCAGAAGCTCGCCTGCTCAAGAACGAAACGACGAAGACCTATATCGGTTCTCACGGTTCGCCAAGCTATGGTGAAGTAGTGCTTCCCATGGTATTCGGCGCTGAGTCCCCAGTACTGAAAGCCAAACGCGCTAGTGCTACCCAGTCACCTGGCGGTACCGGCGCACTGCGCTTGGCTGCGGATTTCATTGCCACACAGCTGCCAGGCAAGGGTATCTGGGTAAGCGACCCGACATGGCCCAATCATCATGGTATTTTTACCGCCGCGGGTATTGAGCTGCACAAGTACCCCTACGTTGACCCCGACAACCGTCTCGACTTTGACGGTATGCGTGCAGCGCTAAAAAATATCCCGGAAGGCGATGTAGTCGTACTCCACGCCTGCTGCCACAACCCGACCGGTTTTGATCTTTCTCACGACCAGTGGCAGGAAGTGTTAGAAATTGTGCGCGAGCGCAAGCTACTGCCGCTGATCGACTTTGCCTATCAGGGTTTTGGTGAAGGCCTGGATGAGGACGCTTATGGGGTTCGCCTACTGGCGGAAAACCTCGACGAAGCGATCATCACCAGCTCCTGCTCCAAGAACTTCGGTATTTATTGTGAGCGTACCGGCTGCTTGATCATGGTGGCAAAAGATAGCGAGCAGATGGATAACATCCGTTCACAGGTCGCTATTGTTGCCCGTGAAAACTACTCAAACCCGCCCGCTCACGGCGGCGCTATCGTCAGCGAGATTCTCCACGACGCAGAACTGACTGCGCTATGGCGCGAAGAGCTCACCGAAATGCGCGATCGTATCAATACGCTGCGTCGCGATTTCGTTGAAGCACTGAAACCCTATGGCCTGGACGAGAAGTACGCCTGCGTTGCTGAGCAGCGTGGTATGTTCTCCTACACCGGCTTAACGCCGGAACAGGTCGATCGTCTGCGCGACGAGTTTGGCATCTACATGGTGCGCTCGGGTCGCGCTAACGTAGCGGGCTTCTCCCATGAGAACCTGCCCTACCTGGCCAAAGCGATTGCCGCTGTCAACGACTAGCTAGCAAGCATTGCCGTACTACAAACGCCCAGGCCTACCTGGGCGTTTTTGTGTGCTGAGCACTTGACCGATCAGTCAACACTTCGGCACACTCAGCGTTGCCTTGTATACAACACACCATAATCAAGAGGCCTACCATGGCGGCTGCCAGCATCCACTACCCCTGGTACAAAAAAGAAGATACCGACGCGTTCTTCGCCCTGTTCCAAAACAATATTGCCAACTTTGTCATTATCGCGATCACCATGTTGGGCATGGGATTCCCCTCATCCATTGTCTATGGGCAAGTGTTGCCAGGCGCGGCAGTCGCGGTAATGGTCGGTAATTTCTACTATGCGTGGAGCGCGGCAAGACTGGCCCGGAAGGAGAACCGTGCCGATGTAACGGCGCTCTCTTACGGTATCTCAACGCCGGTCATGTTTGTGTTTCTATTCGGCGTACTGCTACCAGCCAAACAGCTCACGGGCGATGCGGAAATGGCCTGGAAAGTGGCCGTTGCCGCCTGCTTTATCAGCGGCGCCATTGAAGCCGCGATCAGCGTAATTGGCCGCTGGGTGCAGTATCACCTGCCCCGCGCTGCCATGCTGGGCGCCGTTGCCGGTGTTGCACTGACATTTATCGCGGGTGAAATGCTGTTTAAAACGCTGGAAATGCCGGTTATTGGCTTGCTGGTGTTGGCGATCATTATCGTCGGCTTGGTAGCCAGAGTCAGCATGCCTTTCAAGCTACCAACGTCACTGTTCGCCATTATCGTGGGTACTGCTATGGCCTATTTGATTGGCGACGCTGGTACCGAGCGTTTTAGCGATGCGTTTACCCACTTGGGCTTTTACCCATTACTGCCCAATCTTGCCTGGTTTGAAGGGCTGGGGTTGCTGCTGACCAGTATGCTGGCGGTACTCACCGTGGTGCTGCCGATTACACTCTATAACGCCATTGAAACGATGAACAACGTCGAGGCGATGGAAGCCGCAGGCGACAAGTACGATGTGCGAGAATGCCAGGCGGTTGATGGCGCAGGCACCATGATTGGCGCGCTGTTTGGCGGTGTCTTTCCTACCACGGTCTATATTGCTACCGTGGGCGCCAAGTGGATGGGCGCAGGCCGAGGCTACAGCCTACTGAATGGGGCGGTATATGCGCTGGCCACCATGTTTGGTTTAATCGCTGCGCTGGCGGCGATTATTCCCGTTTCGGTGGTCGCACCCATTTTGGTCTTTGTCGGCATGTCGATGATTGCCACCGCGTTTCAAGCTAACGACACACGCTACTACCCAGCTGTTGCACTTGCTATGCTGCCCTACTTCGCTAACTACGTAATGACGCGCTTTAATCGTGGGGCTGGCGAGGTAGTGACCGATATCTCCAGTGCCATCGTGGTCATGGGCCAAGGCGCCATGTTTATGGCCATTCTGCTGGGCGCGATGACAGTATCGGTAATTGACCATCAGTTCCGACGCGCGGCGGCCTTCGCTGCCATTGCCGCGGGCTTTTCCTTTGTCGGGCTAATGCACGCCCCCGAGCTGTCACTCAATGCTGCCCCAGAGTTCGTGATGGGCTACTTAGGGATGGCGCTGCTGTTTATCTACTTCTCCTTTCAGGAAGCTGGGCGCCTGCGTTAATTAACGAATCCCGCCTGCCGATGCGGGCGGGATAAAATACGCCGCATGACTTGCCACGCCATGAAGCCTGCCAGCAGGTTTCCTAATGCCGCGCCCGCAGCCAGTCCCCACCAACCAAAGAACTGCGAGCCCAACCATAAGCAGGGTAAATAGCAAATGAACAACCGAGCGCTGGATAACAGCATCGCACGAAGTGGCCAACCTAAGGCATTGCCCGCAGAAACCACCAACATACACACCCCGAGTGCTGCATAGCTTGGCAGTAGAAAACGAATCAGCAGCGACAGCTCGCTTTGTACGTCAGGGTTCCCCGCTAAGGCCATGGCAAGCCATGGTGCACCTAGGGCCAATAACACGCCAAGTCCTAGCTGCCACAGCACAGCTACCTTAATTGCTAACCCCATAAGCTGATGTATCTGTCCCCAGTCACCCGCACCGTAGCAACGTCCTAGCCAGGGCGGAAGCGACATGGTCATGGCAAGAATGACCATCAGAGAGAGTGTTTCCAAACGGCTCGCCAAGCCCCAGGCTGCCACTTCACTTTCACCCAGGCCCGCCACCACGGAGATCGCCAACATCGCCGCCAAAGGTGGCATTAATTGGCTGACCATAGCGGGCGCGGCAATGCCCGCAAATGGCCGCCAGGACTGCTGAGCCTCTCGCCACAGTCCCCGCTGCGATGCCCACTGGCGGCGTACTATTTTATGCATTGAAATCAGCAGCCCAACGGAGAAAGCAATGGCGGTTGCCCATGCAGCCCCCGGCAGTCCCCAGCCTTCCCAATCACTCACACCAAAAATCAGCAACGGGTCAAGCCCAAGGTTAATAAGGCTACTGAGCACCATCATTTTGCCCGGCAAACGGGTATCGCCGTAGGCGCGAGAAACGCTGTAGCTAAAATAGAGTAATGCCCCTAACCAAGCGGCTAGCAGTTGAGGAGCCCAGTAGATATGGATATAAGAAAGCGTGGTTTCATCCGCGCCAAGCAGTTCAAAAATAGAAGTTTGAAGAACCCATAAAACGATTGCCAATAGGCCGATCACCCCGCCACCAGCCATTAATACTAAGCTACTTAACCGCCTTGCTCGCTCTTCTTCTCCGGCGCCTAATGCGCGCGAAATAAGCGCAGCGATGGCAATCCCCATCCCTACCTGAATGCCGATTATCAAAAATGAAAGCGGAAAGGTAAACGACTGCGCGGCTAACGGTGCAGTCCCCAAGCGAGCGATAAAAGCACTATCGACAAGTTGAAAACCCAATAGCGCCAATACACCGATGGCCATTGGCCATGTTTGACGCCATAGGGTTATTGCCAACTCTTTTTGATGCATGACGGCTGCCAAGCACGTTCTCCTTATTGATGGTTTAACTATTAATCGACCCAACGAAAACGCCACCACCCTTTAGAGGGCGGTGGCGTCTCTACAACAGTAAAAGTTTACTGACGAATACCTTCAAACGTGACGTACAGCTCTAACTCATGCATGGATTCGGGAAAATCACTCATATCAATACTATAATCGCCCAGTGTCAGCGTAGTGCTACCCTCGAAACCAGCACGGTAGTTGCCCCACGGGTCTTCGCCCTCACCCAACAGTGTCACCGGCATTTCAATCTCTTGGGTTTCACCGTGAAGTGTCAGCTCGCCAGTAAGGACCCCTTCATTGTCTCCCGTCGATTCAAACGCTGTAGAAGTGAAAGTAGCGGTAGGAAACTCGCTGGCGTTCAGGAAGTCATCGCTCAAGATATGACGATCACGCTCCGCGTGATTGCTGGTCAGGCTATCTACTTGCACTTCGATTTCAGCAGAAGAAGCATCGAGATCTTCCGGATCGTAAGAGAATTGGCCCTCAAACTCTTCGAAGCTACCTAGAATATAGGAGAAGCCCAGGTGAGAAATTTTGAATTGTACAAAGGCGTGCTGACCTTCGGTATCAATTTGATAATCAGCTGCCTGTGCTTGGCTTAACGGCACCAGGGCCACAGCGGCAATCGCGGATGCAAATACACTCTTTTTGAACGCTTTCTGTTGAGACATAGTCAATAACTCCTTGCTTTACTTGATAGGCACCGCGGACAGGAAACCCCTTAGCCACGATGTTTAGTGAAACATATAAATCGAAAGCTTTATTATCTTGGTGCGTTGTGATCACCCGCTTGGCTATGCGCTGGGTTTAGCATACGTACCAATGTTGAATGCCGGTCGAGCCAGTGATGCTTAAATGCGGCAAGTGCGTGACCTGCCGCTAAAAACATCAATGCCAAGGCGCTATACCAATGAATATCGCCTGCAAGGCTTGCTTGGTTGGGTAAGTCGTATAGCAATGCAGGCACCTCAAACCAACCAAACACACTAATGCCACTCCCATCAGCCGTAGAGATCAAATAACCGCTCACCATGACCACTAATACAAGTACATAGAGAGCAATATGACCGAGATGGGCAGCAATAGTTTCTAATCGGCTACCCTCAGCGTGAGGTGTCGGCTGGGCGAAACGCCATACCAAACGTGCAAAGGTGGCAAACAATAGCAAGATACCAATCGAGCGATGTACCCACGGCCCCTGATTATACCAAGGGTCATAATAGCCCAGGTCAGTCATCCACCAGCCCAGTGCAAACAGACCAATAATGGTCAGCGCGCTTAGCCAATGAAACAGAATACTAATCAATCCCCAACCGGTGCGACTGTTACGCCACATTGTGCTATTCCTCATTTCATCTATGGCTGCTTCAACTTAGCCAACGCGCTTATCAGATCTTGGATTACGCTATTCGTCCACGCCCAGAACCTTACCGCTAGAAGCTAATAAAAACCGCTGAAAAAAGCAGGATATTTCATTCGTAAAAACCATTGAATAGTCAGATAACAATTTTTACGCAGTTCGCCTTTCTAAAAAGTTAAAGCCAACCCATTCTATAAAATCGAATAAATAAAGCAAATATAGTCAATTTTATAATTTTGTTTGCACGCTTACTATTAACGCATGTCCTAAAAGACATCCAGTAATGACCGAAAAACGGTACATAAACTTTCTATTAGAGAGCGCCAATCATGAAAAAAATGACCCTTATCACCGCTATTGCCGTGACATTGACTTCTACTGCCGTTCTAGCTGAACAGGGATCTGGCGAGCTTAACCAGATTATTCAGCCTAGCTCTTCAGCGAATTACAGCACTGACGGCGTGCACCTGACACCAGCTGATTTGCCTTTGATCAACGGCGATGCGAAGAACAACACCGTTGTTGCTCCGAGCTCTCACATCAATCACTCTTCCAGCAATGAAGGCCAGATTTCGCCGTCAGACCTGCCTCACCGCAACGCTTCTTGAAACAAATAAGGGGGCCAGCATATGACCCATTAGGTTTCATGAGTACGAAAAACCCACCTTTCAAAGGTGGGTTTTCGTTACTGTACAGGATTGCTTAGCATCAATTAGCCAGCCAGAACATCCAGGCCACGAGCAAGATCGCGCTGGATATCCTGCTGACTCTCAAGCCCCACCGCCACGCGGATCAGTCCTGGCGCAATACCCGCTGCTTCTTTCTGAGCATCAGACAAACGCCCATGGGTAGTGGTGGCCGGATGAGTAATGGTGGATTTAACGTCACCCAAATTCCCCGTTATCGAAAGCATTCGGGTTGCATCGATCACCTGCCACGCCCCCTCTTGCCCACCTTTCACTTCAAAACCCAGCACCGCGCCAAACCCTTTTTGCTGCTGCTTGGCCAAGGCGTGCTGGGGGTGATCTTCCAGGCCGCTATAAAACACATGCTTAACCGCCGGGTGGGCATCCAGCCAGCGCGCCAGAGTCAAGGCATTTTCACAATGGGCTTTCATACGCAGCGAAAGGGTTTCCAGGCCCTTGGTAAAAATCCACGCATTAAAGGGGCTGAGGCAAGGTCCGCAAGTGCGCACTACACCGAACACTTCTTCAAGCAGTGTATGACTCCCTACCACCGCTCCACCAATAGCACGGCCCTGACCATCCAGGTATTTGGTCGCCGAATGGATAACCAAGTCAGCGCCTAACGCCAGTGGCTGTTGAAGTGCTGGAGTGAGGAAACAGTTATCAATAGCCAGTAATACATCATGGCGTTTTGCCAACGCTGCCAGCGCCGGGATATCAGCAATTTCAGACAGCGGATTCGATGGCGTTTCGGCAAACATCAAACGCGTTTTAGGCGTAATAGCAGCTTCCCACGCAGCGGCACTGGAAAGCTCCACGTAACGCGTGGTAATACCAAATTTGCCCAAGTACTTATCGAACAGACTGACCGTGGATCCAAACAACGACCGGGAGGCAACGATTTCATCCCCGGCTGAAAGTAGCGCCAATGCAGTCGATAGAATAGCCGACATGCCCGAGCTGGTTGCCACGCAGCGCTCACCGCCTTCAAGCGCTGCTAAACGGCGCTCAAAGGTATGCACCGTCGGGTTGGTAAAGCGTGAATAAACGTTGCCCGGTTCCTGTCCGCCGAATTTACGCGCCGCTTCTGCAGCGCTCTCGTAGACAAAGCTTGAAGTCGGAAAAATAGGCTCAGAGTGCTCTTGTTCAAAAGTGCGCTGATGGCCCGCACGAATCGCCAGTGTCTCTAATGACCACGCATCCTGATGATTGTCATCATACATAAGGCCTCTCTCCTAATCGTCCAGGTCATCGTCCTGATTGTGCATATCGACCAAAGCATGGTCGCCAGCGCTTTGATCCTTGGCGGAATCATTACGGCTAGCTTCAAGCGCGGCCAGGTAAGCGTCGTCGATATCACCAGTCACATAGTTGCCATCAAATACGGAGCAATCAAATTCTTCCATGTCAGGATTTACTTCACGACACGCCGCCTTTAGATCTTCCAAATTTTGGTAGAAGATTCGGTCAGCACCGATTAGATCACCGACTTCCTCTTCGCTACGGCCATGCGCAATCAACTCAGACGCAGCAGGCATGTCGATGCCATATACATTGGGAAAACGTACCGGTGGCGCTGCCGAGGCAAAATAGACCTTACGGGCACCGGCATCGCGGGCCATTTGAATAATCTGCTTACAAGTCGTACCGCGTACGATTGAATCGTCTACGAGCAGCACATTCTTGCCTTTAAACTCAACGTCGATGGCATTGAGCTTTTGGCGTACCGATTTTTTACGCTGGGTTTGCCCCGGCATAATAAAGGTTCGGCCGATATAGCGGTTCTTCATGAACCCTTCTCGGTAGGTCACACCTAGGTGCTGCGCCATTTCGAGAGCAGATGTGCGTGACGTATCGGGGATCGGGATCACCACATCGATATCGTGATCTGGCCATTCGTTGAGAATGCGGTCACCCAGCTTACGCCCCATCTGCATACGGGTACCGTAGACATAGGCGCCGTCCAGCAGCGAATCAGGGCGCGCTAAATAAACATGCTCAAAAATGCACGAACGTAGCTGTGGGCGGTCTGCGCAAACCTGGGTATGGATATTGCCTTCGATATCAACAAAAATAGCTTCGCCTGGCGATAGATCCCTTTCAAGCTCAAAGCCGCCTACATCCAACGCCACGGATTCAGAAGCGATCATCACTGCCTGGCCATTTTCCTCTTCGCGAGTGCCGAAGACCACCGGACGAATACCGAAGGGGTCGCGAAACGCTACCATACCGAAGCCGTTGATGATGGCGACAGCCGCGTAGCCGCCTTTACAGCGACGGTGAACACGACGAACAGCGTCAAAGATGTCTTCCGCTTCCAGATGAAGGCCTTGCTTACCCAGCTCATGGGCAAACACGTTGAGCAGTACTTCTGAATCGGAGCTGGTATTAATATGGCGCAAGTCGGTAGAGAACAGTTCCTGCTTCAACTGCTCAGAGTTGGTCAGGTTACCGTTGTGCGCCAGGGCAATACCGTAAGGTGAGTTAACATAGAACGGCTGCGATTCGGCTTCACTTGAAGAGCCTGCTGTCGGGTAACGCACGTGGCCAATGCCCAGATTACCCTTCAGGCGAGCCATATGGCGGGTATGGAAGACGTCACGCACCAATCCATTACTCTTGCGCAGTAGGAAGCGTCCCTCGCTCCATGTCATCATGCCGGCAGCGTCCTGGCCACGATGCTGAAGTACGGTCAGGGCATCGTAGATTCCCTGATTTACCGCTTGTTTGCCCAGAAGGCCCACTATACCGCACATTCACGTTACCTCGCTTAATGCCATGGCTCACCTAACTCTTTAAGCAAGCCCAAACGTTCGTAGAATCGACTTCAGTAACAGGTCAATCACCTGTCGGGATTACTTCACGCTCTGCCGTACCGGGCAGGCGCAGTTCAGGCAAAGAAATGTCACGCAGTGACGACGGCGCCTCTGGAAGTTGGCGGTCCCACTGGTTTAACTGGCTCACCGCCCAATCACGCAGCTGCATAAAGGTGGGTCGCAGCTCAGCTTGCTGCCACGCCTGAAGTTCCGCCAACGGCGTAAACGTAATCAGCACCGTCGCCACTAGCAAAATGACCGCACCGCGTGCCACACCGAAAGCGGCCCCTACTACCCGGTTCAGCAAGCCCATGCCGACCCACTCTACTGCAGCGTGTACCAAGCGAATCACAATGCCACAGAGTAAAATAACGGCAAATATCACCAGCACAAAGGCGAGCACTAAACGGGCGTCAAAGCTTTCAATAAATCCGCTCATTAACTCGGCCACCGGTTGAGCCAATACCCGGGCGACCATTAACGCGACCACCCAGGCGGCCAAACCCAACGCTTCGCGCACAAACCCTCTTACGAAACCGGCCAGCATTGATAGCGCCAGCACGGCTAAAAAAACCGCATCAATCCACGTTAACGCCATGTTTTAGTCTCTTACTCGAACGAGCAGGCCTTGCACGTTCGCCCGCTCCTTAATCGAAGACATGGCAGACTCCCCATCTTCAGAGGTGGCATAAGGGCCAACAAACACGGTTGTCATATTATTTTCACGCTCACGCTGATACACCGCAAATCCCTGATCAGACAGCTGCTCACTAAGCCGCTGCGCATTACCGGGCTCTCCAAAGCTGCCAACTTGCACCGCCCACTCTCCCTGAGCACTTGCTGAGGGGGTGGATGAGCTAGATGAGGAGCTTTGAGATGAACTTTGTGAAGAGCCTTGCGAAGAACTTTGTGAAGAACTTTGTGAAGAACTTTGCGAAGCACTTTGTGACGAGCCTTCACTGCTGCTTTGGGCACTGCCACTATTGCTGGCAATCAGGTCAGCAATAGGGTCGCTATCAGAGATTGACGGTGCTTCATCGGGTTCACTGGATCCCGCCGCCTCGGGACTGGAGGGCGACTGATTAGCAGCAATCTGATCGGTTTCCGGCAATCTCGGATTGGCGTCAATAGGGATCTCGTCATCACGACGGGGTACTGACGATAATGACGGTTCGTCAATAGTTGAAGGCCTTTCAGGAGCCGGTACATCTCGGCGCTCCACTTCAATCGGCTGTTCAATCACAAAATTCGGTTGAGGGCGATCTTCCCGCGGTGCAGGATCACTCATTAGCCACGGCACAAAGATCGCCAGCAGCGCGAGTAAAATAACAATACCGCTAATGCGTTCCGTTTTACCGTATTTCATTTCCGTCTCCCTCAAGCAGCGCAACGCCTGTTGGCAGTGGCCCAGCTAACAATGCCGCTACTGTAAAGAACGACCCGGTGGCCAAGACACGATCATTGGGCGCTAATACATTGGCAAGCCAATCGGCGCCAGCTTCTGGGGTATCAGCGCAGAAGTGCACCCGCCCACCATGAGCCAGAATACGCTGCGATAACTCGCTGGCCGGGCAACCCCGCTCACCGGTTAGTGACACACAGACCCAATCGCTGATGCGAGTCACTAATGCCTTTATAACCCCATCCAGATCTTTATCATTCAGCATGCCGATAAGCCCCCACTGGCGACCACCTTGTGGCGCAAGCGGCAAATGGTGAGCAACGTACTCAGCGGCATGTGGGTTATGCCCTACATCAAGACACCACGGCCCAATCCACTGCATTCGCCCAGCCAGTTGCACCGTACTTAGCGCCGTTTGCACAGCGGCTTTTTCTAACGCCAGCCCGGCGAGCACGAGCGCCTGTAACGCAGTAGCCGCATTATCGATTGGGAGTCCAGGGTCGGGAAGATCGTCGATAACGATATGCTCACCATTCGCTTGCTGCCCCTGCCAGCACCATTTAGAACGCTCGTTGGCCTTCATATGATGTGAAAATTGCTGACCCAGTACCCAGGTGGGCGCTGCCAGCGTCTGGGCGTACTCGGCGACGCTTGCAGGCAGCGTTTGACTGCCTAATACAGCAGGCTTTCCGGAACGGAAAATACCAGCTTTTTCACGCCCAATCTGGGCTAAATCGGTGCCCAGAAAGTTAGCATGGTCCTGAGCGATGGTGGTGACAATAGCCACATCTGCATCAATGATATTGACCGCATCAAGCCGACCGCCCAGGCCTACTTCAAGCACTGCAATATCAAGCTCGGCCTGGGATAAACACCACAGGCCACACAGTGTGCCTGCCTCAAAATAGGTCAGGCTGATTTCGGCATCCTGTAAGCGCGCACGCTCAACATGCTCAAACCCTTTTATGAGCAGTTGATCGTCGGCTTCCTGCCCATCAACTTTGACGCGTTCGTTATAGCGCAACAAATGGGGAGAGGTATAGGTGCCCACTCGCTGCCCATGGGCACGAGTTACGCTTTCGATCATGGCAAGGGTTGAGCCTTTGCCATTTGTACCTGCCACGGTAATAACGCAGGGGGCGATAGGACGTAAAAATAGCCCCATACGTTTGGCCACTTGCGAAACACGCTCCAAGCCCATATCGATCCCGACCGGATGCAGCGTTTCCAAATGGTGAAGCCATTGGTCTAAGGACAATGTAGGCAAGGAGTTAGACGGCAAAGAATCAGGCATTGCGTGAATGGTCATCACTCTTAGCGGTAGTGGTGTCCTTCTTCGGCTCCTCAACCTTCTCAAACGTGACGTCAGCGGTTTCCGCCAAGTTATCTTCCTCAACGATAGGCTCAACAACGTCAGCATCATCAGGATTGGTCGAACTCACCGGCGTTGCGGCGTGGTGCGTTAACTTACGCAACACACTGCCCACGCGGGCACGCATTTCATGCCGATGAACAATCATATCGACAGTGCCATGTTCAAGCAGAAATTCGCTGCGCTGGAACCCTTCTGGCAAGGTTTCACGCACTGTTTGCTCGATGACCCGCGGGCCAGCAAAACCAATCAGAGCGTTGGGCTCGGCAATATTTAGATCGCCCAGCATGGCTAGCGAGGCCGAAACACCGCCAAAGACAGGATCGGTCAATACCGAAATATACGGCACGCCATGTTGCTTGAGCTTTTCAAGTGCGGCGGATGTCTTGGCCATCTGCATTAGCGAGAAAAGCGCTTCCTGCATGCGCGCCCCTCCCGAGGCAGCAAAGCACACCAGCGGGATATTTTCTTCCAAAGCGACTGTGGCGGCACGAACAAATTTCTCGCCGACGACCGCCCCCATTGAGCCACCCATAAAGGTAAACTCAAAAGCAACAGCGACCACCGGCAAACCGTCTAACTCACCTCGCATCGCTACCAACGCATCCTTCTCGCCGGTATCTTTTTGCGCTGCAGTCAGGCGGTCTTTATATTTTTTTGAGTCACGAAATTTCAATCGATCATTGGGTTCGATTTCCGCTGCGATCTCTTCGCGGCCTGGTTTATCCAAGAACCAGTCCAAGCGCTTACGCGCCGTCAAGCGCAAGTGATGGTCGCACTTGGGGCAGACGCTATTGTGTTTTTCTAGCTCAGGGAGATAGAGAACCGCTTCGCACTTGGGACATTTACGCCAGAGGCCGTCGGGCACGCTAGCGCGACGGTCTTTACGCTGGATACGACCCATGGAGGGTACGATCTTGTCTAACCAGCTCATATCAAAAAGGCTTCCATTATACGTCAACGCCTGGCAAAACCAGGCTTGATGAGTGATATCAATCTATTAAAAATAGGCGATAAAGCATTTCGCTTTAGGCATCCATCGCCGTACGCATTTCTGCTAATACACTTTTCAACTGGCCCGCGATGGTTTCAGGTGCATCGAGACTTTCTGCGATACGGTTAACCAAAGCGCTGCCTACGATCACACCATCAGCGACTTTAGCCACTTCCGCGGCGGTCACGCCATCGCGGATACCAAAACCAACACAAAGCGGCAAATCAGTCATGCCGCGCAGCGGTGCTAGGTGCTCAGCCACATCATCTGCATTTAAGGTGGCGGCGCCTGTCACGCCTTTCAGCGAAACATAGTATAGATAGCCCTCGCCATGGGCGCATATTGTAGCGGCACGCTGATGGGAAGTGGTAGGCGCAACAAGAAAAATTGCTGCTAAATCACGTGATTTCAATAGCGGCCCGATCTCATCGGCTTCCTCCGGCGGCATATCCACGATCAATACACCATCCACGCCTACACTGGCGGCTTGGTCGGCAAAGTTCTCATAACCAATGCGCTCAATGGGATTTAAGTACCCCATTAGAACAACCGGTGTCGTGGTATCGGTTTGGCGAAACTCTTTGACCATCTGCATTAGGTCAACAAGCCGTGTGCCTTGCTTTAACGCACGTTCACAGGCTTTTTGAATAACGGGACCATCGGCCATCGGGTCGGAAAAAGGGACGCCGAGCTCAATGACATCGGCACCGGCGTCTACCAGGGCGTGCATAAAGCCCACTGTATAGTGCGGCGCTGGATCCCCTGCGGTGATGTAAGGGATCAGGGCCTTGCGGCCCTGCTGTTTAAGTTCACTGAAACGCTGATCAATACGGTTCATGCTTACCCTTAAAAAAGCTGCCCTTAAAATTCAATGCCATCAATGTTGGCCACCGTCATGATGTCTTTATCGCCGCGTCCCGAAAGGTTGACCACAATATGTTGGTCAGGACGCATCGTAGGCGCCAATACCTTGGCATGGGCCAGGGCGTGTGCCGACTCCAAAGCGGGCATAATGCCTTCCATCCGTGTCAACTCGCGGAACGCTTCCAACACTTCTTTATCATTGGCTGTCACATAGCTAACCCGCCCTACGTCTTTCCAGAGCGAGTGCTCAGGCCCTACCCCGGGATAATCCAGGCCGGCTGAAATGGAGTGAGTATCCGACACTTGGCCAGCGTCGTCTGACATTAAATAAGTGCGGTTGCCATGCAATACCCCACGAGGCGCGTTAGATGACAGAGGCGCTGCATGGCGGCCCGTTTCAACGCCATCACCACCTGCTTCAACGCCATACATAGCGACGTCGTCATCTTCCACAAAGGGGTAGAACAAGCCCAACGCATTTGAACCACCGCCAACGCAGGCGATCAGCGCATCAGGGAGACGTCCGATCTGCTCCAACGACTGACGACGCGCTTCACGCCCGACTACCGCATTGAAATCACGTACAAGCAGCGGATAAGGATGCGGTCCAGCCACCGTACCGATGATATAGAAAGTAGTATCAACGTTGGTGACCCAGTCACGCAGCGCTTCGTTCATGGCATCTTTGAGCGTACGCGTGCCTGATTCGACCGGAATTACGCGTGCGCCGAGCAAATGCATCCGGTAAACGTTCAGCTTCTGGCGTTGAACGTCATCAGCGCCCATATAGACATCGCACTCAAGACCCAAGCGAGCAGCCACGGTGGCCGAGGCAACGCCATGCTGACCTGCGCCTGTCTCGGCAATAATGCGAGGCTTACCGGCTTTTTTTGCCAGCAGCGCCTGACCAATAGTGTTATTAACCTTGTGAGCACCCGTATGGTTTAGGTCTTCACGTTTTAACCAGATCTGGGCGCCCCCAAGGCTGTTCGACCAACGCTCAGCATGGTAAAGCGGAGATGGACGACCTACATAATGGGCTAAGTCATAGTCGAATTCAGCCTGAAAATCGGGATCGTCACGCAGGCTTAAGTACGTTTTCTCCAGCTCTTCCAACGCAAAGCTGAGGGTTTCTGACACGAACCGGCCGCCATAGGGGCCAAAATGACCACGAGCATCCGGCATTCGGGTCAGGTCGCTGAACTTCGTCTTTGGAGTAGGCGTCGCAGAATCAGTCACAGAGATACCTCACAAGATCGCCAGAACAGGCAAACAATAAATGAATTAACTTAAAAACGTCGCTCGATAAAATACCCATAAGCCATACAAGCCAACACCGGGCGTGCTCTAGTGCGCGTTAGCTAGCGCTACATGACGGACGAAAGAGGCCATTTTATTAGCATCTTTACAACCGTAAGAGGTTTCAATACCGCCGGACACATCCACGGCATAGGGCCCTACTTGGCGCACAGCGTCAGCGATGTTATCAGCAGTCAGCCCACCGGCGAGGATAACAGGTTTTGCTAGTTTTGCGGGGATTCTCGACCAATCAAACGTTTCCCCTGTACCGCCCGGCACGCCCGGTCGGTAAGCATCCAATAGCAGTGCTTGAGCTAACCCATAGCGTTCAGTTTCATGCACCAAGTCTATTTCTTCGTGCATGCGAAGCGCCTTCATCCAGGGCAGCGAGTAGCGCTGGCACTCCTCGGGCGTTTCGTTGCCATGAAATTGCAGCATATCCAAATAGGGTAAACAGCGCTCAATAAACTCCGCCGGTTGATCAACAAAGAGTCCTACACGAGTCACAAAAGCAGGAACCCGGCCAGATAGGCTCGCCAACTGTTCAATAGACAGTCCACGTTTACTGTTAGGCCACATCACAAAGCCTAATGCGTCTACCCCCAGCGACACAGCAAGGTCAATATCCTCGGCGCGGGTAAGCCCACAGAACTTAATTCGGGTGCGGGTTAGCGATAGATGACTCATGACGATGCCTCCTGTTCAGGGTTAGCTGCCCTGTTACTGAGCGAACGACTGCGTCGGTACGCGACGCGAGGCGTATCAGGCAGCTCACGCTCCCCCGTCCATTCACCCGTAAATGATAGCAAATGCGGTCCCAGCGGCTCTTTGGGCAAGTCAAAGCGCTCGTCATAAACCGAGTCAACAAAATGCAGCCCGCAAGCAGGCGCCGTCACATCTCCTTTGCGGCGGTTTTTAAGCGCCAGCAGCTCGCCTATATAGGCTTCGCTTTGTGCTCCCCGCCCAACACTGACCAAGGCCCCAGCAATATTACGGATCATATGATGTAAGAACGCGTTGCCTTGAATATCGATCATGACTAGCTGTCCGTAGCGTTTGACATCAATAAAGTGCAGATGTCGCCAAGGCGTTTTCGATTGACATCCAGCAGCACGAAAGCTTGAAAAATCATGCTCGCCTACCAACGCCTGGGCGGCTCGATGCATGGCATCGGCGTCTAGTGGATCACGACACCAGGTCACATTGGCGCGCTCCAATACCGGGCGGCTTATTTGATTCAGCAGTACATAGCGATAACGCCGGCCCAATGCGCACAGCCGAGAATGAAAGTCATCGCCTACAGGCTTAACCCAACGCACGGCAACATCTCTTGGCAAATGGGTGTTGGCGCCAAAGATCCAGGCCTTTTCAGAGCGCCCTACTGGCGGGTCAAAATGTACTACTTGACGGGTGGCATGCACGCCAGAATCGGTGCGCCCACTGGCGTGAACCTGGATAGGCTCGTTGGCCACCTTGGCCAGCGCATCCTCTAAGGAAGCCTGAACAGAGGCAGCGTGCTTAAGGCGCTGAAAGCCGCAGTAACGGGTACCATCATACTCAATACCCATTGCCAGCCGACCAGTGAGCGGAATTTTCTCATCGAAGTGATAGAACAGCGTCATCAAGCCACGTCATTTTGAAGATTTTGAAGGTTCGCTATTATCCAGCCCTCGAGGCTTGAATGCTACCTCTTCAATTTCCCACTCTTCTTCAATCGGCCGACGTGGCTTTTTAACCGTGGGCGGGGGACTTTCGGTAGTAAACTCCACCGTCGGTTGCAGTAGGTTTTCGCCACGTTGCTCCACACTGCTTTTTACGGCGCCATTCAAGCTAGGTGGGTGGTAATCGACAGAGCGATGCCTAGCATCGTCAGACGCTTCGTAGCCTAGCTCTGTTGGCTGTACCTGAACCGCGGCCTCTCGCTCAGTCGGCCCTAAATCGGCATTGAGAGAAGCCAGCATTTGACGCATGGACACAGCGCTGGGCGGCGGTGATAAGGAAACGTTTTCAGACCTGTTAACCTCCAGCCCTAAACGCTGCCGGCGCCCCTGCTCCGCCAAACCGGCTGCCTGGCTCTTTTCATAGCTCTTTTCATAGCTGAGCGTGCCTTCATACTCAAACGCCTGCTCTTGATCATTGACCAGCCATTGATCGGGATTGAGCGACGAAACTGATTGAGTAACGGGCTTATTGAATTCGGGCTTGGTCTCGAACTCGTGCTCTTCCTTAATGGCTGTTTTTTTCTCGGTCCCATTCTGCTGCGCGTCAACGTCAGCATCATTCGATTGCGCGGGATAAATGACGGGGGCAGCCTCATGCATAACTCTTGCCTCGGCTGTTGCGCGAGGAGAAACCGCCGGCTTTACCACTGGCTCAGCAAATGAGCTATCTTCCCAGGTCTCTTCCCGGCGTTTGCGTAACCATACCAACAGCGCCACCAACAGTGCGATGGCAACTAACGCCAGAGGCCACTGGTAGCGTGCCATCAAGGCAGACACACTCTGGTCCTCACCCATACTGGCGGCGCGCGGGGCTGGCCCTTGCTCACGGGCAGTCAACGCTTCGCTTAACGCCTGCGTCAGCGAGGCGACTTCGCCCCTAAGCTCGTTAAGTTCGGCGCGCATTAATGCACGCTCTTCCAGTACTTGCTGAAGTGTCGTTTGGCTTAAGCGCAATTGCTCGGTTAGTTCTGCCCGGGTTAGCGCCTCGGGCTCATTGGTTGCCTCTTCTAGCACTGCTTGATCGTTTATTTTGGGCTCGTCCGCGTCAGGCTCACTTGGTTCAGTCCCGCCCGCAGCCAGTGCACTGTCGGGCTTAAACGTGCTACTTGCTTCACCACTTTCCTCAACACTTGCCTCATCACCTTCCTCATGAAGGGTTTGGGTAGCGTCTACAGCGATGTCTGAAACAGCGACAGCTTCATTTTCGGGAAACGGCGTCGCCTGCAGTGTGCCATTGCGGCGGGCGCGCCATGCTTCATTCATCGCTTTAATCGCCGCATCCGCATCGCGATGAGAGTACGCCAGAATACGCTCACGATCGGGTATGCGCAGCGTCTGGCCTGCACGCATGTCATGTATATTCCCGGTCGGAAAAATATCGGGGTTGGCTTCCAACAGCGCCACCATCATCTGTTGAACGCTAGACTGTGCCGGCTTGACGCGTTCTGCGACCCCCCAAAGCGTATCGCCACTGCCCACATAGGCACTACGGCCCTTGTCAGGTTCGCTTACACGCGGTGGCGTTGTCGGGCTGGTTGCGACCGCTGGCATCGTAGCAGTGGTATTTTGCGCGGTGGCAGCGGCGACTTGGGCAGTAGAAGCGGTTTGCGCATAGCCCTGAGGGTCGAACAAAAGGGTCACATCATGCGCCTGCTGCCCACCAGGATATTCAATAGTTAATAGTAGCTCCAGCCATGGTTCCTCCATCGCCTGCTGTGAACTTAAGCGCACTTGACGGCGGCCTTGCTGCTCTTGAACCCGAGTGCGCACACTGGCTGCTAACGGCGTCCATTCAAGTCCTGCTGCGGCAAAATCTGTCGGTTCGGCAACGCTGACATGAATTTCATCAGGCGTGTAATCGCTGCTTTCCAGCAGAGGTATTGAGGCGTCTAAAGGCGCATCCAAATAGGAGCTGACATTCGCCTGCCCCAACCCAACGGCCAGCGCAAAAGGACTAACTGCACTCAGCGAGAGCCACGTAATCCATGTCAGTGTATTTTTCATGAATGTTCCCTGGTGACGCCACATACTCTTTAACCGATGAAGCAATCTTATTGTATTACTCCAATTTAATTATAACTTAACGAAATAGCGCCACTTTTCCCACTACTGTGATTAATAAAGACGTAAAAAACGGGAAGCTGCATACAGCTTCCCGTTTTCGATGGGCGTACTACACAAACTTTTTACTGTTCGCGTAGAATCTTCAGCATCCGCTTGAGCGGCTCTGCAGCGCCCCACAGCAATTGGTCACCTACGCTAAATGCAGAGAGATATTCACCACCCATTTGCAGCTTACGCAGGCGGCCAACCGGTACCTGCAGCGTACCCGTTACGGCAGACGGCGTTAGCCCAGCGATGGTGGCATCTTTATCATTGGGGATTAGCTTGACCCACTCATTGTGCTTAGCAATACGCTCTTCGATCTCGTCTATCGGCACATCCTGCTTCAGCTTGATCGTGAACGCCTGGCTATGCGAGCGCATCGCGCCGATACGGACACACAGACCATCAATGGGAATCGGGTTATCACCAAGACCAAGAATTTTATTGGTCTCAACACTGCCTTTCCATTCTTCGCGGCTCTGGCCATTTTCGAGCTTGCTATCAATCCATGGCAGCAGGCCACCGGCAAGCGGCGCAGCAAAGTTGTCAATCGGGAAGTCGCCTCCCCGCATAGCGGCGGTGACTTTACGATCAATATCCAGGATCGCGCTAGAGGTATCCTGTAACTCTTCGCTAACACTGTCGCGCAGCTGCCCCATTTGGTTGAGTAATTCACGCATGTGCTTAGCGCCCGAGCCAGAAGCTGCCTGATAGGTCATGGAGGTCATCCACTCGACCATGTCGGCTTCAAACAGACCGCCAAGGCCCATTAGCATCAGGCTGACGGTGCAGTTACCACCGACAAACGTTTTAGCCCCTTTGGCCAGCTGATCGTCGATTACCTTGCGGTTAACCGGGTCCAGCACGATCGTTGCTTCATCTTCCATACGCAGGGTACTGGCGGCGTCGATCCAGTAGCCTTTCCAGCCTGCGCTACGCAGATCTTTATAGACCGGTTTGGTGTAATCACCGCCTTGGCAGGTGACGACGACATCCAGCGCTTTAAGCGCTTCGATATCATAGGCGTCTTTCAGCGGAGGGACGTCCACACCGATATCGGGGCCAGGCTGACCAACCTGGGAAGTGGTGAAGAATACCGGCTCAATACCGTTAAAATCCCCATCTTCCTGCATGCGCTGCATCAGCACTGAGCCAACCATACCGCGCCATCCCACGAAACCGACTTTCAACATATGAAGTCCTCCTGTAAAGAATGAGTGCCTCTATTATACACACTTCTTTACGCTGATTTTGAAACCGCTCTTACTGCTTTGCAAACGCTGCCAGCACTGCATTCCCCATTGCATCAGTACCGATGGTTTGCATACCCTCTGAGGCGATATCCGCGGTGCGCAGCCCCTCATCCAATACGCTGCCTACGGCAGCTTCAATGCGCTCTGCCATGGCATTTTCATTCAGTGAATAGCGCAGCATCATGGCCACCGAAAGCATCATGGCCAGCGGGTTAGCCACATTTTGACCGGCGATATCCGGCGCACTACCGTGGCACGGCTCGTACATGCCCTGCCCGCTTTCGTTCAGCGAAGCAGACGGCAACATACCGATGGAGCCGGTAAGCATGGCGGCGGCGTCGGAGAGAATATCGCCGAACATATTGCCGGTGACCACCACATCAAACTGCTTGGGCGCGCGCACCAACTGCATGGCGGCGTTATCCACGTACATGTGCGTTAACTCAACGTCCGGGTACTCTGGCGCCAAACGCTCCATCACTTCACGCCACAGAATGGTGACTTCCAGTACGTTGGCTTTATCCACCGAGCAGAGCTTCTTGCCACGCTTCTGTGCCATGTCAAACGCCACGCGCCCAATACGCTCAATTTCGCTCTCGGAGTAGATGTAGGTGTTAAAACCGACCCGCTCGCCGTTGCGTACTTCAATGCCACGCGGCTGGCCGAAGTAGATGCCACCGGTAAGTTCGCGAACGATCATTATATCCAGCCCAGCGACCAGCTCTGGCTTCAGGCTTGAGGCGCTGGCCAACTGCGGGTAAAGCATTGCCGGTCGCAAATTGCCGAACAAACCCAGGTTTTTACGCAGGCCGAGCAGGCCTTTTTCAGGGCGCTTGGAGAGATCTTCAATTTTATCCCACTTGGGGCCACCCACGGCACCCAGCAAAATAGCGCTAGCCGCTTTGGCTTTTTCCAGTGTTTCCGCGGGCAGCGGTTCGCCGAGAACATCATAAGCGGAGCCGCCTACCAAGCCTTCTTCTACTTCAATATCCAAGCCTGCTTCTTGGCACGCTTTCAACAACCGTGCCGCCTGGGCGGCAATCTCAGGGCCAATACCATCACCCGGCAGCAATAAAACCTTATGCGTCATGCTGAATCCTTAGCATTTAATAGTTGAAGACTGGCTTACGCAGACTGACGAAATAGCCAAGGACGTGCGGCTTTATGCTTCTGTTCAAAAGCACGAATGGCGTCTTCGTCTTTTAACGTCAGACCAATATCGTCAAGCCCTTCTAGCAGGCAGTGCTTGCGGAACTCATCCACTTCAAATTCTAAAATCTCGCCGCTGGGGGTAATGACCCGCTGATTATCCAAATCCACATCCAGCTGGTAGCCTTCGTTAACGTCTACCTCGGCAAACAGGCGATCAATCACGTCTTCCGGAAAAGTGATCAGCAATATGCCGTTCTTGAATGAGTTGTTATAGAAGATATCGGCAAAACTGGGCGCAATCACCACTTTGAAACCGAAATCCTCTAGTGCCCAAGGCGCGTGCTCACGAGAGCTGCCGCAGCCAAAGTTGCGCCGCGTCAACAGTATTTCAGCGCCGCTGTAGCGCGATTGATTTAAGACAAAGTCTGGGTTTAGCGGCCGCTGTGAGCAATCCTGCCCCGGCTGACCTTCATCCAAGTAGCGCAGTTCGTCAAACAGGTTAACGCCGAAGCCGGTACGCTTGATCGACTTCAAAAACTGCTTCGGGATAATCAAATCTGTGTCGACGTTGGCGCGATCAAGGGGCGCTACTACGCCTTCAAAACGGGTAAACTTTTTCATGGTTTAGGCCTCCTGCGCATGAGTGGCATCGTTGGCGGGCAAGGTGCGAACATCTACAAAGTGACCGGCGATCGCCGCTGCCGCTGCCATGGCCGGGCTGACCAAGTGAGTGCGGCCGCCGTAGCCCTGGCGCCCTTCAAAATTACGGTTAGACGTAGACGCGCAGTGTTCACCGGCGCCCAACTTATCTGCGTTCATGGCCAAACACATGGAGCAGCCAGGCTCACGCCACTCAAAGCCCGCTTCAATAAAGATTTTATCCAAACCTTCCGCTTCGGCTTGGCGTTTCACCAAGCCAGACCCCGGCACCACCATGGCCAGCTTGATAGAATCAGCGACTTTGTTGCCCTTGGCGACTTTGGCGGCCTCACGTAAATCTTCGATACGCGAGTTCGTGCAAGACCCGATAAAGATTTTATCCAACTTGATATCAGTAATTTTCTGGTTGGCCTGCAGCCCCATGTATTCCAGTGCGCGGGTATGGCTGCGCTGCACGGTTTCATCTAGCGCGGCGAACGGATCGGGCACTTGGCCGGAAATACCGCTGACCATTTCCGGGCTGGTGCCCCAGCTTACCTGCGGTTCAATCTCTTCCGCTTTCAGGGTAACGACCTTATCGAACTGCGCATCGTCATCAGAGACCAGATTGCGCCAGTCAGCGACTGCGGCTTCCCACTGCTCTGCCGTAGGCGCGAAAGGACGCTTGCCAAGGTAATCAATGGTGGTGTCGTCGACCGCGATCAAACCTACCCGTGCACCCGCTTCAATAGCCATGTTGCACACCGTCATGCGCCCTTCCATAGAGAGCGAAGCAATCGCACTACCGGCAAACTCAATGGCATAACCAGTGCCGCCAGCGGTACCGATCTTGCCGATAATCGCCAGCACAACGTCTTTGGCCGTTACACCCAAGCCCAGCTCGCCTTCCACGCGCACCTGCATGTTCTTCATTTTTTGCGCCAGCAGACACTGGGTCGCCATCACGTGCTCGACTTCCGAGGTACCGATACCGTGGGCCAAGGCGCCGAATGCGCCGTGGGTGGCGGTATGGGAGTCGCCACACACCACGGTCATGCCGGGCAGCGTTGCACCCTGCTCTGGACCAACCACGTGCACAATACCCTGGCGCGGATCGTTGATTTTGAATTCTTCAATGCCGTATTCCAGACAGTTGTCGTCCAGGGTTTGTACCTGAATCAGCGATACCGGGTCTTTAATGCCGCTGTTGCCCTCGGCGCGCTCTTTAATGGTCGTCGGCACGTTATGGTCAGGCGTGGCTAAGTTGGCATCTAAACGCCACGGCTTACGATTAGCTAAACGCAGGCCTTCAAACGCTTGCGGTGAAGTCACTTCGTGCAGCAGTTGGCGGTCGATGTAGATCAACGCGGTGCCGTCATCGCGCTGCTTGACCAAGTGCTGGTTCCAAAGCTTGTCGTAAAGGGTTTGACCTGACATGTGGCTCTCCTGGGCGATTGCCCTGCTAGTTCGGTATGGCAGCTTCTGTGTGCTGCTTATATTTCGATAGCAAGAGTGTTACGCGACTCGTACATAAAAGCAATTCATGTTATTCATAGATTGGATTCCATATAGGAATACTTATTCAAGGATGCGTCAGTGGATACCCAGAGCCTACAAGCCTTTCTGGCCGTTGCTGAGACCCAAAGTTTCTCGCGGGCGGCGGAACAGCTTTATCTTACCCAGCCCGCCGTTAGCAAACGCATCGCCACCTTGGAGTCTCAGGTGGGCGCACGCTTGTTTGACCGAATAGGGCGGCGTATTGCGCTAACCGAAGCCGGTAATGTGCTGCTGCCACAAGCGCAGCGTATTCTGTTTACCGTTGAGGACAGCCGCCGAGCACTCGCCAATCTTTCTGGCCAAGTAGGCGGTAAACTCACCCTGGCCACTAGCCACCACATTGGACTGCACCGCTTACCACCATTGTTAAAGCAGTACACGCTGCGTCATCCAGAAGTAGAGTTAGACCTGCACTTTCTGGATTCAGAATTGGCCTACCAAGGTGTGTTGGACGGCACACTGGAAATGGCCGTGGTAACCCTCGCGCCACACCCCCACGAGCAGTTGCAGGTTGTTGAACTTTGGCGCGACCGGCTCTGTTTTACCTGCGCAAACGACCACCCGCTGGCCACCCAAACCACCGCTTCTCAAAGCCTGCTGTCGTTGGCTGATCTATGCAACTACAACTGTGTTATGCCGGGAGCAAAAACCTTCACAGGATCGCTTATCGCAACGCGCTTTAACGAAGCAGGCCTGCAACTACCTGTGAGCATGGCGACCAATTATTTAGAAACACTAAAAATGATGTGCAGTGTAGGATTAGGCTGGAGCCTGCTTCCGGAAAAGATGATCGACAGTGAACTGGTGGAGCTTAGGGTAGACACCCCGCCGATTTACCGACCACTGGGCTATTTGGTGCATACCAATCGAACGCTTTCTAATGCAGCGCGCAGGATGATTGAAGAGCTTGAAGCCGCTAGATAGCCTAAAACTCGCTATCCATGTCAATAAGAGGCCCGGCAGTTAGCCTGCGGGGTCGATGGTAAAGCGTTGAGCCAGTGCTTGATGGAGAGTATGCCGGGCCGCTTCATCGAACAGCACAAAGCGGATCAGGCGCACTTTATGCAAGCTCTGCAGTATTGCTTCAAGGGTAGCTGCACACACTTCGGCAGCCTCTTCCGCCGGGTAGCCAAAAGCGCCAGTAGACAGTGCCGGGAAAGCCAGCCGCTCAATACCGTGCTCATCGGCCAATGTCAGCGCATTGCGGTAACAGTCCGCCAGCAGTTGATCCGCGGGTTTGTCGATGCCGTATACCGGACCCAGGCAGTGAATTACCCAGCGGTTAGGCAGTTCATGGCCGCCGGTGAGTACCGCTTGGCCTGGAGTAATGGGTGCCATTGACTGGCCTTCTTCGGCCAGGCCCGGCCCGGCGGCACGATGAAGCGCCCCGGCGACACCACCACCGGTTCGCAACTGCGCATTGGCGGCATTGATCACTGCGTCTACATCGGGCTGTTGGGCAATATCGCCCACCACGCACTGCACGCTAATTTTGCTCTTATTGCTCATAATCACTGCACCTCCACCTATTAAGACATATCAATAATCGCCCCGGCTTCACGCATTTCGCCCAACACGGTTCCCGTACGTTTTCAGCCTTGAAGACTTACTCGCTTTTACTGGCGGAACATTATTTGTGAATAAATAAGCGCTTGAAAAGCAGATGAGAAGGGATATAAAGAAACACGATCAGAACGGTGGCAAGTATCACCAAATAAAGATAATCAGGTAGTACGTTTTGCTGTCCTGCCGGCCCAAACACCCAGTTAACATTATTCTCCGGCTCGGTTACCCAATAGGTGACCGGCAACACCACCAGAGCAATGATAGTTTGCAGCAACAGGGCTCGCTTGTCGTATCCCAGCTTTACCAGCAGGTACAGCAGTACCGGCGGTAATGTGATGTGAAAAAGCCCTGAAATAATGCGGATATGCATCGCGGTGTTAGGATCAAACATATAGGCACTTATCTGGATCAGGTTGCCGCCCGTTAGAAAATCAAGCACCCAAGCTGACTCGAGAAAGAATACCGCCACCGCCATCGTGCTATTGATTAGTCGGTTCTCAAACCACAAAGCAGCCACCAAAGAAAAGAGCGCAATGTCGGAAAACCACAGAAAATTAGCAGGCCCCAGGTCACGCCAATACACCGGAATAATCACCAGAACCATGATGGTGTAACTGATTTTGAGCCAGAGCGGTATGTTGCCTTTCATCCTATAGCACATCCTTAGTAACGCATTTGCTAACTTTTCAGCCAAACGACCATTAAGGTTATAATCACAGGCTAAGCCAAACCCACTCAGCTATTAAAGACCAAGTATTTAAACGCCAAGCCTCAGGCCTATGACTGTGAACACCCACCATCGAAGTGACAAAAGCCGAGGCACGCCTGTTCGCAAAGGCTTGCATCCGAAGAATCTACACAACCAAGGCTATGACTTCTCAGCGCTTGTAAAGAGCCACCCAGCACTAGCCCTCTATGTGAAACCGAATGCTTATGGCGACCTTTCCATCGATTTCGCTGACCCACTGGCCGTAAAAACGCTCAACGCCGCGTTATTAAATAGATACTACAACATTGTCGATTGGGATATTCCAGAGGGCGCGCTTTGCCCTCCCATCCCAGGCAGAGCCGACTATATCCATTACATGGCTGACGTAGTTGGGCTTGGACATGAACAACGCAGCATCAAGCTGCTCGATATAGGGACGGGAGCCAATGGCATCTATCCGCTACTGGCCTGCCAAATTTACGGCTGGCAGTGTGTGGGGAGTGACATTAACGCTCAGTCGCTTGAGAACGTGGCCACGATTATTACCAACAACCCCACGCTCAAAGAGCGCTTCACGCTACGCACGCAGCACGATAAAAACCATATTTTTGAAGGCATCATTCAACCTGGGGAGTTCTTTGACGTCAGCGTGTGCAACCCACCCTTTCACGCCTCGCTCGATGAAGCCCTGAAAGGCAGTCAGCGTAAACTCAATAACCTTGCGCGAAATCGCGGTGAACAAAAAGCACAAACCCAATCACCTACGCTGAATTTTGGCGGGCTAGGAGCTGAACTCTGGTGTAAGGGCGGCGAACAGCTGTTTCTTAAAAAGCTAATCAGAGAAAGCCAAGTATATTCAACGCAATGCCGCTGGTTTAGCAGCCTGGTTTCAAAAGCCGACAATGTTAAGCCTGCCAAGAAGTTGATTGGTAAGCTTGGTGCAGTAGATAGTCGGGAAATAGAGATGAGGCAGGGAAATAAGGTTACGAGGGTATTGGCTTGGACATTTATGTGAGGCATTACTGGGGTGGGGTATGATTATGCGGAGTTTGCCGGGACTTTACGCTGAGATAAGCACATCGCCGGGGATGGCTAAAAGATAAGTCTAGCTTGTTCTTGGTTCGGTAGTGCACTGTGTTTTCAAAGGTGCTTGGCTTGAGCTGATCTTGATAGTTGATCACCATCATGGTTTTTGGTCTTGGTTATAGGGCTTTAAGCGAGGCGTGCTGAGCATGCCTTGTCCTTTTTTACGACCCTAGCAAAACTTAGTTTTAAGAGTTTTTATACATCCTCAACGCCTACCATCACCAGCTACAAAACCGAAGCAAAGCAGAAGTTTTGGCATCCGGTGCATCGTTTTGTTATGCGCTTTTACGGATAATAAATGTTCATCTATTGGTGAGCTATTTACACCCGAGCAACATTGATGGCGCCCGACACAGTCGGGCCATCCTGGCACTGCGGGTCAAGTTCATCCGCCGCTTCTGGCCAGAGATCCGCATCGTGCTCCCATTGCCGAAGATCCTGCTGAGCATCGTTCCTGTTGGCTTCTGTCATTATCTTGTGCGCCCTCATACAAAGAGGGACTTCATGTCAACGGCTCCTCGCGACGCCACAAATACGATCATCTCGCCATTTGAGCATGCATCTTCAAAGAGCGGGAGTTCACCTGTGGCTGCGCAAATAGTTCTGATAAGCCACCGACGATTTCAGCATATAGACACGTCCCTCGACTACAAATCCGTCAAGTTCATGTTGCAACGTGTAGGCCGACATATCGGACATCGTGTTAATGAAACCCTTAGTTTTGAAGTTCAGAGACGTATTGCACAGTACCCCATAACCTGTTTGCGTTTTGAAGGCAGTCAGTAAGTCAAACAAAGGAAGATTGCTCACTGTGGATACCGTTTGAATACGCGCAGTCCCGTTAACATGGGTCACCGCTGCCAGTACGTCAGTGGTGGCCTGATAGGTGTAAAGCATGAATGGGCTAGGTTGGCTACATCCAAACCATTTTCTTGCCTCCTCCTCCAGGCAGACGGGAGCGATTGGACGAAACTGCTCCCGCTGCTTGATGATGTTCAGCCGCTCTCTGGTGCTGGCGTTAAAAGGCGCAGCCAAGATGGAACGATTGCCGAGCGCGCGTGGCCCGATCTCATAGCGGCCGCTTACCCACCCTAAGATCAAGTCGTCGGCCAGCATTGCGGCTACAGTGGCATTACTCGCTTCCCATTCGTCGTACAAGGAACTATCGACGGGTTCGTCAAAGAGAAATTGCAAACCAGAGTAGACATCCCACTTTATCTTTGGGTCGCCGGTAAAATGAAACTGCGCGTCGATGGCTGTTCCAATAGCTGAACCTGAATCGTTAGCGACTGGTGGGACGAACACATCGCTGAACAATCCAGAATCTTTCCATTTAGTGTTCCAATCGCAGTTAAGCCCGCATCCCCCCACTATTAATAATGGCATGCCCCGTTTCAGATTCACCTCAGCAAACTGGTGGAAACGGTCGAACAGGCGATTGCTGAAGATGCCAGCAAAGTTGCAGAACTCCGGATCCTCCACTCCCACATTGTAATGGCGAAATCCTTTCAAGGCTTCACAGTCGCGGGGCTTAAGGTGCTCGCAATCTTGAAACAGGAAAGACATGATTGCCTCTTCCTCAGCCGTTGGCTGTCTTCTTTTCGAAAAAGAAGCCAGCGCCATCAGCTTCCCGGCGTCAGACAACCGGGAGAATTCAGCGGTACTTTTGTCGAAGGTAGGATCTGCTAGTGCGAAGAGCATGGCATAGCGATGGCCAGGCTCTGGCATCACATCGGCCACCTTCGTCACATTCAATTCCGGATCGATCTCGTAGAACGCCCCAATAACGCCCTCCCAGAGCAACGCGTAACACGGGGTGCCCTGCGGTAGGCTAGACATCCCAAACGCACATAGAAGGTGCGAGCGCTCGTGGGATGATGAGAACAAGTCAATGGACTTTCCCAATAACTGCTTCTTGCTGACAATCACCTGCCCGTGATCGCTGCCGCGATATTCCGCCACCGCCTCCCCTTCGTGCGGAGAGTCACCAGGCCACCATCCTCCTTTACAGATCACGTCAGGAATGTCATGAAGCTCGGTAAGGGCGTCGAATGTATCGGGAACAGATAGTGATGAATGTCGGTATTTCGAACTTTTCTCAGCCTCAATAGAAAACACCAAACGCCCGTTCTCAATATATGCAAATGCGCCATCATGGCCCGGGTTGTAAGAGAGTATCTTCATCTTGAACTCCTTTGATAACTGTCCCGACCAGGTTATGGAGCACCCTGGCTTTCGGTTCGTGTACTGATGCTCTGTGCGCAAGCGCGCGAATTGACTGCACATTTGCCACTGTCGGCAGCCGGCGTGCATTTAGACGCCCCGCGAGTTGAGCGGATCGAGTAGGCCACGTGTTGAAGTGCAGTTTCATCGGCAAATGGGGAATCGGGGTTGGATCCCAAAGCACACGTCGATGAATCAGGAGGTCATCCACAAACCATCGAATCTCCCACGGGGTCCATTCGATAGCATACCGATGCATACCTTTTGAAGCGTCGAAGCCCAATTCGATGTAGCTAGGAGCGCCCCGATAGCCGTAGTCGAACTGTGCACCTTCGTCGCCCGGGTTGTAGAAGACATTTACAAGAAGACGATTTGGCAAGTTACCGGCAATCTCGATGTCAATCTCCTGATGCGGAGAGTTACGGTGAAGAAAGAACCCAGTGACGATCCCTGGCACGCTAGATGCCTGGAAGGTTGATTCGAACCTCCCAAACAGGTAGCTGGTATGGCTGGTTAGCGCGCCTGCACTGTATTGTCGAGCGCCCATCTCTTCCCGTCGGACGTGAATCGTCGCGCCTTCATCTTCGTCGAATTCAATGTTCTGGGGGCGGAACAACGCTAAGTTACCGGTGAATGTGTCTGACCGAGCAGTCCACCGCCGCGAGTCGAGCCTACCAGAGGTATCGTAGGCGTCTACCCAATCATCCTCGCGCACCAGCGACTGCGGTATGACTCGAATACCTGACCAAGCGCGGTGACTTGACTCAACGACCCATGGAGATCGATCCCGCTCCGCTATCGCACTCTTCTGGGTGAGAGCAGGTTGGCTAGGAGTTTCCCCGATATGTCGTTGCCCCAGATCGTCCAGTTTTGGGAATGAGCACAAAGGTGGCGCGCACCGTAGATGCTCACAGAGAGTCCGCCAAGCACCGACATCGTCGCAATCAAGCACGACGACGTCCGCACCTTCAAGGTCGGCTAAAACGCCGCAAGCAGTTTGCCCGGCAGCGTCGGTTGTTACGATGAACTTGGCCTGGGGGTAACTATGTCGAAGATCCCCTATCATCGACTCGATGCATCCAATATTGACATACGCATTGAAAACCCGATCAACATTACCCTCTCGAAGCCTTTTCAACTCTTCGATCGGCAAATCTTTTAGATCACTACAGCATCGGTAACCAAGCATCAACAGTGCCATCCCAATGGATGACTGTCCCGAGTTGGCCGGGCCAAACGTAAAAACAGGAAACTGCGTCGGTCGAGTGTTGAACAAGGCTGCCTCCTCGCTGTTGATCGCGCCAATCGTAGAAAGGGCCGGAAGAATCGAGTACGAATTTGTTGAGGTTGTGTCTGTCCTTTGAAGGATAATGCTACGTTTGGTTGCGTACACTTCTAGAGCACGGAACTGATGGTTTATCCATAGATCAACCGGGCCGCGACACGGCAACATGCTAAGAAGTTTCTCTGCCCCCTTTTTGGAAAGGATGTATCCAGACAAAAACCACAGCCCACGCACCGGCCGGAAAACATGGTTCGACACCAGCGACTTTGGAGCGCCATGTTTCACTTCCATATAAGAAACGTAAAGAACGTCGAAACTGCTCTGCTGATCATCGGCCTTGAAGTTCTTCCAAGCCTGGTCTAGATGGCGCGCGAAACCTGGATGAAACCAGACGTCATCTTCTAAAATAAGAACATACTCTTGCGGCCCCTGCGCAACTCGTTTCCATACCTCAATATGCGATTTGGCAACAGCCACCTCTGCCCTACTCATTCGGATTGGTGCGTCAAGCTCATAACTCGTCGGAAGAGTCAGAGGCTGAGGCTCAACAAATAGTTGATCCGCCAATGTATAGTAAGGATCTACCTCTGAATCTTTGGAGGGATCCTGCAAAAAACATCTCGCATCCACAGCGGCGTGGCGTTCTGTGAGGCTGAGAAGATCATCACCAAGTCTATCCCGTATACGTCCTAGTTCCTGTTTCACGCGAGCCCACCGACCTGACTCACGATCGAGATTGATCACGTAAATCTTTTCAATTGTCCGCGCCCTCGGGCTCTGCGGAGTCCCAAATGCGACGGAAGTCTGCATCGGAAGGACCCTGCGAAGGCCGTGCCCCAGACGAAATGCCCAACGAAGAACGGCCAGGTATGGGCGTACCGGATTCATCGCACTTCCAGACGCGAAGGGGCACAATACGTTTGCTGATTGGACAGCCTCCAGTTCCTTGAGTCGTCTCGATAGCTCAATGGCCACTGGCTGGTGGATATTAGTTCCCAATCGTGCACGACCATCATTGCGTCAGGGGAACAACCTTCGCTAAGTACTTCGAAGACCGACCTTGTGAGATTACCTGGCCCCGTCGTAGCCTGGACCTCAGGCAACTCGCTTTTACTGTCGGCTTCTAGAGATACCGTGGCATTCATCAGCGCTCTTTCAACTATGGGGTGACGGGCGGACGCGATAAGCGGGGTGGTATTGAAGTAGAAAATCCATCCAGGCTGATTAGCCCCAGGCTTGGTAAATATGGACGGATCCACCATTTGAGACGTTGCAATGTCGTAGCAGAACGGTTGAAGCTTAAGCCTTCCATCAACGAAGAGTTGTTCAATAGGTGTTCCGTGGTAAACATCGTCGGCATCGATGTAGAATCCCCCCTCCACAAACACATACGAGTAACGGAAGTAGTCCGACATCATTGAGGGGTGGTAGCACCTATTAAATGCGTCCTCATAGCGAGCCCCTAAGCGGCTTCGAATGAAAGCACTGGCCGATCTTTTATCGAACACCTCTAACGTAAATCCACTTCGCTCCAACTGCTTCCATGAACTCATGCAAGCTTCGACATCTTGCGGTAATCGCTGCAAATCGTCCCAGAACTGCACAATACGTTTGGGGGTGGCAGCGGACCACGTTGCAGAGCCGAGCGGATTTGGTTCACGCCGCTGTACCATATCACGCACGAAATCAGAGCGTGCACGCTCCAAAGGACTCAGTGGGTCGGCCTCGACAGTTTCACTCGCTATTACTTCGTTCATTTCTGACTCCCCATCTTTAATGTATTCCCTTCATTATTTAAAACTCCGCCCCGACACCACAGAATGGTCGTGCCGCAGAAGGTTGATCGACACTAAGATAATGTCTCTTCGTAATACGCGTGGTTGCAAATTCTGAGAATGGCCATCAGGAAGGCAATAGCCGAGGGTAAGTTGCTCTTACGCTAACTGTTTTGATATGAGCTTAGAATCTTCATCCCAAGTACAAAATGGGCGTTTAAGGTTTCTCTCATAGAAACCCATTGAACTTATAAGGGCAAAATTTCTGTTTGTAAGTAAAGACATCAATTTCTCTCGTCAAGCCATCACAGTCAGGGCTGGCAAGGGGGATAAAGTTAGAAAGACGTTACTCCCATCTTCATGCATTACACCGTTACATAATTAAATTGCCAACGCTAAGTAACGGCTTGAGTATCGACTTCTCATGGTCAAGTTCACCTACCGCTACCTCCAAGGTACGGCTATTCGAAGCATGTAAAAGCTTCTAGACCATCTAGGCTAGTCAAAATAAAAGCACACTACCCCCAGGTGCATCTCGGCTATGTTAAAACGCTCCGATTGCGACCGCATTTACCTTGTTAATCATACTTTATTCAAATACCCATCTCACGTCACGTACCGTAGCGAGAAAGAGCGTTGTATTTAAGTTTAATGACTGACTTGGTTGTGTCTTGGCACAACTGCGCGATGCTTTCGCGGGTGCCTTATTTGCTCGTTCCTCGCAGATTCGTTACCACGCGCTACAAGCGTGCTTTCTTACATTTCAGAAACACCGCCAGCATACTGGCTTAATCTTCGCGCGCTGAAGCGCCCTCCCACAACTTTATCAGGCCGCGGTGCAAGGGCGGGCACCGCGGCGTTACGAAAAGCTCCTCCCCCTAACTCTTAGCTTACTGCTGGCCTTCCTCTACAAATCCGATTAGCCTGCTAATTCACTATTAAGGGTTTGGCATGCAAGAGACGACTCCTCGGCAGCGCTTGGCGGGCGTGCTGATTCTGCTTGGTTTGATCGCGCAAATTATTGGTTTTACCGGCTGGTTGGGCACTGCCCATGCGGTGAGCTATTTGCTGTGGGCGACGGTGATGCTGCTGTGGCGGGATATTCCCAAGCGCTCGCGCATACAAGCAGGTGTATTGATTTGGCTGGGTGGGGGCATGCTGCTGGTGGCGCGTTTTGTGTATGACGCCGAGGTGGATTGGCCTGCGATGTTGCAGGGCAATTCGTTTGTGGCGGCGATGCTGGTGGGCGTTAGCTTTATATCGCTGATTGGTAAGCAAGGTACTAAGGGTGCGTCAGGTAAGCGTGTTACCGGTGCCAGCGGCGTGATGAGTACCTGGTTGGGAGTTCACTTCCTGGGCACGATTTTAAATCTCTCTACCGTATTTATGGTGGGCGATAAGCTGGCCCGGCGAGGGCCGTTGACCACACCGCAACTGCTGGCGCTTAATCGTGGGCTTTCCAGCGCGGCGCTGTGGTCGCCATTTTTTGCTTCTATGGGTGTAGTGATCGCGCTGGTGCCGAAGGTTGAGTACGCGCAAATTGCCGTAGTGGGCTTTCCCATCGCGGTGCTGTCGGGGCTGTTGACCACGCTGGAGTTGCGTCACCGGTTTGATCTTAGCGAAGTGGATGGCTATTCACTTGCGCCGCGCAGTCTATTGATGCCAGTAGGTATGGCAGCGTTGGTAATGCTGTTTCACTTCGTGCTCACCCCTACCCTCACCATTGTCAGCATTATTACCTTTCTACTGCCAAGCGTAGCAATGTTGAGCAATCTACCCCATGGGCCTCGCTTTACACTGCGACGTGTTCATCAACACACTACCACGCGACTGCCCGCCATGCGCGGGGAAATATCGCTGTTTTTAGCGGCGGGGCTTTTGACGATTGGCCTTTCGACACTGGTCACGGCTGCCGCCGGCAGCGATTGGACGCTGTTCACCCGCTTTGGCACGCCGCAAGCCATGATCAGCTTTGCCGCCATTACGCTAAGTGCATTAGCGGGACTACACCCCATTATTGGCGTGTCGGTGTTGGCGTCGATACTTAATCTGCAAAACGGCGAGCAGACACTGTTTGCGTTTGTGGCACTAAGCTCGTGGGCAGTAGGCACCAGTGTGGGTCCGCTTTCGGGGATCAACCTTTCCCTGCAGGGGCGCTACGGGGTAAGCGGTTATCGCATGATGAAAAATAACCTGCTGTATGCGGCGATCATGAGCCTGCTTTCGCTGGGAGCGATCGCAGGCGTCAGTTTACTGGTGTTCGAGTGAATCAGGTCTCAATGATTTTGCTGGGGAAGCGGTAGAAGTAGCGATGGCCGCACTGATGGCAGGGTTCCAGACGTGCAACGGTAGGCAGCATCACCTGCGCATCACAATGGGTACACGCCATTAAGCCCGGCGCAGCCATTTCGCCTTCGCAATAGTCGGCACGGGCTGCTTCCAGGTCGTCCTCAAAACGCTCCCGGTCGACGATGCTGCGATCGGCAACTGAAAGCAGCGACTCCGCCACTCGGCGAGAAAGCCCGTCGATATCAATCCCCAGCCAGCTGGCGACCTGCTTGCCCGTATCGGCCATGTAGTAACGCATATCTTTCAGGTCGCGTTCTACCCAGGCGCGCAGCAGGGCTAGCTCGTCTTTGGTGTACTCTTCAAGCTCCGACTCAAATTCAACCGCGTCGTCCAAATCCTTCTGCAAGTTTTCCCAGGTTAGCTCGTTGGCGCCCCCCTGCATCCGCTCTAGCAAGCGTTCGTAGCCTTCGCGTAAGCGATTATCATTCTGTTGTTCACTCATCGTGCCTCTCCTTTTGTCGACGCGTACAGTTACCTATCATCGGCTTACCGTTCAAGGATACACCCGCATAGGATACAATCGACCTCACTTATCTGACAGATGTCATCTCACATTCACTTTGCGCCCCTTTTGGGCGAATACGCCAAGGCATTAATAAACCGATGGACGCACACTACAGCCCTCGTGATATCGAACGCGACGCCCAGCAGTACTGGGACAAACATAAGTGCTTTAAAGCCGTAGAGGACGCGAACCGCGAGAAGTATTACTGCCTCTCCATGTTCCCCTACCCCAGCGGTAAGCTACATATGGGCCATGTGCGTAATTATACTATCGGGGACGTGGTGTCGCGTTATCAACGTATGCAGGGCAAAAATGTCATGCAGCCCATGGGCTGGGATGCCTTTGGTATGCCAGCTGAAAACGCCGCTATTCAGAATCAAGTGCCCCCTGCCAAGTGGACCTACCAAAACATCGACTACATGCGCAATCAGTTGAAGGCGCTGGGCTTTGCCTACGACTGGAGCCGCGAGTTCGCCACCTGCGATACCAGCTATTACCGCTGGGAGCAGTGGTTCTTCACCAAGCTGGTCGAGAAAGGCTTGGTGTATAAGAAGATGTCGACGGTCAACTGGGACCCGGTCGACCAAACCGTTCTCGCCAATGAGCAGGTTATCGAAGGCCGCGGCTGGCGTTCCGGTGCGCTGGTTGAGCGTAAAGAGATCCCACTGTGGTTCTTGAAGATTACCGATTACGCCGATGAACTGCTGGCTGACCTGGATAAGGTTGAATGGCCGGAGCAGGTCAAAACCATGCAGCGCAACTGGATTGGCAAATCCCGTGGCGTTGAGCTTACTTTTGATATCAAGGCAAAAGACGGCAGTGCCTGCGACACGTTAGCAGTTTATACCACTCGCCCGGATACGCTGTTAGGCGTGACCTATGTGGCGGTTGCCGCAGGCCACCCGCTGGCCAAGCAGGCGACTGAGCAGAACAGCGAGCTGGCGGCCTTTTGCGATGAGTGCGCCAAAGGCGGCACCTCTGAAGCAGAGATGGCTACCAAAGAGAAAAAAGGCATGCTCACCGGCCATAGAGCGGTTCACCCGCTAACCGGCGATGAAATGCCGGTTTACGTGGCTAATTTCGTGCTGATGGAGTTTGGTACCGGCGCAGTGATGGCGGTACCCGGCCACGACCAGCGCGACTGGGAGTTTGCCACCAAGTACGGTATTGCCATCAAACCGGTCATCGCCGATGAAAGCGGCCAGCCTGCCGATGTTTCTGAGGCGGCCTACGCAGAATACGGCACGGTAGTGAATTCTGGTGAGTTTGATGGGCTGGGCTTTGACCAAGCCTTCGATGCCATCGCCGCCAAATTAGCTGAACTTGGCCGTGGAGAGGTAAAAACCAACTATCGCCTACGCGATTGGGGTGTTGCCCGCCAGCGCTATTGGGGCGCGCCGATTCCGGTCAAATACGGCCCGGAAGGTCAAACCGTACCGCTCACCGATGACGAACTGCCGGTCTCGTTGCCGATGGAAGTCACTGTCGATGCCTCGGGCTCGCCGCTGAAGAAAATGCCGGCGTTCTCTGATCTGGGCGATGGCTGGACCCGGGAAACCGACACCTTCGACACCTTCATGGAGTCGTCCTGGTACTACGCGCGCTTCTGCTGTGCCGATAATACTGAGGCCATGCTGGACGAGCGCGCCAACTACTGGCTGCCGGTGGATCTTTATATTGGCGGTATCGAGCACGCCATTCTGCACCTGCTTTACGCGCGCTTCTTCCACAAGCTGATGCGCGACTTCGGTTTAGTCGAATCCGACGAGCCGTTCCAGCAGCTGCTGACCCAAGGCATGGTCATCGCGGAAACCTTCTACCGCCCTACTGATAACGGCGGCAAGCAGTGGTTTAACCCCGCCGATGTTGAAGTGAAGCGCGACGAGAAGGGTCGCCCGCTCAGCGCCATTCTGATGAGTGACGGCGAGCCGGTCGAGATGGGCGGCATCGAGAAAATGTCCAAGTCGAAAAACAACGGCGTTGATCCGCAGTCGATGATCGACAAGTTCGGTGCCGATACCGTGCGCCTGTTTATGATGTTCGCCGCACCGCCCGAACAGTCATTAGAGTGGTCCGACTCCGGCGTTGAAGGTGCCCACCGCTTCCTCAAGCGCCTGTGGCGTCAGGTGAATGAGCATTTGGCGGCGGGCACGCCCGGCACGCTGGACGTCAATGCACTCAACGACGATCAAAAGGCACTTCGCCGCAAAACCCATGAGACCATTAAGAAAGCCAGCGATGACATCGGTCGCCGCACTACCTTTAATACTGCGATTGCCGCGGTAATGGAGCTCTCTAACGCCATCGGTAAGTTCGACGATAGCTCTGAACGTGGTTTGGCAGTGAGCCGCGAAGCGCTGGAAGCCTGCGTACTGCTGCTCTCGCCGATTACACCGCACCTGTGCCATAGCCTCTGGGAAGCGCTTGGTCACTCAGGCCCTGCCATCGAAGCGACCTGGCCGGTGGTGGATGAATCAGCCCTTACCCGCGATAGCATCGAGCTGGTGGTACAAGTTAACGGTAAGCTGCGCGCACGCCTTGAGGTGTCCGCAAACGCTGATAAGGCAGTAATCGAAAAGCTCGCCATGGAACACGAAAATGTTCAGCGCTATATTGAAGGTAACACCGTACGTAAAGTGATCGTGGTACCCGGCAAATTGGTCAACATCGTGGTGAGCGGATGAATCGACGCACATTTCTAACCGCTAGCTTTGCCGCCTCGTCGGCAATGTTGCTCAGCGCCTGTGGGTTTCAACTGCGCGGCAGTAAACCACTGCCGTCGATGCCTGCACTTACCTTAGAAGGCGATACCAATAGCGCGGTTGCTCTGCAGGTTACTTCACGTCTTCAACAGTTAGGGACCGAGGTAACAGCGAACGCACCATGGCGTGTAACGTTGGGTACGCCAGTGTTAACCGAACGGCGTTTGGGCGGTGATGGCAGGGCAAGCCGCGAGCACGAACTAACGCTTAGTATAAGGTTCTCGGTACAGGAACGGGCGACCAATGCCTATCACATCAATAACGAAGCGCTTTCGACAAGCACGCGGATTCGCGTTAGCGAAGATGATCTACTCAACCGCGAAACATTGATGAGGGAAGCCGAGCAGACACTTACTCAGCAACTGTCTCAGCAAATCATTGATCGCCTTTCGTACGTTGAGGGCATGCAGTGAAGGTATTTGCTGATCAGCTACCCGCTGCGTTAGCAAAAAAGCTTCCACGCGTGGTGATTGTGGCGGGCGACGAACCTTTACAGCATCGCGATGCCTGCGATGCTGTAAGAGCCGCCGCCCGCCAAGCCGGCGTTGAAGAACGCGAGGTCCTGGATGTAGAGCCCAACTTTGCTTGGGGTCGCTTGATGGAAATGTCCAGCAACCTTTCTTTATTTGGGACTAGCAAGCTGCTGGAATTGCGACTTGGCAATCACAAGCTAGGCCAGGAAGGTAGCAAAGCGTTAGCGCAGTACGCTGAAACCCTGGATAACAGCGAAGACGTTTTGCTTATCAGCATGGGCAAGTTAGATGCCAAGCAGCAAAAGAGCGCTTGGTTCAAAACGCTGGATAAGCACGGGCTGTTCGTTCCGGTGTGGCCAGTGGATATCTCCCGCTTGGGTTACTGGCTGCGAGACCGCGCCACACTACACGGCTTACAAATTGATTTGGATGCGGCCCGCCTGTTGGGTGAGCGCACCGAAGGCAATCTTCTGGCTGCCGATCAGGAGCTGCAAAAGCTGGCGTTAATTCATCCTCAAGGCACACGTTTGGATGTCGACGGCATCGCCCAGGGAGTAGAGGACAGCACACGCTTTGATGTTTTCAATCTGGCCGATGCCTGCTTGAAAGGCGAAACCAGCCGCGCCTCACGTATAGTGAATGGGTTACGCAGCGAAGGCGTCGAGGCGCCCATTGTTCTATGGGCGCTAAGCCGAGAGCTGCGCACCCTGCTCTCGCTTCATCAGCACCTTGATCAGGGGCAAAGCTTTGAACACGCCTGCAAGAGCCAAAAACCGATGATTTTTGACAAGCGACGCCCGGCCTATCAAAAAGCGATTGGCCGCTTGCCAATGAAGCGTCTACATAAATTACTGTTAATGGCACAGCGGCTTGATTTAGCCGTTAAAGGGGCGGCGCCAGTGCCGCTGTGGCCCGGCCTGCATGATTTGGCGATGACCATGGCTGGTGGGCGTGGGTTACTTTCGGAGTCAGCGTGGACCTATCGTATTAGTGCAAACAATTAGCACTTTGCACATTAGACTTAAAAAACAACCCATTTGTTTCTATACTTCAGGTTCATGCCAGTATTGTGCGTGTAACTATAGATCAAGCTAAAAACGCTTGTCCTACCTCGACTAGTCTATAAGGAAGAAGACGATGAAAACATTGCGTGCCTACCTCTCTACCCTGCTGATTGCGGCGCTCGTGATTACCAGTTTGCCCGTTGCAGCAGCTCCCGCTGCGCCTCAGCCAATGGATTTAGTCTCTACTCAATCTGTTTTGTCAGCTGATCGTGCCGGCGCTGACCGTGAGCGCATTAACGAGATACTGGCCCGCGCTGACGTACAAGATCAGCTCCTAAAACAGGGTGTTGACCTGGACGAAGTCGAGGCCCGTGTTGCGGCACTGAGTGACAGTGAAGCTCAACAAATGGCCGAACAGCTTGAGCAACTACCGGCCGGTGCTGGCGGTGGCGTAGTGGGCGCATTATTTGCTGTCTTCATCATCCTGCTGATTACCGACATTCTTGGCCTAACCGACGTTTATCCGTTCACGCGTTGATAGGCAGCTCATGACCATTGAATTTCTTAACGCCCGCTTAGCGGGCGTTTTTATTATCCTGTTACTGCTTAGCGGCTGTGCACGCAGTCCGGTCCTGCTACAAAGTACCTATCAAGCGCTACCTCCCCATACCGAAATCACCAGCGTGCCGTTTTACGCCCAAACAGAGTTTCAATGCGGCCCTGCTACGCTTGCGATGGTGCTCAACCATCAGGATGTCGAGACAGACGTTAAGCAACTGATCCCACAAGTTTTTTTACCTGAGCGGGATGGCAGCGTACAGCCAGAAATGCTTGCGACTGTACGACGTTATGATCAACTCGCTTATCCCATTCGCGGAACCATGGATACCCTGTTAGGTCACTTAGCAGCAGGCGATCCGGTAGTAGTCATGCAGAATTTGTCGCTGCCGATTTACCCTATGTGGCACTACGCCGTCGCCATTGGCTACGACCTGCCCAATGAGACATTAATTCTACGCAGTGGCGAAATTGAACGTCATACGATGTCGTTTAGCCGCTTCGATGCGACCTGGGCCCGCACGGAGCGGTGGGGTTTTGTGGTGGCCGAACCGGGCACTCTACCTCTGGGTATTACCGCCCGTAACGCATTGGAAGCGATTAGCGCCTACGAGGAAACCCATGGGCCGAAAGCAGCGCTTTCAAGCTGGCAAGCGTTTGTAGCCCGCTACCCAGCCAACGCGATGGGACAATTCGCATTAGGCAACGCGCGTTACGCCAACCAACAGCCTGATGAGGCTCGTAATGCCTTTAAGCGGGCAACAAAACTAGATGGGACGATGGGCGCGGCATGGTTAAATCTAGGGCTTATACTGCTTCAGCAAGATGCACTTGATGCCGCACGGGAGGCTCTGACACAAGCTGCCTCGCTTGAAGGAACTTGGCAGGATAAAGCACGCTTAGCTTTAGGAGGAATTGATAAGAATTAGAAATCAGTAACTTAAAATATACATTAATAATAACGAGCAAAAGTATGGTCCTGTAATTAGTAAAGTTGTCGGATGGCATACATTGCAAGTGAGTGCTTAAGTTGTATAAGGATAATGTCTTCAAGCTGTTCGTTGGACTACCTAACCATTGTCGGGAGAGGTGTCATGCAGAACTGCCCTTTGCTATGGAAGCACTCTTTTGATGATCATGTTTATTCATCCGATGCCTTTTCGTGTACTCACTCTTGTACTCAGGAATTAGGAGAAAGGGACATCATCCCTTTCATCTCGCTGATTACCTTGTGATGATACAACGCTTTCTCGGCCAGCCGCGCGGCCGCCTAGCGGCCATTTTTGCCATCATCCTCTGTTCGATGTCGGCAGTTATGGGCAGCTACGTTTACAGCGCTTGCCAAAAAGCCAATGCCGACTACACCAAATTGGTGAGTGACATTATATTGGCTCAGCAAGCGACACCACAGCTACGAACCGCACTGGAAGAAGCAAGCCACCAACCTAGCAGCGAATATAATGAATATATTGATTACTTTGTTTCACTGTCTAAACAGCATCTCCATAACATACAAACAACTATTGAACGCCATCGTTATCTCACCTCAGATGTCCAATACCTTACTCATCACTTCATTGAACTTGATAGCCGCCTATCGATATTAAGCCAGCAGGCTCTTGAGGCGCAGCAACGCCCAGAGCTTATTGAGCCGTTGCTGCGTGATGCTATGGAGATCAGAGGTTCCCAGGCGTGGTTTTATAACCAATTGCTTGAAAAAATCCACGCTATTTCCCTTCAACAGCGCTTGGTAATGCAGCGGCTCTCTATCGCCGTTAGTGTGCTCTTGGTATTAATGGTTAGCGCAGCTATTACGTTATGCTTGGCGGTTATTCATCTTCACCGTCAGCGCAACTTAATGTATCAGCTGATGCTAACGGATGAATTAACGGGGTTATATAACCGGCGCCATTTGGTAGAAGTAGCATTCGCAGCGCTGACCCAAGCGCAGCGGGATAAAGCACCCCTGAGCTTGTTATTACTCGACCTTGATCACTTCAAGCAAATCAACGATAAATATGGGCACCCTAGCGGCGATGAGGTGCTGCGCCAAGTCAGTATAAAACTACGTCAGCTAAGTCGCCCATCCGATACATTAGCGAGAATTGGCGGAGAAGAATTTTGTTTACTGATGCCGAATACTTCCACCCATGATGCGCTCCAGGTGGCGGATCGGCTGCGCCGAGAGATTGAGGCAAATAAACTAAGCGACCTAGATCCGCACGACAACCCGACCATCAGCATCGGGGTGACGACGGGTAATGGAGGTACTCTTACGTTTGAACAACTGTACTCCTTTGCCGATAAAGCGCTTTATCAAGCCAAAGCGCTGGGGCGCAACCGGGTAGAAAGCATGTTACCCCCCATCACCTCATCATCAGAGAACACCGATAAAGCATATATGCAATCACTTATCAGCTAAGCCGTTGTCTATTTAACTGTTCTCGAATGAAAGCCAATGTCAAAAAACACGGTTTAAACCATTTTGGGCAGCCACTCTGTACGCCTCAGCCATGGTGGGGTAATTGAAGGTAGTGTTCACAAAGTAGTTAAGTGTATTAGCTTCGCCCTTCTGCTGCATGATGGCTTGACCGATATGCAAAATCTCAGACGCTTGGTCGCCAAAACAGTGAATGCCGAGTATTTCCAAGGTATCCTGGTGGAAAAGGATTTTAAGCATACCTACGGTATCACCGGTTATCTGCGCCCGGGCGGTATCTTTGAAAAAGGCTTTGCCTACTTCATATGGTACTTTTGCTTCCGTCAGTTCACGCTCATTCGGGCCGAAGGAGCTGATCTCAGGGATTGTATAAATTCCTGTGGGTACATCGCTGACAAATCGGTACTCTTTTTCGAGTAGCTCATTACACGAATTTAAGCCTTGATCGTAAGCTGCGCTTGCCAAACTCGGCCAGCCGATAACATCACCTGCAGCATAAACATGGGGCACTTCGGTACGGTAATGCTCATCAACACTTAGCTGGCCCCGGCCATTTGCCTTCAAGCCAATGTTTTCGAGCCCCAGGCTGTCAGTATTGCCCGTGCGCCCGTTGGCCCATAGAAAGGCGTCAGCGCGAATTTTCTTGCCTGATTTTAGACGCACGACAACGCCTGATTCATCCCCCTCGACACTTTCATACTCTTCGTTATGACGAACCAGCACACCGTGCTTGCGCAGGTGGTACGAGAGCGCATCGCTGATTTCATCGTCCAAAAAGGACAGCAGGCTGTCGCGATTGTTGATCAAATCGACCTTGACGCCTAACCCCGAAAATATCGATGCGTACTCACAGCCAATGACGCCAGCCCCGAAAATGACTAGGGTGCGCGGAGTGTGCGAGAGGCTCAATATCGTGTCCGAGCAATAAATGCGCGGATGTCGAAAGTTAATATCAGCCGGACGATAGGGGCGTGAACCGGTGGCAATCACAATTTTCTTAGCCACCAATTCTTCCATGCCTTCTTGGCGGTCTCGCACCAGCAACGTGTGTTCATCTTTAAAGCGAGCAACGCCATGAAATAGGTCGATGCGGTTACGAGCATAAAACGTCGTACGCATCTCGACTTGCTTGTCGATAGTGCCGCGTGAACGCTCCATCACTTTAGGAAAAGAAAACCAGCGTGGCTCACCAATATCGCGAAACATACGGTTGGTATTGAACGCCATGATCTGTTTGACCTGATGGCGTAAGGCTTTGGAAGGAATGGTACCCCAGTGGGTACAGTTGCCACCTACCTGAGCCTGCCTCTCAATAATCGCGACACGCTTGCCATGCTTTGCAGCGTTGATAGCAGCGCTTTCCCCTGCAGGCCCCGTACCGATCACCACAACATCGTAATTGTGAACCGCCATGCTCTCTGCGTCCCTTTGCTATTTTTGATCAATCATCATCCCGTTGCTAACGCAGTCTTGTTAGCGACGTGTAGCATCGTAGCCCAAATCGGCACCACGGCTTTCATCGCTACGGCGGCGCACGCCACCGCGCTTTCGGTTCTCTTCTTCACAAACCTCGTCTTTGCCACCGCAGATATCGCAGCCATCTTTCATGCCGATTTGATTCAAACCGCCGCAAGAACCGGCAATCGGTTTGCGGCCCATAATGACCCCTACAGCCATCGCACCCATAATCAGTGCCATGAAACCGAATACCAGTAGCCAAATAGTCATATCAACCTCCCAGCATCACATTGCCTAGCTTTAAATTATTGGCCTTACCTGACGACAACAGTCGTAGGGATAAGTGCCTCACGGTCATTCATCATTAAACTGATTATACCTTAGCCGAGCACCTCTTATCAGCGCAGTGATGGGTCATTCCTTTCACAAGCGTTTATAAACAAACGGGGCCAGCCCAATAGGCCAGCCCCGCTTAACACTACTATCGACTTACTCCGACTGCTTAGCCACCGAAATCATCCAACAGGATATTTTCCGGCTCAACGCCCATATCAAGTAGCAACTTGATAACCGAGGCGTTCATCATTGGCGGCCCACACATGTAGTACTCGCAATCTTCAGGTGCTGGGTGATCCTTCAGATAGTTTTCGTACAGCACGTTATGGATAAAGCCTGTCGGCCCTTCCCAGTTATCTTCAGGCTGAGGATCAGAAAGCGCTAAGTGCCACTCAAAGTTGGGGAACTCTTCGGCTAACTGGTCATACTCTTCGTTATAGAACGTTTCACGCCAGGAGCGCGCGCCGTACCAGAAGGTGATCTTGCGATCAGACTTCAAACGCTTCAACTGATCGAAGATATGGCTACGCATCGGCGCCATACCCGCACCACCACCGATAAAGATCATTTCGGCGTCTGTATCACGGGCAAAGAACTCACCGAACGGACCCATAACCGTCACCTTATCGCCTTCTTTCAAGCTAAAGACGTAAGTCGACATCAAGCCTGGCGGATGGTTAGTACCAGGAGGCGGCGTCGCGATACGGATATTGAACTTGAGAATACCCTTTTCATCGGGGTAGTTCGCCATAGAGTAAGCACGAATCACTTCCTCATTGTTCTTGTGGGAAATTTTGAACATATCAAATTTTTCCCAATCACCCCGGTACTCCTCTTCAATATCGAAGTCTGAGAACTTGATATCGTAAGGCGGTGCTACAAGCTGCACATAGCCACCGGCACGGAAGGCAACTTCTTCCCCTTCAGGCAGCTTCAGGTTCAGCTCTTTGATAAAGGTGGCAACGTTGGGGTTAGCAATTACCTCACATTCCCACTTCTTCACCCCAAACACTTCTTCAGGCACTTCTACTTTCATGTCCTGTTTCACAGGTACCTGACAAGAGAGGCGCCAACCCTCTTTCTTCTCACGCATGGTGAAGTGCGACTCTTCCGTTGGCAGGATTGAGCCACCACCTTCTTCTACCCGGCACTTACACTGGGCACAAGAACCACCGCCACCACATGCGGAGGAGAGGAAAATACCGTTAGCAGCAAGCGTATTTAGCAGCTTACCGCCAGCCTGGGTCTTCAAAGTGTGTTCGGGGTCGTTGTTGACCTCAATGGTCACATCCCCGCTACTCACAAGCTTACTGCGCGCTGCCAGAATGATCGCCGTTAAGCTAATAACGATGATCGTGAACATGACAACACCGAGCAAGATGACTGTTGTATCAACCATGTCGGTTTCCTATTGCTGAAGGTTTCCTGTTACCCAGCGCTGCGTTTGGCACCGCTGGGAAAAACCGGCTCCGATTAAAGCTGAATGCCCGAGAAGGACATAAAGCCCAACGACATTAGCCCCACGGTGATGAAAGTAATGCCCAGTCCTTGAAGGCCAGCTGGCACATCGCTGTACTTCAGCCTTTCACGAATACCTGCCAGCGCGGCAATTGCCAGCGCCCAGCCGGTACCCGCACCAAAGCCATAGACAACGGCCTCACCGAAGTTATAGCTACGCTCTACCATGAACAGTACGCCACCCAGGATGGCGCAGTTAACGGTAATAAGCGGTAAGAATACCCCCAGCGCGTTGTAGAGCGACGGCACATACTTATCAAGGAACATCTCCATGATTTGTACCAGCGCCGCAATAACGCCGATGTATGAGAGCAGGCCAAGGAAAGAAAGATCTATATTTTCAGTACCACTAATACCGGTCCAGGTCAGAGCACCTTCCTGAAGCAAGTAGGTGAATACCAAGTTATTTACCGGCACGGTAACGGTTAATACAACGATAACCGCAATACCCAAACCAATCGCTGACGATACTTTTTTGGACACTGCCAAGAAAGTACACATCCCCAGAAAGAAGGCTAGTGCCATGTTCTCAACAAATACCGAGGCAACAAAAAGACTCAGATAATGTTCCATGTTACACGGCCTCCTTGGGCTGGGTATTTTCCTTCATTTTGAACTCATTATCTTCAACCTGCTCAGGGTTAACGGAACGTAGCACCCAGATGAGCAGACCAATAATGAAGAACGCCGAAGGCGGCAGTAACAGCAAGCCGTTGGGGACGTACCAACCACCATCTTGAATGGGCTGAAGGATAGTAAAACCAAACACGCTACCCGAGCCAAGCAATTCCCGTACGAAACCGACCACCATGAGAACGAAGCCATAGCCTAAGCCATTGCCGACACCATCCAAAAACGACATGCCAGGCGTGTTAGACATCGCAAAGCCTTCTGCACGTCCCATAACGATACAGTTGGTAATGATCAAACCCACAAATACGGAAAGCTGTTTAGACATTTCGTATGCGTACGCTTTCAGAATCTGATCTACCACGATAACCAGTGAGGCAATAATGGTCATCTGTACGATGATACGAATCGAAGAAGGAATGTGATTCCTGATCAACGATACGAATAGATTAGAAAATGCCGTTACGAAGATAACCGCCAGTGCCATAACGAGCGATACGCTCATGCTGGTGGTTACCGCAAGCGCCGAACAGATCCCCAATATTTGCAGCGCAATGGGGTTGTTCTGGAAAATCGGCGCCGTTAAAACGCCTTTTGCATTTACGTCCGCCATGATTAGGCCCCCTCAACATCTTCGAAGTTGGTATCGGTCTCTTCGGCGTCTTCCGGCTCAGTACCACTACGGAATCTTGCCAAATAGGGACCGAAAGCCTCTTCGCTTAACCAGAACTGCAGCATGTTGGTTACGCCGTTACTGGTTAGCGTCGCGCCAGATAGCGCATCTACTTCGTATTCGTCGCTAGCACCGCCTTTGGTCAGGTGAATCTCCGGTGAGAGGTCACCCTCTTCATCGTAAATTTTCTTCCCTTCCCACTGAGCCTGCCAGCGCGGATTGTTAACTTCAGCACCCAGGCCTGGCGTTTCGCTGTGCTCGTAGTAGGTGATACTGACAATAGTATTGCCATCACCTTCTACTGCCAGGAAGCCACGCATGAGTCCCCAAAGACCTTGGCCCCGAATAGGTAGCACGATCTGTTCCGGGTCATCTTCATTGCCAATCAAATACACTGTGGCATAGTTTTCAACCCGTGACAGGCCCGCGATGTCCTGATCACCCGATAATGTACGACCAGAGGCTGGGTCACTAGCGGCCTCGAAACTGTCATACGTATCGGGATCAAACTCATCAGAGTATTCACCGCTATCCAGATCAACGACCCGAGCGGTAATTTCCTCGTTAAATACCTCTTCAACATCCATGCCCGGCTCATACAGCTTGGCAACGTTTAAGATGTTGGTTTTACGGTCGAGCTCCTGATTAAGCTGCTGCATTGGTCGCAAAGCGACCGCCGCAGTCGAGACAATGACGGAGCACACAATACACAATGCAAACGCCACAATCAGGACTTTCTTGATGGAGTTATTACCTTGTGCCATTAGGCGGTCTCCTCGGCCGGAACGCCGGTACGCTTCACGCGACGTTTGATATTGGCCTGGACGAAGAAATGGTCAATCAGCGGTGCAAACAGGTTAGCGAAGAGGATCGCCAGCATGATGCCTTCCGGGAAAGCCGGGTTTACAACGCGAATCAAGACAGTCATTACACCAATCAGCGCACCAAATAGCAGCCGCCCCTGATTGGTCATTGAGGCTGACACCGGGTCGGTCGCCATGAACACCATACCGAAGGCGAAACCACCAATGACCAAGTGCCAATACCATGGCATGGCAAACATCGGGTTGGTGTCAGAACCAACCAGATTAAACAGTGCACTGGTCGCCACCATCCCCAGGAAGACGCCGAGCACGATTCGCCATGAAGCAATACGTGTCCACAACAGTACCGCTAAACCGATCAAGATCGCCAGAGTTGAGACTTCACCGACAGAGCCGGGAACAAAGCCAAGGAAAGCGTCCCACCAGCTATAGGTACTCGTCATTTCTGCCATACTTTCTTGGAAAGCAAGCGAGAGAGGAGTAGCCCCGGTATAGCCATCCGCTGCAACCCAAACGGCATCGCCGGATATTTGCGCGGGGTAAGCAAAGTATAGAAAAGCACGTCCGGTCAGCGCAGGGTTCAGGAAGTTCTTACCCGTGCCACCGAAGATTTCTTTACCAATGACAACACCGAAGGTAATACCTAAAGCAACTTGCCAAAGCGGAATCGTCGCGGGCAGTATTAACGCGAACAGTACCGATGTGACGAAAAAGCCTTCATTAACTTCGTGACCGCGTTTGATGGCAAACAGTACTTCCCAGAAACCACCCACTACAAACGTTACCAAATAGATAGGTAAGAAGTAGGTAGCCCCTAAGACAAAGTTCGCCCATAGGCTGCTGGGATCGTGTCCAGACGCCAATGTCATCAAAATCGCTTCGCGCCAACCTCCCATTGAGGCGTATCCCGCGTCAATAGCCGTGTTAGCTTGCCAGCCAGCATTCCACATACCAAAGAACATGGCCGGGAAAGTACACAACCATACCGTGATCATGATGCGTTTGAGATCAATACCATCACGCACATGAGCAGTGGTCTTAGCAACGCTCGGCGGCGTGTAAAAAATGGTATCGACCGCTTCAAATAACGGATAGAACTTTTCGTACTTTCCGCCTTTGTGGAAGTGCGGCTCGATATTTTGGAGTGTCTGTTGAATACCCATCATCAGGCCTCTTTCTCGATCATGGTGAGATTGTCACGCAGGATGGGGCCATATTCGTATTTGCCAGGACAAACATACGTGCACAGCGCCAGATCCTCTTCGTCCAGCTCCAAACACCCAAGCTGCATGGCAACCTCAATGTCACCCACGATCAGCGAACGCAGTAGCTGAGTCGGCATAATATCCAACGGCATCACCGTTTCATAAGAACCAACGGGCACCATGGCGCGCTCTGAGCCATTGGTTGATGTGGTTGGTGCGTAGTTACGCAAACCTTTGAATCTGGAAAGGTAAATACCCAGAACCGAATGTCGATCTGCGCCCAACGACAGCCAGCCCATTAAGATACGCTTATTACCTTCTTCAATCAGACTAACTTGATTGTTAAAACGCCCCAGGTAGGTAAGCTTGCCTTCGGCAGTAAAGCCAGAGAACACAGAACCAGAAATCACGCGAGTGTCATCGGGTTTGATGACTTCTTCTGCCAGGAGTTCCTCTGTGCTAGCACCGACACGCGTTCGCACCAGGCGAGGTTTTTCAGCACGCGGCCCTCCAATGGCGACCACACGGCTCATATCCAGCTTACCTTCTACAAAGAACTTACCGAACGCGATAACGTCCTGATAGCCGATGTGCCACACCTTTCTATGCAGTGCGACAGGAGAAAGGAAATGGATATGCGTACCTACAAGCCCGGCAGGGTGCGGCCCAACAAAGCTTTCGGTTTTTACGCCGTCAATATCGCCGCCCGGAATCGAGGCATTTTCACCCGTACATAAGAAGACGTTGCCCTCGGTCAGGCACGCTAACACCTTGAGGCCGTCCTCGAATGCCTGCGACTGTTCATTAATGATCAGTTCAGGATCAGGGCTAAGTGGATGGGTATCCATAGCAGTTACAAAAATATCGGCCGGGGTGCTGTCAATGGCCGGAGTACGCGAAAAGGGACGGGTACGTAGCGCCGTCCAGAGTCCCGACTCCACCAGTTGGTCAACAACGACCTGACGTTCAAGCTGCGCTAAGGCATTACGATCATGAGCAGCGAATTCAACCGCTTCCTCAGTTTCGTCGACTTTGATCACGACAGATAGTAAACGACGTTTTTCGCCACGGTTTATTGCAAGCACTTCACCGGCAGCGGGCGCTGTATAGCGCACACCATCAATTTTCTTATCGGTGAAGAGCAATTGGCCTAGTTTGACCTTATCCCCTTCCTGGACCTCCATTGTTGGCTTCATGCCAACATAGTCGGTACCCAGGATTGCCACGTGGCGCACAGGCCGCGCATCTTCAATACGCTGCTCGGGCGCTCCCGCGATGGGGAGATCCAGGCCTTTTTTGACTTCGATCATAGTCTCGCCCAGTTGTTGGATCGGATATACGAAGGTAAGGGGTTCGAATGCTTATTTTCTGCTCAGCGAATGCTTATTTTCTGCTCAGATTGTTACCAGTCCGGCCCAAGTAGCACTTGAACCACCCCGAAAAATCCACCGTATTATAAAGACAAGCGCGTCCAATGACCACATCCCTTAAGGTCGCAAAAGGTGCTATATACTTTGGCTAAGAGGCTTTACAAAAATAAAAACAGCGCCACCCGAAGGTGACGCTGCATCTCAATTTAGCCTGACAGCCCGCCTACGAAGCTAAGCGAGCGCCATTATTTAGCGCGGCAGCTTTAGAAACCGCACATTAGACATTTGCTGTAAAATTCGCACGACTTGGCAGCTATAACCAAATTCGTTGTCGTACCACATGTAAACAACAGCATGATGACCGTTGGCGATGGTGGCTTTGGCATCAACAATACCGGCATGACGATTACCCACGAAGTCCGACGAAACCACCTCGGCGGAGTCGACAAAGTCAATTTGCTTCTGGTAAGCAGAATCAATCGACATCCGGCGCAAGTAGTCATTTAGCGCAGCGGCATCGGTGGTTTTGTCCAGGGTCAGGTTAAGAATGGCCATAGAAACATTCGGGATGGGCACACGAATCGCGTTACCGGTCAGTTTACCTTCAAGCTCTGGCAACGCCTTAGCGACAGCTTTCGCTGCACCAGTCTCGGTCAACACCATATTCAGTGCTGCACTACGGCCACGACGATCGCCTTTATGGTAGTTATCGATAAGGTTCTGGTCATTAGTGTACGCATGCACGGTTTCCACGTGACCATTTACCACACCATACTCATCATTCAGCACTTTGAGTACAGGCACGATAGCGTTAGTGGTACACGAAGCAGCCGACACGATAAGGTCGTCATCACCAATGGACTCATGGTTAATGCCATAGACAATATTTTTAATATCGCCTTTACCCGGGGCTGTCAGCAGCGCCTTAGCAGCGCCCTTGCACTGCAGATGTTGCCCTAGGCCTGCTTCATCGCGCCAAATACCGGTGTTATCGACAATCACCGCGTTATGAATATCGTACTCGGTATAATCAATCTCGCTGGGTGAATCTGCGTAAATGACCTGAATGACATTGCCATTAACTATTAAAGAACGCGCCTCTGCATCGACCATGATAGTGCCGTCAAACGGACCATGGACGGAATCACGGCGCAGCAGGCTAGCGCGTTTCTCAAGGTCTTTTGCTACATCGCCGCGGCCACGAACGACGATAGCGCGTAAACGCAGCAGATTACCGCCACCGGCTTTCTCAACCATCACCCGCGCCAGCAAACGACCGATACGGCCAAAACCATAGAGCACCACATCTTGCGGCTCGCCGGTACTGGCGCCAGGCTGGTAGCCGTCAATGATTTCGCCCAGCTCTTTACGCAGGAAGGCGTCAACATCGCCGCCACCCTGGCGCTTAAACATTACCCCTAACTTGCCCACATCCACGTGCGCAGGCCCAAGGTTTAGCGCAACCATGCTCTTGAGAATAGGGTAAGTATCCTCGACGGAAAGTTCGGTTCCCTCCAGTTTGCGCACGAAGCGGTGATCTTTAAGAATCCGGATGACTGACCGTTTGATCAGCGAACGTCCAAACATGGTGGCAACGACATTGTTCTGACGATAGAGCTGCCCAACTAACGGGATCATTTGCTCCGCCAAGGCTTCGTTGCCCTGCCATTCTTGAAAAACGTTTTCGAGCGCTTGCTGACTCACGTGCGGCCTCATCAGGTAGTGGAAACAGGAAGTGGGAACGGGGTCGTAGACCAATCAATTGATGCTTATTATCCGGGGCAAGCGCAGTGGTCGCAATGAATGGATAGTCGCACAACATGTAGGGGTATTACAGAATCGTCGATCTCACTACAAAAAAGAACGATCCTAAAAGATTCAGCCGCTACCTTAAGCCGCGGCACTCTAACTGAAACGGGTGATCGTGTATGATCTGTTTTCCGTTTCAGCGCAAAAACGATATCTTGCTTATGCCGACCTTCTCTTTGCTCGAACCGCCCCAGCCTCAAGGGACACGCGACACACTTTACTGGACAGCGCCGCCGGGCAGTGCGACTGTGCTGGCACTTTCCCGCGTTGCGGCTCATGCTCCCCTCTTAGTGATCACCCCCAGTACGGCCAGTGCACAGCGCCTGGAACAAGATCTCTACTTTTATAGCGATGTGCCGGTTTTACCCTTTCCCGACTGGGAAACACTGCCTTACGATAGTTTCTCCCCACACCAGGATATTGTTTCAGCAAGGCTACGCACGCTGCGTCAACTACAGGATGGCGTTCGCGGTATTGTTTTGGTGCCCATCAATACGTTGATGCAACGATTACCACCGGTTGAATATATCGCTGGCCGGGTAATGACGCTGAAAACCGGCGAGCGTTTAAATCGTGAAGCATTTCGTGAATCACTTTCCAGGGCGGGCTACCGCGCCGTTGAAACGGTATACGAACCCGGCGAATACGCCATGCGCGGCGCGCTGATCGACCTGTTTGCGATGGGTATGGATGAGCCGATTCGCATCGACCTGTTTGATGATGAAATTGACACGCTGCGCCATTTCGATCCAGGCAGTCAGCGCTCGACAGATAAACTGGATGCATTGGAATTATTGCCTGCCCACGAATACTCGCTGAGCCGCAGCGCTATCGCCTGTTTTCGTGAACAGTTTGAAACCCTGTTTGATGTCGATCCGCGCCAGTGCCCACTTTACAACGATGCGCTAAAAGGCATTCCATCGCCGGGCCTCGAACATTACTTACCGTTGTTTTTTGATCAAACCGCCTCGCTGTTTGATCACCTGACCGATGATACCCGGGTGGCACTTCTGCCGGGCGTTTTTGATGCGGCCGAGCAGCACTGGCGGTCAATTGATGCCCGCTACGTTAATTTAGGCGTTGACCCAACCCGCCCCCTCCTGCCTCCGCATCGGGCATTTTTTCCTGTTAATGATGTATTTTCGGCAATTAAAGCCCGGCCGCGCATAGAACTGACCGACGATAGCGAACAGCGCCATGCCCAACATCCCGAAGCTTTGCCGCTTCCCACGCTATCTATCAATGCCCGCGCCAAACAACCGTTAGGCGAACTAGCTGCGTTTCTGAAATCTCACGACCAGACCCGCATGCTTTTTGTGGCGGAGTCCAGAGGGCGCCGCGAAGCGCTGGAAGAAATATTAGCGCCTCTTGGGCTTGCCCTCCCCCACATTGATAGCTTTCACGACTTTCTAGCCAGCAAGCATACCTATGCAATTACTGAAGGTTTGGTTGATAGTGGCCTATGGTTGAACAACCCCAGCGTTGCGGTGATTAGCGAAACCGAGCTGTTTGGTGATGTGGTACGCCAAAGCCGTCGGCGCGAAAAAGCCACCGATGATAACGAGCTTGCGGTTCGTCACCTATCAGAACTGCGCGAAGGCGCCCCGGTGGTTCACCAGGCCCACGGTGTGGGTCGCTATTTGGGCTTGGAAACGCTAGAGGCAGGCGGCCAGGCGAGTGAGTTTCTGGCACTCTCCTACGCCGATGGCGCCAAACTTTATGTGCCCGTTGATAGCCTGCACCTCATTTCTCGCTATAGCGGAGCCGATGACGAACTGGCGCCGCTACACAAACTTGGTTCGGATCAATGGGAAAAAGCCCGCCGCAAAGCCGCGGAGAAGATCCGCGATACTGCTGCTGAACTGCTAGATGTCTACGCCCGCCGGGAAGCCCAGCAAGGCGTTGTCTACGAAGCGCCAGGCGATGAATATGTTCGTTTTGCGAGCAACTTCCCGTTTGAAGAGACCGCCGACCAGCATGCAGCGATTGAGGCTGTTATCAGCGACATGACATCGCCACAGCCAATGGATCGCGTTGTTTGCGGCGACGTGGGCTTCGGCAAAACCGAAGTCGCCATGCGGGCGGCTTTCCTGGCCGTGCAATCCGGTCGCCAAGTGGTAGTACTGGTACCCACAACGCTATTGGCACGCCAGCATTTTGAGAACTTCCGCGACCGTTTTGCCGACACCGCCGTCAACATTGGTTTGATCTCCCGCTTTACCAGCGGAAAAGACGCCAACCAAACACTGGAGAGCATCAAAAGCGGCCAAACTGATATCGTTATTGGCACCCATAAACTGCTCTCCAAGAGCGTTGAGCTACCCAAGATGGGCTTACTGATCATTGATGAAGAGCACCGCTTTGGCGTGGCACAAAAAGAGAAGCTTAAAACACTGCGCGCTGAAGTCGATATTTTGACATTAACGGCGACGCCCATTCCGCGCACACTGAATATGGCCATGAGCGGTATCCGCGATCTTTCAATTATCGCAACGCCCCCCGCTCGCCGCCTATCAGTCAAAACCTTCGTCCAGCAGCACGACACCAGCATTATTAAAGAAGCATTATTGCGTGAAATCCTCCGCGGTGGCCAGGTCTATGTGCTGCATAACGAGGTTAAAACGATTGAGAACAGCGCAGAAAAGATCCGAGAATTAATTCCCGAAGCCCGGGTGGCGGTAGCCCATGGCCAGCTCCCCGAGCGCAGCCTAGAACGTATCATGTCAGACTTCTACCACCGTCGCTTTAATGTGCTGGTGTGCTCAACCATTATTGAAACCGGCATTGACGTACCTAGCGCCAATACGATTATTATTGAACGTGCCGATAAGTTTGGCCTGGCACAGCTGCACCAATTACGGGGTCGCGTTGGCCGCAGCCACCATCAGGCTTACGCTTACCTATTAACGCCCCCCCCCAAAGCCATGACACGTGATGCTATCAAACGCCTGGAAGCGATCAGCGCCTCAGATGATTTAGGCGCTGGCTTCACCTTGGCCAGCCACGATATGGAAATCCGCGGGGCTGGCGAACTGTTGGGTGATGAGCAGAGCGGCCAGATGGAAACCATCGGTTACACACTCTACATGGAGATGCTGGATCGTGCTGTGAAAGCCATACGTGCTGGTAAAACACCTAACATCGATGCACCTTTCAATACCGGCGTGGAAATTAGCCTTAATCTGCCAGCACTGATTCCGAATGATTATATTCACGATGTGCAACAACGGCTCGTCATGTATAAGCGGATTGCCAATACTCAAAGCGATAGTGAGCTTAAAGAGCTGCAGGTTGAGCTGATTGACCGGTTTGGATTGCTGCCCGCACCGCTAAAAAATCTAATTCGCCAAACCAAGCTTCGCCATCGTGCTGAGCAATTAGGCATCAGCAAGATTGAGGCTGGAGAGACCCGTGGGCGGGTGCTGTTTGATGGCAGCACCCAAGTCGACCCTTTAACGCTAGTCACCCTTATTCAGACATCTCCGAAGCATTACCGTTTAGACGGTTCTGACACGTTAAGATTTGAATTGCCTATGGAAAGTGTCGACAAGCGCTTCCAGCAGCTCGAAAACTTACTCAGCACGCTTAATCAAAAAGTAGCGGCGGCGTGAACCTTGGGGCAAACTTGCCACTAGCCATGCCTTAATGGTTCACAACGCGCATCAGCAGTGATTAACATATTAGGAACGACCATGAATATACGCGATACTTTTACCCTCTGGGGCCCTACCAGCTTGGCAGTTTTATTAGCCGCAAGCTTAGCGAGCCCCGCTTTTGCGCAACCGACTGACGAGAAAGCCGATAGCCAGGCACAGGAAATCAGCATCGACGCCGTCGACAGCGCCGTTCAGGTGTCTGATCAGAATGAACTGCCCCGTGGCCACTTCCGCCTTCCTGAAAGCGGTGACGTGATTGGGAAGCGTTATACCGTCGTTGTCGAAGACCCCGAGCAAACACTGATTGATATCGCCCGTCGACATAATATTGGCTATGAAGAGATCCGCATGGCCAACCCCGATGTCAGCCTATGGGTACCCGGTGTAGGTACCGAAGTAGTGATCCCCGCTCAGTACATATTGCCGCCTGCCCCGCGCGAAGGCGTTGTTGTGAACCTCTCTGAGCTGCGGCTTTACTATTATCCTGCGGACAAGCCCGGCATTGTCGAAACTTATCCGGTGAGCGTAGGTCGTGAAGAGTTCGCCACACCCGTAGGTATAACTCGCACCACGGTTAAAGTTAAAGACCCCGCCTGGGCGCCGCCTGCTTCCATGCGTCGCGAAGCGGCCGAACGCGGCGAACCAGCCCCTTCCGTAGTACCGCCCGGCCCTGACAATCCGTTAGGCGAGCACGCGATCCTGCTGGCCATGCCGAGCTACTTGATTCACGGCACCAACCGCCCTGATGGTGTCGGAATGCGCGTAAGCCGTGGCTGTATTCGTATGTACCCAGAAGACATTGAATCGCTTTATGAGCGTTTACCGAGTGGCACTCAAGTTAATCTGATAGACGCTCCATTCAAAGCAGGCTGGACAGCCGATGGCACGCTGTTCGTGCAATCATTTCCTCAACTGGAAGAAAACGCGGAAGGCTTTGAGCCACTGCTCATCGCCATTGAGCGGGTCAATGAGCTTACTGACGAAGATATTGAAATCGACGCCGAACAGATACAACGCGCCGTCGAAACGCCGGACGGCCAATTTGTTGCACTCTATGGGCCTCAGGCACCTGAACCCGAACCTGAACCCGTTGAACTGATCGATGAGATTGAACTAAGCGCCACCCCCGCCGCTGATAAAGACGCCTAGACAAAATTGCAGCAACAAAAAACCCCGCCGAGGCGGGGTTTTTTGCGTAGCTAGCGGCAAAAGAAGCTTGCCTAACATTTTAACTTACTTACGCCATACTAACTACACCATCCTCCAGCAGCTACCAAGATAGTCTAGGACATTCTCAATAGCCCAAGCAGAATTACTTCTGCATGGAACGCTGGAATTGACGGCTCATTTCTTCACGGTTCTGCTCAGACATCTGCAGAGCAGCCTGCGCATCGCGCTGTGCTTGATTAGCAGTGTTCATAGCTTGTGAAGCCATGCTGCGTGCTTCTGCTGCGTCAGCCTGTGCAGATTCTGCAGTCATGCGAACTTCTTCCAGTGCGCTGGTAGAAGCACAGCCAGCTAGGATTGCCAGTGAAGCGGCAGCAGCAGTCATCTTCAGAGTAGTTTTCAAAGTCATAATGTTCTCCTTGAGTCGTCCTTGGGTACTACGTTTAGGGTATGACAAAAATAAGACTAAAAGCTAAGCTTAAATTTGTCTACCTGCGGTGCAGGTTCTTTACAATGACTTGTGCCATAAAGCACGCAAGCCAAACGCCGTTTTATAATAGACCACAGCGGTTGTCTATAGCCACTTGTTTAAAACCTCGAACTTCCTTCAACGGCAATAGCTTAACGGATCACTACCCGGGTGCCAACACCCACCAAATCTGTTAAGCGGTCAATTTGCTCGTTAGTAACGGCCACACACCCTTGGGTCCAGTGAAAACGCCCATGTATATCGGGATCGGCACTACCCAGACCATGGATACCAATCGCCCCACCTAGGACCGTATCTTGCGGCGGATGTCCGTTACGACGGTAGTAATCGAAGTAATTTTCATAATCTGCTTGGGAATAAATTCCCTTTTCTAACGCCATTCGTGCATGGGGCGGTGTTGGAAAATCAATGCCCATAAAAGTGCGCCATTGGCTTTGATAATTAAAACGATTGATACGAAACTCACCCTTTGGGGTCACGTTATCACCGCGAACCCGCTGGGTCTTCGCCCCAGAACGCCCTAGAGAAATAGGCATAAAACGCTCAACCAGCGCACTTCCACGAAATACGCTAAGCGTTGCCTCTTTATCATCAACCAATACCCAAAGCTCGTTACTATGGCGCGGTAAATGAGCGCGAGTAAGCATTGTTTCGATAAGATCAGAAGGGCCAGCTTGGCTAGGTGCATTAACAGCTGCGCTGGCAACTGCAGGCCAGCTCAGCGCCATGGCTAAAAAACGACGGCGATTTACAGGAATCATGGTATTTCTCGAAACAAATTGGCCGTTACAAGTCCGATTAGGCGCATCTGGAGGCTGTTATACCCTATTCCCATACCGGCTGTTAGTGATTTCGTCATCTCTGGCATTAAATGCTTTGCAACTCTTCCATACTGGCCATCATATGGCGTATTTCTGAATTATGCCCTTCGGCTAGCGAATCAAAGAACTCTGCTTCGGGTTTAATTCTCGAACGTAAAGCACGATGCTCATACATCGCTTGTAAGCGCTCATGGGCGATGGTGGCAGTTTTCATCGCATCTTCGAGAGAACCTAAAACAGTTTCCTCTGCTATTCGATCCAATTCGGGCGGCTCAGGAAATTCACTTGATTCATCGAACCACGTTTCTAATATCTTAGAATGGTCGGTACCGTCGTTAAACAGGTCTTCAAGCCCCGTTTTCATTTGCAATTCGCGGCTAGCTAAGTAATCCAACCCCATTTTTAAGCGCTCATTATCTGCCTTATCAGCGGCCTCACTGTACTGACGCGCCATCCGCGCATGAAAACCTGCCGCCCATTCGACTAAATCTTTAATTTGGTTATAGCGCATCATGATCTCCTTTTCGTGGTGCTTACTTGACCATTGAGCAATAAGTCTCTTACCACTCTAGGCTGGTTTCGCGCAGAGCTTCTATTTCGCGCTTGGCATCCTGAAGCTTATCCAACAATTGTTGACGTAAATTCGCTTGACCACCCACTGTAATCATAGCGGGATTATGCGATGCGCGCCGCGCAGCACCTTCATCACTATGCAGGCGCTCAAGCTGGCCAGCCAGCCAATTCAACCAACTCTCCGGCTCAGCCTTTAAGTCGCGCAGGCGCTGCAGCTCTGCCAAGGCCGGGCCATCACTTGCCAGCAACACATTCCAGCGGTGTTCTGACAAGCGCGCATGTTCGGTGACTTCGCGCAAAAGCGACTCTAATGCCAGCTCAAAGAGAGCCAAAGCGCCTTCCTCCAACGCCATCTGACGTGAGGGAGTATGCTCATCTTCTCCCACTGAGGAAGTGGCTAGTAGCTCCGCCTGATAGAGCAACTGGTTGGTTCGAGACCGTGCATTCACTTACGCTTATCCTCCACGTGCCATTTACCGGCTTCAAACATGGCTTTCCAACCGGTAGCTTTACCCTCTTCATCTGTCATCACGTACTGCTCTTTGCTCTTACGTGAATAACGGATTTGAGCGGGTCGGCCATCTGGATCTTCACTGGGCGCTTTGAGAATAAAGTGATATTTCTCAGGCAACTCATCAGCATGCGCTTTCAGTTCTTTCACCAGTGGCGGCCGCGTTTCGCGATTTTTAGGAAATTTGCTCGCCGCCAAAAATAAGCCGCTTGCCCCATCGCGCAGCACGTAATGGTCGTCCACATTTTGACAGGCCAACTCCGGCATAGGGATGGGGTCCATTTTCGGCGGAGCCACTTCACCGCTCCTCAACAATTTGCGTGTGTTTTTACACTCGCTATTGGTGCACCCAAAATACTTGCCAAAGCGACCTGACTTCAACTGCATTTCAGAGCCGCACTTATCGCACTCAATCACCGGGCCATCGTAGCCCTTAATCTTGAATTTGCCGCTTTCCACTTCGTAGCCGTCACAATCGGGGCTGTTACCACAAATATGCAGCTTGCGAGTTTCATCAATCAGGTAGTTGTCCATCGCTGTACCACACTTGGGGCAACGACGCTTGGCCCGCAGTGCATCAGTTTCAGCCTCTTCACCCGCATCTTCGGCTACCGACTCTTCACCGGGAATCAAGTCAATAGTGGTTTTGCAACGCTCCTTGGGTGGCAAATTATAGCCGCTACAGCCCAAGAACACGCCTGTAGAAGCCGTGCGAATTTGCATATGGCGGCCACACTTTGGGCAATCGATATTGGTGGGCACCGGCTGATTGGGACGCATGCCATCGTCGCTTTCAGCTTTAGCAAGCTCGTCACGGAACTCACCATAGAAAGCATCTAGCAAGGCCTGCCAGTTACGCTCACCTTCTGCGACTTCATCCAGACTATCTTCCATACGAGCAGTGAACGAAAAGTCCATTAAATCAGGGAAGGACTCCTTCAACCGCTCAGTAACGATGTCGCCCAGTTTCTCCGCATAAAAACGGCGATTTTCCAACTTTACGTAACCGCGATCCTGGATCGTGGAGATGATTGATGCGTAGGTGGAGGGGCGACCAATCCCCTGCTTTTCGAGTTCTTTAACTAGGCTTGCTTCAGTGTAACGCGGTGCGGGTTTAGTAAAATGCTGTTGAGGGTCGAGCGCCTCCAGCGCCATGGAAGTGCCTTGAGGCAAATCAGGCAAGCTCTGGTCTTCATTTTTACCGCTGGGTTTCATCACCCGGGTATAACCATCAAATTTCAGCACGCGGCCTTTAGCACGCAACTCATAACCATCGACCTCGACGGTGAGCGTACTAGACAAATACTCAGCGGGAGTCATCTGACAAGCCACAAACTGACGCCAGATCAGCTCATAAAGGCGTTCTGCATCGCGTTCCATACCGGCCAGATCCGACGCTTTACGCTCAACGCTAGACGGACGAATGGCTTCGTGAGCCTCTTGGGCGCTCTCTTTGCTACTGTAACGATTAGGCGCTTCTGGCAGATAGCGCTTACCGAACTCATCACCAATGTAACTACGCACGCTTTCTACTGCATCTTTCGAAAGATTGGTGGAGTCGGTGCGCATATAGGTGATGTAGCCCGCCTCATAAAGGCGCTGGGCCATGGTCATGGTTTTCTTGACAGAAAAGCCTAACCGGCCACTCGCCGCCTGCTGCAACGTCGAGGTGATAAAGGGTGCCGTGGGCTTTGAACTGGTGGGCTTGTCTTCCCGTGAGGTAATCGCCAGCTTGACTTTTCTAAGCTGTTCAATACGCGCCAGAGTGTCTTTTTCGGAGGTGGGCTTAAAGGCTTTGCCATCCTGACGAACCAGGGCAAAACGCACCAGCTCCCCTTCTGGTGAGGCTAAATCCGCGTGTACATCCCAAAACTCCTCGGGGATAAAGGCACGAATTTCACGCTCACGCTCGACAATCAACCGAACCGCGACTGACTGCACACGGCCCGCTGACAGCCCACGCGCTACTTTCGCCCATAATAGGGGCGAGAGCATAAAGCCCACCACACGATCCAGAAAACGTCGCGCCTGCTGTGCTTCTACGCGGGGTATATTCAGCGCACCAGGCGCCTTGAACGCATCCTGAATAGCGTTTTTGGTGATTTCATTAAACACCACGCGCTTGTAGCGGCTGTCGTCACCACCGATAGTCTCGCGCAGGTGCCAAGCAATGGCTTCCCCTTCGCGGTCCAAATCCGTTGCGAGATAGACAGCGTCGGCTTTCTCAGCCAACTTTTGTAGCTCGGCCACGACCTTTTCTTTTCCGGGCAGCACCTCATAGCGAGCTTCCCAGCCATTATCGGGGTCAATCCCCATCCGCCGAATTAGCTGATCTTGGCTTTTACGCTTTTTATATTCTGCTTTCTCTTCCGCCGACATCTTGCGTGTCGCTGCGGCCTGGCGCGCGCGCTCCTTAGGGTCGGAGGCTGCCTTACCTGAGCCGCTGGTCGGCAGGTCACGAATGTGACCCACGCTCGACTTGACGATGAAATCGTTGCCGAGATATTTATTAATCGTCTTCGCTTTAGCCGGCGACTCGACGATGACCAGTGACTTGCCCATAGTGCTCCACTTTCCTAATGCACGGACTGTCTGCGCGTGCTCTGAATTCGGTGCCGTATCGCTGGAATGAACCAGTCTATAAAAAAGATACGGATGAAAAAATGCGCCTACCCTACCCCAGCCTTTGGCTAAGCGCTAGTAGCAACCAAGTAGCAGAGAGTTTCCTTAGATTTCAGATAAAGAGTAGCTAGACACTAGACTGCCACCAGCATTACAGCAACCCAAAAAGTACTAAGACAAACAAAACGCCCCCACCAAATAGGCGGGGGCGCTGTAAGCTAAAGCATTGTTTTAGCGGTCACGCGGTGTCTTTCGACGCTCAGCAGCACGCTTGGGCTTAGCTGTTGATTCAGATGATTCAGAGCCCGATTTGCTAGCGTTATCCGATGTCGGCTTTGGTTCTTCTGCCGCTGGTGAAGGCGTAGCCGCTGCCGTTGCTTCTTCCTTGGCGCCTTTGGGTTTAGCAATCGCCTCGGCTTTTCTGGGCCTTGCCTTGTTAAACAGTGCTTTAATTTGAGCAAAGCGCTCAGCAGCATGCTCTGAAAGCTCACCACTGGCGGCGAATACATGCTCAAGATGGCTAATATAGCCGTCAATATCGTCGTTGCTTTTTCCAGCCAGCAGATTAGGCAGTGAACTCAATGCTGCTTCACGATCCAATTTTAAGATAAAGAACTGCTCACGTACTAAGCGCTTAAACTCGCTCAGCTCAATGCCAGGCTCAAGCTCAGCACGCGAGGCGCGCAGACGTTTGAAGTTACGCTCATCTGTCGCCGGAGCACCGCCCATTACATAAATGAGCGAACGCATGACCGCTTCATGGGCACTGCCATGAGCGATTTTTTCACGTAATGCTTCTTGACGCTGCTCAACAAAGCGACGATGTTCAGGTTCAGCTCCAGGACGACGGCGATGTACATGTGCATCTCCGTAAAGGCCTACGGCGGCTTGTAATAGCGGCTGGCCATAGATATCCATGAACATTTTTTCGGTACTGCTATCGCGCAGATCACGCATCGCATTGAGACTAGCGACCAATTGGTCAGACCCCATGTTTTCAAACGCTTTAAACAGATTGTCCTGTGACACCGGGTGGCGATTTTTGCGCACTGCATCCGCCATGACCGGTAACGGAACGGAAAGGGGGTTGCGATCAGAGAGCAATTTGTAACCCAGGCGGATCGGGTGCATGCGACGAATCAAGCGAGCCGCCTCGGGAGTCATTGTGGCTTTTAGCCAGGGCTGTATAAACAGCCGATACATCCCTAGATTAATTTCTGAAATACGGGCCACGGTAGCAAAACGACGATCATCCTCGGGCTTGTGCTTGACGGCGCTATCCAGCTCAGTGAAATCACGTGACATGAATTCAAGCAGGTATTCACGCTCGTACAGTTCAGGGTCTTCGCCTTCCTCGGCAGGCGTTATCGCCGTTTCGTATAAGCCTGGCGGTAATACATCAATGTAATCCATGTTCGCGGTGAACTCGGTATGTTCTTTACGCGAAACACTTCCCGATACAAAAATACCTAAATGGCCAGTCGTATCGTGCTGGCAATAGACGATGGTCTGGTCATGAGCAATGATATCGTCTACATCTTCGTATAAATCACGGATCCAACCCAACGCTTGAGGCGGTGGCGTAATGTCATCACCACGCGAGCAGAACACCACAACAGGGGAACGTACATTGCGAAGATCAATTCGACGCCCATCACTGGTCACCAGTTGTGCCGTAGAGAGACGATTGCCAATGAATAAGTTATCGACAATGTATTGAATCTCTTCACCGCCTAGTACAACGTGACCGCCCCACCAGCGCTCGAACTCAAGGTAGCGGCCCGCTTCTGTGTCGATATTGTCATAAAGATGATACTGCTTTTTCCAATACGTATTGGCTGGGTTAAGACGCTCAAAGTTCTGAACCAACCAGGCACCATCAAACAGACCATTACCAATATCCGTAGTGAGCGCGGTAACCCAGCTTCCTCCCGTCATACCACCGGTATAACGCATAGGCGCTTTGCCGTGTTCGCCGGCCCAGTAAGAGAGCGGTGCACCGGCAATCAGAATAGGACCAAACACTTCCGGTTCTAGGGCTGCGGCCATCATTAGTTGCCAGCCCGCCTGGCAATTGCCCACCACCATCGGCTTTTCGGTGGTCTCGGGATGTAGCTCAATGACGTGACGAAGAAACGCTATTTCCGACTCAACCACATCCTCTACCGTTTGGCCCGGCTCAGGAAATGGCAAAAAGCCAATGAAGTAGCAGGGGTGCCCTGCTTTGAGAGCCACACCCAACTCGCTGTCAGGTTTAAATCCACCAATCCCTGGCCCATGCCCCGCGCGCGGATCGACTACGACAAAAGGACGTTTTTGAAGATCGATTTCAGTCCCTTCGTGAGGTAGCACGCGTAGTAACTCATAGTTGGTTGGCCGCGGTAGCGTCCGTCCATCCACCAGCACTTCGGTATTAAACCCCAACACATTGGGCTTGGTTTGCTCCATATGTTCAAGGTACTGGTTGCCACGCTCGCGCATAACATCCCAATACAAAACACTTCGCTCTACACTATCGCGCCAATAACCAAACGCCGCGCGACCAAACCCGAAGGGATCGAAAAAAGAAGCGAGCGCTTCACTACCTGGTGCGCTTGTGGAACCATTTTGTTGCTCCAGCCATTCACCAGCAAAAGCGCTAGCAGGAAACATACTATTGGCGAGTGGGTTGGCAAGAAAATTCATAGGTTCTCCCATTGGGTTGATGCACCGGCCTCAGACCCGAAAACAATGATTCTGCAAAACGATGCTGCAATGCAATATAGTTTAGGCCACTACGCGCATGGCGTCGATCTTTAACCCTGAAAATTACCAAATATACAATTAATAGAGTCCATTTTAAGCAGTGTTAAAAATTCGGTGATAGCATGCGTTGCCCTGGCGATGACGCCTGATGTTGTTATTTCTCCTATCGCCAGTAAATAGTGCTCACCATGAGGTTGCTATGTCGTCCCCTAACCTGCTCAATCGCCTCACATTTCGGCAACTACAGGTTTTCCAGGCGGTGCACCGTCAACGCTCATACTCACGCGCGGCTGAGCAATTGGGGCTTACCCAACCAGCGGTAAGTGCACAAATGCGCCAACTTGAGCTGACGCTAGGGCAGCCATTGTTTAGATACGCAGGCAAAACGCTCCATTCACTCCCTGCTGCCGATACCCTCGCCCATTCGACAAGAGAAATTTTTGGGCAACTGTCACGCCTGCAAATGAACCTATCCGATATTAACGGCAAAATGAGCGGCGAACTTAATATCGCAGCGGTGTCCTCGGCCCAATATGTAGTGCCTTACCTGCTCGCCCGTTTCCGTGCGCATTATCCAGATGTACACGTTCGACTGAAGGTATGTAACCGTAGCCAGGCACTTGAAAGATTGTCTGAACAGCAAGACGATCTTGTCATTATGGCAATGGTCCCTGAAGACGACCGCTTAGTGGTAATGCCGATCCTTGATAACGAACTAATCGCTGTTGTCTGGCCGGAGCACCCGCTGCTTTCAATGCCCGAACCCTCGCTGGCAGACTTCGCCCGTCACTATGTCCTTATGCGTGAGCCCGGTTCTGGTGTACGTAACGCCTTTGAGCAAATGGCTGCCAATCAGCAGGTCGCGTTATCCCACTGTATTGAACTAGGGACCAATGAGGCGATTAAAGGCGGTGTAATGGCGCACTTAGGTGTCGCGGTACTACCACGCTTGGCGGTACAGCTTGAACTTGAGCAAGGGTTACTTTTTGAGCTGGGATTGCCTGACTTCCCTATCCACCGTTCCTGGTGCACTGTATACACCCGCGAACGGCTTCCTACGCCGGTTGCTGAGCTCTTCCTGAGTTTTATCCGTGAGCATTTACCCGACTACCGCCGCCATTTTCAAGCGCCTTCCAGCCCGCTACCCAGCCACGGTGTCGCCTGCCTCCCCATGCTTGTACCCTAGGGTGCTGCGATGTCCCACGGTGTGTCCCGTTGACAGCGAGATATGTTATATTAGTCACTATTAGCACGATAAAATATTGGTCGTACCACCTATCAGTCGGCAGGCCATATAGGGGTTTTCCACCCGCTTACGAACCCGGCCTACCGCACAAAAGAGAGGCTCTGTCCCTATGAGCAATAACCCCTCGCAGCGCGTGTCTAGTGGTGAAAAATACCGTAACGAACATGGCACGGCGGCGATCAAGGATGGCATGAAGCAGCGCAAAGCGCAGGCAGAAGCCCCTTCACTTGAACGCAAGCCCAAATGGCTGCGAGCCCAGATCCCCGGAGGGGAGCGCTTTGAGGCGGTCAAGAAAAACGTCGCTACCCACCGACTAAGCACCGTTTGCGCAGAATCTCATTGCCCCAATATGGGCGAATGCTGGAGCAACGGCACAGCAACGATCATGCTGATGGGCTCGGTATGTACCCGCGCCTGTCGTTTCTGTGCGGTGGACACCGGCAACCCTAAGGGCTGGCTAGATCATGAGGAGCCTGAAAATACCGCAAAATCGGTGGAGTTAATGGGGCTTCGCTACATTGTGCTCACCTCAGTAGATCGTGACGATCTCGATGATGGCGGCGCAACGCACTACGCTAACTGCATTCGTGCCATTAAAGCCCGCACGCCGGAAGTCGTCGTTGAGGCCCTAACGCCTGACTTTGATGGTGAACTCGCGGCTGTCGAGCGTGTTGTCGATTCTGGTCTGGAAGTATTTGCCCAAAATGTGGAAACGGTCGAACGTCTAACAGGCCGTGTGCGTGACCGGCGGGCAGGTTATCGCAAAACACTTGATGTGCTTGCCCATGCGAAACGCTACCGTCCTGATATCATCACCAAAACCAGCCTGATGCTGGGATTGGGTGAAACGGATGAAGAGATCCTACAAACGTTTGATGATCTTCGTGAAATTGGTGTGGATATTGTGACACTTGGCCAGTATCTGCGCCCGACCAAAAATCACTTGGCGGTAGAGCGCTGGGTGACACCGGAAGAATTCGATCGCTATCGGGTCATTGGCTTGGGCAAAGGCTTTATGGAAGTACCTTCTGGCCCACTAGTGCGCTCCAGTTACCGCGCTGACCGTGTATTCGAGAAAAACAACTTGGGCCTAGCCTCACCGGCAGCTATTCCGGGACAGGACCAAGCTGTAGATCCAAACCTTATTCCCGCGTTGAACGTCGGCTAAAAAATTTATCGGCAGATGGCTTGCCGCTATTGAGATAAGAAAAATTGTGCTCTATGAGAGCACAATGCAATCTTTATAATGGCGAGCTATCAATACTGACCAAGCCGCGTTTTAGCTGTACGGCTAACGCGTCAGCCAATTGCCGCCCTACCCCATGATCGCTTGATAGAGACACGAAATCGGCCAGCCTTGCCATAGGCATACCGGCATAGCCGCAAGGGTTAATGCGAGAAAAAGGCGCCAAGTCACCATCTACATTTAACGCCACCCCATGGAAGCTCGCACCACGCCGTATACGTAGTCCGAGGGAGGCAATTTTCGCCTCACCTGACGCTGTTGTAACGTAGACACCGGGTGCATCAGGACGCGCACGAGCGCTAACGCCATAATTGCTTAAAACATCAATCACCGCGTTCTCAAGCGCAGTGACTAAATCACGCACACCAATTTTACCTCGCCGCACGTCCAGCAATGGGTATAGCACGACTTGTCCAGGTCCGTGATAAGTAACTTGCCCGCCCCGGTCGGTGTGCACGACCGGAATATCACCAGGCAGCAGTAAATGTTCTGGCTTGCCAGCCTGCCCTTGGGTAAACACCGGTTCATGCTCTACTAACCAGAATTGATCCGGTGTTTGCGCATCGCGCGTATCGGTCAGTGCGCGCATCGCCTCCCAAACTGGCAAATACGCTTGGCGCCCCAAATCATGCAGCCTAATCGGCGTGGTATCGTCCACGATTACACCACCATATGAACACGACCGGTGGCCTTGAGGTCATCAAAAAGCGCTTTAATATGCTGCTCTCCGGTCGCCCTAATCACCACACGAACCGACTGGAAACGTCCTTTTCGGCTATCTACCACTTGCATTGTTGTGGCGTCAAAGTCGGGCGCGTGGCGGACAATCACCTGACACACACAAGCCGGAAAGTCCTCGGCGGCATCACCGACGACTTTTAACGAGTAATCACAGGGAAAAGTGATTTTAGGGGGTTCTTGAGCCGCTGGTTGGCGTAAATCGCGCAGTCCCTGAGGAGTACCTTTTTTCATAGCAAACCCATCGTTACAGATACAAAATCACCGGTCTCGTCTTACGCAAAGGTTAATCGGTAAAGCGACTAACCAGACCACTAAAGAAACGCTGCACCTGATCAAACAGGCGCTTGAAGAGACCGCCCTCTTCAATGTTTTCCAACGCCACTAGACGACGCTCACCGACCACTTCTTCACCCAAGTGAACTTCCAGCGTGCCGACTTCATCGCCAATAGCAATCGGCGCCTGTAAGTCTGAGTTAAGGTTAAGGCGTGCGCGCAATTCTTCATTGCGGTTGCGTGGCAGTGTCATAAAGACTTCTTCGTCCACACCAACTCGCAGCTCGTTAATATCGCCCCCCCAAACACGCGGCGTTGCCAATACGGCACCCCGTTCATACAGTTTCATCGTCTCGAAAAAACGGAAACCATAGCTGAGCAGCTTTTGAGTTTCCTGAGCGCGAGCCTCGTCAGAATTAGTGCCCATTACGACGGAAATCAAGCGCATATCATCGCGCTTAGCCGACGACACCAAGCAGAAACCCGCTTCTGTTGTCCAGCCCGTTTTCAGGCCATCTACTGAGGGGTCACGCCACAGCAGGCGGTTACGGTTAGGCTGATCAATACCGCCGTAAGAAAAAGTACGCTGCGAGTATATTTCGTAGTGATCGGGGTAATCATTAATGATGTGCTGGGATAGACGCGCCATGTCATGGGCCGTCGAGTAATGATTCTCGCCCGGCAAGCCGGTGGCGTTCTGGAAGTTAGTATTATTCATGCCCAAACGCGTTGCATGCTGATTCATTAGATCTGCAAACGGCGCTTCACCACCCGCTAAATGCTCTGCCATGGCGACACTGGCATCGTTACCAGAAACAATAATGATACCGTGGAGCAGATCATCTACCGAGACTTGATCGCCCACTTCAATAAACATTTTTGAGCCGCCTGTACGCCATGCGTTCTCACTAATGTTAATCATATCGGTCAAATTGATCGTACCGCGATCCAGCTCGCGCTCAACCAAATAGGCAGTCATCAGCTTGGTCAGGCTCGCAGGCGGAAGTCGCTCATCTGAATTATGCTCTGCCAAAATTCGCCCGCTGTTAGCATCCATGAGTATCCAAGAACTCGCCGCTAACTGGGGAGGAGAAGGAATAATTGTCTGCGGCTGCGGAATGACCTGAGCAGAGGCAGGGACGGCAACCGTCGCCATCGCAGCAAAAAGGCACAGGCGCGCAGAGCGACCAATGGATGTAAACACGTTCATAACGTCAGTCTCACTTACTTGAAAGCTTACTAGCAAAGCTTATTTTTAAAACAGGGCGGCGCGTAAGACGCGCCACAAGGAATAAATAGGGGAGGGATTATCGCACAACAAAGACCTGGGGGAACCCTGCTTGACGCAGTGTTTCGCGAGCCTGGGACTCTTGCCCCGGCGTAATGGGCCCCACTTGAACGCGATACACGTCAGCGTCACTCATAATCCGCACTGCGTGTGGCTGTTCAGTTTGCAAACGTTGCTGTAACTGCTGGGCACCTTCTGGATTGCCTAATGCCGCAATCTGGAGATAAACCGCATCGTCTACCTTACCCTGGCTGGGCGAGTGCAATGGTTGTGAAGCAGGCACTTGCGTACCCTGCGCTTGCCCAGCAAGTGCGGGAGAGGCATTTGAAGCATCACTGGGAGCTTCAGGTGCTCTTTCAGGTGCTCTTGCCTGCCCAGTGTCGTTACCGCCCTTGCCGCGCTCGGCCAACCACTGCTCGGGATTTATCGCTTCCACTTTGACGGAGCCAGTACCATTATCGAGGAACCCAAGCCTTGCCGCAGCTGCGTAGGAGAGATCGATTTCACGATCACTATGAAAGGGGCCACGATCGTTTACCCTGACAATCACTGACCGCCCATTATCCAAACTAGTAATCCGTGCGAAGGTAGGTAACGGTAGCGAACGATGCGCCGCCGACATTTTATACATGTCGTAGATCTCACCGTTAGACGTTGCGTAGCCATGAAATTTTTCGCCATACCAAGAGGCTGTACCGCGCTTCTCATAGCCAGTTGCATCAGGCAGCACGTGATAGGTTTTACCCCACACTTCATAGCTAGAACGATTGCCTGCTCGGGATGGTTGCTCAATGCGCGGTTCTGCGTCAGGCACTTTGGTAACATCCGGCGGCTCAACTGGGTAGGCATCACCACTCATGGCATAGCGACCACCGCTGGTGCCGCCCGCCTGAGAAGCAGCATGAGCCGATTGGCTGGCAGCACTGGGCGCATCCACTCGCTGAGTTTCGTGACTGGCACAGCCACTGACCAGCGTAAGCAAGGCGAGCAAGCCACCTGCCCGCTGGGACACTGTGACCGGGGAGCTTTTCAACCACAGCTTTGCAAAACAGGGCTTTGTAAAACGGGGCTTCGCAAAACGGGACTTGGAAAGTTTGCTATTCATGTCTCGTCCTTGTTCAGCTCGGCAATCGCTTCTGCCAACTCAGCTATGGCCATAGCATAAAGGTGGCTGTGGTTGTAGCGGGTAATCACGTAAAAATTGTACTCACCAAACCGGTATTGGGTCTGTCCATCGGCGTATTCAAGCGCTAACGGTACGACCAATAAATTATCATCGAGCTGCTTGCGCGGCTCAAACCCGTGCGCCTCAAGCTCAGCAACACTCACCTCAGGCGGTGACGTTTGGTTAAACGAGAGTTCTTGCATTAGCTCTACCGGCAATACAGCTGGACCACTGGCTTGATGGTAAATATCAGCGCCCGGCTGCCAGCGGTGCTCGGCAAAATAATTGGCGACACTGCCAATAGCATCGACCGGATTTTCCCAAAGATCGCGGCGCCCATCGTCATCAAAATCCACGGCATAGGCTTGATAACTGGTGGGAATAAATTGCGGATACCCCATAGCGCCCGCATAAGAGCCGCGTAACTCAGTGGGATCAACTTGCTGCTCGTAGGCTATTTGTAAAAACGCTGCTAGCTCACCACGAAAAAAAGTGCCTCTGGCCGGATGATGAAAAGCCAGGGTGGCTAGCGAATCTAGCACACGATGCTGGCCTTTATGCCGACCATAATAAGTTTCTACGCCAATAATGGCGGTAATAACTTCCTCGGGCACACCATAAGTGGCTTCGGCTCGCGCCAGGGCATCAGCATGCTCATCGATAAACTCAACGCCTTCTTCAATGCGCTGCTGGGTTAGGAAAATCGCGCGGTACTCATGCCACTTTAGACGCCGCTCAGCAGCCCCTTCCATAGCATCTAGCACACTCTGGGTATAATTCGCCTGCCCCAAGGCTTCTTCTAACCACGCTTGTGGCAGCCCTTCTTCCATCAGCTCTTTCATCAACGCTTGGCTTTCAGCATTCTGCTGGGGCGCAAAGTGCTGGGAAGCGGCGTGTTGACTACCCTGAGAAGGCTCACCGGCCAATACCATTGGCGCTACCCAGCACATCAACGTTGCTAGCATAAAGCTGCTCGTCTTTCCTTGAACCTTGCTCATTGGCTCTCCACTCGCGAACAATAAATTCCAGAACTATTAATTCCAGAACTCTAAATTCCAGAACTATCCACACTCAAACCATCCATTCCGGAACTATTCATTCCTGAAGCTTACATTTATGAGCAGCTCACGCGTCGAACTGGCCAAATTTCAACTAGCGGGATAGCAACCGACGATGGGCATGTATGGACATGAGAATACCGAAACCCGCTAATAAGGTCACGCTGGAGGTGCCACCAAAACTAACCAACGGCAACGGCACTCCCACCACAGGTAGAATGCCACTCACCATCCCCATGTTGACAAACACATAGATAAAAAAGGTTAAAATAATACTACCCGCGACTAAACGCCCAAACGTATCTTGAGCAGCACTTGCCATCCATAAGCCGCGGCTCACAATTAATAGATACAGGAACAGCAACGCCAACATTCCCACCAAACCAAACTCTTCACCCAAGACAGCAATAATGAAATCCGTATGCCGCTCCGGCAAGAACTCTAGTTGGGACTGGGTACCTTGCAGCCAACCTTTCCCCCATAGCCCACCGCTACCAATGGCGGTGGTGGATTGAATAATGTTCCAACCCGAACCAAGCGGGTCGCTTTCAGGGTTTAAAAACGTCAACACCCGCTGACGCTGGTAATTGTGCATGTTCATCCAGAGCACGGGCACGCCCGCAGCTCCCAGTGCCGCAATGAAACCGATCAAACGCCATGATAAACCCGCTAGCAGAACCACAATTAGGGCAGCACTGGATACTAACAATGATGTACCCAAATCAGGCTGGATCGCTGTTAATACAACGGGTACGCCGATAATAATTCCGCACACTACAATGTCGCGCAGCCGCGGCGGCAGCTCACAGCGGTTAAGATAGGCCGCTACCATTAACGGGGCTGCCAGCTTCATCATTTCCGATGGTTGAAAGCGTATCACGCCAGGAATCTCAAGCCAGCGTTTGGCCCCCATGCCAACATCACCCACCACATCAACGGCAATCAGCATGGCAACGCCGACGCCATAGGCTAGCGGAGCAAAACGTAAAAAAGTAGAAGGTGAGAATTGAGCGATAATCACCATCCCTACCAATGCGATGCAAAAACGCACGCTTTGAGCAATGACGGCGTCCATGGATTGCCCTGAAGCGCTGTAAAGAACGATCAAACCGCTACTCATCAATAATAGAAGCAAGCCAAGCAACCAGGGGTCGAGATGGATTCTTTCCCAGATACTTTTACGCCGGGCGATTCCGCTTTCGGGCGGGCGTACAGGATAACCACGCATGGAACGAGTTATATACTGCCAAGGCATGGTTTAGTTACCCTCCACATTGGCATTATCTTCCTCAAGCACTTCACGCACTTCCTCTGCATCGGGGGCGTCATCTTTCAACAGCCAAGCATCGGTCATGGCACGTGCTAAGTGGGCAGCATGGGTACTGCCGCCCCCGGCATTCTCGACAATGACGGATACGGCAATTTGAGGGTCTTCTAACGGTGCAAAGGCCATAAATAAAGCATGGTCGCGAAGGCGCTCCGCTAACTCGTCAGCGTTGTAGCGCTGGTCCTGGCCCAATGAAAATACTTGTGCGGTGCCTGATTTGCCCCCCATACGGTATTCAAGGCCCACGCCAGTTCTACGGGCAGTGCCTTCACTACCGCTGATTACTTTCTCCATACCGCTGAACACCCTATCCCACCAGTTATCGTTGGCTAGCTGAATATCATCCAGCGTATCCGGCAGGTCTTGTGGCACGGGGGTATCGCCAATCTGACGGGCCAACCTGGGTTTCACCCAATGGCCGCGATTTGCCAACGTCGCAGTGGCACTAGCAAGCTGAAGAGGTGTCACTTGCCAATACCCCTGTCCAATACCCACTGAAAGCGTTTCACCAGGGTACCACGGCTGGTTAAAGCGCCCGCGCTTCCAATCGCGAGAAGGCATCAAAGCGTTGCTCTCACCTTGCACGTCATGGGCCACGCGCTGGCCAAAACCAAAATTGCTCATCCGGTCATGTAAATTATCAATGCCTAAATCATGCGCCAAGGTGTAATAGTAAGTGTTATTGGAAACGGCGAGAGAGCGTTCCATATCGACACGACCATGCCCCCAGCGCAACCAGTTGCGGTAGCGGCGGGAGTCGTTAGGAAGTTGATAATACCCAGGGTCATTAATCGTGCTATCAGGAGTGATCACCCCTTCGACCAAACCGGCCAAGGCCAGAAAAGGCTTAATCGTAGAACCGGGGGGGTAGTGGCCGCGAATAGCACGATTAAAGAGAGGCAGATCAAGATCTTCCTGCAACCCACGATAAGAAGCAACGTCAATCCCGGTGACAAACTGGTTACTGTCGAACCCAGGTGTCGACACCATGGCAAGGATCTCGCCTGTTGCAGGCACAATGGCCACAATAGAGCCGCGGCGACCATTAAGTAGCTCATAGGCTAACATCTGAAGCGACTTATCCAACGTTAGGGTCAAGTTCTCCCCTGGCACAGGATCGGTTCGATCAAGCTCACGCAATACCCGGCCACGGGCATTAGTTTCTACTTTACGCAAGCCTGCCTGACCGTGCAGCTCCTCTTCGTAAAACCGCTCAATCCCCGTTTTACCGATAAAGTGGGTACCTGCATAGCGTCCCGCATCCAGTGCTTCCAACTCTTCGGCGTTGATACGACCAACATAGCCCAGAGCGTGTGCCATTATTTCTGCATCGGGATAAAATCGCAGTGGCTGGGCTTCTATCTCAACACCAGGCAAGCGATGGCGATTAACCGCCAAGCGGGCAATCTGGTCTTCGCTTAAGTCGCTGGTCAGCAGAGCAGGCTGGAAGGGGCGCTGGCGTTGGCGTGATCGAACATTGAACGCCTCAATCTCTTCTTCAGGTAGCTCAAGCAGCTCTACCAGTAGCGCTAGCGTTTCATCCAGGTTATCGACACGCTCACGGACGAGCGTTAGGTTGTACGTTGGGCGGTTTTCAGCCAATAGCACGCCATTACGGTCATAGATCAACCCACGGTTAGGGGGTAGCGGCTCAACACGAACCCGGTTATTTTCGGAGCGCGTGCTATACATATCATGTTGGACGATTTGTAAATAGACGAGGCGTCCCATCAACAGGCTTGCAAGAGTTAACACGACTAAAACGGCGAGCAGCGCTCTAACACGAAAAATACGCAATTCTTGTTCAGAGTTTTTTAGCGTATTGGGGCGCTTGAGCATGGCAACAATGACTCTCAAATCAAACAATTAAATCAAACAAAGGGCGCAACAGGCCGCAAACAGTGATTACTCACCATTCAGCCATTAGCGGTGATAAGGATGACCTACCAGTAGTGTCCAGGCACGGTAAAGCTGCTCAGCCAGCATAATTCGTACTAGCGGATGAGGCAGCGTCAGCGGTGAGATCGACCACTTTGTATTGGCCATCGCCGAAAGCGAAGGTTCAAGACCATCGGGTCCGCCGACAAGCAACACGACCTCTCGCCCAGCCATTCGCCAGGCATCAGCTTCCTGAGCCAGCTGCTCCGTTGTCCATGGCTTGCCCTTGACTTCCAACGCCACCACATATTCGTCGCCACGCAGCTTATCGCGAATACGCTGCGCCTCTTGGGCGCGCGCTTTTGCGATATCTGCATTTTTACCCCGCTGGCCGAGCGCTATTTCTTCTATCTCAAGGTTGAAATCTCTCGGCAGCCGCTTGCGGTAAGTTTCGACGCCCTCTTCAACCCAAGATGGCATTTTGCTTCCCACCGCTAACAGCCGGATCCTCATGACATGCTGGCTCGCTCTTGAAAACGCTCAAGCGACTCTCCAATAGAACCCGAATCACTCGGCAGATCGGCCCATAGCCGCTCTAAGTCGTAGAGAGTCCGGGCCTCGGGCATCATGATGTGCACCACCACATCACCCAGGTCAACCAGCACCCAATCAGCGTTATCGCCACCCTCCACGCCTAAAGGACCAAGCCCTGCGGCTTTAGCTTTTTCTACTACATTTTGTGCCAGCGCGGCCACATGACGTGTCGAAGTGCCGCTGGCAATCAGCATGAGGTCGGTAACCTCAGTTAGTTTGGCAACATCCAATTGGGTAATGTCACGTGCTTTCAGTTCTTCTAGCGCGTCAACCGCTAAATTTTTCAATGTATCGATGTGCATGACTCCTAAAGACAACCTCATTGGGTAATCGGTCGATAAAGCCGGCCATTGTAACGGCTTCTTTGATGACTGCCAGCGCTAATCGCGCTGTTGATAGAGTCTACCGTACTCAATGGCCTCTTCGACGGGGGCTGGCACTAAATAGCGCACACTTTTCTTCTCTACCAAACACTGACGAATGTAGGTTGCAGAAATCGTCATTTGCGATGGCAGTTGCAGCGGCAAATAGCCCCCACAGGGCCGCTGCATCAACTTTTCTACACTATCGACTCTACGATGCTCCACCAGTTCCATTAACGATACTGGTAGCGGATCGTTGTAGTCAGGCCTGGCAATCACTACCAGATGAGCGAGCTCAAACAGGCGTTCAGGCTGGTGCCATTGCGTTAGACGTAAGAAGGCATCAAAGCCGATGACCATCACTAGACGGGACTGATAACCGTATTCAGCCCGCAATTCGGCAAGCGTATCGGCGCTATACGAGGGGCCTTCCCGCTTCAGTTCACGATCATCTGCGACCAGCCCAGGCGTGTCGCCAATACCCGCTTTTAAAAGCGCCAATCGTTGTTGTGCTGAGACCTGAGGTTGGCCGCGTAATGGCGGCTGTTGAGCGAGTATCATATGCAGCCGATCTAACGACAGCGCTTCATGCACTTCTAGCGCGCTGCGCAAATGACCTAGATGTACAGGGTCAAAAGTGCCGCCTAACATACCGATACGTTGCCCTGACTGACTCATACCACCCCCTTATTCGCGCACCTGGCCATCACCAAACACGACATACTTTTGAGTGGTTAGTCCCTCAAGCCCTACAGGCCCACGGGCATGAAGTTTGTCGGTTGAAATCCCAATTTCTGCGCCCAGCCCGTACTCAAAACCATCTGCAAAACGGGTAGACGCATTAACGATCACGGAGCTGGAGTCGACTTCCGCCATGAAGCGCCGCGCCAATGAGTAATCCTGGGTAACAATCGCATCCGTATGATGAGAGCCATATTGTTCGATATGGGCAATGGCTTCATCGATGCCCTCGACAACTTTGATCGCCAGCACAGGCGCCAAATACTCAGCATACCAATCCGCCTCTACCGCTGCCGTCACCTGGGGTAGGAGTGCTTGAGTACGCTGACAGCCACGCAATTCCACATCATGTACGGCATAAGCGCGAACCAGTTCAGGTAACAATAGATCCGCAATCGGTGCGTCGATCAGCAGTGTTTCCATTGTATTGCAGGTACCGTAACGATGCGTTTTTGCATTGACAGCGATGGCTAACGCTTTGGCAGGGTCGGCGGTGGTATCGATATAAACATGGCAAACACCATCAAGGTGCTTAATGACCGGCACCCGTGCGTCACGCGATATACGCTCTATAAGTGACTTACCGCCCCGCGGAATAATGACATCAACATATTCCGGCATACTGATTAATTCCCCCACCGCCGCTCGGTCGGTGGTGGCCACCACTTGGACACTACCTTCAGGCAGCCCCACATCGGCAAGCCCCGCTTGAATACAGCTACTAATGGCTGCATTTGATGCACTGGCTTCCGACCCGCCGCGTAAAATGCAGGCGTTGCCCGATTTCAAACACAGACTGGCAGCTTCCAATGTCACATTCGGACGCGACTCATAAATAATGCCGATCACGCCCAGTGGTACACGCATTTTACCCACTTGAATACCGCTAGGCCGATAGCGCATATCGCCAATCTCGCCCACGGGGTCCGGCAAGCCAGCTACCTGCTGCAAACCTTCAATCATTGCGTCAATACGCGCATCGCTGAGAGCTAAACGGTCGAGCAATGCACTGTCCAAACCATTCTCGCGACCCCGTTGTAAATCTTCATCGTTGGCGTTCAGTATGCGCGCCCGCGCTTCTGCCAAACGCTGCGCAATGGCCAACAGTGTACGGTTTTTCAATCCTGTATCCGCCCGGCGCAGTTCGCTGGCGGCGCGACGTGCCGCCTGTCCCAATGCCTGCATATAGGCGGGCACATTACCGGCTGATAAGTGCTGATGGGCTTCGTCTTGGAACGGTGTCGAAACACTCATGCTGTCTCCGTGCGTCGTCGCGCATACTAAGTTTAAGGTATTCAATCGTTACTTTTTAAAGGCATTCCAACTATACGGTGCCCGAGCAGATAGGCTTTGACAGGGCCCTCTGCGATTGGCAAGCACTCAAGCAAAGCCGTTTACATGTTTGTACTTATGTTATGCCATTTCAACGTTATACTATGGGCGATTAAGGCGCTAACGTGTGCTGTGTACGTTTGTCATCCTACACGCACCCACTTGCTCGGATACATCTGGTTATTCAGGACGAATAGTAAGTCACCATGCAAAGCAAGTACAAAATCCGCCTACTACGTGCCAACCTGTTAGCCGCTGCCGTTGCCTTGGCATTATGGACCCCCGCCACTCCCCCTGCGGCGGCTCTCGTGTTATGGCTTTCAGTCGGGTGGCTATTCATTACTGCGTTAATGCTCGATTTTAGCCACCGCCGTTCTCGGGGGTTGCCATGGCAGATGGTGCCCGGCGTGCTACTGCTAAGCTTAATTGCCGCCGCGCCAGAACGACACGGTATTTTAATTTGGGCTTGGGCCGCGTTGATGATGTTGCCACAAAATAGCTGGGTGGCCGCCTTTAATCTCAGCGCAGCGCTGATTAGCTCGGTAATGATAGCGCCGTTATTGGACGGTTCTGAATTTATTCTACTGATTTGTGCACTGCTGATACTTGGCTTACTTGCTTTATCCAGTGCACAGCAGCTGATCGATATGAACGGCTCTATTCGTCATCGCTTGCGATTAATTCCAGGTCTTAATCTATGGGCCGCTGAGCAACTGTTACGCGATATCACTCGTGAACAAACGCGTTGTGAGCGTGAAGGTGTTCATGCGGAAGTATTTATTCTTCATGTAAAACGCCATCAGCTTTGGCCAACGGCTCAGAAGCTGTGCGAGCTAACCTATGACTTCGAAAACGTTTACCGCTTAGATAGCACAACGCTGGCCACACTAATGCTTTCACGCTCACCAAAAGAAGCCGCACAACGACGCAACCAACTGCTCGCCGATCTACCTGACAACATTCACAGTGAGCATCTTGAATTAATCAATATCGATCCAGCAACGCTCTCGGTTTTTGAGATGAGTAAACTACCGACTGAGCAGGTGCAGGAGACTATATGACCGAGCACCATATTTCCAAGCGATTGATGACGCTCGCCTATAGCGGCAGTATTTTACTAATGGCGGGCTATTCGTTGTGGCTTTATGCCATGGGAGACTATAGCGACCTGCTAATCCCCGCCTTTATGACGTTATTGCTAATGTCGGCACTGCTAATGCACATCGGGCCTGGGCTTAAAAGCTGCCTGCCGCGCATTGTTCTGCTGTGCTGCACCTACTTAGTAGTGCTTAGCACCTTCCATTACCAGGAACAGGTTTCGCCGATTTGGCTAGGCCTGCCGATTACTGCCGCTTTTCTACTATTGCCGCTGTGGGCTGCACTCTTGATTAATATCACTGCAGGGCCCTTGTGGTGGTTGTTCTCTTCAGTCGCCTCTGCCCCACCGGCTTTTATTGTTGGCTATGTTGCCTTTACGCTGCTGCTCGCTCTTCCCCGCTGGGAACATGCTCGACGTCGTGCACTACTGCGTGCTACCGATCCCAATGACAGTGACTGCAACGCCTATCATATTGATACACTAAAAGAGCGCTTACAGAGCGAGTTTCAACGCGCGGCCATGCTTAATCAGCAACTAGCGTTACTGGTATTACACCTACCACAGCTGGACATGGCGGGAGAACAGTTTGGACATCGTGCACAAACGGCGCTGCTAGGGGCATTGTGCAGCGAAGTGAACAGTCGGTGTCGTGATCATGACGTACTTGGTCGAGCGGATAACGCCACTTTTTGGCTTGTTTTGCCGGATACGAGTGAAAGTGGAGCCCTACTGGTACGCGAGCGATTACAGCGAGCACTCTCTCGGTGTGTACTGGTAGAAACCGGTCAACTAGAAGCGCGCATTGCAGCCTGCTTGCCCAATCGAACGGAGTGCTTTGACCACTACGTTAAGCGTCTTGAAGCACGTGGCGCTACGCTCGCCAACGTTTAGCCTAACAGTACTAACACTTTCACCTTTTTGCCGGAGAAGGCTGTGCCGTTAGCCGATACGCTCCTCTCGTTAACTCCCTCACCCCCGCTCTTACTTTGCTTGGTGCTGGTAATTTCATTAGTGGAATCACTTGCCTTGGTGGGATTACTAGTGCCCGGTGTGGTGTTAATCACCACGGCGGCCTCGCTGGCAGGACATCAAGACATCGCTTTGGCGTGGTTGCTCGGTGCAGCGTTTATAGGCGCCATTTTAGGCGATGGCATCAGCTTTTCACTGGGCTTTAAACATCGCGAGCAGGTCACTCAGCGGTGGCCACTGTCACAGCATCCAGAATGGCTGGGGCGAGGGGCGCGTTTCTTCGAGCGCTATGGCATATGGTCGGTTTTTATCGGTCGTTTTGTGGGTCCCGTGCGGCCGATCATCCCATTAGTAGCGGGTATGATGCGGATGCCACCACGCACTTTCATTTGGGCCAACATCACCTCAGCGGCGCTTTGGGCGCCTGCATACACACTGCCTGGCTACTTATTAGGCCGCACCTGGCAGCACCATTTAAATTTACCGCCCGGCCTAGAGACAGCTTTACTCTTGCTCGCCGCCATTATTATCCTGCTCGCCGTTATTTTTTCCTGGGGCCGACATCAAGCGACACGGCATGGCCGACTTTACCGAATGATAGCTGGCAGTATTCGCCGTTTGCCGCTGCTACGCAGGCCCTGGCTAGCCATGAGTCAAACTGGCGATGTGCCATTAGCCTCCCTGCTGCTTCTGGTGTTAGCCCTGGGCAGCTTGTCTGGCTGGACACTGCTGGTCATCGCTCACGATACGCCACTGGAACTTGACCTGTTTGTACAACGCCTAGTTATAAGCCTACAGAGTGATTTTTCTTACATAGTCGGTAATGTTTTTGCGCGAATCGGAGACACCCTCGGCATTATCGCTATAACGCTGCCTTGGGCAGTATGGATGCTAATAGGTAAGCGATGGGATGCACTCTTGCACTGGTGTGGTGCTTTTGCTGGCGTAGCAGTGCTAAACATTTTAGGCAAAGCGCTGTTTGGGCGTGCCCGCCCCGATACCCCCGACTACCTTACGGGATCGTTCTCCTACCCTAGCGCCCATACTTCAACCGCTGTCGTACTATTTGGCTTAGCGGCAGCCTTTATTGCGGCCGAAATGCCACGCCAAAAGCGTTTTTGGGCCTATTGGATGGCGCTAGCGCTTGCACTCCCCATGGCTTTATCGCGGCTGGTAGTTGGCGTGCACTGGTTTAGCGACTTAGTGGGTGGCGCGTTATTAGGCTTGGTCGTTTGTGCGCTCACATTTTTGCACTGGCAACAACAACCACGGCCACCATTACGCCCCTGCCCATGGCTTCTGCTAAGCATCACGTCATTAGTGTTAATTAGCGCTCGCGTGGGGTTTCTGCCACCCGTTTAGAGTTAGATTTCAGCTTTATTAGCCGAAGGCAAGCCAAAGGCCGACGCCTATCATTAGCGTTCCGGCGATGCGGTTAAGCAAGCGCACATTGCCACTCTTGCCAAGTGCATTGCGTAACGTTTTACCGCCGGTGGCATACACCAGCATACTGGCGAACTCGATAGTTAAAATCACCGCGATCAGCAGGCTAAGCTGCCCTGGTAATGGACGATTACTGTCCAAAAAAGGCGGCAGCAGTACCATAAAAAACGCCCACCCTTTGGGGTTTGCTACTGCAGTGACGAAGCCTTGCATGGCTAACTGCAGAGGGCTTGCGGGTGGGCCAGCGTCCAGCTCGCTAGGAATCGCCATGCGCCCACGGGAGCGCCACATCATAATGCCTAAATAGCCCAGGTAAGCGCCACCCACCCATTTAAACAACACAAACAGCTCTGGCTGGCGCAGCATCAATGCAGCCACCCCAGCGCCAGCGGCGGCAGCCACTAAGCCAACGCCCAGCAGCTCGCCCACCATCATCCACAGCGTGCGCTTAACGCCTTGGGTCATTCCCAGCACCATGGCAAGCGTCATGCACATACCAGGAGTCAGCGAAACAAATAGAAACGTCGGCACAAAAACCGACAGCGTGGCCCACGACATCATAGATCACTCATCCTTATCTCCGATCTCTCCCCAGCGAGGCATCAGCGAGTGCTCGATTCCTAACTGGTTGAGGATGCGCGCCACAATAAAATCAATCAGATCAGCAATACTTTGCGGGCAGTGATAAAACCCTGGGGCTGCCGGTAAGATGACTACGCCCAAGCGGCTCAATGTCAGCATGTGCTCCAAGTGAATCGGCGAAAACGGGCTTTCTCGCGGCACCAGCACCAACGTTCGCCGCTCTTTAATCGCCACGTCCGCCGCTCGCTCAATCAAATTATTGCTGGCCCCTGTGGCCACGGCTGAGAGTGTCCCTGTTGAGCAGGGGCACACCACCATAGCCGATGGTGCGCCAGAGCCTGACGCTACCGGCGCCATCCAGTCCTCACGCCCGAAACAACGTATTTGCCCCGGTTGTGCGCCGCTACGCTCGCTTAACGCCTGCGCTAAGCGCTGGGGCTGTGCGGGCAATTCGCACTCTGTTTCAGTGGCAATTACCATGTGCGCAGCTTTTGAAACCATTACCCATACTTCGTGGCCTGCCGCTACCAATACATCAATCAGACGCAGCCCGTACTGCGCGCCAGATGCACCGGTAAGGGCGACGGTAATAGGCTTTTTAAATAACCGTTCAGTTTGATTGGTCACACTTGGCCCTCGTCAGCATCGGCTTTATGGGCAGTCGTTAAAGCGGCAAGCAAGCGCTCATGAACACCTTCAAAACCGCCGTTAGACATCACCACAATACGGTCTAATGGTGACGCTTGAGTGACCACTGCCGATACCAGCGTATCAATATCGCTATACAGCTGAGCATGCGCCCCTTGTGTGGCGACGAGTTCTTCCATTGACCAATCTAACCCTGCTGGCTGAAACCAAAAGACACTGTCAGCGTCAGCTACACTTTCGACCAGGCGTTCTCGTAATGCGCCTAACCGCATGGTGTTGGAGCGCGGTTCGATGACGGCCAACAGGCGCCCTTTGGTGGTGGCCGCACGTAGCCCTTTAAGCGTGGCCGCTATGGCCGTGGGGTGATGGGCAAAGTCGTCAATTACCTGAATGCCGTTAACCTCACCGCGCACTTCCTGGCGCCGCCTAGGGGTTTCAAAACGCGCCAGCGCCGCACAGCCACGCGCTAGATCAACCCCACACAAATGCGCCGCCGCCAGCGCTGCCAGGGCATTGCGTGCGTTATATTCACCTGTCAGTGTCCACTCAACGACGCCATCTTCTTCCTGAGCGCTACCCTGGCCATCGCCACCGCCATAAATTACCTGGAAGCGGCTCGCGTCGGCGCGCTCTAGTATAAACCGCCATTCGCTCGCGGCCTGGTCGCCGAAATGCGCCACCGGTGTCCAAACGCCCTGGCCGAGCACCCGCTCAAGGGCGGGCTGCTCATCGGCCACTAACAAAGAACCTTGGCTTGGCACGGTACGCACCAAATGATGGAACTGGCGCTCAATAGCGTCGAGATCGGGAAAAATGTCGGCATGATCAAACTCAAGGTTATTGAGTATGGCAATATGTGGGCGATAGTGAACAAACTTGGAACGCTTATCGAAAAAGGCCGTGTCGTACTCGTCGGCTTCCACCACAAACGGCGCATCAGGCGCACCCAAACGTGCCGACACACCAAAATTACGGGGTACACCGCCGATTAAAAAGCCCGGCGCTAAACCAGCACTTTCCAATAGCCAAGCTAATATGCTCGCCGTTGTCGTCTTCCCATGAGTGCCCGCCACGGCAATGACACGCCGCCCAGGCAGCACGTGTTCCGCTAGCCACTGTGCACCCGAGGTATAAGGCAGACCGCTATTGAGCAGCGCCTCAACTTCTTGATTGCCTCGTGACATAGCGTTGCCAACTATCACAAGGTCTGGCACCCGGTCCGGCGCTGGCGAAAGATGCTGTGCGCGGTAGCCTTCCATCAAGGTAATGCCTGCCTCAGCAAGTTGAGTGCTCATGGGCGGATAAACATGCTGATCAGAGCCACTTACCTGATGCCCCAACTCACGCGCCAGCAGCGCCAGGCTCCCCATGAAGGTGCCGCAGATACCTATAATGTGCAGATGCATGGCTCTCGCCCCGTTAATCGCCAGTAAACTAAATCATGAAAAAGCCAAAAAAATGGCGTAAAAATAGTCAAATAGCCTAGCATGCTGACTCGATTTGCTCATCTACTCATCGCCACTAACCGCAATTAGTAGCGGCGGAGCGTCCACCAAGTGACAAATCCGTTCAGTTGTTGCAGGATGCGGCCACCGTTTATCAAGGTTAGCTATTACTCTCTTCTCACTCGTCACGCTGTTGTAAGCCTAAACCTCAGCGAAAGGAGCCTTCCGATGCGCATTTTAATTCGCTACTTTTTTCGTGGCCTTCGCGTGGTGCTTGCCCCGTTTATGCTGATTTCGGAAAAGCTATCCACGCCCAAAGCTGTTGAGCGCTCACCCGAAGAGCAAGCCAATATTGACCTAACATCTCAGCGACTTGCGCTGTATCAGTTTCGTACCTGCCCCTTTTGTATCAAGGTACGTAAAGAAATTGCACGACTGGGTTTGAACATTGAGCTGCGCGATGCCCAGCTCGACCCCGAGCATAAGCAAGCCCTATTGGAAGGCGGTGGAAAAGTCAAAGTGCCCTGCCTGAAAATCATCCACGACGACGGGCGGGAAGAGTGGATGTATGAATCTGATACGATTAATGCTTGGCTACACAAGCAATTTGACTAAGCAATGCCAGTAGGGCGCAACCCGCGCATACTTTAACCGAGGTCGGCAGAAGCCGGCCGCGGGGATTAGAACTCTATTTTTTGTGCCTTTACATCAAACATCACATCTATTTCGATGCCCTCCTCCCGGCTCGGCGGTTCCCCTAATTCAATTTGCAGCGCCAGCACTCCTTGTATCCTGCCAACCACGTGTACCCATTGGTTGGTACGTTCATAGGCCGTCAACGTTACGACTACGTCTCCCCCTTCAGATGTATAAAGCGGCGGAGCCATCGATGCTCCCAGGGGATGAATAACAACCGTATTGATCAACTGCTCTTCGCGCATGGTCAGGCTAACCGAGAGGGCTTCCTGGGCTTCCCAAACCTCTTCATCAACAAACCCAGTGATATCAATATCAATGTCGTCGCCCCGTTCAACGAACGACGCATTTGAGTCATTGCCATAGCTTAAAATAAACCACTCACGTGGTTCACCATCCAGCGACCCAGATAATCCCGGAAGCACTTTTTCAGGCGTAGCTTGCTCAATGGCAAAACCGCTGATCGGCAGCCACAACGTTATCGCCAATATTCCAATTTTCTTCCACATAGGGCTATTCCATTAAATTTTAAGGCACTTTTAAACTGCTACTTTCGTCTAAAACAAAATCGACTACATGCCGTTATTAGCCTCATCATTCAGCAGACGAATGATGCCTGTCATTATTTCGATTGTATGACGCAATAGCTACTCTCTATGTTGTTAGCCTATGTTGTAATAACAGTTTGGTTGTAGGATCAGACTAGTGGTGAAAACAAACTAGTTGTAAGAATAGCTTACGAGCTGACCGTGTCTGTTTTACTGACGTTTTCTTGTTTTTACGAATGTTTTGAACCAAGAAAACAGTGGTAAAACGAACAATAAACAATGACCCAAGGGAACGAATATGACGCTCAAGAAGACCCTACTGGCTTCCGTTATCGGTGCAGTGGTTGCGGGTACAACATTACTGCCGATGACCGCTAGCGCGGAAACGCTGCGTATTGGTTACGCTGCAGACCCGGAAACGCTTGATATTCATGAACAGCTTTCCGGCGGTATGCTGCGCTTTTCCCACCTGGCATTTGACCCGCTCATTCGCTGGACCAAAGACTTTCAGTTTGAGCCGCGCTTAGCCACCGAGTGGGAGCAGGTAGACGAAACCACTACGCGAATGACCTTGCGTGAAGGCGTTACCTTCCATTCCGGTAATGAGTTCACCGCAGAAGACGTGGTATGGACTATAGAACGTTTGAAAGAGAGCCCAGACTATAAGGCGATTTTCGAGCCGATTGCTAGCGCCGAAGCAATCGACGACTATACCGTTGAAATCGTTACTACCGAACCTTACCCACTGCTGCTCAACCTTGCTACCTACATCTTCCCCATGGATAGCAAGTTTTATAGCGGTGAAACCGACAACGGTAATGATAAATCAGAGATCGTTAAGGCTGGCAACTCTTACGCCTCGCGCAACGTATCAGGTACCGGTCCGTTTATTGTTACCGACCGCCGACAGGGTGTGCGCGTCGACTTTAAACGGTTTGAGGATTACTGGGACACGGAATCTGAAGGTAACGTCAGTGAAATCGTGCTGACCCCAATTTCAGAAAACGCCTCCCGCGTAGCCGCCCTTCTGTCAGGCGGGGTAGACTTTATCGACGCAGTGCCACCTAACGACTTGGACCGGGTTCGTGAAGCGCAAGACGTCAATCTCATTGAAGTACCCGGCACGCGCATCATTGGCTTCCAGCTTAATGAAGATCGCGTTGAGGCTTTCCAGGACGCCCGCGTACGCCAGGCCGTTGACCTTGCCATCAACCAGGAAGGCATTGCCGACCGCCTGATGCGTGGATTTGCCACTCCAGCAGGACAGCTCTCCCCTGAAGGATATGCAGGTTACAACCCTGATTTAACGCCACGCTACGACATCGAACGCGCCAAAGAGTTGATGGCCGAAGCCGGCTATGAAGATGGCTTTAGCGTTGAAATGATCGCGCCGAATAACCGCTACGTGAACGATGCCCAAATCGCTCAAGCGGTGTCTAATATGCTGGCTCAAATCAATATCAACGTGAACCTGCGCACTATGCCGCTGGCCCAGTACTGGCCGGAATATGACGAACGTGCCTCGGACATCGCAATGGTCGGCTGGCACGCCGATACCGAAGACAGCGCCAACTTCTTCCAGTACCTCACTTTCTGTAACGATGAAGAAACCGGTGCTGGCCAGTACAACTACGGCAACTACTGCAACGAAGAGATCGACGCGCTAGTAACCGAGGCCGATAGCGAAACCGACCTTGAGAAGCGTGCTGAGATGCTCCGCGAAGCTGAAGCCATGCTGTATGAAGACGTTGGTTTTATTACGCTGCATTGGCAGAACCTGGCTTATGCCGCCGCCGATGGTGTTGATATCGAGCCGGTGGTCAACGCTATTGACTTCCCCTACCTGGGTGACTTGGTCATTAATCGCAACGACAACTAAGAACGCCATCGTCGATTAATTACAATCACTGCAGCATTAATTGCAAGAGAGTTAGCCGCAAGGATGCTTCGCTCCCTAAGCGCTTAGGGAGCGAAGCCTTTTGTTTGGCGGTTCGAGTCTGTAAGAACACTGCTTAACATGCCCCTACTTCCTTTGTTGAACCCTTCATATTATAGGTGGCGTACGCCATGATTGCCTTTTTAATCAAGCGGCTGATGCACGCGATTTTGGTGATGTTTGTCATCAGCGTGCTGGCCTTCGCCATTCAGGATAACCTGGGTGACCCCGTGCAGCAGATGGTTGGCCAGTCAGTGCCCGAAAGTGAACGTGAAGAAATTCGTGAGCGTTTAGGCCTGAATGACCCTTTCCTGGTGCAGTACGCGCGCTTTGCTAAAAATGCCGTTCAAGGTGATTTTGGCTACTCTTATTTTTACCGCGAACCGGCGTTAGAAGTGATTGCTCGCCATTTGCCAGCCACCCTGGAGTTGGTGTTTGCCGCGACACTGATTATTGTGCTGTTTTCGGTACCCATTGGCGTCTATAGCGCGATCAAACCGCGCTCACCGATTTCACGCCTATTTATGGGCGTATCAATTATTGGCATCTCAATCCCGGTATTTCTGACTGCCATTGTCCTCATTCAAATTTTTGCGATCGGCGTGACGGTCACGCTGTTTCCCGAAAGTACCGGCTGGGGCACTTGGCTGAATGATTTCTTCTCGACGGAAGGCAATATGCCCTCCTTTGGCCGTGGCTATGATCTGGTCAACGTGATGGGCAATTGGGACACCAACCTAGCGACCTGGAACGGTTTACAGCATTTAGTACTGCCGGCTATCTCGTTGGCCTCCATCATGTTACCGCTATTTATCCGCCTGATTCGCGCCGAAATGATGGAGGTCCTGCAGTCGGAGTATGTGAAATATGCACGTGCCAAAGGCATATCAATGCGCCGTGTCTATTTTGTTCATGCGCTTAAAAACACCATGCTACCGGTGATTACCGTGGGTGGTGTGCAGATCGGCACCATGGTGGCCTACACCATTTTAACCGAGACCGTTTTCCAATGGCCGGGCATGGGTTTGATGTTTCTAGATGCGATCAACCGCGCCGATATTCCGCTAATCGTGACTTACTTAATGATTGTCGGCGTTATTTTTGTGGTCACCAATACGATTGTAGATTTGATCTACGGTCTAGTGAACCCCACCGTTAAACTGACTGGGAAGCCCGCATGAGCACCTCAACAAACTCCTCCCCAGCGAGCGCTTCACCCAGCCGCTGGGAGCGCCTGCGCGACTCCTACATGTGGTACAGCTTCAAGCGAGACCGCACCGCCCAGCTCTGCTTGGCCGTGTTTATCTGTATGGTCATCGCCGCGTTTGCCTCCCCGCTGCTGGCGCCAACCAACCCTTACGACCTGGCCCAAATCGATATCATGGCGTCAGAACTGCCGCCTTTTTGGATTGATGGTGCCGATGAGCGTTACTCATTAGGCACTGACGCCCAAGGGCGGGATCTGTGGTCAATCGTGTTATATGGCACGCGCGTTTCCCTGCTGATCGGCTTTGGCGCGGTCATTTTACAGGCTCTGTTAGGGGTCACTTTCGGTCTTATGGCGGGCTATCTCGGCGGTCGCATCGATACTATTTTGATGCGCCTGGCGGATATTCAACTCTCTTTCTCGACCCTGATGGTCGCTATCGTGGTAGGCGCCCTGGTCAAGGCCACCATGGGCAGCGCCTTTTATAGCCAATACGCGGTGATGATGCTGATCCTGATCATTGGCTTGGCCGAATGGCCGCAGTACGCACGTACCGTGCGCGCCTCGGTACTGGCTGAAAAGAATAAAGAGTACGTAGACGCCGCCCGCGTAATGGGGCTGCGCAGCAAGCGCATTATGTTCCGCCATGTGCTACCTAACACCATGTCGCCAATCTTTGTTATCTCGACCGTACAGATTGCCAACGCCATTATTTCTGAAGCGGCACTGTCATTTCTGGGGCTTGGGATGCCGGAAACGCATCCCTCATTGGGCTCACTGATTAAGTCTGGCTTTGACTATATCCAGTCTGGCTCCTGGTGGATCACCTTGATTCCGGGTGCAGTGCTGGTCGTGCTGGTGCTGTCGATCAATCTACTTGGCGATTGGCTGCGTGATGTCATGAACCCACGACTCTACAAAGGCTGAGGACACCATGGCACTACTTGAAGTCAACAATCTCGATGTCCGCTTCGCGCTGCGCCAAGGCGAAGTCCACGCCCTGCGGGACATTACTTTTACCCTTGAGCGTGGTGAACGCCTGGGTATTGTCGGAGAATCTGGCGCGGGTAAGTCGGTCGCGGCGTTCTCGCTCCTCAACTTGATATCCAAGCCGGGCTTTATTGCGGGCGGCACGGTTAGCTTTGATGGCCAAGTGCTTAACCGCATGTCTGAGCGCGGCCTACGCAAAGTGCGTGGCAATCGCATTTCGATGATCTTCCAAGATCCGATGATGACGCTCAACCCAGTGCTTTCTATTGGCGAGCAAATGGTTGAGTGCCTAAAAGCCCACCGGCGTATCTCTTCTAAAGAAGCCCGCGCGATTGCGTTAGACAAGCTGCGTCAGGTGCAGATTCCCTCACCGGATACGCGCTTGGATCAGTATCCCCATGAGCTTTCAGGCGGTATGCGCCAGCGCATTATCATCGCGATAGCCCTGCTTCTCGACCCGGACATTATCATTGCTGACGAGCCTACCACAGCGCTCGACGTGACTATTCAGGCCGAGATCATGGCGCTGCTGCTTGAACTCTGCGAGCAGCACAATGTGGGCCTTATTCTGATCACCCATGATCTAGGCGTGGTAAGCCAGGTCACCCAGCGTATGCTGGTTATGTATGCTGGTCGGGTGATTGAGCAAGGCCCCACACGGGAAATTATTAATGACCCGCAACATCCTTATACTCAAGGGCTAATCAACGCCCTGCCGCAGATGGCCACGCCCGGCGAAAAGCTCAATCAGATTCGCGGCAGCATGCCTTCGCTCTCAAACCTGCCCAGCGGCTGCGCGTTTCATCCGCGCTGCGATTTTATCAATCGTGCCGATGGTCAGCCCCGCCCTGCCTGTACGCAGCAAGTGCCTGGCTTTGTCGAATCCGGCAACTGCCGTGTGGCATGTCATATGGTGGCTGAAATGCTTGAAGATCGCCGTTTGAAGGAGGAAACCTCATGAATGCCCCCGCTGAGGCCATGACGGACAACCGTATTCCTAACCATACCCCCCGTCAGAACGAAGAGAGCGCGGATTCACTGCTGCAGATTCGCGATCTGAAAAAGCGCTTTTCTCTCTCGGGCGATTTTCTCGACCAGCTGCGCTTTAAAGGTGGCAAGCTGGTTCGTCACCAAGAGCACGTCCACGCCATTAACGGCGTTAACCTGGACATCAAACGCGGCGAAGCACTGTGTGTGGTAGGCGAGTCGGGTTGTGGCAAGTCCACTGTAGCGCGAACGGTAATGGGGCTCTTAACGCCGTCAGAAGGTGAGATTCGCTACGACGGCAAGCGTATTGATAACTTAAGTTCGCGACAGTTGCTGCCTTATCGTAAGCGAATGCAGATGATCTTTCAGAACCCTTATGCGTCGCTCAATCCTCGGATGACTATTCAGCAAACGTTAGAAGAGCCGCTGCGGCTGCACCATCCGGATTGGAAACGGCCGCAGGTTCTCGACAAGGTTGAAGAGGTCATGCGCTCGGTAGGTATCGACCCGGATTGGGGCAAGCGCTTTGGCCATGAATTTTCCGGTGGTCAGCGCCAGCGTATCGCCATTGCCCGGGCATTGGCCGTGGATCCTGAGTTTATCGTTGCCGATGAGCCTATTTCCGCGCTCGACGTCTCGATTCAAGCCCAGGTACTCAACCTGCTGATGGAAGCCCAGCAAGAGCGTAACCTTACCTATCTGTTCATCACCCACGACCTCGCCGTGGTGGAGCACTTTGGCACCCGCGTGGCGGTCATGTACTTAGGCACAGTATGTGAAATTGCTACCACGGCAACATTGTTTGAAAAGCCGCGCCACCCTTACACCCAGGCGTTGCTCTCGGCGATTCCGCGATTAAAGGATGATCGCCCACAGCATATTCGTCTTACTGGCGAGGTGCCGACACCGGTTAACCTGCCAAGCGGTTGCGTATTTCATGGCCGCTGCCCATACGCTAATGCACGCTGCAAGCAAGAAATACCCCTATTACAGACACAAGATGACGGCACGCGTGTGGCGTGTCACGCTGTTGAGGAGGGGCGTTTATGAGGTGGGCGCTTTTCACAACACAGCGGAAAACAACGCTGAGGGGTAGAGCATGGAAATACGCTGGCTAGAAGACTTTATCGCCCTGGCCAGAACACGCCATTTCTCGCGTGCAGCAGATGACCAAAACGTCACACAGCCCACCTTCTCCCGGCGGATTAAATTGCTCGAGGAGGAGATGGGGGTGACGTTAATTAATCGTCAAACGCTGCCACTCTCGCTAACCCCCGCCGGGGAGGAGTTTTTAACCCTGTGTGAACAGGTGACCGAGCGAGTGCGGCTGACCCGTGACCGTGTTCGAGAAATTAATGCCGGCCAGCTGCGGCGTATTATGGTGGCTGCGCCGCAAAGTCTTTTGCCTCACTTTTTGCCCGAGTGGCTCGCATCTACCGGTTGGCAAGAGCGTGTACAGCCCTACCTGCGGGCCACTGGCTGGGTGGCCAACGACTATTTTCAAGCCCTGGCACGGGCCGAGTGTGACCTTGCTATTTGCTACTGGCCTATAGGGCGCTGCGATCTGGATATCGATACCAGTGCCTGCACCTACCGTGTGATCGGACACGAAAGACTGATTCCCGTGACCGGGCTAACTGCCGCTGGGGAACCCTGTGCTTTGCTGCCAGGGTCACGCCATCAACCGGCGCCTTGGCTTGCCTACCCCAAGCGCGGGCTACTTGGGTCTGCGGTTAAGGCTCACTTAGCCAGATTACCCGAGAGCACGTATCTAACGGCTCAAAGCGAAAACCTCTACGCGGCGGGTATTAAAGAGCTGGTGCTTCTTGGTTACGGTATGAGCTGGCTGCCTGAGCGCAACGTCGCTGCTGAACTTGCCCAGGGGTCATTAGTAAGAGCGGGGGATAGCCGCTGGGATGTACCCATGGAACTCCGTCTATATCGTCACCAAAGCCATCATCACGCGGAACTTGACGGATTCTGGAGTGAGCTCGCTCCGCCACGTGCCTGACCGGATACTTAAGCCTCAGTTATTAATCAAGATTAGCCCGCACTCAAGAAAGGACACCTGTGCATGCCAACCACCCTCTTTAGTCTGCAGCGCGATCATGTAGCACATCTACAGCGCGCTTATGCAGAGATTTTGAATGACCACGAGTTTGATAGTCTGGCTATTTACAGTGGTAATGCCAGCGAATACTTCGCTGACGACCATGCGCCTCCTTTTCAGACCTATGGGCATTTTATGCACTGGGTAGGCTTAGCCGATGTGCAATATAGCTGGCTGATAATTCAGCCGGAAAAACGCCCCCAACTGTTTTTATATGCGCCTGCCGATTTTTGGCATTTACCCACACATTTGCCGGAAGAACCTTGGGTAGCAGAGTTCGATATGCATTTTTGCAACGAAAAGACCATACCCGCCATGGTCGGCAATGCCGCCGTTATTGGCGATATCGGGCAACTCGCTGCCAGTACACAGCAAGCATTGAAGGCACAATGTCAGCCTGAGCATATTGTTAGGGCACTTGATGAGTTACGGCTGTTTAAAACACCTTATGAGATTGCCTGTATCCGTGAAGCCAACCGCTTATCAATAGCGGGACACCAAGCAGCGCAAGCCGCTTTTATTGGCGCCTCCGGTGAGTTGGATATTCAACTGGCATACTTAGCAGCGAGTCGCCAGCGCGAGTCAAACGTGCCCTACCAAAATATTATTGGTTTAAATGAACATGCTGGCGTACTGCATTACCAACATTACGACCTTAATGCACCTAAACAGCGTTATAGCCTGCTAGTGGATGCGGGTCGTCGCTTCCGCGGATACTGCGCCGATATTACCCGTACTTACGCTGGCCCCGATGCCCCCGCTGTGTTTGGCGAACTGGTCTCGGCAATGCACGATTTAAAACAGGAACTGGTCAGAGGCATAGCTCCAGGGGTTAGCTTTATCGCCCTGCACGAGCAAATGCATCGCCACCTTGGTGAGATATTGGTGGCCCACGATATGTATAAAGGCACCGCCGAGCAAGCCGTTGCTGAAGGCATTACACGGGCTTTTTGCCCTCACGGATTAGGTCATTCGTTGGGCCTTCAAGTGCACGATGTCGCCGGCCTGCGTCATCCCGACGGCTCCCCAGCGCCTGCACCCGAAAACCATCCAGCGCTGCGCCTTACACGTACGCTGCGCCCTGGCATGGTAGTAACCATTGAACCGGGACTTTACTTTATAGACATGCTACTCGCCCCGCTGCGTAACACTAAACTGCCTATTAACTGGGCGTTAGTCGACCAGCTCTCACCTTGCGGCGGCATACGCATCGAAGACAATGTGGTGGTGACAGAAAGCGGTTTCAGTAACGTAACGCCCTAAGTGCTCGGTAACTTCTTTTCAACTTCCCCAAACGAACAACGCCTAGCGAATGGCTAGGCGTTGATTTACAATTAAACAACTAATTTTATTTAGAAGCGGTAAGTAACACCACCACCAACGGTTACTGGTTCAATATCGACTTCTCCGCCAACGTTGATATCAGCATTAACATCCGCGTAGCTCGCGTACCCATTGAGCATGACGTTGTCAGTCACCGCCAAATCAACACCCACTTGACCAATCGCGCCGTAACTTTCTTCTATGCTCACGCCGCTTGGCTCACCGGAGAAACGCGTATAGTTAAGACCAGCGCCCACATAAGGCTGTACGCGTGAATCCAAACCACCCATTGGGTAATAGTTTACCAGCAGGTTAATGGGTAAACGATCAACACTGCCTACATCGCCCTCAGAGGCAGTGTTCAGGTCGTGCTCAAATTTCTCTGAGCTGTTGAGCTCGACACCCATCTTATCGGAAAATAGGTAGCCAGCACCGAAGGTGAAGCCGCGGGCACTCTGTACGTTAAGTGAATCACCATCCACATTACCGTTACCTGAACCCGTATCCGTTTGGGCAACGCCACCGCGCACGAATACATCGCCAGCGTTATAAGCAAGGGCCGCTTGACTGGCTAGTGCGAAACCAGCAGTGATTACAGCGGCAGAAATTAGTTTCATATTACTCATCAGGGTCATCCTCTCCTAGGCAGCGCTAGTTCCTTGCGCTTGGGATTGCGGTATTACTATTCAACTTTCCTGTACAGTATATAGTATAAAAACAGTGTTTCCAAATAGCCTGTGAAATATTAATATAAGTAATTTGGCGCTATAAGTTTTTGCTTATTTTTAACGGACATAAAAAAAGTCCCCCGGAGGGGACCTAGGTGGAGCACGCCAGCTCACTCGGTTTGTTGCTACCAGCCGGTAGCAACGTGGATGAAGAAGGAAAAGAAGCCAGATGGTTAATTGCGCCTCTCTATTCACTCATCCTTTGCCATATATATTGCGATCTGCGTGCCACTTTTTTAAATATCATTAAAAATCATATATTTAATTAAAAACCACCTCTCTAGAATCAACCTCCGACGCACTGCAGCAAACAAAATGCACCAGCATTGCGCACTTTGAGGCCTTTTTGCATCACAAAGCATCATATGCATTTGTTTACGCTTCGGAATCCTCAGATTAGTGGTTGGGGGGTCACATGATTTTCACTTGGGCTTTGTCGTTTAGCAGCGCCTCAAAGCCCCTTCTCCACGATATCCACCATCTGCTCACCCATCACGGTAAACGCGGAAAAGCCGCCGCCACCGCCCGAGAGTCCGTGAAAGCCGAGTAGCGGCGTGAGGTTCTAGCGCTCCATCTGGTAAGCGCCATCCTTGTTGGGGGAAAGGATCGGCTCAATCGCCACGCGGTCGCCTACCTTCACCCGCGTGACTTTCTCGCCGACCTCTACCACTTCCCCAGCGAACTCATGGCCCATAATGATCGGCGCCTGTTCGCCGCTAATGGGGTGCGGCTTGCCCATCGGGATAAAAATCGGCCCGCCGGCATACTCATGTAAGTCACTGCCGCAAATACCACAGCAGCCACTTTCACCTTCACTTCATGGGAGTCGCTGATAGTGGGAACCGGGACTTGCTCAACGCGTAAATCTTTTGCTGCGTACCAAACCGCTGCCTGCATAGTTTGCTGATTGGTCACCTGACTCATGGCTTTCCCTTCCTATTAGGACGTATGGTAAACCGGCTGCAGACCGTAGACAGGCGTTTCCAGCCCCTCCATGCGTGCCTTTAACTGCAGCGCCAAATAGTGAGAGTAGTGCCGCGACTGATGCAGGTTGCCGCCATGGAACCACAGCGCCTCTTGCTGGGTGGGTTTCCACATATTGCGCAGCTCACCCTCCCAAGGGCCGGGGTCTTTAGTGGTGTCAGAGCCCAAGCCCCAGCATTTGCCGACTTTATCCGCCACCTCTTGGGAGATAAGCCTGGCTGCCCAGCCATTCATGGAGCCATAACCGGTGGCGTAGACGATCAAATCTGCCTCCAACTCGCTGCCATCGGTGAGCGTGATGGAGTGTGAGTTAATGCGCTCAATGCCCACACCGCTGCGCAGTTTGATATCGCCGTTGGCCACCAAATCGCAGGCTCCCACATCAATGTAATAACCTGAGCCCCGGCGCAGATACTTCAAGAACAGCCCGGAGTCATCGTCACCGAAATCGAGCAGAAAGCCCGCATCCTCCAGCTTCTGATAAAACTCGGCGTCGCGCTGTTTGATCGCCTCAAACGCCGGGCGCTGGAAGTCGGGCAATACCTTGTAAGGAATGGAGGCAAAGATCAGATCGGCTTTTTCGTGGGTCAGCCCACCTGCCACCGCCTCTTCGGAATAGAGCGGCCCCAGCACTTCTTCCATCAATGAATCCGACTTAACGATATGGGTGGATGAACGTTGCAGCATGGTCACATCGGCATCGTGCTCCCAGAGTGCCGCGGCAATATCGTGAGCAGAGTTATTTGAGCCCACAATGACGCACTTTTTACCTTGGTAGGCATCCGGCCCCGGATGCTGGCTGGAGTGCTGCTGCTCGCCTTCAAAGCTTTCCGCGCCTGGGAATGTCGGCACGTTGGGCATTCCCGACATCCCTGTCGCCATCACCAGTTGCTTGGGCCGTAAAGTGATCTCTTCGCCGTTACGCTTGACGTTTACTACCCACTCCCCTGCGGCTTCATCGAAGCGCGCATTCTGACACTCGGTGGAACTCCAATAATTGAGCTCCATCACTTTGGTGTACATCTCCAGCCAATCGCCCACCTTGTCTTTGGGGGCAAACACCGGCCAGTTCTCTGGGAAAGGAATATAAGGAAGGTGGTCGTACCAGACCGGATCGTGGAGGCAGAGGGATTTATAGCGTTTGCGCCAGGAGTCCCCGGCACGCTCGTTTCGCTCGATGATGATGGTCGGCATGCCCATCTGCTTCAGCCGCGCCCCAAGGCCAATTCCACCTTGGCCTCCGCCGATGATCACGCAGTAAGGTTGTTGGGTATAGCCAAGCTCTGCCTCTTCGCGCTCCCGTGACTCTAGCCAGGTTTCACGCTGTTTGTTGGCGCCGTGCTCGGCCCCTTTTGGGCGGTTGTGGTTACGCGGCTCGGGGAAGTCGTGCAATGCCTGCATGGTGGTTAACAGCGTCCAGCATTTGCCGTGTTTAAGGCGCAGGTAACCTTTGCCGCTGGCGACCGCTGTCTCAAAGGTAAACCACGCCTCACTGGTATCGCCGTTCTGGGTCGCTCCGCCTTCTAGCTGCCAGTTCGAAGGACGCACGTTCTCCAGGGTGGCATTGAGCATGGCCTGAATAGCATCTTTTCCCTCACAGGTTTTTAAATTCCAGGTAAAGGTTACAAAGTCGCGCCAGTAGCACTCCTCATTAAATAACGACAAAACACGCTGAATATCCTGGGCTTGCAGCGCTTTATCAAAATCACTCAGCCACCCTTGGACAGTGGCTGTGGCGGTTTGCTGGGTTTGTGCCGATATCTCGGACATAGCGAGTACTCCATTGTTTGTTATTGTTGAATTGCTGGTGAGACACCCAACTCTAAGCACCCGCCGTGCCAATCATTTCAGATAAATCATAAACATATGAAAAATATAAATAAATTTTAAAAATGGTTGTCGATTAAGCGTTGCACAAGGCGTACACCTGTCACATCTAGTTGTAAACAACGTTACAGGTGTAACGCACGACTAACGGCGTAATCGCGCTGCGTTGACACCCACGCCAGAGTGCATAGGCTGAAAGGACAATAACAAGCCCCACGGTGAACCACGCCATGCCCACTCAATCGTCTCTACCTGCACGGCTGCAATCCGTCCAGCGCCAGCATATCGAGCATATTTTCCAGCTCGGCGAAGGATTGGAAATGCCCCAGCTACCGGCCCAGCCGACGATTCGACGCTCCTGGCTGCGCTGCCTAAACGAGTACCAGCTCGATCCCACCCAGCCACGCCCAGCCCGGGTGGTGCCTCAACAAATCCTGATCGAGCACCGGGAATCCGTGGATGAACTACTGCACGTGGCAAGAGCCGGGGTTGACCAGCTTTATCAGCAAATTGCGCAACTAGGCTACGTGCTGCTGCTCACCGATCACCGCGGGATAACCGTTGAGTTTCGTGGCGACTCCAACCAAGACCAGCAACTGCGCAAAGCGGGCCTCTATCTCGGCGCTGACTGGGACGAACGCTTTACGGGCACCTGTGCCGTGGGCACCTGCCTGCATGACCGCCAGGCGATTATTTGCCACCGCCAGGAGCACTTCGACGCCTCACATATTTCGCTTACCTGCACTGCCGCGCCCATCGCCGACCCCCAGGGCAATGTCATGGCCGTGCTGGATATCTCCGCGCTGCAATCGCCTACCCAGCATGAGAGCCAAAATTTCAGCCTCTCGCTGGTAACGCTCTACGCACGGATGATCGAGGACGCCTATTTTCTCCAGCGTTACCGTGACTGCCTGATGGTGCGCCTGGATACCTCGCGAGAGTTTGTGCATGTAAACGGGCGCGGACTCATCGCCATGGAAGAGAACGGACAGGTGATTGCCGCCAATGCAGTGGGTCGTGATCTGATAAGTGAACACCAGCGCCGTTGGCCACCCTGGTCAGCCCATCACACCCCCATGCTGGGGGAGCTATTCGAGTGCGAGATCGCCGATGTGCTCAGCATTAATAGCGCCACCGACGATCAACTGCGTGCTTTTCGCGCCAGAGTCGACAACACCATTTACTTTATTAGCCTGCTGGAGCCACGCCGCCCGCGCCCTGCTCAGCAAGCACAACCTCTCGCCTCCAGCCTACCGGAACCACTGGTACGCCTCGGTGCCGACGACCCCGCCATGCGCAAAGTGCAGAAGCTGGCTGAGCGGTTGCGCAACGAAGCCAGCGTAAATGTACTGATTAGCGGAGAAACCGGCACCGGCAAAGAGGTTGTTGCCCGTGCCCTGCATGACAGCGGCAACCGATCTAAGGGCCCCTTTATCGCGGTAAACTGTGCCGCCATTCCCGAAGCGCTGATCGAAAGCGAGCTGTTTGGTTACGAGCCCGGCGCCTTTACCGGCGGGCGCGCCAAAGGTATGCGCGGGCTGATTCCCCAAGCCCACGGCGGCACACTATTTTTAGATGAAATCGGCGATATGCCACTGGCCTTGCAAACCCGCCTGCTGCGCGTATTGGCCGAGCGAGAAGTGATGCCTCTTGGGGCCAATAAACCTGAAAAGGTTGATATCCGGGTGATTACCGCCACTCATCGCAACATCGACGCGATGATCCAACAGGGCGAGTTCCGCGAAGATCTCTATTACCGCCTTAACGGGGCTCAGCTGCGCCTTCCCGCGCTACGCGACCGCGCCGATAAGCTCTACGTTATCCGCCGCGTCTTTGATGACATCATCCACGAACGCGCCACCAGGCAATCACCCCGCCTGCGGGCCGATGCCATTAGCGCCCTACTCGCTTACGCTTGGCCCGGTAATATCCGCCAGCTAAAAAATGCGCTGGCCTTTGCACTGGCCACCTCAGAAAGCGAAGAAATAACCGTCCATGACCTACCCGAGCAGTGCCTTAGCCAACGCATCACGCGGCCGGCACCTTCCCTGACTGCAAATGCTGGTAGCAACAGCGATCACACACTGTTGGAAATGCTCAAGGAGCACCACTGGAACATTAGCGCCGTTGCTCGCGCTCTCGGGGTTTCGCGGCCTACCGTATACCGGCAAATGCAGCGCCAAGGCATAGTGCCGCCGAATTGGCAGGAGTAATAAAATGGACAGTTGATCAAAGGCAGAAGCCTCCCCTTGGCCTTAAGGGCGCCCCTCACGTACACTTGTTTGAATCCGTTTATCCATTTATAAACCCGCTTCCGACAAGTCGAGGCTCTCCCATGGCGTTTGAATCCACTTCTTCTTATATCGCAACCGATGCGCTTAAACAGGCGGTGAACGCGGCTGTGGTGCTCGAACGGCCGCTATTGATCAAAGGCGAGCCAGGCACTGGCAAAACCCTGCTGGCTGAAGAGTTGGCTGAATCTCTCGATACTCAGTTAATTACCTGGCATATCAAATCCAGCACCAAGGCGGCCCAGGGTTTATACGAGTACGATGCCGTCAGCCGCCTGCGTGACTCTCAGCTAGGCGTTGAAGGTGTAGAGAATGTCGCCAACTACATCAAGCCCGGCAAGCTATGGGAAGCGTTTACCGCCAATGAACGGGTGGTGCTACTGATTGACGAGATCGACAAGGCCGATATCGAATTCCCCAACGACCTGCTTCAAGAGCTGGATCGTATGGAGTTCCACGTTTACGAAACCGGCGAAACCATTCGCGCCGAACAGCGCCCGATTATTGTTATTACCTCGAATAATGAAAAAGAGCTACCGGACGCGTTCCTACGCCGCTGCTTTTTCCACTACATTGAGTTCCCCGACCGCGAGACCATGCAGGCGATTGTCGATGTGCACTTCCCGGATATCGCCCCCCGGCTGGTCAGCGAAGCCTTAGAGGTATTTTTCGAGCTACGTAAAGCCCCCGGACTTAAGAAAAAGCCTTCCACGTCTGAACTAGTCGACTGGCTCAAGCTACTAATGGCTGACAATATTGCTCAAGAAGCGCTCTACAACCGCGATCCGTCCAAAGCACTTCCGCCCATGGCCGGCGCCTTGGTCAAAAACGAGCAGGACACCCAACTGCTTGAGCGCCTGGCGTTTATGATTCGTCGCCAGAAAGGCACAGGCCGCTAAGTCATGTTTATTGGCCTATTTGAAACACTAAAGCGTGCGGGCGTTCCGGTATCGCTACGCGAGCTACTGGATCTTCACGCCGTGGTGGAGCGAGGTGTAGTGTTCGCCGATATGGAGGCCTTCTATCAGGTGGCACGCACGGTGATGGTCAAGGACGAGCGCCACTTTGACCGCTTTGATCGTGCCTTTGCCGCCTGGTTTAAAGGCCTTGAGGACATGGACGCCGCCATTGAAGCGCTGATCCCCGATGACTGGCTACGCCGGGAATTTGAGAAGCAGCTTACCGACGAAGAGAAAGCCAAAATCGAATCTCTGGGTGGCCTTGAAGAACTCATTGAGACGTTTAAAAAACGCCTGGAGGAGCAAAAAGAGCGCCACGCGGGGGGCAATAAATGGATCGGTACCGGCGGCACCAGTCCCTTTGGCGCCTACGGTTACAACCCGGAGGGCATTCGTATTGGTCAGGATGGCTCTCGTCACCGCCGTGCCACCAAGGTCTGGGACGAGCGGCGCTTCCGTGATTACGATGATTCTCTGGAGTTAGGCACGCGCAACATCAAAATGGCGCTGCGCCGCCTGCGCAAGTTTGCCCGCCAAGGGGCGTTAGATGAGTTTGACGTGGATAGCACCATCCGTGAAACCGCCAAGGACGCCGGCCTCCTCAACGTGCAGATGCGCCCAGAGCGCCATAACGCGGTGAAGGTGCTGCTGTTTTTGGATGTGGGCGGCTCGATGGATGACCATATTCGCGTCTGCGAAGAGCTGTTCTCTGCCGCCCGCTCAGAGTTCAAGCATCTGGAGCACTACTACTTTCATAACTGCCTTTACGAAGGGGTTTGGCGTAACAACATGCGCCGGGGTAATGAACGCATCCCGACCATGGATGTATTGCACACCTACGGTGCGGATTACCAGGTAGTGATTGTCGGCGATGCGGCCATGTCTCCCTATGAAGTCACCCACCCAGGCGGCAGCGTTGAGCACTTTAACGACGAAGCGGGTGGCGTGTGGCTGAAGCGTTTATGCGAAACGTTTCCCCGCCTGGCGTGGCTTAACCCGATGCCGCCCCGGGCCTGGGAGTACACCTACTCTACCCAACTGATTCGCGAGATCATCGATGACCGCATGTACCCCATGACCATGGAGGGCCTGGAAACCGCCATGCGCGAGCTAGCAAAGAAGTAGTCGGCCTATCTGGCCATACGCGTTAGCACATCATGGTGAGTCAGCTTGCGATGCAAAATGGCCATCACGATGTGCCCTACGATCAGCGCTAGCAGTGTCCAGCCCAGCTCACCGTGGAGCAAACCGCCCAGATCCGTCATCCAGGTAATTTCCTCTCCTTCAAAACCTGTCATTAAATTAATGCCAAAGACATCAAGCGAACGACCTGAACCGTACTGGCGAATAAGCGCAATGGTGGGCACAGCGATCATTAAGCCGTAGAGCGCAAAGTGTCCCAGCCTCGCCATGACGCTCAATGAAGACGGGCGGCGCGACGCATTGGCTAATGTCCACATAGCACGCAGCACGACTAACGTAAGCAGCAAAACGCCTATAGGGTAGTGAGTACCCCAAAAAAAATCTTCAAAGGGGGTATCTGGGAACAGCCAGTGCGCCGTCGCGCTGGTAAATTGCCACGCAAACAGCAGCGCCATCCCCCAGTGCAGCAAACGGCTGATCGCTCCGTAGCGAATAGGGGTATCCATAACAGTTAACGACATACATTTTCCCTTAACATAATTAACAAATGTTAGGCCTAGTTTACCCAGTCAAACGAGCAACATCATGACAACAACGTGCAAAATGGTTGTTTGAAATAGAACGCAACGTTTTACAGAAGTATTAAAGGACCTGCGGGAAATCGTTTAAGCCTTTTATAAATGCCTGTTTGGCCGACTCAAAACTCTTAGGGTCGTGTTTGAAACGGCGCAGGATGAGATCTTTATCCAGTGCCAGAGTAGGCGCCAGCTCATTAATATTTTTAGCGGGATGACGTGCTCCTAAGCCAATTCGCTTTCCGTCCGCCCCGCCAAACCAACGCTTAATGCCACTTTGTTGGTAAAATGCTTCTTGTTCAGCGTTATTTACTTCGACACGCAACGGCGCCTTTAAGGTAAGTTCACTAATCAAGCGCTGCTGGGCATCGGCCTGGTTAAGTGTGCAGGCATGTGTAACGGTCATGCCCTCGCCCTCTTCGTCCAGCACTAGCAGCGCCAATGCTTGAGGCTTACCGTTGCCATCAACAGCAGCAAATAGACGCGCGGCTTCTTGCGGGAAAAATACACTGCAGGTGCCGGTGAACACGACCAGCGGCGTTAGGCCCGCTTCTTGTCCGTATACTTCAGCGCATAATCGCGCCAGACAAGCATTGCGCTGGGCCTCTGCGTTAACGTGTACGACCTTCATTTGAATCACCTCACCGACTGAAAAGCCGCAAGCCTAGAGCAATCACAGCGGTTTTGACAGTGCATTGTGCAACACGATAAGCCTCTTCATTTACACTGTTACTGAACACGACTCTGAAGAATCTGTCGGAAGTAACTGTAAATGTGACCATTGACTTAGAAGGAGCTAGCATGCCCACCTTTACCAATGACCCTACCATGCCGACACCCAGTTTTCCCGGCAGCCATATAGTTGTCGATGATCACTATGTGTTTATTTCTGGGCTGACTGTCGCCGATCTCTCTAACGGCCATGCCGCACGTGGAAACGTTAAAGAAGAGACCCGCCTTGTAATGCGCGCCCTGTCCCGCATGCTTGAGCTGGAAGGTGGTAGCGTCGCGGATATAGTGCGAGTGGATATCCATCTGACTGATTTGCACGCTATCCAAGACATGGATAGCGTTTATGCCGAATACTTTGAACCCGGCCGCTACCCCGCCCGTACCTGCACAGAATCCCCCAATCTCAGCGGCGGTAGCAGTATTGAAATTACCGTGATGGCAAAACGCCAACACCTATCAGAGCAATAACAGCCTCAATATCTACATGGGCTTCCAGCATATCCGCCAGGCGATCAAGTTCACGCTCTCGGTGAGCTTGGTAATCGCTTTGCTCGCCGTCAGCGAGGCCCAGTTGCTTTAACAGCGCATGGCAGGCATCGGGGTGATCAAATAAGCCATGGAGATAGGTACCAAAGATTTGTCCATCCTCACTGATCGCCCCCTCTGGTCGGCCTTCTATATTAAATAGCGGTGAACTAAGCGCTGCCCCGTCGCTGACACCGTTATGGATTTCATAGCCGGTAACGGCAGCGCCCTCCGCCACCGTTAAACCAATCACATTGCGCAGTTGCTTACCTGCCACCATCCGGGTGGTAAGGGGTAACAGCCCTAACCCCGCTATTTTTTCAGGTTTTCCCTCCAGGCCGTCAGGGTCATCTACCCATTCGCCCAGCATTTGAAAACCACCGCAAATACCCAGCACTTTGCCGCCATAGCGCAAGTGACGCTGGATTGCCTTATCCCAGCCCTGGCGTTTCAGCCATTCAAGATCGCTAGCGGTACTTTTACTGCCGGGCAGCATAATCACATCGGCGGCAGGAATTGGCTGGTCAGCCCGGATAAACGTCAACGAGACCTGGGGATGTAGCCGCAGGGGGTCAAAGTCAGTGTGATTACTGATGCGCGGTAGCGCGGGAACGATCACGTTAAGCGTCTGGCTGGCTTTTTCGCCTTGGGTTAAGCCAATGCTGTCTTCTGCATCGAGTACCAGCCCCTGCAGATAAGGCAGGGTCCCCAACACGGATTTTCCAGTGCGTTCCTCCAACCACTCGAGCCCAGGTTTTAGCAGTGCTATATCACCCCGAAAGCGATTGATAATAAAGCCCTTGGTGCGCGCCTGTTCGCTCTCGCTCAATAGCGCCAGCGTACCCACCAATTGGGCGAATACTCCGCCACGGTCAATATCACCCACCAGTAATACCGGGCAATCTACCGCTTCGGCAAAGCCCATATTGGCGATATCGCCTTTACGCAAATTGATTTCGGCCGGGCTGCCCGCCCCTTCGGCGATAACCACATCAAAGCGGCTTTCTAACGCTTGCCACGCGGCCATTACACTCTCTTTGGCGGTGCGTTTAAAAGCGTGGTAATCCAGGGCATCCATATGGCCATGCACCTTGCCGCGTAAAATCACCTGGGCGCCACGATCGGTTTCCGGCTTTAGCAATACCGGATTCATATCGCTGTGGGGTGCTAAATAGCAGGCTTGGGCCTGTAACGCAGTGGAACGGCCAATCTCGCCGCCGTCCTCAGTCACTGCGCTATTCAGCGCCATGTTCTGGGGTTTAAACGGCGCCACTGATATCCCACGCCTTGCCAACGCTCGGCAAAGGGCTGCCACCACGGTGCTTTTACCCGCATCCGAGGTGGTGCCTTGAATCATCAGTGTGGCCATAGAGAGGTCTCGCCCAGGTGAACAAGAGCAAGACTTTAGCGAGAGGTGTTAAGCGGTGCAATGTGTCTGTTCCTTCAAAGACATGTATATCACCAAGCGATACTCCTCGAGCACTGCTTAGGCCCTTTCCCCTTCTATGATTCTAACGGGTTAATTGACTGAAACACGTTTGATAAACCACCAAATCATCAGCGTAAAACAGCAGAAGGTTACGTTGTAAAGCAAACGGTCACGCTATAAAGAGAGCTCAGCCTCAGATGTTGTAGTATCCAATTGCGCCAACTCCCAAGCTTGCACCATTTGCTTTTTAGCTATCCCCCAACGGTAGCCGCCTAGCGCTCCACTTTGTTGAATCACCCGATGGCAGGGAATCCAAAGGGCAATCGGGTTGGCGCCGACGGCATTGCCTACCGCGCGGGAAGAGTTAGGCGCTCCCAGCGCCTGAGCAATGTGTGTATAGCTAACCCATTGGCCCTCGGGAATCGTCAATAATGCCCGCCAAACCGCCACTTGAAAGTTAGTGCCTGTCACGTGCAATGATAAAGACGCTGGCGACGCTTCTGACTTGGCAAAAATCGCCTCCACCGCGTAGCGCGTAGCAACGGGGTTATGGTGGAACGTGCTGCGCGGCCACTCCTTGGCAAGTCGTACCAGCAACTCGTCGGCACTGGTAGCATCGACAAAGCCCATGCGGCAGATCCCGCGAGGAGTTATGGCCACAAAAATATGACCAAGAGGCGTTTCATGCACGCCATAAGTAATCTCAACGCCCTCGCCCTGGCGCTTATATTCACCCGGAGTGACAGCCTCTAGCTGAACAAAGTGATCATAAAGCCGCGAGCCACCGCTAAGCCCCAGGGAATGAGCAATATCCAACAGCGAAGTGGAAGATTGCATCAGCTGCTTGCCCCGCTCTAACGTGAGCGCCTGCAAAAAGCGCTTGGGGCTAATCCCTACATAACGGCAAAACAGACGTTGGAAGTGAAAAGCGCTCAGATGAACGTGAGCAGACACCGTTTCCAAGTTAGGCTGCGTCGCTGCATGAGCTACCATATAGGCCATGGCTTTTTCGATACGCGCATAATCGTTCATTTTTGCCTCACTGAGCGCCCTGTTATAGGTTTTTCTATGTACTTATGCTGACAGCCTAAGGGATCGAGGCGCGCTTGCCGACCCGAATCTTGCTCAATAACTAGCGAATAATCGCTCACTGTTTTAGCGTTAGGATGACGGTGATGTACAAAAGACACATTGCCTATTTTCCGCTAGGGTGAAGTTCCACCTCAATAGAGGGTATCCGATAAGCCCATGCAAGATTTGATCAACGACATTGCGACAGCCATGGCAAAAGCAGAGGAGCGCGGCAAGGTCGCAGACTATATTCCCGAGCTTGGCCATATTGACCCACAGCAGTTTGCTATTTCGCTCGCCACCGTGGATGGCAACATTTACTCGGCTGGTTGTGCTACCACGCCCTTCTCGATTCAGAGCATCTCTAAAGTATTTACGCTGACCATTGCATTGGGGCAAGTGGGCGATTCGCTGTGGTCAAAAGTAGGCCGCGAGCCCTCAGGTGATCCCTTCAATTCCATCGTGCAACTAGAGCATGAAAGCGGTATACCGCGTAACCCGTTTATCAATGCCGGGGCCATTGCGGTGGTCGATGCGATCATGATGGGCCACGAGCCCAAAGAGACCCTGGGCGAGATTCTTAGCTTTGTACGCTATATCTCCGATGACGACAGCATTTACTTTGATCATTCGGTGGCCGCTTCCGAAATGGCCCACCGCGACCGCAATGCGTCACTCGCGCATTTCATGAAAGCGTTTGGTCATCTTCGCCACGATGTCGATAAGGTTCTGGGTACCTACTTCCATCAGTGCGCCATCGCCATGAGCTGCGAACAACTCGCCCATGCAGGTTTGTTCCTGGCCTCAGATGGCGTGAACGAACCCAGCGGCATTCGCGTAGTGGCTCCCCAGCGGGCACGGCGTATCAATTCACTAATGATGATGTGCGGACACTATGACGCCTCGGGGGAGTTCGCCTTTCGCGTTGGCTTACCCGGTAAAAGTGGCGTAGGCGGCGGCATACTCGCCATCGCGCCAGGCCATGGTTCCATTGCTGTTTGGTCCCCGGGCTTGGACGCCTACGGCAACAGCCTGCTAGGCACCCAGGCGCTCGAAATGTTTGTGCAACGTACGGGCTGGTCAGTGTTTGGGCATTAACTTTTTTAAGCAACTACCTCAATTTTGTTCAATACGGCAAGAATGTATTTCAACAAACTCCTCCTACTTTTTTGGAGGATAATCATGAGCACATCGTTACTTTTACCCATGTCTGCCTTTGCGCTTGCCGCGTCGATTTCACCAGGACCTGTCAACATTGTTTGCTTGAGCAGCGGCACCCACTACCCCATCACGAAAGGGCTAATCTTTGTGACCGGGGCCACGCTGGGTTTTATTGTGCTGTTTTTAGGTGTTGGCGCGGGGCTTTACTCACTGCTGAATGCGGTACCGGTGCTGGAGGAGATTTTACGTTGGGCGGGTATACTTTTCTTACTCTATCTCAGCTATCAACTTTTACAGCACAACGGCCGCTTGCAGGAACGAGGCACCGATAGTGCGCCGGGATTTTGGGCGGGTGCCTTGATGCAATGGCTTAATCCCAAAGCGTGGCTGGCATCTGCCGCCGGCATTAGCGCCTACACCAGTGCTAATGAGCCCTATCACCTATGGATGTTCGCCGCTCTCTATCTGCCTATTTGCTGGCTATCGCTAGCCAGTTGGGTATATGCAGGCGCTTTTCTGAAACGCTATGTTCATCGTCCTATTATCTTACTGACGGTTAACCGCGCACTCGCTATCTGCCTGGCGGCTAGCGCTATTGTCTTACTGTTTGAGTAGCGGATAGCGGTACTGGTTAGGTGTCGCTGCTACCAGCCGCTTAAACGTTCTTTGAAAGTGGGGCTGGTCATTAAAGCCAGCGTTCAAAGCTGCCTCAACGATAGGTCGCCCTTGCTTTAGCGCTTTCTGCCCCATCTGAATGCGCTGGTTAATTAGATAAGCATGAGGCGCTAGCCCAAAGTGCTGCTTAAACGCACGGATAAGGTGACCCGCGCTATATCCTGACAGCTCGCATAAACTTTCAAGCGAACTATCAACAGCGCAATGCTCACGTAGATAGGTAGCGACTCGTTCAAGCGGCTCGGGAATCCGAGACAGTGTCACAGGAGACTCCAGGGCGAGAATATGCATTATGCGCGACAAGCATCCGTTCAGCGCCGTTTGCTTATCCAAAATATCTCGGCGATCATCCAGCAGACACGAAGCCATATTGCAGAACTGGTTATAAAGGTCCGGCTGACTAATTACCGGCGTTGCAATATCCTGCCAGTGAGGTGCCTTCAATAACCCCAATCGATAGCGTAATGTGCTCACCCATTCGATATCCACATAGAGCATCAGGTAAGCCCAGGGCTGGTCCTCGATAGGGTTGCAGGCATGCACCCAGTGAGGGTTCATCATTACCAAGTCGCCTGCATTGATCCGGTATGAGGCCTCTCGATAGCAAAACATACTGCTGCCTGCAGTAACGGCTCCAAGTGACCATTGGGCATGACTGTGGGGTGCATAGCAAACTTGTCGCGCATCACCAACTGAACGTAGTTCTACATAAGGCATACCAGGATCGCGCCAAAAGATAGGGGAATGGGCACCAGCCATGTATAACTCCAATATTGACCATCAAGTGATTACCAAGAACCTACTCGAAGCAAACAATAACTATCTCCAAGCAAACAATAACTATGCGCTTCTGTCTACTTCTCCTACGCTGGACAATAGTAGTTTGGTCCCACAGTATAGCTGGCCGGATACGGACATTTTGCAATGCCATTATTAGTCAGGAGGACACCATGGCCAACGATATGAGTAACCCCGATCACCGTGATGCGATAAAACTCTTCGCACGCCTGGGGTACGCCTCTCGAGGCATCGTTTATCTCTTAGTTGGCGGTCTCGCCGCATTGGCGGCGTTTGGTCAAGGTGGCCAAACAGAAGGCAGTCGTGGTGCTTTAGAAAGGGTGCTCGCCGCCCCCTTTGGAAAAATATTATTAGGTCTCATTGCATTGGGCTTGGTTGGCTATGCCCTGTGGCGCTCGATACAAGCGATCAAAGACGCCGACCACCACGGCATTGACGCTAAGGGCATTGCTATTCGTACTGGCTTAATGGTGAGCGCTGTTACGCATATTCTGTTAGCTTTTTTTGCGGCAACCCTTATCTTCCAATTTGGCGGCTCTTCTGGGGGCTCGGGTGGGGGCTCACAGGGAATGGCTAGCTGGCTAATGCAACAGCCTTTCGGTCGTTGGCTGGTAGGTGCAGTCGGGGTAATCATGATTGGCGCTGGCATCGCCCATGCCTTCAAAGGCTACAAAGCCAAGTTTCATAAACACTTCGACATGCCAACGCAAACTCAACAATGGGCTTACCCCATTTGCCGTTTTGGTTTGGTGACCCGAGGGATTGTATTCGTAATCGTGGGTAGCTTCTTTATTATTGCCGCTTACCAATTCAACCCTAATGAGGCAGGTGGTACGGCTGAAGTATTTACCACGCTGCGTAGCCAAGTATACGGTCAATGGCTGCTAGCAATTGTCGCTATAGGTCTCTTTGCGTTTGGCCTTTACAGCCTATTAGCCGCTGTCTACCGCCGCATTAATGCCAGCATGTAGTCACTTGACATGGCTAATGCGACTAACCGCACAAAGCTTTGGTTTGAGCGCCTCAACCGCTCAAAAAATATGCTGTGGCTACTCGGTACCCTCTCTTTTCTTGAAACAATTATTCTGCCCATACCGCTTGAGCTAGTACTCATCCCGCTAATGGCCGCCAATAAACACCGTATCTGGCTTTTAGCGACGGTCACTACCGTAGGCTGTCTTATTGCATCGCTGGTCGGCTATGGCGTCGGCATGCTGCTTTTTCAGTCGATAGGCTCTTGGTTTATTGAATTAATGGGGATGCAGGACAGCTACCAAGCGTTTCAAGCTTTTTTTGATCAATACGGTTTTGTCGCCATTCTCACGATTGGTATTGTCCCTATTCCCTTTCAGATCGCGATGATTACCGCTGGGCTCTCTGGTTATCCGGTTTTGCTCTTTGCGCTTGCAGCGTTAATCGCCCGCGGCCTGCGCTACTTCGGCTTGGCCTGGTTGGTTCATCGCTTTGGTCACCGTGTATTATTGCTATGGAAAAGACACGCCTTAGTGACCAGTTTAATGGCAGGGGTAGTTGTACTGGTGGTAGCGTTGGGAATGCAGGCCTTGGCAGGGCTGGTTATGTAGCGAAAGCTAAACCAGCCCATTGGCAGCGAGCAAAACAACTGACTTATGCATCGTCTTGCTTCGTACCCGGCGCTGACGCCATATGTTTAGCCTTCATATCCTTGAATGCCTCCATGATGTCCATCGGTAGCGGGAAAACAATCGTGGAGGCGTTCTTATTGCTCATGTCACTCATGGTTTGCAGGTAACGCAGTTGCAATGCCGCCGAATTTTCCTGCATCACATTGGCCGCCTCAACCAGTTTTTTAGACGCCTGAAGCTCGCCTTCGGCATGAATGACCTTGGCGCGACGCTCACGCTCCGCTTCGGCTTGGCGCGCAATGGCGCGGATCATGCTTTCATCCAAATCCACATGCTTGATTTCAACATTGGCCACCTTGATACCCCATGCTTCGGTTTGGGTATCGATGATTTCCTGGATATCATCGTTGAGTTTATCGCGTTCCGATAGCATTTCATCGAGATCATGTTTCCCCAGCACGGAACGCAGCGTGGTCTGCGCTAATTGGCTAGTCGCCTGAGTGAAATTCTCGACTTGAATAATCGCCTTTTCAGGGTCGACAACGCGGAAGTAAAGCACCGCATTAACCTTAACGGTGACGTTATCCTGGGAGATGACATCCTGCTCAGGTACGTCCATTGTGATCACGCGCAGATCCACTACTTCCATCTTCTGAATAGCGGGGATCACGATGACCAACCCAGGCCCCTTTACCTTCTGATAGCGGCCCAGAAAGAACACCACGCCGCGCTTGTATTCCGGCAGGATACGAATAGAGGCAGCGATCAACATCACCACCAGCACGACAGGAACTAAATACGAAATAATCATAAGGCACCTCGTTTTGCAGATGGTTAGTTATGTAAAAAATTCATAACAGCATTAAGCGCTAACGGGGCGTCACGTAGATCGTCAGGCCTTCAAGACGCACCACCTCAAGCTCATCACCCCGTTTAACGGGCATATCGCTCACCGCGCTCCAGCGCTCACCGTGCAACCGCACATGGCCAGTCGTATCAAAATCTTCTAGCGCAATAGCGCTTGCGCCAATTAACTGCTCCACACCGGTGTGTGCAGGGCGACGGCGCAGAGTTGTAAAGCGCATTAATGTCCAAAGCATTAATCCGGCGGACACCAGCGCCACACCGCCAATGAGTGGTAACGAAATGGCCAGATGTTCGGCATCCATCAGCATCACCGACCCCAACACAAAGGCGATGATTCCTCCTGTCCCCAACACGCCAAAGCTGGGCATGAGCGCCTCTCCTACCATCAACGCCAACCCCACTACGATTAACGCTAGCCCAGCGTAGTTAATCGGCAATACCTGAAATGCAAATAGCGCCAGCAGCAGACAAATCACTCCGATAGTGCCAGGGAACAAGCTGCCGGGGCTGGCAAGTTCGAAAATCAGCCCGTAAAAGCCAATAATCATCAAGAAATAAGCGATGTTGGGATTCGTAATTAACGATAATAGCTGGGTACGCCAATCCGGGTCGTAGCGTTCAATGGCAAGATCAGCCGTTGCCAGCGTGTAATCACCTTGCTCCATGACCACCGTCATGCCGTCAATCTGGGCGAGCAAATCGTCAATATCTCGCGCCACCACATCAATGACGTTTCGTTCCAGCGCCTCGTTAGCCGTGAGGTTTACCGCATCACGAACGGCTTCTTCAGCCCAATCGGCGTTGCGGCCATGGCGTTCAGCTAAACTCCGAATAAAGCTCACTGCGTCTTCCAGCACCTTGCGCTCCATGGCGCTGCCGCCGTTTTCATCCGCGCCTTCAACGCCTTCCCTTTCGTCATCAGCGCCGCCAGTCAGCCCGCCACCGCCCATTTGCACCGGCGTAGCAGAGCCTAAATGAGTAGAGGGCGCCATGGCCGCTACATGGCTGCCATAAAGCAAGTAGGTGCCTGCGCTAGCTGCGCGCGCCCCGCTGGGGGAAACATACATCACCACCGGGAGATCTGAGTTAAGCATCTCTCGGATCATGTCGCGTGTGGTATCGAACAGCCCGCCAGGGGTATCGATTTCAACAATCACTACCTCGCTATCCTGCTCGCGTGCATTATTTAGCCCACGCTCAAAATAGTCCTTGGTGGCGGGACCAATGGCACCTTCAATGCTGAGCACCAAAGCATTAGGCGAGGAGGTTTGCGCCATGGCCTGCCACGTAAGCGACACTATCGCCATTAGCAAGCCGACAAGTAAAAGCCACAGCCAGTGTGATTTATGAGAAAGGCGCAGCATAGTCACATCTCCCGATTAGCGCCTTGAAACGATTACATAGCGCTTGGTAGAGTGTCGCCTTGCTTTGGTTACTCGTGCTGCTTCAGAGTTTAAGCAGGCAATGTTCGCATGAGGTATCTATTCAACGTAGCACCCACAGTGAGCTTCGTCATGAATGAGTTGGTGAGAGGATTTTGAGTGAAAAAGAGCCTAATTCAATGAGGCTACTTTAAAGGATAGAGGAACGTGCGATGACATTGGTGGGTTGCTTAGTTCACATAATAGCCACTTACCTTCCAAATACCCTCTTCCAAGTGAGGCGTAATGGTTTCAGTGATCTGCGGCTTATTTTCAAAACGCGTCTGGAACGTAAACACCGCATAATCGCCGGCAGGCGCACCCGGCATGGAGGTTTGACGGATCGCGCGCACTCGCCGCCTGGACTCAACAGCCCCGAAATCACGGCGAGCAGCGCTGATGGTGCGGGCCAACATATGTGACGACAGCGGCACCTGTAGCAGTGTAGAAGAGTTTTCCCACGCCTGATCGAACTCACCACTATCGATGGCTTTTAGCCACTCCAACGCCGCCGCCTCTGCCGCATCAGTATGCGGATAAGCATGGGTCGACATAAAGAGGAGCAAGGTAGCAGTGATAAACGTCAGTGTTTTGGGCATAGCGAGCTCTTTGGCAACCAGGATTATTCGTGCGTCTTAAGTAATTATCGGAAGTCCGCGTAATTTCTTTAACAATAATCCTACTCGAATGGCGATAAACGGTAGAAAGGCCGCCCAGTGGCGGCCTTCGCTTCTCAAACCACACCCACTCGTTTACCATGCGCCACCCAACCGATTCAGCTTTCACCATTAGGCGATTATGTCCGTCAACGCCCTCTATACCGACCTTTCTGGCTACTACGATTTGATGTGCGTCGATATCGACTATCAAGCGCAAAGTAACGCTATTCGTCGGCTGCATCAGATTTTTGGTAACGGCGGCACCGCTCACCTGGATCTCGCCTGTGGCACTGGCCCCCACGTGCGTCATTTTATTGATGTTGGCTATGCCAGCAGCGGGCTGGACATTAACCAGCCGATGCTGGATATCGCCGCCAAGCGCTGCCCAGAAGCCCTGTTCACCTTACAAGATATGAGTACGTTCGACGCTAGTGAACCGCTGGATTTAATCACCTGCTTTTTATACTCAATCCACTACAACGAAGGCATCGAAAAGCTAACAACATGCATTGCCAGTGCCCATCGCGCACTAGCAACCGATGGTGTTTTCTGTTTTAACGCGGTCGATAAAGATAAAATCGATAATGGCTTATCTGTTAAACACACCGCCCGACAAGAAAGCGATTTATTCACGTTCCACTCGGGATGGCACTACAGTGGTCAGGGTGAAAAGCAGTCGCTTAGACTCAGCATTAAAAAAGCCAACGCTGAAGGAACACAGCTATGGAACGACGAACACCCCATGGTAGCGGTGAGCTTTGCAAAACTAAACACCCTACTGACGCCTTACTTCGAGGTTCATGTGTTTGAACATAACTACGAGACAATCATTCCATGGGATAACACCTCAGGAAACGCTATTTTTGTCTGTGTGAAGAAATAACCCCTACTTGCCCCTGAAAATCACCACCTCCCCTCCCGCGCTGTCCGTTAGAATACATTGGCCACACATGGCCGAAATTGTCCCCTTTATGACCGGTCAACACGTCGTTGGCAGAATGCGTAACAGCTAATCTGTAACCTCACTTCAACACAATGAGATTAGCCATGAACCAGCCTAAAACCGCATTGTTATTAATTGATGTTCAAGCCTCCTTTCCAGCCCGTGATTACTGGGTAGAGTCACTGGCTCAGGCGTGGCGCCCCAAGCAGCGTGCGGTGCTAAACGCAGCCCAGGCCAACGAGATACCGGTTGTGCGAATTCTGCATGAAGCACCTGGCAGCCAAGGGGCTTTCGACCCTGATGGTGGCCTCATTCGTCCGCTTGATGACTTTAACGATAAAGTGGCGGTGACCTTCCATAAACGTGCGCATAACGCGTTCAGCGATACCTCACTAGAAAGCTGGTTACAGGAACGAGGCATTGAACGGCTGGCGATTAGCGGTATTCGTACCGAGCAATGCTGCGAAACCACCGCACGCGTGGCGTCGGATTTAGGGTTTAGCGTCGACTTTATCAGCGATGCTACCCTAACGTTTCCCATGACACGCCACGGCATCACCTGGTCAGCAGATGATATTAAGACGCGCACCGAACTGGTACTTGAAGACCGCTTTGCGCGTATTATCAGCACACAAGACATGATCAACGAATGGCAAAACCCACGTGAGTGAAGAGCAACACAATAGCCAACCGCCATCCACAAGAGCCACCACCTTGTGGGTGGCGGTATTGATGATGCCCGGCCAGGTGCCACTTGATTTGATTGGCCCGCTACAGGTCTTGCAGTGTGCAGATAGGCTTTCAATAGACGTTCAGGTGCGCTATATCGGCCCCAAAGTGGCCATGCAGTGGCTAGGGCCGCTAACCCTTAGCGGCATTGATCCCTTACCTGAACAGCTTCCTACTCAAGATTTACTGCTGATCCCTGGCCAATACCGCAATAGCCTTGAGCCATTAGCGCAGCAAGAGTGTGTTGCTTGGCTCAAGGCGAATGCCCACTGTGCGGATACGCTAATGACTGTTTGCTCGGGCACGTTATTACTGGCGGACGCTGGCCTGTTAGAGGGGCGGCGCTGTACCACCCACCACGCGCTAATCGAGCAGTTACAAGCCAAAGCCCCACAAGCAAAAGTACAAAGTGATTGTATCTTTACCGAGGACGGGCGCTATTTAACCAGCGCGGGGATTTCAACCGGCATTGATACCATGCTGTACTGGCTTACCCGTGCTTGTGGTCATTCACTGGCCTTGGCGGTAGCGCGCGAGATGGTGCTGTATCTTCGTCGCAGTGGTCAGGAGCCTCAACTGGGAGCCTGGCTTGAGGGCCGCAATCATGTGGATGAACGGCTGCATCGCGTTCAAGATGCAATATGTGCCGCCCCTTCGCAAACCTGGCGTGTCGAAACATTGGCGACTCAGGCAGCCATGAGCGAGCGTCATTTTCGGCGCCAATTCAAAAATCTCACCGGCATGCTGGTGGGCGACTACATTATGGGGTTACGCCTGCAGCGAGCCAAAGCGTTAATGACCGAAACGACATGGACGCTAGCACGCATCGCCGAAGCGTCCGGATTCGGCGATGAGCGGCAGCTAAGGCGCAACTGGGCTCGCCAGGAAAAAGCGCCGCCTAGTGCATGGCGGCGGTCCAGCTCCCAGACGCTGCGAAATTGAGTTAATGTGAGCCATCATTAAAAAAACATACCATTGGTTGACGCCATGACCGAATTCATCTTTCCAAGCAACGCTAACGATCTTAATTTTCAGCATCGCCTGCCTGATAAACGCTTAGCCCCATGGATTCAGTGCTTTTGGTCAATGGGTGGCTCAGGACATCTCACCGATCCCCGAACCGAAAAGTTCTACCCAGATGCGGGTGCTAGTCTCAGCATCAAGCTCACCAGCTCCCGCCCCGTCATCACGCTCTGTTTCAACAAAACCACGTTGATAGAAACACTCGACACCACCGCACCCTGTCTGGGCATTCGTTTTAAGGCAGCCGGCGCCCACTGCTTGCTGGGTTTGCTACCCGAAGCATTCACAGATACACACTACCGCTTGGAGAACGAGCTTGAACCACTAGGACTGCAAGGATTAATACCTGTGGTAGAGCGTCTCTACCAGTTGGACTCGCAACAGGGCTTGCGTCTGCTGGAAACATGGTTGTTACATCGACTAGAAAGCCAGCCACCCGCCAATCGCCGTATCACTACGATTGTTCAAGCCATTGGAGAACTACAGCTTCCACCCCAACAGTTAGGCGCCACGCTAGGGTTTACTCGACGTACTCTGGAGCGCAAATTAAAACGTGAGGTAGGCGTTACCCCAGGCCAAGTAGTGGCCTACGCCCGACTGAACCGAGCCCGCCATGGACTGCTTGCAACCACGCTCCCCCTAACGGAAATAGCCCTGCAATGCGGCTATTATGATCAAGCTCACTTCACCCATGCCTTCCAATCACTCGCCTATGAAACGCCCGCCGCCTATCGCAAGCGCAAACTGTCGCAAATTTACAAGGCGTAAAAAAACCTCGACGTTAAGCTGAGCTCTCAACTTACTCACCGAGGTCACCCACATGTCTACTCGTATGTCTCAACAGTCTGTGTATCGCCTTTGCCCCCGCCTAGCTAAACACCTGACTGCACTAGGCGACGTTGCCCCAGACTCAACGGTTAATCGCTCGATAATCCACTTAGTCAACCTGCGCGTTTCGCAAATTAATCACTGCTGCTTTTGTCAGCACATGCATTCGCAAGAAGCCAGAGACGATGGCGAACACCAGGTTCGTTTAGACGTATTGCCTGCTTGGCGTGAAGCGCCCTGCTTCAGTACACAAGAGCGCGCCGCACTCGCCTGGGCCGAAGCACTAACACTGGTCAGCCAGCAAGCGGTGAGTGACCACGACTATCAAAACGCCCTAGCTGCGTTTGGTGAACAGGGGCTAATTGACCTCACCGCCATTATTGTCCAAATCAACAGTTGGAATCGGGTATCGGTGGGCTTTCAGTTTGCACCGGACATCAGTATTTAAGCACTGTGAGGCTCTTGAAAGTAATATTTCAGATAAGGAAATAAAATGAACAATGAGATAGCGCAGCATCAACAGCTACCCAACCTACTCGGTCTCTTATCAAGCTTATTTTTCTTCTTTGGGAGTCTTTTATTTCTTCCCGCTTTTGCGAGCTACGCAACCGTAGGCGTATGGTGTTTTGTAATGGGCTCACTGATCATGTTCATTATTTACGTGATGAGTATGAAAGGTGCTGGTAAGAAGTGCGTTTAATTGGGTCGACGTTCGACATTGATATAGCCGCTGGGTTTTAGCTACCTAGCGGCTATAAGAGCTGATGCGGCAAAATTTCTACTATGCAAAATTAATGACACTAGCACTAAAGCTTTCGGTATCCAGCACAATCATAGCCGATATCCATCTCCTCTAAACCATTAAGCTCTTTGGAGCTGACTTCGTAATAGCTGTGCCATTTGAATGCCTTTTTAAGCATTTACCACCAACCTTGGCCAGGTTTGTAGCCATTGCTTAGCGCATATTCGGGCTTCAAAATCCGTTCGCTTTGGTCGTTTGGGATTTAATGTAATTGTGTAGTCAAACAGCGGCTGAACGCCAAAGGGAGCGACAAGGATAACGTCTCCATCGTCATCAAAAGCAACGCCTACGGCAGTTTCTACTTCTACCCAGAAACTCATGGCATCTTCAGTAGACGTATACGGACAGTCACTATTTCTCTCGTGCATTCTTGCCTGGTTCTTTACCGACCAGGGAAACGTTGAGACTTCCCTTAATCCTTGCTCAATCTCATGATCGCGGGAACCACTTATATCATCAGGATCGAAGTAAATTAAATCGATGTCGTTAAGGGCCGTATTCGTTGAAAAGTTATGCAGCTTGTCCCACACCAAGTTTCTAACGAATCCAGCAGCGAGACACCACCCCGGCAGCTTCTGCGCAGCCGCTATTGCCAGCGCCTCCATACGGGCCGGATCACTCATCAGCCATTTTTTGACCAGCGCTTCATGCTCCATCTCAATACCTTACCAATGCGCCTATTCTGGATTGCTAGTAGGTGGAGAGCCAACCAACGCAAGACACTTACAGCTCCCCCTATCCCTGCTGCTACAGATCAGATTCATGATTGATACCATCGCTAACCGCTACGCCATCCAAATCACAGGGGTTAACGCCTTCCAAGCACCCGACATTGAATCCATACACATTGGGGTTCGAGCGCGTTTGGTGATGGGTGTAGATGCCGCAATTTGAGCAGAAGTAATGCTTTGCGACGCCCGAATTGAACTGATAAAGCTTTAGATGCTCAGCGCCGCAGAGGATGCGAAGGCCGCTCAATGGTACATAGGCCATAACAGCGCCTTTGCGCCTGCAAATAGAGCAGTTACACCTTTTCGGGTCAACAAGCCCCTCAGGCAGATCAAGCTCGAGCCCCACCATGCCGCAGTGGCATGTAGCACTGTGCTTAGGTTGAATCTTAACTCCACCCACTTGCTTGATCACTGGAAAGGCTCCCGTAAGGCTCATTGCTGGTGACATCGAAGTATTTTTGCGAAGGTTAACTTAGCTCAACAGTAGCCCGAGACTAGCTTTTATTAACTCCTTAACTCGTAGTGGAAAACGTCCCTATACTCGCCGTTCAATTGTGGGGCTTGATAAAATTTTTCAGCTCTTTTCGTGAATATAAAACCCGCTTTTTCTATAGCTATTTGAGCAGCGACGTTCTCGACGTCAGTGAAGGTGTTAACTCTTGATGCGATATCTTCGCGCCGATAGTACCTCAACCCTATCCTTTTTGAAGCAGCAATGCTGTTTGGATGCTTAACATTCAAAGTAGCGGCACCGCTTTGCTGACCCTGGTCGCAAACGATTGAATTTATATCATTTCCTAGACTTTTAATATGGGTGGAGTGTCCCAAAGCTGCACCTCGATATAGAGCTCAAAATCAGTTTCCCAATAGCGCCCGTAAGGAATCAAGTGATCATTGGCAGGGATTCCGAAGCGAGTAACGAGCTTACTCACCTCGCTAAGCAGAAACACTTGATTGTAGTAAGGCTTATCGTCTCGGGTTAGCGCAATAAAGCTATCCGGGTAAGTCAAAGACGTTACTTCGGGATCGAGCTCCGAGAGAGGGATTCTAAGCTCACCTTGGTTCGCGTTCAGGTCACGAAACCAAGGGGATTCTCCAAGCACTAGATAAAAGGGATGATCGCGGCGGGGCTTACCTCCACGCGCAACGAAGAGTTCTCGCAGCCGAGCTTCAACCTCACGTCGGACTCCTATGTAATTCCTACCGTAGCGCCGCCGGTAACCAGGATCACGCTGATGACGAGTCAGGATATCTCGGAATACAGGATCTTCCGAGCCAGCCGCAAGCTCTGAGAGACTCCGAAACGGGCCAGTCTCTCGCAAATAATAGTGGGTAGCAAAATCGGGGAGCCTAGTCACTGCTTCATACCTTATATCAAAGCCGAAGCTAGCCTATACCGAATGATACAAAGTGCTGCAGCTATTATATGAATTCAGGCCATGAAGCTCAGGACTCAGAGCTAGAAGCCTCCTGGTCTGGCCGTAACTGTAGCTGGATGCCGAGTAAGAAATTTCGCAGCACCTGATCTTTGCACTCTCGATAATTCTTATGGCTGGGCTTGCGGAAAAACGCACTTAATTCATGGTTACTTAGATTGAAGCCAGCCAGTTCAAAAGCAGCCAAAATATCGTCAGCTTTTAAATTCAGCGCAATGCGCAGCTTCTGAAACACCATATTGTTGTTCAACTGCGACTCTGGCACGGGCTGCGGGCCTTCGCGCTTGCCACGCTTAAAACTAATAAAGCCGTTTAAAAATGCCGCCAGCTCTTTGTTTTTCATGGTGACAAAGGCGTCGTCTTCATCCTTTTTCAGCCAAGCAGTGACTTGCTGCTGAGTCACGCTGACCTCCGCCAAGGCGAAGATATCCACGATGGTGCTTTCTTTTAAATCAAAGGTGTAACGTATACGGCGAAAAATATCATTATTGGTCAAAATAGTGTCCCTAGTCTTAGGCAAACCCAGCACAATCAGGCTTTATGTGCATCTACGTTTATCGTGAATATGATTAAAACCAGCAGCTCAAAAAAACTAACCTGTTGTCAGTTTTCCAAGCAGCTCGTCAATTTCGTCTTTAAGCTCGCCATCTTCAATTTTATTGGCGGTGATTTGGGCGTTTTTAAGATTGCTGATCGCCGCGTCAGTCTGGCCCAGCTCAACTTGCAGTTTTGCCATGGAGAACGCAATCGATGACATGTGGTCTTTCGAATCAATCGCGACGGCTTTCTCAAAAGCCTTTTCGTAGACTGCCAACGCCTCATCGAGCTCTTCAGTGAAATCAGCCAATGTTTCCCACTGCTCGGGGTGATCTTTATCGCTGTTTTCGTTCTCGATGCAGATCGCTTCCAACTGCGCATAGAGCGCATCAAAAGCCTCTCTATCCTCTCTATCGGCAGCCTTCATGAGCTTTTCAGCGAGTTCGTAAACCGCTTTATATATTTTGGTGTTAATCATGAACGACTACCTTTTCTCTATTTGGAAACAGTAACAAGTAAACAAGCCTGCTGAAAATTAATGCATTTAACAAAGCCAAACTACCAGGGTCGGTAACATTATACCCTTTGAGGATAGCTCCACGGACGAACATTTTTCGTTTTTTGGATGGGAGGTTAATTAGATTTAGCTGGAGCGATTTTCCGCTGCAATGCTTGGTTAAATGACTCCAAACTATCAAGGCCACCAACCAATCGAACACAGCAATCTGACTCTTGCGCCCATGAGGCCGATGAAGACAAATGGAGATGAATAGCCACTTGAGATGCCGTCGCTTCATCAAGTAAACCTGCAGGAACCCATATCAAATCAGTATTTCTCAATTTATTGGGCACCGGGCTACCGCATACCGAGCAAAAGTCACTTCGATAGCCTGTTAGCTTTTGAAAAGAGCGGATGTGGGGCTGGCCAAACAACCAACGAAAGTTTTGTTCTTCCACAAACGTGGCAGCGTTAGCAGTAGACCCGGTCGCTTTGCGACACAAGGAACAATGGCATTGGTAGATGTTTGGTAGCTCACCCTCAATTTCAAACGCCACCTCTCCGCAAAGACATTCACCTTTCATCGAACGGTCCTTTGGTACGTAATGTAAGCGTCCAACAAACAAACGCTTTACCGCTATACATGGTTAACAGTAATGCTCCATGATGAATTCGGAGTGGCCAGTTTGTTCGTCAATTTGCTCAGTTAGTGAAATGAAGCCATGTTTCTTATAAAAATTGATACTGGGCGCATTCTGGCTGTAAACACTGAGCTGCAAACACGACCGCCTGCTCTTGGCATCATCAATCAACGCTGACCCTATTCCTTGCCCCTGCAGGCTTGGCGACACAAAAACGGCTGCCAGCGTACTTCCATAGAGGCAATAAAACCCTGCTATCTGCTCATCAACTTCATAGACAAAGGTCTCCGATGCAGGGATGTACATATCGCGCATTTCGCTAACTTTTGACTGCCAAAATTCTGATCCAACGAAAGAGTGGGCTTTAATCGATGCTGAAAGCCAGATATCCAAAATTTGTTCAATATCTGCCTCCCGGTAGTTACGAATCATCTAGATGTTCCTAATGATGGTCAACGGAGCCAAAGGCGTTAATGAAAAGCTGCCTAGCCAAGGGATAGGCTTGCACCTGTACCAGGGCTAGACAGCTTCATAAAATAAGGCAGGAAGGCTTTACCTTCCTTAGGGTAAATCTGTTCCTTCCATAGGAGTAAATAGCTCCCTTCACTTCCAATAGCTTTTTGCTTTCTAATCCTACGGTAGGTTCCAGGAATTTTAACAGATTATTATAAGAATATATCAAGGTGTATAAAATCGAAATCGATCTCGGTTCAGCCCCCCGAAGGGAGCTGCGTTACTTATTAATAGGCATCCTGATTTAAATTCCGCTCGGCCGGGATATCGCTCAAGTATTCGACAAACTCCACCTCAAACCCAGCCGGATCGACAAAATAAACGTTTTTCCGAAATGGCTCCGTTGCGCCGGGTTTGGCGATGGCAAAGCCCGCGTTATTTAACCGGGCAACCACGGCATCGAGGTTATCGGTCACATAAGCAAAATGGGCCAGCCCAACGCTATGGCCTTTCAGGTTACGGTTGGCCCCTTCACCGTGATCGCTTAAGGCCAAGTAATGCTCATCGTCACCAAAATGCACCCATTTGCGGGGTTTGCCATACCACTCGCCATGGCCTTCATCGCGCACCCGTCAGTGTGGGAAGACGGCGCGGTAAAAATCCAACATGGCATCCATATCGTCAACGACCAGATTTACGTGTTCCAAGTACATCAGTGTCTCCTTGCATTAAGTGAGATCACAGGCTAAAACCTCAACATTAGTTGAGGTAAAGCGGTTTTTGAGAAAAAATGGCAAAAAATTCAGGAGTGGATGATGGCAGAAGCTATTTGGAGTGTTGGCAAGGTGGCAAAGCGCTGCGGCATTAACGTCAGCGCCCTGCATTTCTACGAGCAGCAAGGGCTGATCCAAAGCTCACGAAATACGGGCAACCAGCGCCGCTATAAACCGGAAGTGCTAAGGCGAATTTCGGTGATTAAAGCCGCGCAGAAAGTCGGCGTCAGCCTGGAAGAGATTAAGATGGCTTTTGAATCACTACCCAATAACCGCACACCCACTGTTGAAGACTGGCAGCAGCTTTCAAAGAACTGGCAGCAGATGCTCGATGGCCGGATTGCTTATCTGCAAAAGCTGCGTAGTAACTTAGCAGGCTGTATCGGCTGTGGCTGCCTAAGCATGACCAGTTGCCCGCTCTATAACCCGGATGACAAGTTGGCCGAATTAGGTAGCGGCCCTGTCCTGCTGGACCAGGCTGAGCATCGGGCCAAGGTGGATCGATAGACCATTTAAGGATTGGCTTCTAACGCCTCAATCAGCATCCGCTTCAGCGGTCGACTGCTTTTACTTTATACTGCATTCTTATTTATTTTTTGAAAAACCTTACGACAATCTGTCAGGGCGGCTTATGCCATTTGCAAAACTAGGATTATCCCCTCCTCTTGTTCAAGCGATTACTGAACTAGGTTACCAAACGCCAACGCCCATCCAGGAACAAGCAATTCCTGCCATTCTTTCGGGTAACGACTTAATCGCCACCGCACAAACAGGCACAGGAAAAACCGCTGCCTTTGTTCTGCCTCTGCTAGAACGATTCAGTACAGCAGGAACGTTACGCGGCAAACGCATACGCGTCCTGATTCTCGTGCCGACCCGTGAGTTAGCGGTTCAGGTCGAAGCCAGTGTGGCGCAATACGCTAAACACACGCATTTAACCTCAATGGCGATGTATGGCGGTGTGGATACCGCAGCGCAAAAAGAGCGCCTAATCGAAGGGGTGGATATTCTGGTCGCCACGCCGGGCAGATTGCTCGATTTGGCCCATCAGCGTGCGCTGCACTTTGATGAACTGAAAGCCATGGTATTGGACGAAGCTGACAGAATGGTCGACATGGGGTTTGTCGACGATATCCATAAAATCATAGAACGCCTACCTGAAAACCGTCAGAACCTACTATTTTCGGCCACCATCACAGACGACGTTCGCGCCCTCGCCTACGATTTTTCCGATAGCAAGATGACCGATCTCGCGGCTGAAATATCCATTTCTCCCAACGTCCGCGCCGCCGCTAATGTCAAACAATGGCTAATCACTGTCGACAAAGACACTAAGTCCGCCTTGTTGAGTCACTTGATTAACGAGCAACAGTGGGATCAGGCACTCATTTTTACCGAGAAAAAACACAATGCGGCCAAACTCGTTGCTCAACTGGAAAAACGCGGCATCACAGCGGACTCTATCCATGGCGATAGAAGCCAAGCAATGCGCGAAAAGATTTTGGCTCAGTTCAAATCTGGTGAGCTAAAGTACTTGGTCGCCACAGGGGTTGCCGCGCGGGGCTTGGATATTGGTGAACTAAGCCGCGTAGTGAATTACGATTTACCCTTTAAGCCAGAAGAGTACATCCACCGCATTGGCCGAACCGGCCGAGCGGGTGCCTCAGGCGAAGCCATCTCTTTGGTAGACATGAGTGACTTTAAAAACCTTTGTGCCATTGAAAGACGCTTAAAAAGTATTATTGAGCGCAAAGAGATTGCAGGTTTTCCGGTTCGCAAAGCAGTGCCTGAATCAAACTTGAATTACAGCAAACAAAGTAATCGTTAAAACTTACCCAAGAAGCTCACTCTTAAAAAGGTGGGCTTCTTTCTTATCGATATTTCACGAATCTGGTAAAAACGCATCCAATAGTTCGGCATTAGTGGGATATTTATCCAATAACGCAAGCAGCTTCTGCGCACCTTCTACTGGTTTAAGCGTTGTCAAACCTCTACGCAGTGTCCTAACTTTTTCAATATCTTTTGCATCTATCAACAGCTCTTCGCGGCGGGTACTGCTTTTGGCAATATCGATCGCCGGGAAAAGCCTTTGTTTGGCCACTTCGCGTGATAACACGAGCTCCATATTACCCGTACCCTTGAACTCCTCGAAAATCACCTGATCCATACGGCTTCCCGTATCCACCAGCACGGTGGCCAGAATGGTGAGCGATCCGCCGTTTTCGATCTTTCTCGCGGCACCAAACAGTTTTCGCGGTATTTCCATTGCTCGGCTATCCAATCCACCCGACATGGTGCGACCATTGCCTCGCTGCTCGGCATTATGTACACGCGAGAGTCTCGTTAGAGAATCGATCACGATCATCACATCGTGCCCCTCCCCCGCTTGCCTACGCGCCGTCTCAAGAAGCTTATCGGCCATTTTCACATGGTGGGTGTAGCTTTCGTCTGAAGACGATGCATGCACTTCTGCCGAAACACTGCGCTTAAAATCAGTCACTTCTTCCGGGCGCTCATCAATCAGCAAGGCATACAGCTTTATATCAGGATGAGCCTCTGCCAAGGCCTGACAGATATGTTTTAACATCGTCGTTTTGCCAGAGCCTGGCGGCGCCACAATCAACCCGCGTTGCCCCATCCCAATGGGCGTAATCAAATCCATCGCTCGCACAGTACGCTGCTGAGAACCAGGCTCTAAGTAAATGCGTGGAGAAGGATGAATAGCGACACCATTTAAAAAGCGCTTTTCGGGATCATTAGGGAATTGGTCTTCAACCTCGTCTGCGGGCTTGGCATCTGTCTTTCTCTTCGCCTTCAAACCTAGTGTTTTTCTCGCCATAATAATGATGTACCGCCTTGAATAACTTGAATTTATAGAATAGCAAGTCGACTGGTCGCATCGTTTTGGTACTTGGCATGGGAAACCGGATAAGTCTAGCTTGTGCTCGATCAGATAGTGCACTGCGTATTCAAAGGTACCGGGCTGGAGCTGATCTTAGTGGTTGGTCACAACCATGGGTTCTGGTGTTGGTTGTAGGGATTAAAGCGCGGCATGCTGACTGCTACTCGTCTTTTTTTCTAGATCCTGTCAAAACTTAGTCTTAATTTTTTTCAATAGTCTCAACGCTTGCAGCATGCTCGCCTAAGGAATGGAGCCGAAGGCGCAATGTAGTGGGCGTCGCCATGCCTACACTGATTATGTTTCTGTTTTCTGCTCTAGAACTGGGTTATCAGTCCCACTGGGTAGTTCTTCTGTCCGAGCCTGTGTTTTCCAAACAATTTGTGCAACTTCCCTTATTCTGTCCACAATGGGCTTAGCATCTTTACCCAGTTTTCCAAGAACCACCCCAGCGTCACCTACCAACCCCCAGAATCTATCAAGGTCCGAGACACGTTTGTGCAACTCAGCCTGCAAGCTCTCTAATCTTTTTAGAAGACGCTGCTTATGTCCCTGTCCTAAGTCCTCTATTTTAGTAACTTGTACTCTAATTTCATTTATTAGCAATTGAACTCGCTCAAGATCACCTTGAGTGAACTCATAAGCAAACGATGACTTAAGCGCGGTATCATATCGCTTTTTGAAGGAATTTATTTTTAGTTTTGTAGCTTCGCCTCTGAGAGCTTTTTCAACTTCATCAAGATATCCCTTAAGAGCATTGCAATTCTCATCGATTTTTGTAGAGGGCTCAGGAAGCTCTAAACCCAAATCTAAACCGTTAGCTTGAATTATTAGATCCACAAATGTCGACGCATCCCACAATAATTCATGTTCCTGATCAGTCCATTCTTGCCCATTATCCATTTCGGCTTGCGCAGAGGTTGCCATTTTGCAGGCCTCAACCAGACCTTCGATAGGTTTCTCTTCCACCTTTGCGATAAATTCCGAATCAAAGAACATTTACTTCCCTCTTTTTGCATAACAGTGATTATATTGCCTTCCGCATAAAACTATTGAATGCGACAGCGCATTTATTGATATTATTTAGCCGTATAAAACTCCATAAGCCACTGTTACAAAAAATCTTATTTCTGCCATCTGGCAGCATATCAAAAATTCGCTTGACCGCTAGCTTTACTATTCAATCATACTTTATTGGTAAATTTCGCTTAGGTCACATGTCTTTGAAGAAAAATTGAGTTGGAGTAGGCTTTGGGCAGCTAGCGGGGCCTTCGCGGGTGCCTTTTGGCTCATTCCTCGCCAAGCGTTACGCCGCGCTACGCCTTCACATATACCCGCATTTTATTACTCTTCACGCCTTACCATTACATCTCACCCTTAAAGCTCAATCCCTTTCTGGGCCTTAATACCTTGATCTTTAAAAGCGTGTTTGACCACCTTCATCTCTGTAACGGTGTCGGCGAGGTCTATAAGTTGCTGGGGTGCATAACGGCCGGTGACGACGGCGTGTTGCATTTCTGGGCGGGCTTGTAGGTCGTCGAGTACTTGATCGAGGTCTAGGTACTCGTAGCGCAAGGCGATGTTGAGTTCGTCGAGCAGTACCAAGTGGTAGCTTTCGTCTTGCAACATGCGTTTGGCTTCTGCCCAGGCGGCGTTAGCGGCGGCGCCATCCCGCTCGCGGTCTTGGGTGTCCCAGGTGTAGCCCTGCCCCATGACGTGGTAATCGACGTTGGGCAGGTTACGGAAGAACGCTTCTTCGCCAGTACTAAACGCGCCTTTAATAAACTGCACCACGCCGACTTTCATACCGTGCCCGAGGGCGCGGGCGAGCATGCCAAACCCGGAGCTACTTTTGCCCTTACCGGGGCCGGTGAGCACTAGCAGCACGCCCTGCTCTTTATCGGCGCGGGCGATGCGCTCGTTCATGATTTTCTGCTTGGCCGCCATGCGCTGGGCATGGCGTTCGGGGGTTTTGGCATTCTCGCGCATGGGGCGTCCTCTTTATTAAAGCTCTCTATTAAGCTTTCTATGAAGCTCTCTATTTAAGGTCAGGCTTTTAGTACGTAGCGCAACGTCTCAACCACCTGATCGGTCGTGGTACACCAGGCTTGGGCTTGCGCGTCGACTTCTTTCAGTGGGTGAACGATGTCTTCGCTGTGCAGCGTGATGTAGGGCTTGACCAAGGCAGCGCAGTAGCCAGCATCAAAAGCCGCGTTCCACTGTTTGTACTGCTCGCCAAAACGAACGACAACGAGGTCGGCCTGCTCGATCATGGTTCGGGTGCGGATGGCGTTGACCTTGGATGACTGGTGATCACGCCAGAAGCCATTCTCCGGTTTACCCAGGTGGTCACCGGCGGCATCAGAGGCTGCGTGATCCGTTACCGGGGCGGTAAACACGATATCCAGGCCCGCCGCGTCAGCGCCGCGCTGAATCTCTTCACGCCAATCAGTGTGAATCTCGCCGGAAAGGTAGACGTAAAAGCTCATGGTGTTCTCCTGCTGAGTTAAATTCAGGGTTGAAAGGCACACAGCATAGCGCAGATCAATTTTATGGAAAAATATTCCACATCCTTCGTTAACCGTTATTGAGGCTAATCGGCTGCCCGGTAAAAATATCCGCGACTAGCTTGGGCGCAGAGGGAAAGTAGCCGTGGAAGTAGCTCGCGACCAGCCCGCCTACGCGGTAAATCGGCTCGGCTTCGCTGCCCGCCAATTTACGCGTGCGCGCCAGTGGCGTCATGGTGGTTTCAAGTAACGAGTGATGATAGGTATGGCCGCGCAGCTCACCTGCCCCGGCGTGTAGGCTTTGCAGACCTAGCGCGGTGAGTTTACCGGCCATTTTCGCGGTGCCGTTGAGCAGCCCCAGCATGGCGTGGCTTTCGCCCTCGCCATCCATCAATTGCTCAACGCAGGCCATTAGGCCGCCGCACTCGGCGAGTATCGGTTTGCCCGCGCGGTAATGGGCGCGAATAGCTTCGAGCATGTTGTGGTTGGCGCTCAGTCGCGCCGCGTTAAGCTCGGGGTAGCCACCCGGCAACCAGAGCGCGTCACACTCGGGTAACTGGTGATCAGTCAGCGGTGAAAAGAAGCTGACCTCTGCGCCCATGGCGCGCAGCACGTCTACATTGGCGCGGTAGATAAACGCAAAGGCGTCGTCTCGGGCGATCGCGATGCGCACGCCATTCAGGTAATTCGGCACCGGCGCTGGCGCCTCCGCGCTAAGCGTGACCAGCTTGGGCAAGCGGTCTAAACCTGCTTCTCTCAACACCTCGGCGGCGGCATCCAACTGCGCATCCAGGCCGCTTAGCTCGCTGGCCTGCACCAAGCCCAAATGGCGATCAGGGATCTTCATTGCCTCATTGCGGGGAATGGCCCCCAGTAGCGCAATGCCTTCGGGCATGCTGTCGGCGAGCAGTTTGCCGTGGCCGGGGCTGCCGACACGGTTGGCAATCACTTCATGAATAGCGAGGTCGGGGTGATAGTTGGCCAGGCCCTGCGCCACCGCGCCGAAGGTTTGCGCCATGCCCCAGGCATCAATCACCGGCAGCGCGGGAATGCCCGCCAAGATGGCCAAATCAGCGCTGGAGGGAGAGCCATCAAATAGCCCCATGGAGCCTTCGACCAGGATCACATCCGCTTCCTGGGCGGCTTCGGCCAGGCGCCAGCGGCACTCCTCTTCACCGGTCATCCAGGGGTGAAGCTGATACACCGGCTGACCGGAGGCCACTTCCTGAATCATGGGGTCCAGATAATCAGGGCCATGTTTGAATACCCGTACGGTAAGCCCGGCGTTGCGGTGCAGCCGTGCCAGTGCCGCGGTGACCATCGATTTCCCCTGGCCAGAACCGGGTGCGCTGATTAACGCCGCGTGTGCTTTGCCCTGAAACATAACGATCCTTTTAACGGTTGATGGTTAAGCATTTTTCATGCGATCAGGGCTGAGCGTCGGCGGGTCGAACCTTTCTTTGCTAAGGTGAAAGTGTTTGCTCGACTCAATTTTCCGCTTCGATTCATCAACCGGGGTTACCGCATGCGTCTTCTATTCACCGGCGGCAGTGGCAAAGCTGGCCGCCATGCCACTGCTTATCTTCGCGATCAAGGTCACCGCGTCACCAATCTGGATTGGGTGACGTCTGACGTGCCCGGCATCACCACCCTGAAAACCGACCTGACCGATGCTGGCCAGGTGTTCAATGCCTGCCATGCTTACGCCGGATTCGACGAGCTTGAGCCGGGCACCGGCGTGCCGCGTTACGATGCCATCGTTCATTTCGCCGCCATCCCTGCCATCCTCCACCGGCCGGATAATGAGACCTACCGCATCAATACGCTAAGCACTTACAACGTGCTGGATGCCGCCACCAAGCTGGGCATTCCCAAGGTGATCTTCGCTTCCAGCGAGACCACCTACGGCGTCTGCTTTGCCGATGGCGAGAGGAAACCGGACTACCTTCCCATCGATGAAGAGCACCCCACCGTGCCAGAAGATAGCTACGCCATGAGCAAAGTCGTCAACGAGGTGACCGCACGCTCCTTCCAGGCGCGTTCAGGCATCGACATCTACGGCCTGCGCATCAACAACGTTATCGAGCCTCACGAGTACCGCCAGGATTTTCCGGCCTACCTGGATGAGCCCGCCCTGCGTCGCCGCAACATTTTCGCCTACATCGACGCCCGCGACCTGGGCCAGATGGTCGACTGCTGCCTGAAAACGGATGGCCTCGGTTATCAGGTGTTCAACGTCGCCAATCACGATCTCTCGGTAGGCCTAACCAACGCCCAAGTGATCGAGCGCTTCTACGCAGGCGTACCGATCAAGCGCGATATGGGCGAATTCGAAACCTTCTACAGTATCGAAAAGGCCCGCCGGTTAGTCGGTTTCGAACCTCGCCACACGTGGCGGGATGAACTAGCGCAATAAGCTAGGCCTTTATCGGCACAAACACCGGCGCGCCATCCACCTCCACCACTGCTAGCTTTTGGCGGTAGAGGCTTTCCAGCACGCTGGGCACCAGCATGGTTTCCCTTGGGCCCCAGCAAGCCTCACCGTTGGGGTACATCAACAGCACGTGGTCGCACCAGCGGGCAGCCAGGTTCAGGTCGTGCAAGCACATCATGACGGCATGCCCTTCGGCGGCCTGCTCCGCCATTAGCGCCATCACGGCACTCTGATGATGAAGATCCAGATGGTTGGTTGGCTCGTCGGCCAGCCATACGTCGGGCGCCTGGGTCAGCAGAGTGGCAATCGCCACCCGCTGGCGTTCGCCGCCGGAAAGTGTGCTTACCAAACGGTCGCGCAGATGCGCCACATCCAGGCGTTCAAGAGCAGCCTCCGCGCGGACATAGTCATCAGCACCCTCCATTTGCCAGGGCGAAAGATAAGGGTGACGACCAATCAGCGCGGTTTCCAACACCGAGGCGGGAAAGCCGTCCTGACGGTCTTGAAACACCAACCCCAGGCGCTGGGCAACATGGCGACGACGCAGCTTGCCAAGGAGCTGCCCCATCAGCCTTACCTCGCCTGAGCGCGGGGTTTGCAGCCCAGCCAGGGTGTGCATCAGCGTGGTTTTACCCGCCCCGTTGGGGCCTAGCACACCCCAACTCTGCCCAGGCTCAAGGGTTAGATTGAGCGGCGTTCCGCCTTCGCGCCCAGGCACATTGATAATAAGGTCGTGCGTCGAGAGAGTACCCATCAGCGGCTCCGGTAAAGCAGGAACAAGAAGGTGGGCACGCCCAATAAAGCAGTGATTACCCCAACGGGCAACTGCTCTGGGGCAATCATGGTGCGTGCCAGGGTATCGGCCAGCACTAACAGCGTGCCGCCCGCCAGGGCACATGCGGGAAGTATCAGCCGCTGATCATTGCCTAACAGCAGGCGCAGCATATGCGGCACCACTAAGCCGACAAAACCAATGCTGCCAGCAGTAGTGACCGCCGCCGCCGTCAGTAAGCTGGCAGAAACGTAGATACACCACTCAAGCGGCCGAACCGCCACGCCCAGGGCGGCGGCCTGCTGTGGGCCACGGGCCAATACATTGAGGCTGCGCCCCAGCGGAATCAGCACTGCGCAAGTGGCCAACAGCAACAGTAGCGGCGGCCAAGGCGTACGCGCATAAGAGAGATCGCCCATTAGCCAGTAGAGCATGCCCGGCAAGCGCTCGGCGGGACTCAACGCCAGCATCAGCGTAATCACTGCGCCCCACCCCGATGCGACTACTACACCGGTAAGCAGCAGCCGCGAAGGCGTCCAGCTTCCGGTACCGTGGGCAAGGCCGAAGACTAAAAAGGTCGAGAGCAGTGCCCCACCAAAGGCCGAGCCCGAAATCGCCAGCCCACCTAAGCCACCGAGCATAGCGGCCAGTGCGCCGATCGAGGCACCGCCAGAAAGCCCCAGCACATAGGGGTCTGCCAAGGGGTTGCGTAGCAGCACCTGCATTAGCGCGCCCGCTACCGCCAACAACCCACCCACGGCAAACGCCGATAGCGCCCGAGGCAAGCGTAGCTCCATCACCATGGTGCGCGCCAATGCATCGCCTTTGCCTTGGGTCACTTCCCAGATCTGGGCGGGAGAAATCTGCGCGCTACCGACGCCCAGGGCGATAACCAAGGCACCCAGTGCGGCCAGTAGCAGTAAGCCAAGCGGAAATCCCAGGCGCGCCAGCATCAAGCGCCCCGACGTTTTTGGCGGGCGGCATCCAACTTCTCACAAAGGACACGTGTGCCCTCCATCAGTCGCGGCGTTGGCCGCTGTATCAGCGAGGGTGGCACAAAGAATAGATTGCCTTTCGCCACCGCCGTCAAGTTGGGGTATTGCTCCCAGTGGGTCAGCCAGTGGCGGTTCTCTTCCCCCATGCCACCGGCCACAATGGCTTCAGGGTTGGCGGCCAGCACGGCTTCATCATCAATGCGCGGCACTAGGCGCGCCTGATCGCCAAATACGTTGTCACCGCCGCAAATCTCCATCACCTGACCGATCAGGTGTTCGTTATTCACGCTCATAAGCGGCTCATCCCACACCTGATAGAAGGTGGGTACCGGCTCGCGGTCTCGGTAGCGCTCTTCGAGCGCGTTCATGGTCGTGCGAAAATTATCGGCTACCGCTTGCCCGTCCGTTTCCGTGCCCGCCAGTCGCGCTAAACGCTCGATGGCACTAGCCACACCGTTCATATCGCGGGGTTCGATATAGAACACCGGCATGCCCAAAGCTTCCAGGGTTTCAAGTTGCTCTGCCGGATTCCCCGTTATCCAACCAATTACCAAATCGGGTGCCAGCCCCACCAGCTTTTCTAAGTCAATCCGTGTGTGACTACCCACCGAGGCCACTTGCTTGGCTTCCGGTGGGTAGTCGCTATACGAGACGACGGCGACCACTTGTTCCCCGGCACCTGCGGCGTAGGTCAACTCGGTAGCGCCAGGCGAGAGCGTGGCAATCCGCTGGGCAGCAGTGTGAAGGCATACTTCACGGCCACGATCATCCACTGCGCAACGGGCGGGGTCATCGGCATTTGCCGTAGTCACCATAAGCAGCAGCGTGAGGCCCAAGGCCCCACGTGCTAACACACTTTTTTTATTGGCCAAAGTGAACACTCAAGAACCCTGCTCGGCCGGCGTTGATGTAATCGGCACCATCAAACGAACGGGTGGTGATGTAGTCTTGATCCAGCGCATTTTCAACCGTCACGCGCGCACTCCATAGCGGGGCAAATTGCCAGCCAGCTCGTAGGTTAACAAGACCGTAGCCACTTAGGCGATCGTCATTCTGGGCGTCGCGGTAGCGGTGGTTTTGTGCAATCCAAGAGCCTCCCAGCGACCAGTCCCCAAGCTCACGATCTATATCGAAACGTACGCTCTGCGTCGCACGGTTTTGCAAGCGATGACCGGTTAACCGGTTTTCAGGGTCGGTATAGGTCAGCGCAGCGGCAAGGGTCCAGTCAGCTATTTCAACACCGCTGGAAAGCTCAGCACCGCGGATTCGTGACGTAGGCACATTCGACTGCATACCTTGCCCGGTGATCAAGTTATCGATATCGGTTTGGTAGAGAGCCGCGTCCCAGAACCAGTGCGCGTACTGCCCGCGCACCCCGACTTCCAACGTTTCGGAGGTTTCGGCTTCAAGGTCCGGATTACCGAAACCTGGGTAGTAAAGCTGATTGTAGGTCGGCGCATTGAAAGCGGTGCCATAGTTGGCCCGCAATGTGTGGTAGCTGTCCAGCTCGTAACCTACCCCTAGGCTGCCCGTTACTTCTTTTCCATAGGATTCGTTGTCGTCGAACCTCAGGCTGGCCTGCAAAATGACAGGGGAAAAATCGAGGAGCGCCTGTGAAAATACCGCCGCATTGCTGCGACTGGTTTCATCGTAATCGATACTGCTGTCGACCTTGTCTTGGCTGTATTCAGCTCCTGCCACCAGCTCATGGGCGCCGGATGTAAAGGTGTTTTCCCAGCGCGCGGTGTGCACTTTGGTATTGAACACGGAATCACCCGAATCGGCAAAATTATCGCTCTCATCGCGTGACTCGCTTAAGGTGATGCGGCTACGCCAATAGTCGGTGAGCGGCAGCTCGCCGTATACCCCGGCCACTTGCTGAACAAAGTCGTTTTCGCCACCGTCGTATTCGTTGTTACCGCGGGCACGTAGCGCCAGCACCCCAATTTCGGCCCCGGAATCGAAGGTGTGAGAAACCCGTGCCAGGGCAGACGTATTATCGTAGCCCTTGTCATCACCGTCGCGGCGAATAGGCTGGCCGTCGGTAGCAAAATGACTACCGGCAAAACTGTAACGGGTGCCCCCTTGCCGACCGCTGATGCCGGCGCTTAAGCGCTGAGTATTAAATGAACCACCGCCGACTGAAATACTGGGTTGCGGGCCCTCTTCTTCGCCATCAGGCGTAAAGAGTTGAATTACACCTCCAATCGCATCGGCACCGTAAAGGCTGCCGCGGGGGCCACGCACGATTTCAGCGCGGTCAAACATACGCGGATCGAGATACGACCAGGCAGCGCCGCCGCTGGTGGCAGAACGCAAGCGAATGCCGTCGATTAACAGCACATTTTGGCTACTGCCCGTGCCACGAATATAAACGCTGCTGTTTTTACCAAAGCTGCCATTCGAGGAGACATCCACGCCGGGCTGCCCACGGAAAAGATCCGTAATGCTTACCGGATCTTGGCGGCGAAAAGTGGCTTCATCCAACACCGTGACCGACGAGAGGCTTTCATTAGCGGTACGCGGGGCAAGTACCGCGGTAACCACCACGGGGTTGAGGTCGGCATCAGCGGAGGTGGCGACTGGGTTCTGCTCGTTGGTTTGAGCATGCACGGCCAGCGGTAACGCAGCCATACAAAACGCCGCCCGTTTGGCGGAGGTGTGAAAATGGTAGTTCATGTGAGATCCCTTGCTCGTCGTGCTCACCCGCACAACGCAATTTTTTTGACCGAGCACAGGGGACAACAAGGGCGTCACCGTAGCATTGCGCTACCGTTCACTGCCCTGAGAGCGCCCACCGCGTCTCGGCATGTATCGGTTCGGTTGAACCGTTACTCTCGGGCCGGTCTCCGGGCTGACGAGCGAAAGGTGTCTCTAACACGTAGAGCCATCCTTATCCGAACGACCACCTTCCCGTGCAAAAACACAGTGGCGTCTTAGCCGTTCTTATCTCGATCACCGTTGCGGGGGCAGCGTTGGAATCACGCGAGGCGTTCACCAACTTCCCGTTTCACTAGCGGCTTTTCAACCGCCAGCACCTGAGAGTGGGCGTAAACTAGCAACTTGCCAAAGGGAGGTCAATTGAAACAGGGGGCAATGGAGTGCGGTACAAGCCGTGCAGGCAAGGAGCCGATGGCTATTTGAGCGCCATCACCAACCCGTGGCGCACATACCACACTTGGCTGGCCTGGGTGGTGGCGTCCTGGGTGAACCAGCCATTGAGATCGCGCAGGCGGCGCTGTTCGGGTTGCATGGGCACAATCCCACGGCCGACTTCGCTGGCAATGATGATTAACGCGGCATTAAGCGCTTCGGCACGCTGGCAGAGTGTTGCCATATCGCTCCGCCACTGCTGGCGCAGGCCATCGTTATCGTCACGCTCAAGTAGAGCGCCAAGCCACTCAAGCACACCGATTATTACCAGCGGCGTATTGGCGACTATCGCCTGCTGGCTATCGATGAGCGGTTGTTCAGCCTCAAGCCGGTGCCAACTTGCCGAAGGAAAGCGTGACGTTACGGCGTCGCGTTTGCCAGCGCAGGCACCGCCGATGAAGAGCTGCATTGCCATTCCCCTTTTCCATGCTCGTCTGTCTGATAAATAAGCTGCCAGCGTCTTCCCTGGGCTTGAAGTACCGTGCTGTCCCAGAAGTGGATCGTTTCAAAACGTCGGCGCAGCTCACGAATCACGCCGCCGTGGGTAACGGCCAGAATCTTTTTATGGTCGTTAGCACGTGCATTAACCGCTAGGTCATACAACCAAGCGTCTAAACGCTCACGCAGTTGGGCCGCCGATTCGCCACCGGGAATTTGCAGTTCGCCTACGCTATCGATCCAGGCGCGGTAATGGGGCAAGTCTTTTAGCTCATCGTAAACTTTGCCTTCGTACTCGCCAAAATTGAGTTCGCGCAAGCGTGGCTCAAGGGCTAGCGGCATTCCTTCCCTAGCCGCTTCCGCCCATTTCAGGGTCTGCTGGCAGCGATCAAGGTCACTTGAGTAGATGGCATCGAAATGCTCATCAGCCAAGGCTTCCCGTAGCGCTAGTAGCCCCGCTTCCGCGTCGGGAAACAGCAGTGGGATATCACGCTGGCCTTGATAACGGCGCTCTAAATTCCAAGCGGTGATACCGTGGCGAACTGCCACCAGCTCCACAGTAAGATCAGTAGCCAAAGCTCCCCTCCTTCGATGGTGGCGCCTACCATATCGCCGTTAATGCCATTAAACAGTCGCAACATGAACCAGCGCATCAGTACCACAAAAGCAGTGACAACTAGCCCCATTACCACAACGCTGGGCGCCCACAGCGCAAACACCGCCAGCGGCAGCAGCGCAAACGCCACGTCCTGTCTGCTGAGCGACTGCTGCCAGCTCCACGCCAAGCCCTTCTGCTGGGCGCAGGGTGTTAGCACCAGTAATGCAACGCCTGTCCAGCGCCCTAGCGCGGGGACTATTAACAGCCACCACCAGGGTGCGTGATAAGCCAGTAATGCCCACAGCAGCACGGCCTTCCAGGCAAGCAGAAATACCAGCGCCAGCATGCCGAAGCTACCGATTTGCGGGTCTTTCATGATCTCCCAACGACGCGCTAGCGGCTGGTTACTGCCCAACGCGTCGGCAATATCCATGACACCATCCAAATGCAGCCCACCCGACAGCGCTACCCATACGCTTAATATGGCCAGTGCGGTGATTGGTGCAGGAACGTTCTGCATGCATATTGCCAATAACCCTATCAAGCCACCGATTAACAAACCCACCAACGGATAGGCGCGCACGGCCCAGCGTCGGGTCTGCGGTGTCCAGGGGGCAACTATGGCAATGGGTATTCGAGTCAGAAACTGTAGCGCTAATACCAGCCCAAACAACGCATTTCTCAAACGCACATCTCCCTTTCTCGCTTCCTCTCTTCTTCTTCTTTCCATTCCACGGCACAGCCCGCGACCACCTCAACGACGGAATCGGCTTCCGCCGCCAGCCAGCGATGGGCGCGCTGAAGAAACGCCAGGTAGCGCCAGGTTTCGACATCTGTAGGCGGCAACGCTTCATTGATATCATTGGAGACAATTACAAAATGCATGCGACGCGATCGGGCATCAGAGAGTGCGTTTGCCAACAGCGCCAACCCCGCCTCTTCACTCAACTCACTGGCATACAGCACTTGGCTGGCCCAAAGGGTTAAGCAGTCGAGCAGAACGACACTGCCATCCGGCACCTTGGCTATCGCTTGATCAATACGCAGCGGGGCTTCAATCGTTTTCCACTGAACGTTCTGCCACTGCTCATGCCTGGATTGACGATGGCGGGCCACTCGTTCGGCCATCTCTTCGTCGTATACGTCGGCAGTGGCTAAGTAATAACAGGATGAATCGCCTGCTGCGCTCACTGCCCGCTGCTCGGCGATGTCGCTTTTACCCGAACGCGCACCACCGCTAACGAAGACTATCATTTAGCACCTTTATCAAGCGTCGATTGGCGGGCTCGTCGCGCAGCGCCACCCGCAGCCATTCGCCGTCAAGTCCAATAAAATTATGCGTATGACGTACCAGTACGCCCCGGCGCAGCAGCCGCTCAAACAGGATGTCGCTGGTGATGCCCTGCCCACGCTGTTCCACCCCAGGGCGAATCAGGAAAAAACACGCTTGGCTAGGCACGACCTCCAGGCCTAACTGAGTAAGCGCTTGTGCCATACGCGGTCGCTCAGCGGCCAGCCACCGCTGGGTGCGCCGGACAAACACATCGTCTGCCAACAGTGGCGCCACTAGTTCAGCCGCAAGATGATTAACGCTCCAGGGCGGTTGGTGGGCCTGTACCGCTTGAACAGTCGCCGCATCCGCCAGCAGATAGCCCAGCCGGAGACCCGGCAGGGTATAAAACTTGGTCATTGAGTGCAGCAGCATCAGATGCGAGTAGCGCGCCAACAGCGGTGCCAACGAGCCCTGTTGTGGCGTTTCACCCACCGTCTCACCCACCATATCGACAAAGGCTTCGTCGACCACAACGCGGCAACCAATCGCAGCGGTGTGCGCCAGTATTGTTTGCATCGCTGAGAGGTCAATGAGCGTGGCCGTGGGGTTATTGGGTCGACAAAGAAACAGCACATCAATGTCGTTGAGTGATGCCAGTAGCGCATCAACATCTAAATTGAAGTGCGGTGCTGGCAGCGCGATCTCGCTGATCGAAAGCCGATGGGCGTGACAGGCTCGGGCATACTCGCCAAAGCTTGGGTTGATAATGGCGGCTCGCTGGTCTGCATGCAGTGAGGCGGCGAGATAAATCGCCTCAGCACCACCGTTAGTTAGTAGCACCTGTTCAGGCTGAAGTTGGTGTTGAGCGGCGATCGCATGACAGGCAGCGCAATAGTCTGGTGCTGGATAGTACTCAAGGCCTGCCAGTTGCTTCGTTAACCAATCGCGTACCCATGCGGGCGGCCCCAGTGGATTCAGGTTGGCGCTAAAATCTTCCAGACGATAATTTGCTGGCAAACCAAAGTGCGCTAATAGCGCTTTGGCTTGGCCGCCGTGGCTAGGCCATGCATGTGTACTCATAGGCGCCTCGAGGCTGTATCTGAAAAAACTAGCTGTGCTCGCTGACTGTTCAAACAAAGCCTAAATAATGAATAGTAGTCCAGCTATCACGCCCACTGAGAGCAGCATAAACAGCATCCAAGCGCCATGCATTAAACGAATCGTGGCATTGATGTGTGCAACACCAAGTATTTCCAGGGGTTCACCCAGGGTAGCGCGATGAGAAGCCACGCCCTGATAAAAATTAGTGCCACCTAGCTGCACACCCAATAACCTAGCCACCATGGCTTCCGGCCAGCCGGCGTTGGGGCTGGGGTGACGTGGGGCATCGCGGCAGGTGTCGTGCAGTGCGCCTTGCCAGCGCAATCTTAGAATACCTAAAACACTCATTAGCATACCGGCGAGCCATAGACACAGCGCGGTTAAGCGTGCCGGTAACCAGTTGGCTACATCGTCCAGCTTGGCGGAGGCAAAACCAAAATCAGCATAGCGTTGATTTTGATAGCCGACCATCGAATCCAGGGTATTCACTGCCTTATATGCCAGCGCTAGCGGCGCCCCGCCAATCAGGGCAAAAAACAGCGGCGCAGTGATACCGTCCACGGTATTTTCCGCGACAGTTTCCACCGTACCGCGGGTGATTTCTGCTTCGTTCAGGCTATGGGTGTCGCGGCCGACAATCATCCCCAGCGTCTGGCGAGCAGAGGTTAAATCGCCCATGGTCAGCGGCTTTACCACAGCACGGGCCGCATCGCCCAAGCCTTTAATCGCCAGTGTCGTGGAAAGCAGCCAAAGTTCTGCAATAAGCGCCAGCCCGGGGTGCAATTGCATCAGTGCTGAAAGCAACAGCCAGCTAATAGCCCATACGCCAACGACCACGATGAGCGCTAGCAGCGCGCCGCTCCATCTTCGCTGCTGCGCCGTACCGCGATTCCATAGCCGTTCAAAACTGCTGATAAAGCGGCCCATTATCACCACCGGATGCGGCAGAGCACGCGGGTCGCCAACGATTAAATCAATCGCGATCGCCAGTGCGATCAGCGTCATCCCACCTAACGTGGCACCAACAATCATGCCCTCGCCTTGTCACTGACACCTGCTGAATCAAAGGTGGCCATTTCCGTTATCATCGCTGCCGCTGATTGAAGCAAGGGATAAGCCAGCACGGCGCCGCTGCCCTCACCTAGCCGCATGCCCAGGTCCAGCAGCGGCTTCGCGTCGAGGGCACGTAGCGCCACCTCGTGTCCGGGTTCTTGGGAGCGATGGCCAAAAATCAAATAACCGCGCACGGCTGGATAAATTCGACAGGCGGTTAACGCAGCGACGGTGGCAATAAAGCCATCCACAATGGTCGGCAATCGATGCGCGGCAGCGGCTAAATACGCACCGGTCATGGCGGCAATTTCCAGCCCGCCTAGTTTGGCAAGCACTTCCAAAGGATCCAGGGGGCCAGCATTGCGTGCGGCTATGGCGCGTTCGATTATTGCCACTTTGTGAGTTAATTGCTGCTGATGAATACCGGTTCCCACGCCCACCAGGCTTGCCACCGGCTCGCCGGTAAATACCGCCAGCATTGCGCTGCTGGCGGTGGTATTAGCAATCCCCATCTCTCCGACCATGATGCACTTTGCCCCCGTTTTTTTTGCCCGCTCAACCGCTGACACACCGACGTTAACAGCCTCTAACGCTTGCTCAGGCTGCATCGCATCCGCTACCACCATATTAGCGGTACCGCGACATACCTTGGCATTGACCACACCAGCAGCCGTGATATCGCTCGCCACGCCGACATCCACAACTTCAATACGCGCGCCAATCTGACGAGCAAAAACATTAATCGCCGCGCCACCCTGAGCAAAGTTCGCCACCATCTGCGCGGTCACTGCTTGCGGAAAGGCAGAAACGCCCTCAGCAGCAACCCCATGATCGGCAGCAAAGACGATCACTGCCGGTGGCGTAATGCTGGGCTTAAGTTCCCCGGTAATGGCGCACAGCTGTGCGGCTAACTCTTCCAATGCGCCCAAGCTACCTGGCGGTTTGGTCAATGTATCCAAATAACGACGCGCTTCTTCACCCGCATGTAAATCAACTGACTGAATGTGGTCAATAATGGCGTGCATGCAGGCTCCGGCTTGGTGAATTGACAATAAAGATTAAACATGGCGCGCAAAATGGTAGCAAAAGCCTGAGTGCTATACTTGCTATTTCCTTGGTGGCTCTACCAAGCTGTTGGGGTCTTGAAGTTTCACGCGCCTAGCGGCGTGACGTATTCGCCAGCCTATATTCGGGTAAGAAAACTACAAATGTGGTTTTTATTGCCGTAAAGTCTCTTATATCGACGCTAAAAAATGTAAAATAACTACATGTCACACACCGTCTCTATCATGCAGAGGTCCCTATGTCGAGCTCAACACCTGCTACTTTAAACCCCACCGTTGCTGAGGTTACCCAGCGTATTCGTGACCGCTCGGGACAACGGCGTGCTCTATATGAAGCCCATATGGCTGCCCAGCATAAACAAGGCGTACATCGTGGCGAACTTTCCTGCGGCAACCTGGCGCACGGCTTTGCAGGCTGCGACGTGCCTACCGATAAGGGGCGGCTTAAGTTAACCAATAGCGCGAACTTGGGCATCGTATCGTCCTATAACGATATGCTTTCAGCCCACCGGCCCTTTGAAGATTATCCCGCCGCTATTAAAGAAGCCGCACGCGGCATGGGCTCAACCGCTCAGTTTGCCGGTGGTGTACCCGCCATGTGTGATGGGGTGACTCAAGGCCAGCCGGGCATGGAGCTATCGCTTTTCTCTCGCGATGTGATCGCCATGGCGACAGCAGTGGCACTTTCCCATAATATGTTTGATGCCGCTCTGTATTTAGGTATCTGCGATAAAATCGTGCCTGGGCTGTTCATTGGCGCGGCCCGTTTCGGCCATCTGCCCGCCATATTTGTGCCCGGCGGCCCGATGACGACTGGGCTGCCCAACGACGAAAAAGCACGTGTTCGTCAGCTTTACGCAGAAGGCAAAGCCGGTCGTGAAGAACTACTGGAGGCTGAATCGCAGTCGTATCACAGCCCCGGCACCTGCACGTTCTACGGCACCGCCAACTCCAACCAACTGATGATGGAAATGATGGGCCTGCATTTGCCTGGCGCCTCCTTTGTGAACCCCGGCACTCCCCTACGCGACGCGCTCACCCGCTACGCAACCGAACAAGCTATTCGTAATACCGAGCAAAGTGGCAATTATCGCCCCTTCTACAAGCAGATTGATGAGCGTGCGATCGTTAACGCCATTGTCGGCTTGTTGGCCTCAGGCGGATCTACCAATCACACCCTGCACTTGGTTGCCATGGCGGCAGCAGCGGGGATTACCATTAACTGGGACGACTTCACCGACCTTTCAGCCGTTGTGCCCAGCATGACCCGCATTTACCCCAATGGCCAAGCGGATGTTAACCACTTCCAGGCAGCTGGCGGCATGAGCCTACTTATTCGTGAGCTACTTGAGGCAGGGCTAATGCATGCGGATATTCCTACCGTATTTGGCACTGATATGACCGCCTATACCCAGGAGCCTTTCCTTGAAGAGGGTAAGCTCATATGGAAAGAAGGCCCGACGACCAGTCATGACTCAGACGTACTGCGTCCGGTTAGCAACCCCTTCTCCCCCACCGGCGGTCTTACCGTGCTTGACGGCAACCTTGGCCGTGGCGTAATCAAAATCTCGGCGGTTAAGCAGGCTCACCGGATTGTTGAAGCGCCGGTTAAACTGTTTGATGACCAAAATCAGGTAAAAGCGGCATTTGAATCCGGCCAGCTTGATCGTGATGTTATCGTTGTGGTTCGGTTCCAAGGCCCCAAGGCCAACGGCATGCCCGAACTCCATAAGCTCACTCCGTTTTTGGGCGTACTCCAGGACCGTGGCTACAAAGTTGCCCTGGTAACCGACGGGCGCATGTCCGGTGCATCGGGCAAGGTACCTGCCGCCATCCACGTCACGCCAGAAGCCGTTGATCGCGGACCACTCTCAAAACTGCAAGATGGCGATATCGTGCGCCTTGATGCCGAGAGCGGCGAACTAAATGTGCTGTTGGATGCCGCAACAATGAATGCACGCCCCTGTGCTGAGGCTAACCTGGAGCATAACCACTTCGGCATGGGGCGTGAGCTCTTTGGCGGCTTCCGCCACTTAGCCACTAAGGCTGAAGAGGGGGCGGGCGTATTTGGCGGTTTCGAAGCGGAAGTGCTAGCGCGGGAACTCGAAAAAATTGAGCAGGAGGACCAATGAGCCGACCGGCCCTCATTGGCGATATCGGCGGCACCAATGCACGCCTGGCGCTAGTAACGCCAGGCGAAATCACGCCGCACGATATTATTAATCTACCCTGTGCTGACTACCCCGGCGTTATCGAAGCGGTTCATGACTATCTGGAACGCGTAGGTGGCACGGGTGCAAACGCGCCCCAAGAGGCTTGCTTAGCCTTCGCCTGCCCCGTTCACGCTGAGCGGGTCAAAATGACCAATAACCACTGGGCGTTTTCAAAAGGCGATGTTCGGCAGACGCTGAACCTGTCGCTTTTTAAGGTTATCAATGACTTCACCGCCCAGGCGTTGGGCGTTCCTCATGTCGCTGCCAATGAATTGGTCGAAGTCCAGCCGGGCAAGAGCCAAGCGCACGCCACGCGCCTTATCATCGGGCCTGGCACGGGGCTAGGCGTTGCCGGCGTGTTTCCCGGTCAGCGAGCCTGGATCCCGCTTCCCACCGAAGGCGGCCATGTCACCTTCGCACCGACAGATGATACCGAGCGGGCGATTGTAGATGTGTTTAAACAACGCCGTACACGCATCAGCGTAGAGCGCATATTATGCGGTCAGGGCATAGTAGAGCTTTACCAAGCCTACTGCAGTTTTGAAGGCACTGAGCCACGTTTTACCCGCCCAGCGGAAGTCACACAAGCAGCCAATGAAGGCGACCGTCTAGCCACTGCTGCCCTACTACGCTTTCTAAAAATTCTTGGCGATGCGTGCGGCGACGCCACCTTAACCATGGGCGCCCGCGGCGGCGTTTACCTATGTGGCGGCATACTACCGCGCCTGCTGGACTGGCTGCCAAAAAGCGAATTGCGCGCCGCTTTTAGCAATAAAGGCCGTATGGGCACCTACAACACCGACATCCCTATTTGGGTGGTTACCGCCCCCTGGACCGGCTTATTAGGCGCCGCCGAAGCGCTGCATAACGAAGAAGTTTTCTAACAATATCAATAAAGGAGCGACAGATGACTCCAGTCATCGCCTTTGGGGAGGCACTGGTTGATATGCTCTCCAGCCGTTTAGGGGCAGCAACGAATGACCAGGAAACCTTTACGCCCTATGCGGGCGGGGCACCTGGCAATGTGGCGGTCGCCTGTGCCCGCTTAGGAGTGCCTAGCCAGTTCCTTGGTATGGTGGGCGACGATACGTTCGGACACTTCATCGTGCGCGAACTCGCCAGCCACGGCGTAGATACCAGTGGCGTGGTCTACACTCAGCAATCACGCACTGCACTGGCGTTTGTTTCCCGTGATACACACGGTGAACGCACCTTTGATTTTTATCGCCCGCCCGCGGCTGATTTACTTTATCGCCTTGAGCATTTACCCCAGGGCGTATTTGAAAACCCAGCCATTCTGCATCTATGCAGCAATAGCCTGACCGACCCAGAGATTGCCGACGTTACCCTGGCGATGGCCACCATGGCCAAACGGGCAGGCTGCTTGGTCAGCGTAGACGCTAATCTGCGTCATAACCTTTGGCCGAGTAGAGAAGCGGATACCCACTTGGTAACGCAACTGCTGGACAGCGCGGAGCTGCTCAAACTCTCCCTGGAAGAGCTTGACTACTTACGCGCCGACCACCCCGCAGAAGCCTGGCTTTCAGAACGGTTGGCATCGGGGGTTAAGGTCATTCTGATTACCGACGGCCCCAATGACGTCGTGCTTAAAGGCGTCGGAATCGACCAGCGCATTACACCACCAAACGTTGAAGCCGTAGACACCACGGCCGGGGGCGACGCCTTTATTGGTGGATTGCTGGCTGAGCTCTCGGCCCATGGCATCAATGAAAACTGGCAAAGCGATAGCGACTTTCTACGCCGTGCCGTTGTTACTGCTTGCCGCTGCGGTGCCCACGCAGTCACCCGGCCCGGCGCGTACGCGGCGTTGCCAACGCGGGCTGATATTACCTAATCAACAGAAAGCAGAGTATTAACAACATGGCGCGCCTCAAAAAGGCACGCCATTTTTTATGCCTCCGTTAAGAGTTGCTATGCTTCTTGAGGGGTTTTCTATACGCGAATTCTATTCGTACTTATGTCTAAAGCTGTCGACTTGTACAAATGTCAGACATTTAATAGACTGAGTTCAATAACGTCTATTACGAGACACACCATGACATTGGACGCCCTGCCGCCCCATCAAGGGGGCGCCGAACATTTAGCGCGTTTACTCGCCCAAGCGCTACTAGCAGGCCACTGGCAGCCGGGGGACACCTTCCCTCGTGAGTTGGATATCAGCCGACACTTTGCGGTTAGCCGCAATCAGGTCCGTAACGCACTGACCAGCCTCACTGCCGCGGGATTATTAGAACGCACGGCGGGCCGCGGCACGTTGGTTCGCGAGATAGGGGACTGGCACCTGCTCGACCCACTCATGAGCGAGTGGATGACGGGCCTGGTTAACCTTGATCCTCAGCTGGTACGGGAGATTTACGCTTTTCGCTACTCCGCCGAGCCGGTAGTGGCGGGGCTGGCAGCACTGGCAGCCCAGGCTGAGGACATTGATCAGTTGGAGGAAGCTTTTGCGGGCATGCAAAACACCGCTGGCAGTGTTGATTCGCGTGCCGAGCATGCTGAGTACGACGTTGCTTTTCATGATGCCACCTACCGGGCCAGCCACAATCTTGTCTGGCGGCAAATGGGTCATTTACTCCGCCCTTCCATCATGGCGCTGGTACACCGTTCACAGCACCGCACCGACACCTTAGACGACAGCCTAGCCCGCCACCGCCAAGTGCTTGAAGCCATACGCAACCGCGATGTCAACGCAGCTGAAAATGCCGCCAGAGAAGTATTGCGCCGCACCGCCACCGACCTTGGCATCGTTAGTCAATAATAGAAGGACGACCGAATATGAAAATTACCCAGCTCAAGACTTGGCAAGTTCCCCCGCGTTGGTTGTTCCTCAAGATCGAAACCGACGAAGGTTGCTACGGCTGGGGCGAGCCGGTCATAGAAGGCCGTGCCGCCACCGTTGAAGCTGCCGTACACGAGCTTTCCGACTACCTGATCGGCCAGGACCCTCACCGCATCGAACACCTGTGGAACATCATGTATCGCGCCGGTTTTTATCGCGGTGGGCCCATTTTAATGAGCGCCATTGCCGGTATCGATCAGGCACTATGGGATCTTAAAGGTCGCGACCTGGGCGTGCCCGTTCATCAACTATTAGGCGGTGCCGTGCGCGACAAAATGCGCATGTATGCCTGGACAGGTGGCGACCGCCCAAGCGATGTGGGCGCTGGCGCCAAAGCGTTGGTCGAGAAAGGCTTTACCGCCTTCAAAATGAACGGCACGCCTGAGATGCAAATCGTCGACTCACACCGCAAGGTCGATGAAGCTGTGGCTCGCGTAGCGGAAGCCCGTAATGCGGTGGGTCCTGATGTGGGTATTGGTATCGACTTTCATGGCCGTGTACACCGCCCAATGGCCAAAGCGCTGCTGCGCGAGCTAGAACCCTTCCACCCGATGTTTGTAGAAGAGCCGGTCGCGCCCGAGCACTTGCCTTGCCTGAAAGACATTGCCGGTGGTTTAGGCTACCCGTTGGCCACCGGCGAGCGGCTACATACACGCTTTCAGTTCCGCGACCTGCTAGCCGACGGTATGATCGATATTATTCAGCCGGATATCTCTCACTGTGGCGGTATCAGTGAAGGCCTCAAGATCGCTGCCCTGGCATCCGCCTACGACGTTGCCCTGGCGCCTCACTGCCCGCTTGGCCCATTGACCTTAGCGGCTTCGTTGCAGCTGGACGCGGTGAGTCACAACGCCTTTATACAAGAACAAAGCATGGGCATTCACTATAACCAGGGTAATGACGTACTCGACTACTTGGTCGATAAGTCAGCACTTGCCATTGAAGATGGCTTCTGCGCCATTCCCCAAGGCCCTGGGCTTGGCGTTGAGATCAACGAAGAATTCGTTGAAGAACGCGCCAAAGTGGGCCACCGCTGGCGTAATCCGGTCTGGGCTCACGAAGACGGCTCTGTTGCGGAATGGTAAGCCATGCGGTCAATCTTGAGAGCAAGCTGATGAGTACAAACAAGGCATTAAATAGCCTAGCGTGGATTGCTGTGGACTGGGGTTCCAGCAACCTGCGTGCCTGGGGGTTGGATAAAGACGACCAAGTGATTAGCCAAGCCAATAGCGATAAGGGCATGCTGTCACTAAAGGCCAATGAGTATGAAACCGAACTGCTGCGGCTGGTGGGCAACTGGTTGCCCACCACTGGCCAGGTTGATGTAATGATATGCGGTATGGCGGGTGCCCGCCAGGGCTGGCTGGAAGCCGCCTATTTGCCGGTACCCACGCGGCTTGACCAACTCAGCCTGGGTGCGGTAACGCCCATGCTGACGGGCAGCCAGTTACGTGTTTATCTGCTCCCGGGATTAAGCCAAACCCGCAGTGCCACGACGAACTTTGATGTGATGCGCGGTGAAGAGACCCAACTGGCAGGCTTGGTCGCCGAGAGACCAGATTTTTCGGGCCTCGCCTGCCTACCTGGCACCCACGCCAAATGGGCAACGCTTGAAGCTGGCGCCGTCACTCAGTTCACTACCTATCTAACCGGTGAGCTTTACCAGTTGCTAGCGCGCCAATCGGTTTTGCAGCACTCTATTGGCAATGACGACCTGAACGACGCGGTTTGTCTTGACACTTTTACTGCAGCAGCCAAAGAGAGTTATGAAGCGCCCGAAGCATTCAGCAGCCGCCTTTTTGGCCTGCGCGCGCAAGATTTACTCGATAGCCAGCTTCCTACTGGGAAGATGCGCGGAGCAGCACTTGCTGCAAGGCTTTCGGGTCTTGCCATCGGCCTTGAACTCTCCGGCGCCTGTCGTCAGCGCTCTAACGATGAGCCAATCATGTTGATTGGCGGTCAAGCCCTTTGCCAACGCTATACCGTGGCACTGAATACGATCGGCTATCAGACGCAGCATTTGGATGGCGATATGGCGGTGCTTGCGGGCTTACGGCTAGCCCACCATGCGTTATAGGTTTGAGGCTGCCGTCGTTGTGCCCTACATAAGTTGTACCGTACATAAAATGGAGAGATTGCCTATGTCACTGCCACTGATTGGTATTTTGCGTGGTGTTACCCCCGAAGAAGTCGTTGAAATCGCAGGAGCGGTGCTGGCCGCGGGGATTACGAAAATTGAGGTGCCGCTCAACTCACCCAACCCACTGGAAAGCATTCGTCTGTTGGTGAATGCTTTTGGGGAACGCGCATTGGTTGGCGCAGGCACGGTACTGACGGTTGCTCAAGTGCGCGATGTGTACGACGCTGGAGGACGATTAATCGTTTCGCCCAACTGCCGACCCGCGGTGATAGAAGAAACGCACCGGCTTGGCATGGCAAGTTGGCCAGGCATTGTCACACCTTCCGAAGCCTTCGATGCACTCGATGCAGGCGCTACCGGGCTTAAATTATTCCCGGCAGTACAGGTTGGGTTAGAAGGTATGAAAGCCGTACGCGCGGTACTACCGCCAGGTACACTTTTATATGCAGTGGGCGGCGTAGGCGTCGAAAACTTTGCCCAGTGGCGCGCTGCAGGCGTCGATGGCGCTGGTCTTGGCAGCGCCTTATACAGACCCGGCCAAAGTGCCTCTCAGGTAGGTCAACAGGCGCAGGCACTGGTCGACGCTTGGCAAGCGGGAGAACAATAACGAAAACAATAAGGAGAACAAACTAAAATGCATACCGACATGAGTGATTCAGCGTGGCAGGCCGAATTAGCGGTCGATTGTCGCTGCACCCTGGGTGAAGGCCCTCAATGGGACGCTGATAACAAACGTCTCTATTGGTGCGATATTCTCGAACAACGACTGCACTGGTTGTCACCTGTCAGCGGAGATAGTGGTCATTACCAGCTTGATCATATGGTATCGCTGGCCGCTCCACTCGATGGCGGCGGCCTGCTACTAGTCGGTGAAGACCGCTTGAGCCGCTTCGATCCAAGCAACGGCAGTACTGAAACGTTTTGTGATTTTGAAGCCGATAACCCTATCACCCGTAGCAATGATGCCCGTGTGGATCGTCACGGCAGCTTATGGCTTTCCACCATGGGAAAAGCCGCTGAAAAAAACGCAGGCAGCCTTTACCGCCTGCATCGCGGTAGGCTCACACGTTTGCGCTCAAACCTGACGATACCCAATGCCATCTGTTTCTCGGCTGATGGCAAGTTTGCCTGGTTTACCGACACAGTGACGGGCGTGGTTATGCGCTGGTCGCTCGACAGTGAGGGTTGGCCCCAAGGTGAACCGCAGCCCTGGGCAGACTTTTCCTCAACAACAGGCAATCCTGATGGCGCGGTAGTGGATAGCGAAGGCTGCCTATGGCTGGCCCTTTGGGGCGCGGGCCGGGTTGTTCGTCTGGACAATAACGGCCAAGTTATCGGTCGTGTTGAGCTTCCCGTCAGCCAACCTTCTTGCTCAGCCTTTGCTAGTCAGGACCTCAAAACGCTGTATATCACAACGGCCCAAGAGGGGTTTAGCGCTGAACAGCTTGCCCAGGAGCCAACCGCCGGCTCGCTTTATGTCGTCGAAACCGGTGTTAAAGGGCTAGCAGATCCACTGCTGCGTCTAGAATAAATTTGTTGGCGTTGCCGCGTCGCTGCGCTCCTCGCAACGACGCGGCCTCATTCCCGACAATCGTCGCTTAGCCAGCGAAGCTAATGTACATAACGATTACCAATACCACCAAAACGATCCCGGCGGGCACGGCGCCTTTCCAGGGCGTTAGATCCACATCCCCACTGTGTTCCTGAATCCAGTCCGTTTCCCTTGGGCAAACCTTGCCAATAATCAGCATCATCACTACCAACAGCACGAAGACTAGCGCCACAAAGTGGAACTCATGCATTATCTGCGGTAATAGGGTAAACGGCGGTACAAAATAGCCTGCGGCAATCAATAAGCAGCCACCTACCAAGCCAATTTTAGCCGCCATGGGAGGAACGCGCTTCGTTAACAGCCCGACCAGTACCACCGCCAGGATTGGAATAAAGTAAATCGCGTTCATTTTTTGCAGATAGCCAAACAGGCTCTCCTGGCCTGCCAGCAGCGGCGCAATGATCATGGTGATAATAGCCATGATCCAGCCAAACACCTTGCCCGACTTAACAACCTGCGCTTCTGTAGCGTCCTTATTCAGTACGCCTTTATAGATACCTAGACTGAAAATCGTGGTGGTGCTGTTCAGTGCCGAGTTAAACGACGACAAAATCGCGCCAACCATGACCGCAGCGAAAAACCCGGTTAGATAAGGTGGTAGTACATTGAACACCAAGTGACCATAGGCCTCATCGGCCCGTACGCCCTGGTCGGCATAAAGGTGATATGCAATGATACCCGGCAACACTAGGTACAGCGGCCCTAGCAGCTTGAAGAGACCGGTCAACAGGACGCCCTTTTGCCCTTCAGCAAGGTTCTTCGCTGCAAAGGTGCGTTGGATAATCTGCTGGTTAGTGCTCCAGTAGAAAAGGTTAATGAAGAAAACGCCGGTAAATAGGGTGAAAAATGGCACTTGCTGCTCGGAGCCGCCAATCGAATTAAGCTTCTCCGGGTCGCTCTCTTTAAGGATATTCCAGCCTTCCATAACGCCAGTACCGTCACTGACGGCCTGCAAGCCGAAATAGACAATAACGAAACCGCCAATCAATAGGCCAACACCGTTAAGGGTATCGGAAACCGCTACCGTACGTAGCCCGCCAAACAGTGCATACACCGACCCGATAATGCCGACAATCCAGACCGTTAACCATAGCAATGTCGTAGAAGACTCAATGCCGGTTAGCCCCTGGAGGTCGAGCATCCCCTGCAAACCTATAGCACCCGAATAGAGAATAATCGGCAAAAGAATAACGGCATAAGCAATCAAAAAGATAATGTTTGTGATTAGCTGGGTATCTTTGTCGAAACGAATTTCGAGTAACTGCGGTAGCGTAGCAATACCGCTTTTCAAAAAGCGGGGTAGAAAAAATAGCGCCAATGCCACCAGCGCAATGACCGCCACTACTTCCCAGGCCATGACGCTCAAACCATCGGCAAAAGCAGCGCCGTTAAGCCCCACCATTTGTTCGGTGGAGAGGTTGGTCATCAGCAAGGAGCCGGCGATCAATGGGAAGGTTAGAGTACGTCCAGCGAGAAAGTAGCCGCTGGTGCTTGAGTGGTCATCTCGGCGGGTGATACGCCAAGTGATAAAGGCGACAAGTCCTGTAAAAAACAGGAAGGACGCCAGGGTCAACGCGTGCATTTTGACTCACCTCATCATCATTATAAGTGGCACGCACGATACTGTATGCGCGTATAGCGAAATGTCAGACAAATCGTATAGCTATTTTAGTTGAGCTAAATTTAGCCCGTTATACGCCTTTGGTCTTATACAATTTATGAAGCGTTCAAAAAGCCGTAAAACTCAACAAAAGCCCCAGTTATGCTTTTAAAAACTAACGTTTAAAAACATAAACTGGGGCTACGTCGAACACTGTGCGAAGTTGGGCAACTACCGCTTATTTAATGATGAAAACGCTCAGCTGCTTGGCGGGCCAGTTCACGAATGCCATCCCAATCTTCCGCTTCCACCATCCCTTTAGGCGTCAACCATGAACCGCCGACGCATATAACATTTGGCAACGATAAATAGTCATCAGCGTTGTCAACTGTGATGCCGCCCGTCGGGCAAAAACGTGCCTCAGGAATGGGGGCGCCAAACGCTTTGATTGCTTTGGCGCCGCCGCTGGATTCCGCAGGAAAGAACTTAAACCGGCGGTAGCCATACTGCCAGCCGGTCATCAGTTCAGAAATTGTGGATACGCCCGGCAGCATCGGCACTGGGCTTTCAACACCATACCGATAAAGCGCCTCCGTCGCGCCAGGCGTAACAACGAAATCGGCGCCCACTTGTTCAGCCTGGCGGTACTGCGCCGGTGTTAATACCGTCCCCACGCCAATGCTCGCGCCCGGCAGCGCTTCACGCATGCGCTTGACTGCTTCTAGAGCACAGTCGGTGCGCAGGGTGATTTCCAGCACAGTTAGCCCGCCCTCTACCAACGCTCGCCCCAACGGCACGGCGTCTTCCAGGCGCTCAATAGTGATGACAGGAATAACCTCGGCTTTCGAGCAAATGCTATCAAGCTCTGCGGTGCGTGTGGACGGTAACTGTTTTTCGATAGTCATTAGTGAGACTCCAAGCAAATTATTATTGGCTAAGGCGGCTACTTCTCAAAGGCAAATCTTTACGGACTAAGCTTTAAGAATTGGCCTTAAGGCGCCCAATAAATCGCCAGTGGGCAGGTTAAGAAAACGCGTATAGGCAGTTGGCGCACGTCGTCGCCGCTTAATGCTTTGGCCAATACGGCACGTTTATCGTCCCCGGTAATATGCAAAACATGGCGACGTGCCTGATGCAGTCGGTCGGCTGAAAATGTTATCCGCGGCTGTGGCTGGCTAGGAGTACGCACAGCCACCAGCAACTCATCGGTGGCAAGTGCCAGGTCTAACTCACGGCTGTCAGGAAATAGTGAGGCAGTGTGACCATCGCCGCCCATGCCTAAAACCACGACACTAGCAGGCCATGCCAGGGAAGACGTTCGCTTGGCTACTTCCTCTACACCTTCTTCAGGAGTCTGTGTCGCGCAAGTTAACGGTATAAAATTAGCCGCCTTCGCTTCGCCTTGAAGAAGATGCTCACGAACCAATTTGGCGTTGCTGTCGCTGCTTTTTTCCTCTACCCAGCGCTCATCGGCAAGAGTGACATCAATGCGCTCCCAGGGCAGTGTTTTCGCCGCCAGCGCTTTAAAAAAGGGCACCGGCGTTGAGCCGCCAGAGACAACTAATAAAACACGCTCTTGATGGTTCAAATCTTCTTGAAGGGCTTGAAACACCGCTTCGGCAAGCTGCTCGGCGAGCTGTTGGCGAACTTGGCTCATATTAATAATCCTCGTACCAGCTGCGGCCGTCTTGGGTGATCATGGCGATAGACGCAACGGGCCCCCAGGAGCCTGCCGGATAGCGGCGTGGCGGCGTATCGCGTTTTTTCCAACCGTCGATTAACTGATCGCACCAGCGCCAGGCGTGTTCGATTTCATCGCGTCTAACGAACAGGTACTGCTGCCCTTTCATTACCTCCAGCAACAGGCGTTCGTAGGCATCGGGTATCCGCGATTTGGGAAAGGCGCTATTGAAGTCCAGGTGCAGCGGGCCGGGGCGTAGGCGCATGCCTTTGTCCAGGCCGCTGTCTTTCGTTAATACCTGCAGAGCGATGCCCTCTTCCGGCTGTAGACGAATAATGAGTTTATTTGAAGCGATGCCACGCTGATCCGGATCGAAGATATAGTGTGGCTGCTGACGGAAGTGAATCACAATCTGCGACAGTTTCTCCGGCATGCGTTTACCGGTGCGCAAATAGAAGGGCACGCCCGCCCAACGCCAGTTAAACACCTCGGTTTTCATAGCCACAAACGTTTCGGTCTGGCTCTGGGTATTGGCATCCTCTTCTTCTAAATACCCAGGCACTGACTGGCCATCGCTGGTCCCCGCGATGTACTGGCCACGAACCACATCGCGCCCAAGCGCTTCGCCCACAAAGGGTTTAAGGGCTTTTAGAACCTTTACCTTCTCATCGCGAATGGCGTCAGCGTCCAAATTAGAGGGAGGATCCATTGCAATTAAACATAGCAGCTGCAATAAGTGGTTTTGCACCATATCGCGCAGTTGACCTGCCTCATCAAAATAGCCCCAGCGCCCTTCGATACCTACTTTTTCAGCAACGGTAATCTCCACATGGGAGATATTGTTTTGGTTCCACTGGGTGCCAAATAGCGGATTGGCAAAGCGCAGTGCAATCAAGTTCTGTACGGTCTCTTTGCCCAAATAGTGGTCGATACGATAGATACGTGACTCGGGAAACACCTCGCCAATAGCGTCGTTAATTTCAACCGAGGAGTGCAGATCGTAGCCGATGGGTTTTTCAACCACGACGCGGGACTCTTCATCCAGGCTTTTGCTGGTCTGTAGGTGTCGGCAAATATCGCCATAAATCCGCGCACCGACAGAAAGATAAACCACCATGGGACGAGGCGAGCCCTTTCGCCACTGGCGAATAGCGTCATACCCATCGACACTGGAGAAATCGAGTTTTAAATAATCTAAGCGCGCGAGAAAACGCTCAAGGCTCTGCTCGTCTTGTTCGCTGCTTTTCAGCCGCTTCTGCAGCGCTTCGTTTACCCGTTGCCGAAAAGACACCGCATCGTGCTCTTGGCGAGCCAGTCCCATAATGCGCGTGCTTTCAGGCATCAAACCTTCGCGATCAAGATGGTATAAAGCAGGGAATAGCTTGCGCATGGCAAGATCACCCAGCGCTCCAAAAAGCGCTAAATCAATAGCGTAATTCGGATCACCAAGCGCAGCACCTTGGGAAGCATTGGACTGGCTCATCGTTGCTCCTATTTATAATTAGGCTATCTAATGTAGTTAGATTACCTAAAATCTACCGTAAAGTGGGCATTATACGCAATAATTCGTGTAATTTTACTACAAAAATAATCCGTAATGATAAAGGAGTACTTTAAAATCTACACGACGCCTTCGCAGGATAAAAAAAGCTAATGGGCATCGCGTGGTTTTCGGTAAACGTCTTCAATACAACTGTATTTTTTACGGATTTTTTATGGAAGAACATGATGTTATAGCTCATGTTAAGAATACTAAATCACGAGCTGGGCATATGACACCGTTCACACCATGGGTTTATCGTAGCAGGGATATTTATCGACATTGGGCGCCTGTCTTTAAAATCATCTCGATTCTCTGGATTGTGCTAGCCACGTTTATGCTGGTACCCCTGGTTGTATTGCTTCTTGAAAATGATCCAGATGCGCCCGCCTTTGCTGTTTCCGTGCTGATAATCATCAGCGCAGCCGCGCTGACCTGGCTACTTACCTATCGGGCATCGCTGGAACTCAAGCCCTGGCAGATGTTTATCCTGACTGCGGCGAGTTGGGTCACAATTAGCGGCTTTGCCAGCCTACCGTTAATACTGGGTGCTCCTCAATTAACCTTCACGAACGCTGTGTTTGAATCGGTATCGGCGATTACGACCACCGGCTCTACCATTTTGGTCGGTATTGAACACTTCTCCGATGGCTTGAAGCTATGGCGAGGGCTGATGCAGTGGATGGGGGGCATTGGCATTATCGTGATGGGCATTGCCATTCTGCCTTTTCTGAAAGTCGGCGGTATGCGGCTGTTTCATACCGAATCATCCGACTGGTCGGATAAAGTCATGCCACGCACTGGCGGTATCGCTAAAGCGACGTTAACGATTTATGTCAGCCTCACCTTGTTCGCGATTGGCAGTTACTGGTTTGGCGGAATGACGCTGTTGGACGCCACCGTCCATGGTATGAGCTCCCTCTCTACCGGCGGTTTTGCGAACTCAGACGCCTCCTTCGGCGCTTACAGCGAGCAGCCGTGGCTACTTTGGATGGCGAGCTTATTTATGCTCAGCGGCGCATTACCGTTTGTGCTTTATATCCGCTTTATACGCTCATCACGTGATGCTCTGTGGAAAGACCAGCAGGTTCGTGGCCTTTTGAAGCTTTTAATGGCTGCGATTTTAGTGCTCAGCGCTTGGCGAGTCCTGCACGGCGATAACTGGTTTGTGTCGTTAACCCATGTCACTTTTAATGTGGTCTCCGTAGTGACCACCACCGGCTACGCCTCTGATGATTATACGCTGTGGGGAGCGCTGCCGGTGGCCGCCTTTTTCTACCTGACCTTTGTAGGTGGCTGCAGCGGCTCGACCAGCGGCGGGATGAAAATTTTCCGCTTCCAAATTGCTACGTTAATGCTGCAAAACCAACTGCGGTATTTAATTCATGCCAACGGCGTTTTTACTAATCGCTATAACCACCAACCGGTGACTAACGATATTTCGCGCAGCGTCGTGGCGTTCTCATTTTTCTTCTTTATCACCATCGCAGCCCTGGCACTCAGCCTATCCGCGCTGGGGCTGGATTTAGTCACTGCGCTTTCCGGCGCCGCCACCGCGGTGACCAATGTAGGGCCCGGGCTTGGCGATATCATTGGCCCCGCCGGTAATTTCTCATCGTTGCCTGACGCAGCGAAGTGGCTTCTATGCATTGGCATGCTGATGGGGCGCCTAGAGATACTGACCGTCGTGGTATTGCTGACGCCGATGTTCTGGCGGCGCTAGTGAATCACCATGAAGGGCGATAATGTCATGCCGCTTAGCAAACAAGCTCGCAGGAATAGTCGCCGACGTCTATTAGAGCTTAGCGCCGCGCAGTTGGCTGAAGAGCAAGAAAGGCTGCGTTCGGCACTACTTTCATCGGCTTCCCATGACCTGCGTACCCCACTGGCGTCAATTATTGGTGCAGCCATCTCGCTACGTACACTGGATGCACAGCTAACCCAGCAGGATCGCTTCGAGCTACTAGGGTTTAACGTTCTTTTAATTGGCGCTTTTGAGAGGCTAAATCTCTACCGCGCGGCCAATAAACTCAATCGGCCCGGTGGGCAGGCCGGTGGCCGAACCAGTGTCATCTTCCAGCGTTAGCTCAAATAGCTGGTTATCCTCAAGGGGCGGTAGTTCATCCAAGCGCAAACGGATCGGCTGCCCTGGCTCCACCAACCCCAATGACACCGGCGCCTGCCACTCATCTGCTTTGGTCCAAAACTCTAGCGCTTTACCTTCGGGTACTTCGAAAGTGCCCAACGGGATCAGCTCGATTTCCTGGCGCGATGAGGCCTGCACTACCCAACCCGCTGACTGTGTTTGCGGAGCAAGCAGAACCACCATGTACTCGGGGGTCGTCGGTTCAGTGACTTCATTGGCCAGCATCACGCCCAATACTAACGCCGCCGCTAAGCCAAACCCGGCAGCGCCGCGCCAAAGCGGCAGGCTGTGCAGCATGCGGCGAGGTCTTGGCGGCACGACAGAGGCAGGTCGAGCACGCTTAGCAAGCGCTTCCTGTGACGCTAAGCTGCGCTCAATACGCGGCCATAAATTGTCAGAAGGCGTTACCGGGTCGGTGATAGCGGTATAGGGCAAGAAACGTTCTTCCCAAGCCATCACGGCTTTATGCAATTCAGGCTCGTTAGGTAGCCGGGCCTCTAGCGCCTTACGCTGCTCTAACGACAGCGTACCCAGCACGTATTCACCCGCTAAAGTATGGTCGTCTTCGTGTTCGTTCTGACTGGGACGGGTCATGCCATACACTCCCGTAGGCGCAGCAAACTGCGTTTTATCCAGGCTTTTACGGTTCCCAGCGGCGCGCCGGTATGCGCAGCAATTTCCGCGTGACTAAGTCCGTCAACATAGGCATGGAGTACGCAGTTACGCCGCTCCGGCTCAAGCGCTTCCAAACAGCTATCCATCCGCTGGCCGGTTTGCCAATCGAAGGCTTCATCGGCAACAGAGGTGTGCTGAAAATGTTCATCGAGATCTAATTCGGTGGGATCGTGACTATCAAAAGTGACTTCACGGTCGCGATAACGGATGGCGTTCAGTGCCAGGTGACGCGCCACGCTAAATATCCACGTTCGCGCGGATCCCTTAGCGGGATCAAAACTATCGGCACGCTGCCAAATATTAAGACAGGCATCGTGGACAATATCCTCGGCCATACCACGATCTTTGACGATTCTTATGACTACGCCTAGTAGTCGGGCACCCTCATGTACATAGAGTTGGTGCAAAGCGTTATGCTCGCCACGAGCACAGTTAGCCAATGCAGCAGCATGATCAAATTCTGAAGACACGTCAGTCAAACCTCAGCTCCCTGGTGACGGCACCGACGCCGGTCGTCGTTCTCGCAAACAGCATAGCCGCTAGGGACTCGCCAAACGAGCCCCAGTTGAATTAGCACTTTTGCCGACTTATTCAGCCGTCCAGAAGTGGTAATCGGCTTGGTAGGTCACTACGGCGATCGCACCCTCATGATCCATATCACAGGCCACATCAGGTGCAACCCCACCCTGGGTATTCAGCCTTTGAATGTAGCTAACGCCGGTCATTGCGCCTTCACCTTCCGCGGGGTTGGCTTCGACAAGCTGTAGCGGAATGTTGCCATCACCATTGGTTGCCGTGGCTAGCTGAGTACCGGTAATTTTTGAACCATCCAGCGCCTCCCAGGTAGCGGGCGGGCCGTAGTAGCTTCCCACTTGTGTGCCTTCACTGTCGTTCAGTGCAGCGTGGGGGCCTTTGAATACCCAGCCCATATTGCCGTCGTCCTTGGTTTCGCACATGTAGGTAATAGCACCAACACCCACGGTTTCGAGGGCGACGGTATTACCGCCCGGCACCTGGACGTCCGCGGGCGTCATGTCGGCCATCGCGACGTGACTGAAGGAGGCAATCAAGGTAGCGGCGAGTGTTGCACGCGTAAGAGGTTGGATGGTCATTTTCAGTCTCCTAAAAGATTTTTATCAGCCGCCATCAATAGCAGCGGTATAGGGATTACCCGCGAGGAGACGTATTGGATGCACTTTTATTGAAAAAAAACGGACACTTTTGCTTTTCTATTATCTCAATAAAAAGCCCGCGACAGGTCGCGGGCAAAGAGCAATGAAAGAGAAACAGCTACAAGCTAGTCTCGCATAGCTTAGAACCACACCTCAGTCTGAACACCGAAGGTCCACTGTCCGCCGGTAAAACCTTCATTACCTAATGAGCTTGCGCCATAATTGTTCAGGTCGTCATCCCAATCGCTGAAGGTAGTAAACAGACGGATCTCAGGGCGCTGCCAGAAGCCACCTACTTCAGGTTTGAAGGTAGGTGCGATTGTGAACTTGCTGAAGCCACCGTCTACCACGTTACGCCCGTTATAGCCCTGCGGATCAAGATCCATCCATTGATAGCCAGCTTCGTACTGCATTTCAAAGTTTTGCGTTAGCTCATTTGCCAGGCGGACGTTAAGGCCTGCCCAGTTGTACTTGTCGCCCTGGACATAACGGTCTTCGCTGGTTTCAGCCAATATAGAGGGCGCTACACGCCACTGAGGGGCAATATAGGTAGTGCCGTAGATCGCCAGACGGGTGGCGGTAGCGTCATCCGTTAGCTCACCGCGCGCACCAATGTTTTTGGTCTCGGCGCCGAGTCCCTGGCCATGCAGTACTGCCGCCTTGAAGCTACCTTCGCCCATGCCGAAGAAACTGTCACCGTGATAAGCAATCATGGTGTGGAAGCCTGTATCGGCGGCGGTTTGGCCTACACCAATATCGCGCTCGTCATTATCAGCAGCAGACATACCGTTAACCATCCACTGCCAGTTACCAAAATAGTTATTGGAGGTCAAAATCAGGTTGTCGGTATCGCCTTCAAGGCCAGGATCTTCACTGCTTACCAACTCAAAGTCGGCAAAACTACGCCCATAAATCGAAAGGTTGGATTTCCAGTTATCAGCCAGTTGCATGTCATAAATACCACCCCCGGTACCGGCGAGGAAAATCACGTCGCTGTCGAGCCAGTGAATATCGAAGTTGTCTCGATCAAAGCGCTTACCGGCCCAAATAGAAGCATCTTCAAATACGCCGGTAAAACTGGGAAGATCACTGAATTCGGCAAAAACCTGGCGCACGTTGATATCCGATTCACCGCCTGTCCAATCATTGCTGGAAGTCGTACCGTCAGCAATCATGGTGCGGTATAGCGCTTTGGCGCCGTTATCAAATTGCATACGGTAATTGAAAATAGCTTCCGCGTAGGTATCAGGCTCATTACCCAAACGACCAACGGCGCCGCCCTCACCGCCCGCGGGGGTTAAATAGGGGCCAGCATTTTCGCTTTTGCCATCTTCGCCAATCAGCAACCCTGAGCGGGCATAAACATTAAACGAGAATCCTTCTTCGCCATCGGCGTAACGCTCCACCCGTGCTAGGCGCTCTTCGATTTCTGCGTCGTTTTCCGGCACGGCCTGGGACCGCTCGGCAACCTCGGCACGGCGCTCGGCGGCATCGGCCCGCTGCTCCGCCGCTTCAATGCGCGCTTCCAATTCTGCAAGGCGCTGTTCCATCGTCATCTGTGCCGAAGCGACAACACTCATCCCCATGCTTGCGACGGCAATGGCAATCGCTAACGGCGTCTTGAATGTCATGTTATGCATTATTACGAATACCCTATTGTTATTAGCTAGCTGTTGTTTGATACCACGCTTTTAAAGGCCCGTTCCCGCTCTATTGCCCTGCCTTTATGGGGCGAAAACATGCCTCCAGCTTTAGGCTCTTATTTTTTAAAGCACCTTACCTTAATCGATTAAGAAAAATCGTTTAGATACGCCGTCTATGAGCATGGTGTTGGCACTCTCCCTTTCGCAACTCGCCCACCGTGAGCAACCACTGTTAGGGAAAGATAGACAAAACTTAATCGATTAAGTCATTAATTACCAACTGCCAAAGGCTGATTAGCGACCAATGTCTAAGGCGAGATATCCAAGCGAGAATTCGAGCATTTTAATAGTTGTCTATCGTACCCTTCGTTTATGATCAGGGCGGCGCCGCGCACAGAGGGGTTCGGATTATTTTGTGACCAGTATTCAACTAAATAGCTTATTAATAATTAGTTTTTATAGGAGGCATCGTGCCTGATCAACGCCAAATGACTCTCAAGGACCTTGCGCAGGAACTCGGCGTCTCCACTGCAACGATTTCCAATGCTTTTAACCGACCCGACCAGCTATCACCGGCGCTGCGTGAGCGCGTGCTAAAGGAAGCCAAACGGCTAGGTTATAGCGGCCCCGACGCCAAAGCGCGTAGCCTGCGCACCGGTCGCTCGCGGATTATTGCGGTAATTCTTGCTGAGAGCCTTCCCTACAGTTTGAACGATGCCGTGTCTAGCGAGTTTCTATCGGGTGTCGCCGAAGTCCTCGATGCCCACGGCCATACGCTATTACTACTTACCGGCCGCAATCACGCCTCGCAGCCGCCCGGCGCTGCAAATATCGCCGACGGTTTTATCGTTTACGGCTCAATGACAAATAACAAACTGCTCAACGAGCTGCCCAATCAGCGCCCCTTGGTATCGGTCGATTTTAATATTGAAGGCTGCCCGACGGTACATATCGATGACACCGCTGCCAGCTACATAATCGCTATGCATGCACTTCGCACTCCGCCCAAGCGTCCGGCTATCATCAATTTGCGTTTAACCAAGGAGCATCACAATGGCCAGATCAAGCCTGAGCACACTCTGTTATCCGACACTGGCACGCCTAGCCGGGCACGCTTGGCAGGTTTTCATGCCGCACTGACTGAACAGGGCGTGGATACAACGCAGGTGCCACTATGGAATATCGAAGAGAATACGTTTGAAGTATGTTCGCAGGTGATTGCTGAGATCCTTGACCAGCCTGCAGCTCAACGGCCTGATTTATTGCTGTGCATGACAGATCGCATCGCGCTGACAGCACTAACACTGGCAGAACAGCGCGGCATCCGGGTGCCCGAAGATCTCCGCATTACTGGTTTCGATGGCATTGCCGAAGGGCAACACCGAGCACCGCGTTTAACCACGGTGCGACAGGATAGCGTCGGCAAGGGGCGGGTCGCGGCGCAGATGATCTTGGGCCGAACGCCTCTTGCCCAGCAGCTGCTAAAAGCTGAGTTGATATTAGGTGACACCTGCCCTTAAGCCAGTAACGTTACTTATCTGTCGCCTGCATCGCCAGTGCCGTATCCAGCATACGGTTGGAGAAACCCCACTCGTTGTCGTACCACGCCATGATTTTTACCAGACGACCATTCACACGCGTGTGATTGGCGTCAAAAGTCGATGAGTTGGCATCGTGGTTAAAATCGATAGATACCAGCGGCTCGGCGTTAACAGCGAGTACTGGTGAATTTGCAGCGGCCTTTTCAACAATGCCGTTAATCTCTTCTTTGGTCGTATCGCGGCTGGCGGTGAAAGTAAGGTCTACCAGTGAAACATTGATAACCGGCACACGAACCGCTAGTCCGTCAAACTTGCCAGCAAGCTCCGGCAGCACTATCCCCACCGCTGCTGCCGCACCCGTTTTGGTAGGAATCATGGAATGGGTGGCGCTACGCGCACGGTAAGGGTCGGAGTGATAAACATCCGACAAGTTCTGATCATTGGTGTAGGCGTGCACCGTGGTCATCAGACCGTTCTCGATACCAACTGCATCGTTCAAGGCTTTCGCGACCGGCGCTAAACAATTGGTGGTGCAGGAAGCGTTGGAAACAACCGTGTGATCCGCGGTGAGTATTTGGTCGTTCACCCCATAAACAATGGTGGCATCAGCATCGGGGCTAGGCGCGGATATCAGAACACGCTTGGCGCCAGCAGCAATATGCTTGGCTGCTGCTTCACGCTTGGTAAATAACCCTGTGCACTCCATCACCAAATCAATCTTTTGTTCTGACCATGGCAGTTGTGCCGGATCGCGTTCCGAAGAAATCGCAATGCGGTCGCCATCCACCGTGATGCTTTCAGCGTCATGCTCTACCTTAAAAGGGAAGTGGCCGTGCACGGTATCGTGACGCAGCAGGTGAGAGTTTAAAGAAGGATCGCCCAGGTCGTTGATAGCAACCACCTGAATGCGGTCACGATAGTTATTTTCGTAAAGGGCGCGCAGCACATTGCGGCCGATACGGCCAAAACCGTTAATCGCAACTCTTATTGTCATGATAGCTCCTCAATCAACCAGTGTTTGCAAGTGGCGTACTTTGTAGCAAATTTACTAAAAATACGTATTTAAGCGTCATGAGGCTGATGAATCGCGTTACAACCGCCCCAAAAGGCTAGTAATCATCCGATATGTAGTAAAATTACTATATGAGCGCTATCGTAGTCCAATATTTAATCGCCAACAACTACACCCGTTATTAGGAGAGTGCACACGTGATGAAAGCAACTTCGAACACAGCAGCCCAAGCCTCGACTCCCCCTCTTTCCAATCCTGCCCTCGATTCCCATACGCCCTTAAGACGTACCAAGATTGTTGCCACTCTCGGCCCCGCCAGTGATCGCCCCGGCGTATTGGAAGCCATGCTGAAAGCAGGCGTAGACGTTGTACGGCTTAATTTCTCGCATGGCTCAGCCGACGATCATCGTCGCCGGTTAAGCGAAGTACGCGAGATCGCTGAACGCATAGGACGTAGTGTTGCCGCATTAGGCGACTTACAAGGCCCTAAAATTCGTATCGCTCGCTTTGTCGAGGGCGCTGTCAAGCTTAATGCGGGCCAAGCTTTCGTCTTGGATATGGCGCTGGATGCCGATAGCGGCACTGCAGAGCGGGTGGGCTGTGATTACAAAACCTTGCCCGATGACGTGGCTGAAGGCGACCGACTATTGCTCGACGATGGCCGTTTAGTATTGGACGTGACCCAAGTAGTCGGACAGGAAGTACACACCCGTGTTCACGTTGGGGGCAAGCTCTCCAACAATAAAGGTATTAACAAACAGGGAGGCGGCCTATCCGCGCCCGCCCTCACCGATAAAGATAAGGCCGACCTGAAAACCGCCATTGAAATCGGTGTTGATTACTTGGCCGTTTCTTTTCCACGCAGTGCTGCTGACATGCAGGAAGCACGCGAATTGCTTGGAGAAAGCGGCAAAGAAATCGGTTTGGTGGCTAAGCTCGAACGTGCCGAATCCGTTGCCGACGACACCACCCTGGATGGCATTATCGAAGCCTCAGAGGCAGTCATGGTAGCTCGCGGCGATTTGGGCGTAGAGATTGGCGACGCAGCCCTTATTGGCACCCAGAAGCGTATTATCAAGCATGCGCGCACTTTGAACCGCGCGGTGATTACCGCTACCCAAATGATGGAATCGATGATCGAGTCGCCGCTGCCGACCCGCGCCGAAGTCTTCGATGTGGCCAATGCGGTACTCGACGCCACTGACGCGGTCATGCTTTCAGCGGAAACCGCCGCGGGCGATTATCCGGTTGAAACCATCGAAGCGATGGATCGTGTCTGTTTAGGTGCCGAGCGGGAACGCCTTGCTCAGGAATCAGGCCACCGCATTCATGAAGGCTTTGAGCGCATCGATGAAACCATTGCGCTGTCGGCGATGTATGCCGCCAACCATCTATCCGGCGTTAGCGCCATTGCCTGCATGACGGCAACCGGCTATACGCCACTCATTGCGTCGCGCATTCGTTCAGCGCTGCCTATCGTCGGTTTGGCTCATAACCCTATCGCCCAACGGCGCATGGCGCTTTATCGCGGCGTTGTTTCCATTCCTTTCGACACGACGCATATGGCGCCAACCGAGCTTGATCAAGAAGCTCTGCAACGGTTACAAGCCCATGGTCTTATACACCCAGGCGAACATGCCATCCTCACCCGTGGCGATCATATGAATGCCCATGGAGGTACCAATACAATGAAAATTCTTGCTCTGAATAACGGTGCCCTTGCTAGCGAATAGCAGGGCAATAACGTTGTGAGCTATATAAGAAAAATTGATAAGGCCATAGGGCCAATAAGGAGACTGACGCCATGACTGACGCGCAACCGCCCCGCCAAACCATTCGCACCTTGCAAGCGCGCAAACGCATTGCACTAATTGCTCATGATGGCAAAAAATCTGAAATGCTCGAGTGGGCGACCCGCTGGCAAAACGCGCTCAGCCAGCACGAGTTGATTGGTACCGGCACGACCGCCGGACGGCTAAAAACAGCGTTAGGGCTTAGCGTGGAAGGGTTGATGAGCGGACCGCTGGGTGGCGATCAGCAGATTGGCGCGCGAATAGCTGAACAGCGACTAGATGTACTGATTTTCTTTTGGGACCCCTTTTCGCCTCAGCCCCATGACCCGGATGTCAAAGCATTGCTACGATTAGCTGCGCTATGGAATGTACCCGTCGCCTGTAATGCAGCCACCGCCGACTTCCTGCTTTCATCGCCTTACTTAAGCGAAAGCTACGATATGTCGATCCCAGATGCCAACGCCTGGGCCCAAGCTAGAACGACCTAGCCTACACGCCACGCCTATCGTGTATGCAGATGACGCGCGACTACCTGCAGACCAAGCTCGTAGCGCCCGTTCATGGCAGCTAATGCACATTTCAACGTTAACTCGGCGATTCGGTCGTAATCCTGCAGCGCCGAGTTGACCGGCTGGGGAAGAAAATCCAGCAGTCGATGATCGCCAAAGGTTGCCAGGCGCATAGTGTCCGGCAAACCACCACGCTCCAAGAATTCGTCAAAAACCCCTTCCAGCAGTGTGTAAGAGGCGGTGACCAACGCATCAGCACCACCTTGTTTATCCAGCAACTCAGCCGCTAAGCTTGCCCCTTCGCTACGCTCGTAGCGCGTGCCGCTTAAAATAAGCGGCTCAATATCAGTGCCTTTAAGTGCCGCCTGAAAGCCCGCCCGACGCTCACTGCTAATCGACAAATCCGGCATCGCTTCCAGCCACGCAATGCGTTTGGTTGCCTTATCAATCACCGAGCGAGTCAACACTTCTGCCGCTTCGCAGTCATTACTCACCACGCTGGAAAAAAGCGTTGGGTCCAGGCCGCGGTCCATGCCCACCACACACCAACCCTCGGCGACCAAGTCCGCATAAAAAGTATCGTCGCTGGGCAAACAGCTGGCAGTAATTAACACTTCACAGCGCTGGGCGCGCAGCGCCAAGGCGAGCGTACGTTCGCTTTCTGCACAGTCATCAGAACTGACAATCAGCAACTGATAGCCCTGCTCCCGCGCGCCACGTTCCAGGCGTTTAGCCAGCCGGGCATAGCTGATGTTTTCCAAATCCGGCACGATAAGGCCCAGCAAGCGGCTCGCCCCACGGCGTAGCGCTGCCGCCTGCGGATCAATGTGATAGCGATGCTGGCGAACCACCATCATTACTTTTTCAATCGTTGCCGCGCTAATGCGCCGCTGCTCGGCCTGACCATTGATCACGTAGCTAGCGGTCGTGCGCGAGACGCCGGCTAGCCGGGCAATATCGGCAAGTGTCATTCAGGTTCCTCTTGGTGTAACCGAGCAGTTTATCAGCAAGTCAGCGCATACAAGACCAAAGTCTAAAAACACAAACCTTGTGTCATTCAGTGAATCGATTCAGCATAGCATTAAAATCAGGTGAACCGATTCACCCAGCTTCCTTATGGCACTCAATGACCAGTTTATGTACACGCCTCTGTCTTGCTACGAATTTACAGAGCTGTCAGCAGAATGCGTATACAGGAGAATACCATGTTGACTCTCGGCCCCGATGACATTTTGCTGGACCGCCATGCTGATAGCTGGCAAACAGCGCTAGACTTAGCCGCTGAAGCGCTGGCAGACGCCGGATTCGTTGAGGCCGAGTACCGCGATGGTCTGCACGCGCGTGAAGCCCAGTCATCAACGTTTTTAGGCAATGCCATTGCGATTCCCCACGGCACGCCAGAAAGCCGCCAACATGTAAAACGTACTGGCGTGCGCGTGCTGCAATTTCCTCAAGGCGTGAAGTGGCACGATGGCCAGCAGGTACATGTGTTGGTGACTATTGCGGCTCAAAACGATGAGCACCTGGATATTCTGCGCCAGCTCACTCACGTACTGGATCGCGAAGGCGTTTCCGAACAGCTGGCCAGCGCCAGTTCCGCTGCTGATGTAGCGCGGTTGCTTTCCAAACCAGCATTAGCGCCGCGTCTGGATACCGACACCCTGTGCGTTAACTTTCCTGCTCGTGACCCGCAAGAGCTGGCCCTGGCTGCCGCTGCCCGCTTACGCCAAAGCGGCTGTGTCGATAATAGTTTTATTACTGCAGTCGCCGCATCACAACCGACCTGGTTAGGTAAAGGGCTGTGGCTGGCCAGCAGCGCTCAGGGCGTTAACCAGCCCGCGCTAGGCGTTGCCACACCGGCGGAGCACACTCTGGAAAGCGCTGGCCACCCGGTACATGCCCTGTTCTGTTTAGCTGCCCACGGCGAATCCCACCGTCCGCTGCTAGAGCAATTGATGGCGGTGCTAGAAAGTGGAGAAAGCGACAATTTGGTGGGCAAAACCAGCGCGCAGCTACTGGCCACTCTGGCGGGCGAAACCGCAAATACCCAAACCCGTCGTGTACGCGTGCTCAACCCCCATGGCTTGCACGCCCGTCCCGCTAAACAGTTAGTGCAAATCGCACGCGCCCAGGCCATGCCTATTAATGTGCGTTTAGAGGAAGGCAACGCCACACCGGTATCGGCAGCCAGTTTGACCAAAGTGATTGGCCTTGGCGCACGCCGTGGCCAATGGCTGATGCTATCCGCCGAAGGCGACGGCGCGCAGCAAGCGCTGGAGAATGTGGCGGAAATAATTGAGGCGGGCCTGGGCGAAAAAGTGACGCCCTTCGAAGGTGGACGCGACACGGCCCCAGCGAACGCCGACCTAACGGGCATTGCGCCTGAGGCCGAGGTGATTCCGCTAAGTGCGGATACGCCGCACGTTGGCATCGCGGCATCGCCTGGGTTAGCGATCGCACCGGTGTTCGTCATTCGCCCAATGCAGTTTAATTATCCGCAGCATGCCGATGACACCGAGCAGCAGCTGATTCGCTTGAATCACGCCATCAAGGAGGGCGGGGCCCAGCTACAGGCGCTGGTGCACAATGCTCCAGGCGGCGAGGTAGCCGACATTCTCTCAATGCACGAAGAGATGCTCGCCGACCCAGAGCTTCACCACGCTGCTACGGATGCTATCCGTGAAGGACGCACGGCGGAAGCGGGCTGGTGGGAGGCAATTGAAACCGCTGCTCACGCCCAGGAAATGCTTGCCGACCGTCTGCTGGCCGAACGTGCCGCCGACCTGCGCGATGTAGGCCGTCGGGTGTTGGGAGTTCTGTGTGATGTGGCGCTGCCCGAACCGCCGGATCACCCTTACATTCTGGTCATGGACGATATAGGTCCTTCCGATGTAGCTCGATTGGATACATCACGTGTCCGCGGCCTGCTGACCGTTCGCGGTGGCGCCACGGCGCACAGCGCAATTTTGGCCCGCGCACTGGGTATTCCCGCCGTGGTGGGCGCGGGTCAATCGGTAATGGCGCTTAATAACGCCAGCATGATGGTTTTGGACGGCGACCGTGGCCGGGTAACATCACAGCCTTCAGAGCAGAGGCTACAGCGCGCCGAGCAGCACCTGCTCGATCATCAGCAACGCGAAGCCGAAGCCTGGGAAAGCCGCTTTGAAGTGGCGCAGACCCGCGACGGCCTCCGTATCGAAGTCGCCGCCAACCTGGGCAATACTGCCCACGCCGCCGATGCGGTAGAGCGCGGCGCCGAAGGCGTTGGCCTGCTGCGTACCGAATTCCTATTTATGGCCCACGCCAGCGCCCCGGATTTAGCCACCCAGGTTAGCGAGTACCGGCAGGCGATTGACGCACTCGATGGCCGCCCGCTGGTCGCGCGCACATTAGATGTCGGTGGTGATAAGCCTCTGCCCTACTGGCCAGTGCCCCAAGAAGACAATCCTTTCCTCGGTCTGCGCGGTATTCGTTTAGCGCTGACGCAACCCGACGTACTGGAAACTCAGCTACGCGCCCTGCTAATGGCTGGCACGAATCAGCCTTTGCGAATTATGCTGCCGATGGTCAAAGATATTGCCGAGTTCCGTGCGGTCAAAAACATTTATGACCGCCTACTGCAAGAGATCCCTACGTCTCAACGCGCCACTGATGTGCAGTTGGGGGTGATGATTGAAATACCCTCTAGCGCGCTGCTAGCACCCAGCCTTGCCGCCGAAGTCGATTTTTTCTCCGTCGGCACCAACGACTTGACCCAGTACACATTAGCAATTGATCGCGGCCACCCGGAGCTTTCCGCTCAAGCTGATGGGTTACACCCCGCAGTGCTGCGTTTAATCCAAATGACCGTGGCCGCAGCGCATAGCCAAGGCAAGTGGGTCGGTGTGTGCGGCGAGCTAGCGTCCGACGCCATGGCTATTCCCGTGCTGGTGGGGCTGGGTGTCGACGAGCTTTCAGTCAGCGCACGGCAGATTCCCTTGGTCAAGGCCCGCCTGCGCGAGTTTGATTTCGCCGACGCCCAGGCCAGCGCGCAGCTAGCACTTTCCCAAGCGACCAGTGATGCCGTGCGCGATGTCTTGGAGGCTCAATAATGGCCCGCGTGCTGTGCATTACCCTGAATCCGGCGCTGGATCTAGCCTTTAATCTTGAGGTGCTCGTACCAGGCAGCGTAAACCGCCCCACCAGCGCGCAATTAGAAGCGGCTGGGAAAGGCGTTAACGTCGCCCGCGTACTGGCAGGTCTTGGTCACGCCGTCACCGTCAGCGGTTTTTTAGGTGCCGATAACGGCGCTCCCTTCGAGCTGGCATTTGCCAAGTACTCCTTAACCGACGCCTTTGTACGCGTGCCGGGGGAAACCCGCATTAATGCCAAACTTGCTGAACAGAGCGGTCGCGTTACCGATATTAACGGCCCCGGCATGCCCATTGACGCCACGCATTTGCAGGCGCTGATCGACACGCTGGATGTTGAGCTTGGCAGCGCAGCGCCACCCCAAGCCGTCGTTCTAGCAGGTAGCCTGCCCCCTGGGCTATCGCTGGACGATTTCAGCGAGCTGTTAAGCCATTTAAACGCTAGCGGCGTGCCGCTTTGGGTGGATACCAGCGGCCCGGCACTCAATGCGGCGATAGCGACTCAACCCGCTAGCGTTAAACCCAATGAAAACGAACTGGCAGAGTGGGCGGGTAAAAACATGACGTCTTTCGATGCGCGCTTAACTGCTGCTAAGCGCTTGCATGAAAGCGGCATCGCCAATGTGCTGATTTCAGCGGGTGCCGAAGGGATATTGTGGGTTAACGCGCAAGGTGCCTGGCAAGCCACCCCACCCAAGGTTACCGCGACGAATACCGTTTGCGCTGGCGATACCTTTGTCGCGGGCATGCTCCACGGCTTACTGAATCAGCACACCCCGGAACAAACGCTGCGCTTTGCCACCGCGCTCTCGGCCGAGGCCGTGCGCCACATTGGCGTGGGCACCCCCCTTGCTGCCGATTTCGATTCACTCCAACAACATACCCGGATACGGCGTCTTGATGACACCATCACCGAGGGAGCCACGCTATGAATATTATTCTGATTACCGCCTGCCCCAGCGGCATGGCAACCACCTTCCTCGCCGCCAAGCGCCTGGAACAAGCTGCCCAGCGCCAAGGCTGGGTGGCACACGTGGAAATGCACGGTGAAGTGGCTCCGCTCCAGGCCGCTACTGCCGAGCAGATTGCTAACGCCGACTTGATCGTGGTTGCCGCTGATTACGTGCCTGCCCCGGAACGCTTCGAAGGCAAACGCCTATTCCAAGCGCCGATTGCCAGCGCCCTACCGGACCCCAGCGACTTTCTGGCCCAGGCCAAGCGCGAGGCGCCCATTTACAGCGCCCCCAAAGCCGCCAGTGCGCCAGCCTCCACTAGCGCGGCGAACGGTAAAAAAATAGTTGCGGTCACCGCTTGTCCTACCGGTGTGGCGCATACCTTTATGGCCGCCGAAGCACTCGCAGAGGCAGGCAAAGCCATGGGCCACGCCATTCGGGTGGAAACCCAAGGCTCGGTGGGCGCGCAAGATAAATTGACCGAAGAAGAAATCGCCGACGCCGATGTGGTCGTACTGGCCTGCGATATCGATGTTGATCCGTCGCGGTTTGCCGGCAAGCGGATCTACCGCACCTCCACCGGCAACGCGCTAAAAAAGCCTCGTCCCACGCTTGAAGCGGCGCTCAGCGAGGCCGTCATCGAGAACGGCAGCAGTAATGCAGGCACAGCGAATAAGAGTGTCAAAGAAAAAGGCGTTTATAAGCACCTGCTCACCGGCGTTTCCTTCATGCTGCCGATGGTCGTGGCGGGCGGCCTGCTGATTGCGCTCTCCTTTGTGTTTGGCATTGAAGCCTTTGAGCAGGAAGGCACGCTAGCCGCAGCGCTGATGCAGATCGGTGGTGGCACCGCCTTTGCGCTAATGATTCCGGTACTGGCAGGCTATATCGCCTACTCCATCGCCGACCGCCCCGGCATCGCACCGGGCATGATTGGCGGCATGCTGGCGGCTAATATCGGCTCCGGCTTTATCGGCGGTATTTTGGCGGGTTTCCTGGCGGGCTATGTGGCGCTGGCGGTGACTCGCCACGTCAAACTCCCTTCCAGTGTTGAATCCCTCAAACCGATTCTGATCATTCCGCTGGTCGCCAGTCTGGTCACCGGCCTGACCATGATTTACGTAATTGGCGAACCGGTCGCGGCGCTGCTTAGTGCCCTAACTAGCTTCTTGGAATCCATGGGCTCCACCAATGCGGTGCTGCTGGGTATTCTGCTGGGCGCAATGATGTGCTTTGACCTGGGTGGCCCCGTCAACAAGGCCGCGTACACCTTTGGTGTGGGCCTGCTCGCCTCGGAAACCTACGGCCCCATGGCCGCGATTATGGCAGCGGGGATGGTGCCTGCCATTGGTATGGGCATCGCCAGCTTTGTCGCGCGCAACAAGTTCTCAGCACCGGAGCGCGAAGCGGGCAAAGCATCCTTTGTACTCGGCATGTGCTTTATCAGCGAAGGCGCGATCCCCTTTGCGGCGAAAGACCCGCTACGCGTTATCCCCGCCTGTATCGCAGGGGGTGCCCTCACCGGCGCTCTCTCGATGCTGGTAGGTGCAAAACTGATGGCGCCTCACGGCGGTATCTTTGTACTACTGATCCCCAACGCCATTACCCCGGCCCTGCTCTACCTTGGCGCTATTGTGGCTGGTTCGTTGGTGACGGGGTTAGGCTATGCGTTTATCAAACGTGATGCGGCACAGGTAGCACTCGCCACCTAACCGCTGCTACCAAAAAGAGAGGGCAGGCGAACATGCCTGTCCTTTTAAATACGTCGCTTTACGCATTTAATGCTTTGTCACGCCACTTATACCCTCTACTCTTTGTCATTTTTTATGTAGTATTTTTACATAACGCCTCTTTTGTATTTGATTACCACGTTCACTTATAACAAACGGATCGCTCTATGTTTCAGCTCACTCGTAGTGTTACCTGGCAGGCGCTTGACCGCCTGCGCGACAAGACCGCTAACGACCGCATTCGTGATTACTTCACCAATGATTCGCAGCGTTTTGAGAAAATGAGCTTACGGGTGGGCGGTCTGTTTCTTGACTACTCCAAGCACCACGTCTCCGACGAAGTGCTTTCCAAGCTGATTGAGCTAGCCGACCACTCGGCGCTGGTTCAGCGCCGAGCGCAGATGTTCTCCGGCGATATTATCAACGTGACGGAAAACCGTCCGGTACTGCATACCGCCCTGCGCCACTTAGGCGACGAGCCGGTCTATGTGGACGGTGAAGATGTCATGCCTGAGATCACCCGTACCCGTGAGCAGATAAAGCTATTCTCGGAAGCGGTGCGCAGCGGCGAGTGGAAAGGTTACAGCGGCAAACGCATTAAAGACGTGGTCAATATCGGTATTGGCGGCTCGGATCTTGGGCCCAATATGGCGGTTCGCGCGCTGCTCAAATACCGCCACCCGGAGCTGCACTTCCACTTCGTCTCCAACGTGGACGGTACGCATATTCAGAAGGTGCTCTCGCGCCTTGATCCGGCGACTACGCTGTTCATCGTCTCTACCAAGACCTTCTCTACCCAGGAGACACTGCTAAACGCCAAAACCGCACGGCGCTGGTTCCTGGAAAACGCTGGCGAAGACGCCGACGTGGGCGCGCACTTTATCGCTGCTTCCACCAACCGCAAGGCAGCGATGGAGTTCGGCATTCGCGAAGAGAATGTGTTCGAGTTCTGGGCCTGGGTGGGCGGTCGCTACTCCATGTGGTCGTCCATCGGGCTGCCGATTGCGCTTTCGATCGGTTTTGAAGGCTTTATCGAGCTGCTGGAAGGCGCTCATGAAATGGATAACCATTTCATCAACGCGCCCTTCTCGCAAAATATGCCGGTGCTGATGGCGCTGATTGGTATTTGGTACATCAACTTTATTGGCGCCGAGACCCACGCCATCGTGCCCTACGACCAAGCGCTGAACCAACTGCCATCATTCCTTCAGCAGCTGGATATGGAGTCCAACGGTAAATCGGTGGATATTTTCGGCCACCCGGTGAACTACAAAACCGGCCCGATTGTGTGGGGGCAAACCGGCTCCAACGGCCAGCACGCCTTCTTCCAGCTACTCCACCAGGGCACCCGCTACGTGCCGATTGATTTTATTGCCTCTCTCAAGCCCGAGCCCGGCGTGGAAGACCACCACTTCGCTCTGCTGACCAATATGCTCGCCCAGGCCAATGCCTTTATGGAAGGCAGCCAAGGGGATGGCAAAGAACTCAGCCAACACGACCCCTACAGCTGTCCCGGCAACCGCCCTTCCAGCACCTTATTGCTGGACGAATTAACGCCAAAAAACCTGGGAGCGCTGATCGCGCTCTACGAGCACAAGGTGTTTGTTCAAGGGGTGATCTGGAACATCAACTCCTTTGACCAGTGGGGCGTGCAGCTCGGCAAGCGCATCGCTGGCGAAATCAGCGAGCGCATCGACACCAACGCCGCCGATTTCGACGCCTCCACTCAAGGCCTGCTGGAATTGGTTCGTGCTCACTTCCCTAATGGCGGTAGCGGCGAAAAGGAAAGCGCCTCAGGGAGTGCCGATAAGAAGCCTGCGAAGAAGAAGCGCTAGGCTAGGTTGGTAAACGGGTAGAAAAACGAACGCCTTGGTTTGAGAAAACCAGGGCGTTTATTCTTGCCCCTATACGGTAAGCTCCATAACATCAACGAACTAGAAAGTCAGAAAGGTGATTAACCATCATATTGAAGCCTCATTCGGAATCAGTTCCAAGAGATCGGTGACGCCAATATCAATACCGGCCTGGGAGAACAAGGTACTTAACTGTCCGCGGTGGTGGGTTTGGTGATTGAAGAAGTGAACGATCAGGCTTGAGTAGCGGCGTTTTGAGGCCACTCCTTTTGTGTTGTGATAACTCAGCGTGGTACTCAAATCGTCGTCTGTCAGCGCCGCTACCCAGTTAATAATCACGGTATCGAGCCATTGGCGATGCGCTTTCAATCCCTTCAAGTCATCAAAGAGAATCTGGTCAAGACGAGCTGGCGTAGGTAGTGCCACCATTACCTCAAGCGTCCTTGCGGAAGAAGAGGCGTGTGTTGCAAATCGTTTGAGCCAAATCGTGTCGGCTACCGCGATGTGGTTCAGTGTGCCAAAAATCGAGCCGAAGAACGCGCCACGCTCTTCAGTCAGTTCAGAGGCGCTCAGCTTACCGGCGGCATTATAGAGTTTAGCGTTCATCCACTGGTTATAAGTGGCTAACTGTTCGAAGTGTTGTTGAAGTGTCATGAGTTAAGACCTTTCCTTGTCAAAAGCAGCACCCGTTTAGAACGTTTGAAATACAGGCGAAGAACGGCGTTACCGCCCACCTGCGACATCAATAAATGACCCCGTTACATAAGAGGCTTCTTCCGACAGCAGCCAAGCGATGGTATTAGCCACTTCGTCAGCGCTACCGCCACGCTGCATAGGAATTTGGGGAGCCAAACGATCAACCCGTCCTGGCTCGCCACCATCGGCATGCATATCAGTGTAGATAAAACCGGGACGAACGGCGTTAACACGAATCCCCGAACCCGCCACTTCACGAGACAACCCCTTTGTTAGGGTGTCCATGGCACCTTTCGATGCAGCGTAGTCGACATATTCGAAGGGCGAGCCTGTTTGCGAGGCAAGCGATGAGACATTGACGATGGCACTACCTGCAGGAAAGCGTCTGGCGGCTTCTCTGGAGCAAAGAAAACAGCTGACCACGTTGCTATTAAGCACTTGGTTGAAGCGCTCAAGGTCGATGTCGACCAGCTTGGATTGGGTAAATAGTATGCCTGCATTGTTGACTAAGTGGGTCACACCGCCAAAGCGCTCCTCTGCGGCATCAAACAGTCGGATAACGTCTGTTTCACTGCTGACATCCGCTTGGTAAGCAAATGCTCGACCGCCTTCACTTATAATGGAATCAACCACGTTACTTGCGCGTGCTTTGTTAGCAAGATAGTTAACGCACACTGCATAGCCTTTGGAGCCAAGCAGCATAGATGTCGCTGCCCCAATACCTCGGCTTCCTCCCGTCACAATAACTACTTTCGACATGGTGCCTCCTCGTTATTTTTGATACCTAACCCACCTAGCACATTAACCCGGTGATAGTGGCTTGGGTAGCTGTACCATGCCACCCAGCCTAGTTCAGTCATTTACTTGCTCTTGATTTCTTGCCATCTCACAACTACTGTATATAAAACCACTATAAAAGGTGAACCATGGCATCTCTTGGCCCACCAAGTTCCTATAAGGGTCGCGGGGCAACGTACGACCCGCACAATCGTTTTGCGCCTACCCATAGCGTGGCAGAAGATGATGGCTGGTGGCGGGAAGAAGCATCTACGACCCTCGCCACCGAGGTGCGCGAGGAAGTAAGCAAAAGCGCACTGTCGTGGAATAAATCGCCGGATTTGCCCTTTGACCGCTCGCTAAATCCTTATCGCGGCTGTGAGCATGGCTGCGTTTACTGCTTTGCTCGCCCTTCCCACGCTTATTGGGATTTATCGCCCGGGCTAGATTTTGAAACCAAGCTAATTGCCCGTAGTGGGTTGGTGGAGCGATTAACGGAGGAGCTGTGTCACCCTAACTATGTATGCCGCCCGATCAATCTTTCCGGCAATACCGACTGCTACCAGCCGTTAGAGGCTACCTACCAAACCACTCGCCGGCTGCTGGAATTGCTGCTGGAGTGCCGCCATCCGGTCACGCTGGTCACCAAAAGCACTCTAGTGCTGCGCGATTTAGAACTGCTGGCGGAAATGGCCGAGCACCGTTTGGTGCGGGTATTTGTTAGCCTGACCAGCCTAGACGCCAATTTAAAGCGCACGCTAGAACCAAGGGCGGCGTCGCCTCAGGCGCGCTTACGAGCCATCCGTGAACTGAATACCGCAAGTATTCCAGTGGGCACCCTGATTTCACCGGTGATTCCAGGGCTGACCGATCATGAAATTGAAAAACTGCTCGAAGCCGCCAGCCGAGCAGGGGCACGAACGGCAGCCTGGATGTTGCTGCGCTTACCTTATGAAGTAGCGCCGCTGTTTGAGGCGTGGCTGGAAGCCCACTACCCGGAGCGCGCGGCGAAAGTGATGAGCCTAATGCGTCAGTGCCGTGGCGGTAAGGCGTACGATGCCAAGTTTGGCAAGCGCTTTCGCGGTGAAGGAGTATTTGCCGATTTAATTGCGCAACGCTTTGCCCGCGCCAGCCGCCAATGGAACATGCAGGATCGCACTGAGCAGGGTTTAAACACACGCGATTTCCGGCCACCACGCGCGCAGAGAGATTTATTCCTTTAAGCTAAGCCGCAACGTTAATTCATTTATTACAAAGGAATCCGAATGACCGCGCTTAGCAAAACCAAGTCGAGCTTTTACCGACGTTTATATGTTGCCCATTTGATCGAACAAGGTGTTACCAGCGTGCCTGCATTAATCGAAGCCACAGGTATGCCACGGCGCACCGCCCAGGACACAATTGCGTCCTTGGCCGAGTTGGATATTGAGTGCGTGTTCACTAAAGATGACGGCGAACGCCATAATATTGGCCGCTACCAGATACGCGACTGGGGAGCGATAGACCCACGTTGGGTAGCCACACACGCCGAGCAACTTAAGCAAGCGCTTGGCTATGCTATTTAGTTAGTCGTTTTCATCCGGCTCCGCCCAAGCCAGCCGCGCAGCATTGAGGGTCACCGTCAGCGAGCTTGCTGCCATGGCGAGTACCGCTACTAACGGGGGTATCGCCATCAGCACCACCAACCCCAAGGCCAAAGTATTGTAGAGCGCCGAAAAGAACAGATTCTGCACCATGATGCGCCGCGTGCGCTTGGCGATACTAAGCAATCGCACCACGCCACTTATGCCGGGCGTCATTAGCTGTGCGGAAGCGCCTTCCCGGGCGGCCTCGCTGGCACTCAGTGGCGCAATACCCACATCAGCTGCGGCCAAGCTCAACGTATCATTCAAGCCGTCACCCACGAAGAGCGTTGGCGATGGCAGCGCCTGCAGCAGCCGCGCTTTGGCTTCAGGCGAGCGTTGGGCATAGCAAGCGTCTCGCGTAAGCCCTACCCGCTCACCTAACCAGTTTACTGCGCCCTGGCGGTCGCCACTGATCATGGCGACCACATAACCTGACTCAAGGAGGCGCTTTACGCTAGTTGCAGCATCAGCCACGGGTTGATCGGTGAGATAGAACGTAGCCAGCCAGCCCGCTTTGTCAGCCAACATCACCTGAGAAGCAAACGCCATCGCGGGGTCTTCTGCTTGGGATGGCAACACAATCTGCTGTCGATTTAGCCAATTAGCGCTGCCTAGCGTTAGCCACTCGCCGCTATTTAACCGTACACGGCGCCCTTCCCCGGGCGATTCATTTACTTCTATGTTTTGCTCGGGGTTTTGCCCGGGGTTTTGCTCAGGGTGCTGATAACGTTCATCGCTCGACCAGCGTGCCAACGCGTGGGCTAACGGGTGTTCACTTCCAGCAACGGCAGCGCTGAGCTTTTGTTGCAATGCATGCTCATCAATACCCGCCCTGGCCTGCCAATGCAGCACGGAATGGCTACCGGTGGTTAATGTACCGGTTTTATCCAGCGCGACTGAGCGAATGCGCGCCAAGGTTTCAAGCGCTGCCGGGTCGCGTAGCGCAATACCTTGCTGCATAGCCTGGCCACTACCCGCAAGACTTGCCAGCGGCACTGCAAGCCCGACGGCGCAAGGGCAAGCGACGACTAACACCGACAGTGCACGAACAAATGCCTCTTCCCAGCCCAGCCCCATTAGCAGCGCGCTCGGTAGTGTTAACAGCGCCAATAGCAGCGCAAGGGGGCTTAGCCAGGCAGCAAACCGGTCAGCAAGTTTTTGAAGCTCACCTTTTTTAGCCTGATAGCGGCGCATTTCATCACATAGCCGATCCAGCCGACGCTTGCCCACCTCTGCGCTTACCTGCATGACGACAGGCGTTACGCCAAGATAACGGCAGCCCGCGTATACCTTTTGCCCTGCATTAAAATAGCGCGGTAGGCTTTCGCCGGTCAGGGAGGCGGTATCGATCCAGCCGGGCGCTTCGAGGGTGCCATCTAGCGTCAACAGCTCCCCCGATACCAACGCTACACGCATTCCAGTGCTTACTTCCCCCACCGGGAGCGATCGACAAGTGTCGTTTTGCCAAACGCTTACGTTGTCATCTGGCAGTGCAAGGGCATCCAGCGCTTTTAACCCACGGTGGCGACATAGCGTTTCCACCAGCCGCCCTACCAGCAATAGCACAATCAGCATGACCGCTGTATCAAAGTAGACTTCAGAGGCGCCACGCCATAAAAGCACCACTGAGACAATTACCGCGCCAAACACGCCAAGGCTGATCAACACATCCATACCGGGACGCTTGGCAAGCAGGGTACGCCATCCCGCGCGGTAAAAAGGTAGACCTGCAAACAACACAACGGGAAGTGAAAAAGCCCCCGACACCCAGGCGACTATTAGCTCAACCTGCTCACTGGGCAACGCGCCAACGTATATTAATAGTGAGGCAAGCATGGCCCACATGCCGAACAACGCCCCCACCATCAACCTCAGGGTTAAATAGCGGCTCTCCTCTTCTAGGCGCGCATGGGCATCGGCCACCGGCTCAAGTTCACTAAGCCGATAACCCAAACGTTTAACTTTTGAGGCAAGTACTGAGAGTTGAGTCGCAGCAGGCGTGCCGCTGATACAAAGCGTAGCACTAGGATAGTGCACGCTTACCTCGTGAACCCCATCAAGCCGATTGAGGGAACCCTCCACGGCGAGAGCGCAACTGGTGCACCACATACCGTGGAGAGTATAGAGCTGCTCGGCGTTGGCTTGCGTCATGCCACTTACAGGCAAGGCGGTATGCCAACAATCGGCATCGCTGCAAAGACAACGCCTAGCGTAGAGAAAAAATATAGGCCAGTGGAGAGCCAAGCATTAAAGCGTAGTCTGCCATGGTGACGTTTAGCTACTTGCCAACATCCCCACGTGAGCCACGCCAATAGGGCCGCTGCCAGCAAGCTAATAACCAGTAGAGTGGCGTTAATCAACGTGAACACGCCCTGCTCTGGTTCGGGGAGCGCCACTTCACAGGCCAGGGCATGCCCGCCGTAAACTGTTACGAACCAACCGCTCCAAAGCGTTAAACCGACAATGAAATGAATCGGATGGGTAAAATGCAGACGTTCCATCGTGGCTCTCATTGGGCTTAGCCTCCTATTACGCGTGGCAACACGGCAAGCGAACCCACAATGATCCAAAACGTTACCACGCTATAACGCCACCATTGTGCCACCACCACAGGCTCGAATGGGGCGTGGGCACCGACATAACCGTAGCCTACTCGCAGGCCCTGCAACAGGGCCAGTATGGCACCTAGCCCACCGTGCAGAAGCGCATAAGCCAGCCCCACCATAATCACCGCATCGTGAGTAGTCTCAGTGACAGCGAGATTGGCGTTAAACAGTACCCACAGTGTGATGGCTACCTGCACAAAGCCAAGCGCACTAATGCTATACATGCCCACTGCCAGCCCTGCATCGTGTTGCCGGCGCAAACCACGCACTAGCTTTTCCAGTAATCCTGCGCCAGCGGTCAACGCCAATCCGGCGACGATTAGCCCCACCAATGAGAGCGGTGATGTCTCAGGCATTCGCCATTCAGGCGAGACCGTCCAAAGGTAGAACCAGCCAAAAAGATAGGAAAGGAAAAACGAGCCATTCGCGAGCAGCGCAATCGCCATGGCCCACAGGCCCGGGCCATCCATCGTCCGCGAATGTAATGGTGGGTCGCCTGGCTCTACCCGTGCATCCGGCGCAGCGTTAGGGTGCGCGCCATTTTCCCAAGACCAGCGCAGTAGAAAGATCACCGCCACCACCACGGCGACACCCGCCAATGGATAAAGACGGGTTAGCAAACTTAAACACACCACAGCCAGCGCCAACGCGGCGAACAGCGGCCACCAGGAGTTACCAGGTAGGTGAATGATTTCACGCAGTTTGCCAGTGATGGGGTCAGTTCCCCACATTTCGCGTCGACCATGAGTGGCTATCGCCAGCCCATGTCGGCCTTCCATCATAGTGCGTGGCAAGTCTGGGCTATCCCATAGCGGATGGCGTGTGTCGACGGTTGGTAAGCTGACAAAATTATAGGGAAGAGGGGGCATGTTATTGGCCCACTCTAATGTGTCTGAGTTCCAAGGATTATGTTTCGCAGGTTTACCAAAACGGAAGTGCAGCGCAATATCCAGCAGCACCATGGCAATACCAACAGACGTAATGAAGCCCCCGACTGAAGAGATGAGGTTAAAAATTTCCCAACCTGTACCGGCTTCATAGGTATACACGCGGCGAGGCATACCCAATAGTCCGGTCCAGTGCATAACGAGGAAGGTAGTATTAAAGCCAATAAAAACGAGCCAGAAGCCCCATTTGCCTATGGTTTCTGACGGCATACGCCCCGAAAACAAGGGCAACCAATAGTACAGCCCGGCGATCAGCGGAAAGAACATCCCCCCCACCAGAACGTAGTGCATATGCGCCACCACAAAGTGGGTATCGTGCACCTGCCAGTCAAACGGCACCAGGGCGAGCATAACGCCAGTTAAGCCGCCGCATACAAAAATGACCAAGAAACCTACGATCCATAGCATCGGCAGTTTCATTTTAGGCTTACCCAACCACAGCGTCGCCAGCCATACAAATACTTGTATCCCCGTGGGAATGGCAACCATCATGCTCGCCGCTGAAAAGAACGCTAGCGATAACTGGGGAATGCCCACCGTAAACATGTGGTGAACCCACAAACCAAAGCTGATAAACCCAGTAGTAAGAATGGCGAAGACAGCCCAGCCATAGCCCACAATTGGACGACCGGCGAAGACCGGGATTAATGTGGAAACAATACCCGCCCCCGGCAGGAAAATAATGTACACCTCAGGATGACCAAACAACCAAAACAGGTGCTGCCAAAGAATGGGGTCACCACCGCCAGCGACGTCGAAAAACGGCATTCCCACTGCTCGTTCAAGCTCTAACAAGATACTGCCTAAAATCAACGGCGGAAAACCGACCACGATCATCATCGCCATGGCGAGAATGTACCACGCAAATAACGGCATCTTGTGCAGTGCCATGCCTTGAGTACGCGTACGCAGTATGGAAACCACGAGTTCAACCCCGGCAGAGAGCGCCGAGATTTCGACAAAGGTGATACCCAGCAGCCAGAAATCCGAGCCCAAACCAGGCGAGTACTCACTGCTGCTCAGTGGCGTATACATAAACCAGCCACTATCAGGGGCCATTTCCAGCACTAAACTAAAGGTGATAATGATGCCGCCAAACAAGTAGCACCAATAGCCGAGCGCTGTCAGGCGGGGGCAAACTAGATCGCGTGCGCCGATCATCTTGGGGATCATGTAAATCGCTAACCCTTCAAGGATCGGGATAGCAAATAGAAACATCATCACCGTGCCATGCATGGTGGTGACTTGGTTATAAATATTGGGCGACATGAAATCTTGATTGGGCAGTGCCAACTGAGAACGTATCAGCATGGCCAACATGCCACCGATCAAGAAAAACACCATCCCGGTCACCATAAACCGCAGGCCAAGGGTGGTGTGGTTTACGATAGTTAGCGCTTTCAGGCCACGCGGGTTGCCCCATATTTCATTTAAACGGTCGTGTAGGCGCTGCGGATCTTCGGGTAGCTCACCCACTGGAGTCGTTTCATAGTTAATATTGGTCATGGGGTTAGCGTCTCCAACCATGCACCCAGGGACTCCAAGGTAGCCGGATCAATATCGTAGTGAGGAGGCATTTTATTGCCAGGTTTAAGCGCTTGATGCTGTTTAAGCCATGTACTCACCGCCCCTTCTTCCATAGCGATGACACCGGCGCCTAGACTTGCTCGACTACCAAGATCAGAAAGAGCCGGCCCTTCTCCTCCGGTTGAGAGCCCCGCTACCCGATGGCAGCTCGCGCAATGACTCATAAATGCCTCCCTGGCAAATTCATGCTGTTGGTCGTTTACCGCTAACGACGACAGCTCATCCGTTTGGCGTGCTGCCAACCACGCTTCATATTCATCACGTTCAACGGCCTCTACATAAAGGTGCATTTGAGCATGCTGAGTACCACAAAATTCTGCACACTGCGCACCAAATATCGCGGGCGCATCCGCTTCTAAGCGAATTTTGTTGACATGCCCGGGCACCATATCGATCTTGCCGCCCAATCGCGGCACCCAGAAGGAATGGATTACATCGGCACCGGTGACATGAAAATCTACGGGCTCACCCGCTGGCATGATAAGTTGATTGGCGGTAACCACTTCGCCACCTTCCGCGCCCGGATAGCGCACCTCCCACCACCATTGATGTCCGATCACCTCAATCACTTCCGGCGGATCGCTCAATGGCAGCGTTAACATACGCTGCCCAGTCGGCACGCCAAAGGTCAACAGCGCTATGATACTGGCTACTGGAAGTATAATTCCGCCGCCAACAATCCAACGACGCGCTATTCGACGCTCCTCAACGGGTGTTCGCGTCACCTCCTTACGCTTAAACGTATAAAGCCAAAAGAGGGTAACCATCCCTAAAACCACGGTGCTAAAGCCCAACATCACCCACCAGACCATCGCTATATCTCGCGCTGCCTGGCCTGCCGGGTCTAGAATAGATTTATCACCTGCGCACCCTGTTAGCAGCAATCCAGCTAATAGGGCGAACGCTACAAGCAGCCGGTTGACCCACTGCTTGGTTAAGCGTTGAATACTTATTAAACGGTGAATCATTAGCCTCATCCTTGAATTCCTTTTTCTGCCCACAGGAAGTGACCATGGCAAAATCTCGTCCACTCTCGATCATCAGCCGCGCCTCTATCGCTGGCCACCCGCTTCATCCATTGATGATTCATTTCCCCGTCGCCGCGTTGTTGGCACTGGTGGCCAGTGACATTGGTTTTTGGCTGAGTGGTGATCCCTTTTGGATGCGTGCCAGTTTGTGGCTTGCAGGTGTGGGCGCTTTTGGCGGCTGGATAGCCAGTACGGCGGGTATTATCGACCTTACAACCGTACCGCGTATCCGTCGCCTGATTACCGGCTGGAGCCATGCCATCGTAGCGGTCGTAATGCTCTCGTTGGCGTCGCTGAACTGGTTGTTGCGCTTCAACGATCCCAGCGCCATTCTGCCTTGGGGGATGGCAGTATCGCTGTTGACAGCCGTCTTGATCTCGGTGGCCGGCCTGTTGGGTGGCCAGTTGGTTTATGAACATGCCGTCGGCGTCGACATCGACGACTGAGCTAAACAAGTCTGGGCTAAATAGGTTAAATTTCATCGTGGTTAGCTCCAATCCAGCGGTTTTGCTAACACGAATATTAAAACGCTTAAAATTCCCGCCAACGCAACGCATAGCGCTGCCCAGTTGGCGGCTTTTATCCAACGATAATGCCCCTTCTCCACACGCAGAATTAGCCAACCAAAACAGCCGTGAGCCGCCACCATGGCCACCACTGAACCCAACTTTATTATTAGCCAGCCGCCCAATATGCCATAGACGAGAAACAGCAGCGTCCCCGAAGCAATGGACACCAAGGCGGCAGGGGTAGCAACAGAGTTGTAGAAAAACCGCGGAATCGGAGGTGTGCCCTGAGCAAAACCAGAATCTTTGCGTAGTTGCAGCGCTTGACTCAGCAAGGCGGGCAGATAAAGCAGCGAACCGCACCAGATCACTAGCGCGGCAATGTGAAGCAGTTTAAGCCAGGGCATCGGGGCTTCCTTGCATTGCTTAAGGCGACATAATTCCTGTCCTAACCTTAGACAAAACGCCGCACTCTGGCTAGCCGTTTAACTCACCTGGACCTCGTAACCTGTGAATTTGCGGAGGTTAATAACGCCGCTATCAAGCAATAAATATTGCCCTTTTACGCCTAGCAGCACGCCTTCCACCAGCGGTTGTTTATCGAAGTTATGTGACACCACTTTTTTGGGGAAGACGCTGACAGGATAGTAAAAATGTTGCGCTGGACTATCCAGTAGGCGAATGGCATCCGCTCCATGGGTCTCGCGCAGTTGACGCAATCCATCCGCTAACAAACTCAGCAAGCGGTCACGCTCGGCAATTAAATCCAGTGCTTCTACTTCACCTTTCAGCATGGTACGCCAGTTGGTGCGATCAGCTACTTGCTCTTTAAACAGCATTTCGACGAAGCCGGACTGTTGACGTGTATTCACTTCAAGGATTGGCAGCGCCTGAATGGCGCCTTGGTCCAGCCAACGGGTAGGCATTTGAGTTTTGCGGGTAATGCCTATTTTCAAACCAGAGGAGTTGGCCAAATAGACAATATGAGGCTGAAAACAGTGTTTTTCGCCCCACTCCGGCTCACGGCAGGTGCCTTGGAAAAAGTGGCAGGTTTCCGGCTTCATAATGCAAGTATCACACTGCGCCAGCCGCTTGAAGCAGGGGTAACAGTGCCCCTGGGCAAAGCTTTTTTTCGTTGCGCGTCCGCAATGAGTACAGGCAATAGCGCCTGTCCAATGCAAACTAAGTGGCTCACCGATACGTTCATTAAGTGCAATACGGTGGTCGCCAGCACGCAAATGGTAGACCACCTGCTCATCTTGGCGGCTAGGCAACGCAGCCGCCATTTTGCTTAAACACCCTTGTATTGCCGCTTCAATCACGCGTGGCATCCCGAGCCAAGCCCGCCATTTCAGGCATCACACCAGCGCCGCTGGCAGCCGCTCCGCAGGTACGCTGCTCCAAGTACCCGACGCGGTTCTCTTCCGGCACGTTATTCTCCGCTTCATAGCGCATCACGGCTTCCAAACAGAGTTCGGTCTGTTCAGGCGTTAAGCGGCGTCCATCGGGCCATTTGCGTAGCGATACCGCTTGTTTAAGGCTCTCATAGATCGCCGGGGTCATCTGGTTAATCATTTTTTCAAACGTCATTTCGCTCATTGCCAGCCTCTTAACGATTTTTCAAACGGCGTGATGAATAATACCAGCCTGTGACAAGCCCCACGAGTAGCCCTCCCAAATGGGCTTCATTAGCGACGTTACCAAAGCCAACACTGCCCGCCATATCCGTCATGGTGAACACCATCCACCCCAGCATAAACACCACCAGCATTTGCGGTACAAAAAAACCACTTTGGGGTACTCGCCGTGACATCAACCAAACGTGCGCCAGCAAGGCGTAAACCACGCCGGACATACCGCCGAATAGCACGGTACCGGTCAGGTACTGAGCGACATTCGCGCCGATACCGGCCAAGAAAAGCAGCAATAGCATGGTACCGCTGCCCTGCAGCACCTCAATCTGACGTCCGAAGTACCACACCCACATCAGGTTGAATATTAAATGCATCCAGCCAAAATGTAGGAACGCAGGTGACAGCAAACGCCACACTTGCCCTGACGAAAGTGTTTGTATCAAATTGCCGAACACCAGTTCGCCACTTGAAATGCCGATTGGCACGATGGTCAAGGTTACGATCAACTGGTCGCCAAACACCCCAATCAATGCAAACACCATTAAGCTAATCGCAATCATCAGTGCCGTCACCGGCACTTGTTTCAGTGAGGCCCAGGAGCTAGTCATGTTATGAGCTCGCTTAGCAGACTGCTGAAGCTTTAGGGGCTCACCCCGCCGCCACTGTTCTACCAATGCTTTAAGCTCTTCGTATTGGCGTGGGTCAGCGATCCATAATAGCTGACCATCGGCCTCGTCGGTAATGCGGTGACCAATTCGATGGCGCCAAAGCGCCTGGCGCAGTTCGCTTGTATCCGCATAGTCGGGCAAAAGCATCACTGGATGCATAACATCTCTCTAAACAAAGCGCTAACGGTACGCTCTCCGCAGCGGGTAAGAATTGAGTGCAATGATAGCTACCAACAAACAGGCAAAAAAAACCGGCGGTGGGGACCGCCGGAGAATAAAAGCAAGGGATCATTCAAGGGAACACTTACTCTGATAGCCGACGGCAGGGTTAGTTCAGCCGATTTGCAAAAATAATGTAACGGAGCGTAACCTAAAGAAAGAAACGTTAATCAAAGTCGATTTCCCAGGACCTAGGCAACGCCCTCTCTTCTTTCGGCACCTTAATCCAAACAAAGTGGTCAGCGTTTAGTGTGGCTTCTCCGTTCCACCGATAAGCAACTAAACGTCCATATTTAACCGCGCTATAGTCTAAACAAGCGATATTGCGGGCAGGTAATGCCGGTATCCCCTCGCACCAATAATGGCCGATAAATAGCGGCGGCTGGTCCGGCCCATAATAACTCAACTGCTGGCGTTCTTCGTTTGAAAGAGCATGTGTCTCAAGATCGCCGGGCAAATTATCGGGCTGGAAGACTACATCGCCCCACTGCTGTGGATCTTTGGCCCAGAAATGGGCGCGAAAGCTTTTTCGCGTAAACCCATCACCAGAATGTATCGCAATCCCTTCAGGCAGTGATACGTGGGGCCCTCGCGTGAGCCGATCCAAAATCTTATACGCCTGTGTACCTGGTTTTGTGGACTCGACCAAAAACGAGGTATCCATGCATTGGTCTGGGCGCCGCTGCTTAAATTCATCAATCAACGCCTGATCCCAGCACGCATGCACCACACGGATGCCATCAATTTCAAGGCAGAGCGGTATGGTTTTAAACCACGCCAACGTATCTTCCCACTCGTTGGTGTAATCGCGATACTGCTCCAGGGTGTCTTGAATAATTCGATTATGTCGAGGTGTATGTTCACGTAACCAGCGTTTGTGGCTACCTGGGGGCCCAGGGTGGGTGTAGGCCAAAGCGTTATATTCGTGGTTACCCATCACAATATACGCCTCGCCCTGCTCAACCATTCGCTTGGCAATATTGACCGCCAGGCGGATACGCGGCCCACGATCAATTAAATCCCCGAGAAAAATCACTTTGCGGCGAGGGTGGCGATATACGCCACTGCGCTGGTGGTAACCCAGTTTTTCGAGTAATGCAGCTAGCGTAGCGCCACAGCCGTGGACATCACCAATCAGGTCATATCCTTCCATACTTAATCCCCCAGCCGATGGCTCCAACCTAACTTGCTACGTAGTACTTCGTAGAAATTATGTCCGATGGGGTGCGCCAGTTGAACACGCTCAGGTTTGCGTGTGATCACCAACACGTCGTTGGGCTTCGCCACCGCCCGCGTTTGCCCATCGCAGCTAATATGCGGATAGGTTTGGTTGGTTTCGCCAATGTGAATACGAATTTCACTAGCGGCATCAATCACAATTGGCCGACTCGAAAGCGTATGAGGAAACATCGGCACCAGCGTTACCACATCGAGTTTGGGGTGCATAATGGGCCCGCCACCCGAGAGTGCATAAGCCGTGGAACCCGTGGGTGTGGCGACAATCAAGCCATCGCTGCGCTGGCTGTAAACAAACTGACCATCAATAAACAGCTCAAACTCAATCATGCGAACCGCTTTGCCAGGGTGCAGTACCACTTCATTTAAGGCATCGCCATTCCCTACCGCGACACCATTGCGGTAAAGCACCGCGTCAAGCAAAAAGCGCTGTTCGATCTCAAATTCACCTGCGAGCACTTCGGCCACGCGAGTTTCCAGCTCATCGGGGGAGATGTCGGTGAGAAAACCCAAGCGGCCCCGGTTAACTCCCAAAATGAGTGTCCCGCTTCGGCAAAGCGTACGCGCTGCGCCCAATAAGCTACCATCGCCGCCGACCACAATGACCAAGTCGCACAGCTCCCCCAGCATGCGACGGCTAGCCTCCGGTTGGCCATGGTGCGGTAAAGCAGTCGCGGTGCGGTCTTCTACCAACACCGAGTACTCATGGGTAACAAGGTAGGTGACTAGACGTTGCAGAGAGTCGAGTACCTTGTCACTGCCTAGCCGACCAATCAGCCCAATAGTTTTAAAGGGTCTGCTTGGCCGGTCGCCGGAAGGCGACATAGCGTCTGGTGATAAAGGGTTGCTCATGGGCCGACTCTCGCTAGCATAAGCCGCCATTATGGAGACACGTCAGCTATCGGGCAAATGGGCTTAACTAACGACCGCTTGACGACGCTGGCACCACCAATGGTTTAGCCATAGCGATGCCACGATGATGAGAGCGCCCAGCAGCAGACGAGGAATGTCCGCATCCCGGTTCCAAATGACCAGGTTAACGATGAGACCTGCCGGCACCAGCGCATTGTTCATAATCGCCAACGTACCCGCATCCACTTTAGTGGCACCCTGGTTCCAAGCGAAGTAACCCACGCCAGAAGCGACTAATCCCAACCAAGCCAACACACCCCACTGCAATGAGGTGGTGGGCAATGCTGCGCTATTGCCGAATAATAAATAAGCGGGCAATGCCACTATCATCGCGCCAATAAAGAACCAACCAAAAACGTTATGCCATGCCAAGCTGGGGGGTAAATCGGCCGCTAAGCGACGGTAGCCCACCTGTCCAATGGCGAAACAGAGGTTAGCGCCTTGCACAACAAGAAAACCTGCCCAAAAACCACTATCAACGCCGTCATAGCGAATAACCCCCGCCCCGACGACAGCAAGCAGTGCCGTTACAATATAAATAGGGGTAAAGCGCCCAAACAAAAGATCATCCAGCAGGGCGATATAGATAGGCGTAAAGATGGTAAACAGCAGTACTTCAGGTACCGATAGCAGCAGAAAGGATTGATAGAAGAAGGTGTACATCACCCCCAACTGAATGGCGCCCAAGCCCATTAGCGCGAGCCTTTGTTTACCACGAAGAAGGCTGGGGCGTAGAAATGGTAAAAACACCAGCATGGCAAGCGTTACCCTTAGAAGCACCGCAAAGTAGCTGTCAACCTGGCCCGCCAGATAAACCCCTATCAGCGAAAAGGAGAATGCCCACAGGGCGGTGACGGCAATCAGATAACCCATTGTAAACCTCGGCGCATAAATTAGTTTACGCGGATTATACGCACATGGGAGAAGCTGCCAAGCAGTAAACGCAAGCAACAACCTTTGACTAACGTTGCTGCAACCACCAAATCGCATAAACAACACCGGGCAGCCAACCTGCCAGCATTAACAATACCGCGATACCCACACGCTTTGATCCGCCCTGTGTTAAGCCGACTGAGAGGGGTGGCAAAAATACCGCCAGGGCATAGTAGGCAAGCTTCAAGGCTGCGGGCTCTGGTACTGCTTGTTCCTCCTGGCTTGCTAGTGTCGTTTCGGATGGCACGGTCGATGCCGCTCCCTGCTCGGCTTTGGGTGGTGGCGTAAAATGCTCCACTACGCTAGCGGGTTCCTTCGCCTTTTTTGCTGCACGCTCCTGGGCTAGACGATGGGCTTCTTTATCAATTTTCTGCTCTAAAGTTTCAGCCCCTTCTGCCAAGTCATCGTGATGGCGCTCCCAATCTTCCCAATCGTGAGGCGTACCCGATTTAGGCCGCTGATGTCCAGAGCCCCGGGCTCGTTCCCAGGCTTTCTCTTCCAATGTATTGGGTCGATCGGGATCGCGGTCATTACCTACCCCTTTACGGTTCAAGTATTCACGTGCATCCATGGAAAGCTCCTTTATGCGTTAATTAATAGACAACGCGTGCATTAGAAAATTAACGGTTTAGAAAATTCAGTACTTATAGCCCAGTACTTATAGCCCAGCACTTTCAACCCAGCACTTTTAGCCAAGTACTTACAGCGTTGAATAAAGAGTCCTTGCAGGCAGTACGCTATGGGCTAAATCGCCTACAGTGAAAGAGTCGATACTAGCTTGATGCCTAGCCAGGCGAATTATCAGAACGCACTGCCTACGGCGCCTTAGTTACCACCATGGTTGCCACAGCGCTGACTACGATGAGCAAGGAGTGTCCATGATGAATAGAACAGCCCCCAGCATCGTCCGCGACATCATGTCCCGTGATTGCTACCGCGTCTCACCAGAGGCATCAATCACTACCTTAGCCAAGGGGCTAGCCCTGCACCGCTTACCTGGTGCGCCGGTGGTTGATGCTGCTGATCGTCTAATAGGCTTTATATCAGAGCAGGATGTAATAGGCCGTGTACTTGATAGTATTTATCATGATGACGAAGCACCGCTGGTTAAAGAGATGATGCGCCATGAAGTACTCTGCGTGTCGCCGAATAAATGCATTACCGACTTGGCGCAGGAAATGCGTGGTCAAAAACCTAAAGTTTACCCGGTCGTTGAACAGCAGCGGCTTATAGGAATCGTAACACGACGTGATATCCTTATTGCTCTATTGACTATTCGCAGCCATTAACATTTATGGTAGTTACACTGTTTTAAGCCAGCTATAACAGCCAAGTAGCAGCCAAAAAAAACCGCTACTCAATGAGTAGCGGTAGCAAGGGATCAAAACAATAGAGCCAGAACAACAACTTTAGCGACTGCTATCGCGATGTTGCCTGTACTTACTCAGACACGCTGTGCTGGAAAAGTTCGCAAAAAAGTAAAATTTTCGACCTTGGTGACGTCAGGCGTATAATTAAAGGGCAATCCATCAACTGATAACGCCTGGGAGCACAGCGAATGGCACTGTATTTATTAGTATTTGGGGTGTGCTTACTAGTGATTGGTGCGGTGATACTGGTATTGATGAACTCAAGCACCCCCCGCTATCGCACCGAACCGAAGGATTTATTGGCGCTTTTTGATAAAGCACTCAACAGCCAAGTGAGCGAAACCGAGTGGAATGCCATTATTGGTTACCCCATTCGACACAACGAATACTTGGACGGCATTAGACGACGTGCCGCGCATTTAATGGAGCAGCACGGGCGTCGCTGGATGATTGCTCAGGGTAAACCATTGCTCAATGAAGAGGGTCAGGCAGAGCTTCAGGCCCTTCGCGATCACTTGGCCGCCCATACGGCCCTCCGACAGCAGTAGCTGTTGCGGTTCAGGAGACCTGCTATGCCCAGCGTTATTCGACAAATTCCGTTAGCCAGCGCCACGCACCACCACACGCACGATTTTCATCAGATCGTTATTACTATGTGTGGTTCATCAGAATTTGAAATTGAAGGGCTGGGTGGCCGTGTCAATGCGTTTTCGGGATGTATCGTGCCCGCTAACCATGAGCACTACTACTCAGGTCATGGACATAACCGGCAGTTGATTTTCGACTTGCCAGAAGATGCCCCTGCCTTAACGGGTGAAAACCGCGAATTGGTTGCACTGTTTGACGCTCCCCGCTTCTTTGGCTTAGACAACGCATTGCGTCATTACCTAGCCTTTATGGAAAGCGAACTTGCTCAAGGGATCGACACCTCCGTCAATTCCTTTCAGCAAGACCGTTTAGCCGCCACCCTACTGGGCTCACTCAAAGCAAGGTTAGGCTCAGCAATCAATCCCAACCAACGACGCTTAGACTTGACGCGTATAAATCGTTTTATCCGCCAGCATCTTGCAGAGGAACTACGTGTCGCCGATTTAGCACGGCTTGCCTGCTTGAGTGAGGCACATTTTTCCGACTGCTTCCGTGCTCAAACCGGGCTTTCCCCCTGGCAATACGTAAAGCGCCAGCGGCTAAATGCGGCTCGTCAGTTGATCCTGCAAAGCCGACTCCCCCTTACTGATATTGCACTCCAAACGGGTTTTTCCAATCAAAGCGCGCTTTCCCATGCGTTTCGGCGCAATTATGGTCTGTCGCCGCGCAAATTGCGCCAAGGCGATGTGTCGCCCGTAGCGATTGGTACTTTGAACTCTTCTCTAGGATCATTAACAGGCCATTAGAGACTCAACTAAAGTCGTAACCTTATTCCTCTTGCCGAGAAATTGACACGTTTTACCGTGGAACCAACATACAACTGAAGTGGCGCCGCTCTACATTCGCTTATTAGCTTGGGCGTCATGCCCTGTTACCCATTCGTTCTGTTCAGACTTTCGGGGGCTTCAATGCTCAATGCCAAGAAAATGCGTGACCCTGCCATCTGGCAAACTGATCTCGACACTCTCATGGATCGTATTAGCGACCACTACATAGTGGACGAAAGTGCCTATGTCAGCGAGCTGATCGAAGTGCTGAATGCCGACCGCGATGACTTTGCCCGCATTGAAGCCAACACTGCTGCGCTGGTTGAGGATGTTCGTAAAATGGACACGGCCGTCGATACCATCGACGAGCTGCTGCAGCAGTACAGCCTGGATACCCACGAAGGCCTAATGTTGATGTGCCTAGCGGAAGCCATGCTGCGTATTCCCGACAAAGCCACCGCCGATGCCTTGATAGAAGATAAACTCGGCCCCGCCGACTGGCAGTCCCATGTCGGTAAAAGTGATTCATGGATGGTCAATGCCTCGACCTGGGGTCTTTTAATGACCGGCCGCGTGTTGAAGATGGACCACCCTAAAGAAGGGCAGCCCGCCAACTTCATTAATCGCATGGTTAACCGCATGGGCGAGCCGGTTATTCGCCGCGCCATGTATGAAGCGATGAAGATCATGGGCAAGCAGTTTGTACTGGGTCGCGACATTAACGAAGCCTTGAAGCGCTCCAAGCCACTGTTCAATAAAGGGTACACCTACTCCTACGATATGTTGGGTGAAGCGGCCCGCACACGTGATGATGCCAAGCGTTATTTTGACGACTATGCCCGGGCCATCGAGCAAGTAGGTAAAACGTGCAAAACCTTAAGCGATAAGACCCCGGCGCCGTCGGTATCTATCAAACTCTCTGCACTGCATCCACGCTATGAGTTTGGCCGTCGAGAGCAGGTGCTCGCCGAACTGGTCGACACGGTTATCAAGCTGGTCAGCAAAGCGCGCGAGCTAGAGGTAGCCGTCACTATTGACGCGGAAGAAGTGGATCGCCTGGAAATATCGCTGGAAGTTTTCCGTGCGGTTTACGAAAGTGAGGCTGCTAAAGGCTGGGGGCACTTCGGCTTGGTCGTTCAAGCTTACTCCAAGCGCGCCCTGCCCGTACTGCATTACATTAATCGTTTGGCTGATCAGCAAGGAGACGAAATTCCACTGCGCTTGGTCAAAGGCGCTTACTGGGATACCGAAGTTAAAGAGTCTCAGCAGCTCGGGGTCGACGGCTACCCGGTATTTACGCGCAAAGCGGGTACCGATGTGGCTTACCTCGCCTGCGCCCAGTTCCTGCTCTCCAATGACACCCGCGGGCGTATTTTCCCGCAGTTCGCTACTCACAACGCTCACACCGTGACGACTATTTTAGAATTGGCCAACCACGATAGCCGTCCGTTCGAGTTTCAGCGCCTGCATGGCATGGGCGAAGCTCTTTACGATGCTGCCCTTGAACGTGCGCCTAAAGGCACCTACTGCCGTATTTATGCCCCCGTTGGCGCGCATAAAGACTTGCTGCCTTACTTGGTACGTCGCCTGCTTGAGAACGGTGCCAACTCATCATTTGTTCATCAGTTGGTCGACCCGGATGTCCCGGTCGAGTGGCTATGCCAGCACCCAATCGAAACCTTGCGCAAGCAGAAGCATCTGGCCAACATGAACATTCCGTTGCCCAAGGATATTTATGGGCCCAAACGGCGCAATTCACGTGGTGTGAACCTGAATATCCGTAGCCACTACTATCCGCTTATGGAGAAGATGGCTGCGTTTATGGATAAGCAGTATTCGGTTAAGCCGCTTGTCGCTTTTGATATCGCTGACGACGCCTCTAATACCCATAGCGTTACGACCCCTTATGACCGACGCCAAACCGTAGGTAGCGTCCAGTGGGCAACTAAAGAACAAGCCACGAAGGCGCTGGATGCTGCCTGGGCCGCCTTCCACCGCTGGGATGCCACCCCCGTGGCAGAACGGGCTGCTATCGTGCGTCGCCTGGGCGATTTGATGGAAGAGCATATGCCAGAGTTAATGGCACTTTGCTCGCGTGAAGGCGGCAAACTGCTCACTGATGGTGTCGACGAAATACGAGAAGCTGTCGATTTCTGCCGTTTCTACGCCATGCGTGCTGAGGAAGATTTCGGCCAGGTAATAGAGCTCCCTGGCCCCACAGGCGAGTCCAATCGCTTGTTTATGGGGGGTAAAGGTGTATTTGCGGCGATTAGCCCCTGGAACTTCCCGGTGGCGATTTTCTGCGGCCAGGTTGTCGCAGCAGCGGTTTCAGGCAACACCGTGCTGGCCAAACCTGCAGAACAAACATCAATTGTGGCCCACCGTGTCATTGAGCTATTACACGAAGCGGGCATGCCACGTGATGTCGTACAGCTACTACCTGGTGATGGCCCCACAGTGGGTAGCGTGTTGACCTCCGACCCGCGGATCACTGGCGTTGTATTCACTGGTGGCACCGATACCGCACAAATTATTAACCGCGCTTTGGCAGCACGTGAAAATGCACCGCTGGCTACGCTGATTGCAGAAACCGGCGGTATGAACGCCATGATTGTCGACTCTACTGCCCTGCCCGAACAGGTCGTGGTTGATGTTATTCAATCAGCGTTTCAGAGCGCCGGGCAACGCTGTTCGGCTTTGCGTGTCCTTTACCTTCAAGATGATGTTGCCGACCGGGTGATCGAGATTCTTGAGGGCGCGATGGCTGAGCTACATATTGGTGATCCTCGTGATTTAGGTACCGATGTAGGCCCCGTCATCGACGAAGATGCCCGTAAAGGTTTACTAGCGCATATCGAAAAATTAAAAGCCGAAAACCGGTTGGTAGCGGAAACGCCGATAGCCGCTGAACATACCCAAGATGGCACTTTCGTGGCGCCTGTCGCCTTCACTATTGATAACATCGATTCGCTCACCCGTGAGCAGTTCGGACCCATACTGCATATCGTGCGCTACAAAGCCAGCGAGCTTGATAAGGTTATTAATGACATTAACGGTCGCAACTATGGCCTGACGTTTGGTGTGCATAGCCGTAACGAATCGTTTGCCGCAGAAATAGCGCAGAAAATGCGCGTCGGTAATGTTTACATTAACCGTAATATCATCGGGGCGGTGGTGGGTGTTCAGCCATTCGGTGGCCAAGGGCTTTCCGGTACGGGGCCAAAAGCCGGCGGTCTTCACTATCTGCATCGTTTTGTGACTGAGAAAACGATTACTAACAACACCGCTGCCTTAGGCGGGAACGCGTCGCTGCTGGCGCTAGGTGATGAGTAAGTCGCTCATCAAAATCACTAACCTGAACTCCTAAACAGGAAACCATCTTATGGTCGACAATAATATAGGGATTGCCTCTACATTCATGGCCTATCTAGGCCTTATGCAGGGCATAGGGAACCGTTCGTATCAACGTACAAACCACCTCTCCGACAACATTTCTAATGGACGCTCGCCGGGGCCAGTCACGTGAATAAAAAATAGGTTAACAAAAAAGACGGTGTTGCTACCGATTTCCATTCGGTAAAGGCGCTGAACCTGGCGGCGCTAGGGTTGTACGAAAAGTCGGCGAACGCAGGCATTTTCGTACAGAGCCTAGTTCCGTTCTAACGAACTGGAGAACTTTCATGGCTACTGGTGTTTGGATTAGTTTATTTGGTTACTTTGCGCTCATGATCGCCATCGGCGTTTACGCCATGCGCAAATCTACGTCTTCCTCAGAAGATTATATGCTGGGTGGCCGGACCCTCAGCCCACAAGTGGCGGCCCTTTCGGCCGGTGCTTCGGATATGAGCGGCTGGTTGTTGCTTGGTTTACCCGGGGCGATGTTCGTCTCAGGCCTGGGTTCCGCCTGGATCGGTATCGGCCTGCTCGTAGGGGCACTCTTCAACTGGATTTTGGTTGCACCGCGTCTGCGTGAACAGACGATTCACTACGGCAATGCGATAACCATTCCAGCTTTCCTGGCGAACCGGTTCCCAACGCGCGCGCTGTCCCTGCGCACGGTATCAGCCATCGTTATCGTTATCTTCTTCGCGGTGTATACAGCCTCAGGCTTAGTGGCAGGCGGCAAGCTGTTTGAAAGCGCGTTTACAGGCGTTTATAACTTTGGCGATATGAGCAACTACGGCATGGGTGTCATGATCACTCTCGGCGTGGTGCTTATCTACACCGTTGTAGGTGGCTTCCTGGCCGTGAGCATGACGGATTTCGTACAGGGCTGCATCATGATGTTAGCGCTGGTGATCATGCCTGCGGTGGTACTGTTCGGCGAAGGCGGTGGCGGCTTCTCCCAAGCATCACAGACCCTAAATGAGGTCGATCCCACGCTGCTATCCTGGACGTCGGGGCTCACCTTTATCGGCTGGCTGTCTGCGGTTACCTGGGGGTTGGGCTATTTTGGGCAGCCACATATCATTGTGCGCTTCATGGCCATCCGGTCACAAAAGGATGTTCCGATTGCCCGTAACATTGGCATGGGCTGGATGCTTATTTCCCTTATTGGTGCCGTTTCTCTGGGTATATTTGGTCGGGCCTATGCCATCCGTAATGGGTTGGATGTCGAGGATCCGGAAACCATCTTTATTATCCTAGCGAATTTGTTATTCCATCCGCTGGTCACTGGCTTTCTCTATGCTGCCCTGCTTGCTGCGGTCATGAGTACCATTTCCAGTCAGTTGCTGGTGGCATCATCATCGCTGACAGAAGACATCTATCGCCTGTTCTTCCACAAGAATGCAACCGAGCAACAGAGTGTGGCCGTAGGCCGTGTCTGCGTCGTGCTTGTGGGTATTGTGGCCGCCATTATTGCCTCTGATGAAAACTCCCAGGTATTGGGCTTAGTCAGTAATGCTTGGGCAGGCTTTGGTGCTGCGTTTGGTCCGCTGATTATCTTGTCCCTGATGTGGTCACGCACCAATGGTGCCGGCGCTATCGCAGGTATGGTGGTAGGTGCCGCTACCGTCATAATCTGGATTGCCTTGGGTTGGAACGGTGAATTTATGGGTGGCCCTGGCGTGTACGAAATCATTCCTGGCTTCATCGCTTCTATGATCGCCATCATAGCCGTCAGCAGTATGACTGCCGATGCAGGTGAATATCAGCACATTACCCGCTAATCAACAAGTGGGTTATGAGGCCTTCCCGTGTCAGGTACACCGATCTTGGGAAGGTCCATGCATTATAGCTCTTCTGAGCTGTATGCGATCGGGCCACCTTCGGGTGGCCTTTTTCATGGCCTCAGATCATTCTGTTAACAGCGAATCTGGCGCGAAGACAGCCAACCCTTGCCCTAGATCAATAATCCGTTGTCTCCTCTTCATTAGACTCTTAAGCATCATGAAGTGGCTCATCAGTAGCCGCTTAGCAACGCCACTAGGAGTCAACTCATGCGTAAAGCCGCCCTTTCCACCTTACTCGTTTCCAGTATTGCCGCTGCGGCATTGATGACCAGCAGCCAAGCATTCGCCTACGGCGCTGGCGACTTTTTCACCCGTGTGGGTATTGCGAAAGTAGACCCCAAAAGCAATAACGGTGAGGTATTAGGCGCCGATACTAATGTCGATGCGGAAGCGAATTTTGCTTTCACTCTGGGCTATCGCTTTCACGACAAGGTGGGCGTCGAGCTGTTGGCCGCGCTTCCCTTCAAACACGACCTGCAAGTGGAAGGCGTGACCGATGGTTCCACCAAGCACCTGCCGCCTACCCTAACGCTGCAATACTATCCGCTAGGGGGTACCGAGGCCCGCGTTCAGCCTTATGTTGGCGCTGGTATTAACTACACCCGTTTTTCTGACGAAAAAACCGATATCGGCGCGTCATTGGAGCTCGACGATTCTTGGGGCGCAGCGGGTCAAGTAGGTGTCGATCTTCTGATTGATGATCATTGGGCGTTAAACGCTGCAGCTTGGTACATCGACATTGATACCGATGCCAAAGTGGACGGCACAGATGCTGGCACCGTTGAGATCGACCCAGTCGTTGTGATGGCAGGCCTTAGCTACCGCTTCTAAGCCGCCTGAAAAAAACTTCATTTATATGTCATTCCCAAAGCCTGCCTTACGGCAGGCTTTTAGGCTGGTGCTATATAACGCTCAATACTTTCCATTCAGCTCTCGGTCACAATTTGATCGACCTTCTCTACCGCCCGTACCACAAGCAGCTGGTGATGGGCAGGCGTTTTTTCCTGCTGTAAATAGGCCGCTACGGCGGGAGCAACCTCGCACTTGGCCGGCATGGCAGCCCGTGCATCAATTAATGCGTTCAAGCGAGCAATAAACACAAAGCGTATCCATTGAGGCAGCGTCATCGTATCGATGCAAAACGGCTGCTGGCTAGCAAATGCATCTGCATCCGGTGTCGGGATGCGCCATAAATTGGCGGCTTTCATCGACGCCTCAAGCTCAAGTAGCGCTGTCTGCAGCGGCTGATAAGTATCCATAAACACCTTAAAAAATGAAAAATTCTGTTGCCTGGTTATTATCCCCATTCAGTGCACGGCTTGCCAATTGAGATCGCCTGAAAAAAGTTATCCATAGACTCACAGAAAACTTGCACGAGCCTGTGGATAAACTATGGAAAGGTTTCGCAAGCCTTGCTCTCATGCGGCTTGCGTCCAGTTGTTTAATTTTTAACCGCACTGTCATTAACGGCAGGCATTAGCGCAATGTTTATCAATCACTGTGGCTGACAGTGACACATCATCAAGGTAGAGTGCAGGCTTGCAACGCGGAAGGATGTCATGCAACCGATTCAAACCCTTGATGAGTTTTTTACCCGCAGCGGCGCCGAGATCTCTCTCTACCATATGGGCCGGCACGTCGTTACTTGTCCGCGGGCGTCACTTGCTGCCTTTGAGCGTGGCGAGATGGCTTGGCCAGAACCTTGGCAAGCTCAAGCTCGTTTAGCCATTCTGTTTCAATTGGGCGATATGCCTGAACCTGCCATTTGGTTTCTAGCCCTGCCATTGGATGAACAGGGCATGCTTTCCCCTGCTCAGCGTGATGCGTTTTTAAATCGTCTCTTGGAAACGTTAGGCCGCACTGTTTCTCAGGTAGGCCGTGAAGAAACAGCGGACGTGGACCATTTAATGAAGGATAATCCACTCGCTTTCACGCCTAATGTCACCTTTCAAGCTATGTTAAATGCGCGCGCTAACCATGATAGAGGGTTATCTGCCAGCCAGCATTTTGAGCCAGTTGACGCGTACCTCAGCGGTCAACAAGCGATTGACTGGCAGGCGTTGGGATTACAAGGGATTGCCGATTACGTCGTAAGGATGGAAACATGTGACGCTGAATCACTAGCGCTGCGACTATCGACGTTGCCTACCGCCGTTATCCACTCTGTGTGTTACTGTTTAGAGCACCAGCCATTGCCAAAGTCACTCGTTGCCGCGCTGCATCGTTGCGGTGAGTCCGCCGCACAAACGGGCGATATGGAGACTTTATGCGCCTGCCTGCGTGCAGTGGGAAATACAAAGGATTCAGCGGTGGGCAATTGGTACACGGCTCTACTGAACGACACAGCAGCCTGTGGTCCTGATGTACTAGCAGCCATCGCGGGGCGCGGCTGGCAACATCTTGAAGATGCTCAGCGTTTACCACTTTTTCTGCAACGCTTGGCCGAAGATGCGCGTAGCGACTTTGCCGCCGTAGTGCGTGACCTTGCTCTTATCCCACGGTTACGCTTACCGGTCATGATGGCACTGCGGGATGCGCCGACTGATTCTCCTATTCAACGCCGTTTGAACTTGATGCTTTCGCAGAGAAAGGCATGATCTGATGTTGCCACTTTTAATGACAAGGAGTGAGCTGTGAAGGAATTACCCTATCAGGCCAAGGCGGTCATCGGCCGCCGTGAGATGGTGACGTTACCTGAGCTAGGGCTTCACCTGTGCTGTAAAGCAGACACTGGCGCGCGGACGTCTGCGTTGCATGCAGAAGAGCTAGAGACGCATGAAGATGAACATGGTCAACTGTGGGTCAGTTTTATAACCCACAGTGGCGGGCCAACAACACCGGCCCACCGATACAGTTTGCACTTGCATGATCGACGCCGAGTCACCAGTTCCAACGGCCATAGTGAGTGGCGCTATGTTATACGCACCCCTATGCAAATGGGCGATTTGAATTTTCCGGTTGAACTGACCCTGACTGACCGCAGCAACATGCGCCACCCCATGCTACTAGGACGCCGCGCCATGCGTCGCCTGCTAGTTGCACCCGGTGCTGCATTTTTGCACGGTGAGCCATAATCCTTTTATTAGTCGCCTTACTATAGGCTCGGAGTCTCTTTACATGCATATCGCTCTGCTCTCACGCAATCGCAACTTGTACTCTACCCGCCGCTTAATTGAAGCCGCAGAGCAACGTGGGCATACCGCCCGTGTAGTGGACACGCTACGCTGCTATATGAGCATTACCTCGCACCACCCCTCAATCCATTATAAAGGCGAAGAGATTGAGCCTTTTGATGCAGTGATCCCGCGAATTGGTGCATCGGTCACCTTTTACGGCTGCGCGGTACTGCGCCAGTTTGAGATGATGGGTACCTACGTTATCAACGACAACGTTTCTATTACCCGCTCACGGGACAAGCTGCGTTCACTACAGCTATTATCGCGCAAAGGGCTGGGACTGCCGATTACTGGCTTTGCGCACTCACCTGATGATATTCCCGACCTGATCACTATGGTTAAAGGCGCCCCGCTGGTGATCAAGCTGCTTGAAGGTACCCAGGGCATTGGTGTGGTATTGGCAGAAACCAACCAGGCCGCTGAATCCGTCATCCAAGCATTCATGGGAATGAAAGCCAATATCATGGTGCAGGAGTACATCAAAGAGGCGCGCGGTGCTGACATCCGCTGTTTCGTTATTGGTGATAAAGTAGTGGCCTCAATGAAACGTCAGGCGGCGGATGGTGAATTCCGTTCGAACTTACACCGCGGTGGCACCGCCAGCGTCATTCGGATTACCCCAGAAGAACGCTCAACGGCCATTCGTGCCGCCAAGGCCATGGGCCTACGCGTGGCGGGTGTCGACTTGTTGCGCTCAAATCACGGCCCGGTAATTATGGAGGTTAACTCTTCGCCTGGATTGCAGGGTATTGAGAACGCCACTGGCAAGGATATTGCTGGCATGATCATTGAACACATTGAAAAAAATGCCATGCCTGCCCGTAAAGCGCCACCCAAGCCTAAAGGCTAAGGCAAAAATATTAAAATAATCCGATTCAGGGGTGGCAAATCGACGCTGCCCCCCCCACAATCTGCGTCACCGAAGGAGGTAGACGCTCATGTTTCTCGATAATCGCCAAGTGGCGATGGACAGCGTATTGGAAGCGCTGGCCGATAGCATTGATTATTTCCAAGACAATATCGAACGCCTGCGGCCCTCACTGCGCGACGCTTTAAAGCCCCATTACACTGAGCGGCTTAAGCAGATGCGTAAACTGCAGGAGCTTGCCCGTGCACATTTGAAAATGCTGCCTCGTGATGCAGACGTTGAACGTGATGACTTTTTATGGCTGTGGAGTCGCCTTAAAAGCTTTGTGGGTAACGATAGCCAAGTGTTGATCAATGAACTGCTAGAGCAAGAGCGCGTATTGATGCAAGCTCTCTCCTCGCTCTTCACGCATCCCTTACCCGATCCTATCGAACCGGTGGTAGAAGAATGTATGCAGGGATGCCGTAAGCTGATCCGCGAGCTGTATGCGCTGCAAAAACGCAAAACGCACCGCTAAGGGTTGAAAACAGTTGTTGGCTTGAAGCGCTAAGGGGCTGTAAAGCGTTCGTTTAACGACGGCAGGATAAGGTCTATGGGTGCCCGTTCCTTAAGTTCAATAGGTTCCGGCGTACCCAGAAAATAGGGCTCACGTCCCCATATATATAGATCACCCAGAGTGGCGACGCGTGCGGCCCATTCGCGCAACTTCAAATGCCACCCGACGTTTACAGTCGCGTCATCCGCCACACAACCCGTGACATCCATACCCAATGCACGGCCTATATATATGGCACGGGGAAGGTGCCAGCCCTGAGTGATCAGTAGCGTTTTATCCAGCTGAAAGACATCACGCGCACGTACCAGTGTGTCGTAAGTGCTAAAGCCAGCAAAATCCATAGTCATCTGTTCAGACGCTACGCCGCGACGATAAAGTTCGCGCCACATCGCCCGTGGCTCGTTATACGCCTGGGTACGATTATCCCCTGACAGCAACAGATGATCGACCTGAGACTGTTCAATTAAGCTGGCAGCAGTCCGCATACGTGCATGGAAATGCGGATTACGCACGCCACTACGGGTCCAGTGCGACGTACCAAAAACAATACCCACGTCGGTAGGACGGCATTGCTGTGGCTGACGCTCAATATAAGCAGCTGTGGTAGCCAATACCCAAAAATTGCCACCTATAAACAGCAATGTCGCCAGCAGCAAAAGAGCTCCTAGCGACATTAAGAAACGCCCTAACCATTTCAACAAAACGTTATGCATCCAGCTCCCCAGCCGGGGTTAGAACATGCCGAGTTCAAGCTTGGCCTCGTCACTCATCATGTCACGGCTCCAGGGAGGACTGAAGACAATTTCAGTATGCACTTTGCTGATTTGCGGCGCGCCTAGGATCTTATTGCGCGCATCGGCTGCAATAACATCGCCCATACCACAACCGGGGGCCGTCAGCGTCATGCGGATAGTAGCAATGCGCTCACCACTGATGAGGCGTTCAATGCGACAGCCGTAAACCAATCCCAGATCAACGATATTGACAGGGATCTCCGGGTCAAAGCAGGTGCGTAGTTGTTCCCACACAAACTGCTCTATCTCTTCTTCGCTGGCCGTTTCAGGCAGCGTAGGGCGAGGCAGCGACTCAAGCCCCAAGGCATCAAGGTTACGTCCTTCAATCAAGTAAAGACGCCCCTCGAAACCAACACTGACCGAGCTACCTTTTGCCTGCATCACGCTGACAACACTGTCTTCAGCCAGCGTTTCCGTACTACCAAACGGTATCGCAATAGCCTCCACATCGCGCTGGAGCGGTAACTGTTGGCCTCGTTCGAGACTGGCGACTTGCTCAAGATCCATGACTGTCCTTAAATACTGTCCTTAAATACTGTCCTTAAATACTGTCCTTAAATACTTTCCTCAAAGAGCTGGCCTTAAAGAACTGACCTTAACGTACCATACCAATGACACGCTGTAGTGCTTCAATAAAGCTATCCACTTCTTCGAGCGTATTATACGCAGCAAATGATGCACGGCACGTCGCATCCACGCCAAAATGAGCCAGTAGCGGCTGAGCACAATGGTGGCCGGTACGAATAGCAATGCCAAGTTGATCGATCAGCAGGCCGATATCTTGCGAATGCGCGCCCTCAACCACAAACGACAACACCCCTGCTTTATGCGGCGCGGTGCCTAAAATACGCAGCCCATCGATACCACCAACCGCTTGGGTGGCGTAATCGAGCAATTGCCCTTCCCATGCGCCGATCGCGTTGACACCAACGCTCTCCACCCACTCAAGCGCGCGGCCAAGGGCGATCACTTCCGCAATAGCGGGCGTGCCCGCTTCAAACTTATGCGGAATAGCGGCAAACGTCGTACCGGCATCGAAGGAGACGGTTTTAATCATTTCCCCACCGCCCTGCCAAGGCGGCATAGCCTCCAGCTGCGCCTGCTTGCCATACAGGACGCCCACCCCGGTGGGACCGTATACTTTGTGACCCGAAAATGCATAAAAATCGGCATTGATTGCCTGCACATCGACCACTTGGTGAGGCGCTGCTTGGGCGCCATCAATCAAAATCAGCGCGCCGTGCTGGTGGGCGAGCGCCGCCATTTCTTGCACCGGATTAATAGTACCCAGCGCATTAGAAACGTGATTGACCGCGACCAGCTTAGTACGCTCACTCAGCAGCTCGCGGTAAGCCCCCAGATCCAGCGCGCCATTAGCCTCAACGGGAATGACCTTGATGGTAAACCCAATTTCGGCGGCAAGCAGTTGCCAGGGCACAATATTGGAATGATGCTCCAACAGGGAAATCAGCACTTCATCGCCCGGGACGAGATTCTTACGCCCCCAGCTTTGTACAACCAGATTGATGGCCTCGGTAGTGCCGCGAGTAAAGATGATCTGACGCGCATCCTCCGCGTTGAGAAACGCCCGCACTTTGTGACGCGTGCCTTCAAACGCGGCCGTCGCCTCATCGGCAAGCGTATGCAGACCGCGGTGAATATTGGCGTTATAACGTGAATAATAATCGCTAAACACGTCAATTACCTGTTGAGGCGTCTGGCTTGTTGCCGCGTTATCCAAGTAGATCAACGGTTTGCCATGTACCTTACGGGCCAGCACCGGAAAATCCTGACGTAGACGTGCTACATCAAACGGTGCTTGCTCAAGCTTAGGCGTCGGCTCAATAACGGAATGTGGCATCAAACCCTCCTTTTAGTCGTTGAGTGCGACCGCAGCTTCAACAAGCCCCGTAAGGTTGAAGCGTTCTGGCAGCTTGCCTGCTACTGCTAGCTCAACGCGCTCGGCAATCGCATCCAGGGTAACTTTATCTAACACTTCACCAGCAAAGGCGAGGGTTAGTAGCCCGCGTGCGGTAGCTTCATCAATACCACGCGTGCGCAAGGCATAGATCGCTTCTTCATCCAGCTGGCCCGTGGTAGTGCCGTGTGAGCACTTAACGTCATCCGCGTAGATTTCAAGCTCAGGCTTGGCATCAATATGCGCACGGTCCGACAGCAGTAGGTTTTGGTTACTTTGAAAACCTTCAATCTTCTGGCTATCGCGTTTGACGTAAACTTTGCCGTTAAATACGCCGTGGGCGCGATCATCCAAAATACCTTTGTAGTTCTCGTTAGAGAACGTCAGCGGCGCATTGTGGTTCACCTTGGTGTGGTTATCGACGTGCTGACGCCCCTGACCGAAGAACAAGCCCAAAAAGTTGGTTTCAGCCCTTTGCCCATTAAGATCACTGATCAAGTCGTTGCGCACCAGCGCACCGCCCAGGCTCAGGTTGTAGGAGGTATAACGCGTGTCACGGCCCTGTTCCACGTGAATGCTCGCCACGTGCATGTCCCCAAGCGGCGCTTCTTGCAGCTTGTAGTGGGCCAGGATAGCGCCACGGTCGAGCATTAGCTCGCCAACTACGTTGGTGAAGTTAGCCGCTTCCGCTTCACCGGTATAATGCTCGATCAGCGTGGCTTCGCTTCGGCTACCCGCCTCTACCAGCACGCGCGGGTGACTCATCACCGGCTCGCCGGCACGGGACAGAAACTGCAGCAGAATGGGTTTCTCAACCACCGTACCGGGTGCAATGCGAACAACAGCGCCCTCTTCCATAAACGCTGTGTTTAATGCCGCAAAAGGTGAAAAATCCACCCCGGTCAGCCGACCAAGGGGGCCGCCAACGGCTTCGTGATTCTCCGTTAGCGCTTTGGAAAGCGGTAACACCTGAACGCTTGAAGGCAGCGAGTCCACATCCGAGAGTGCTGCCGAAAAGACCCCATCCACAAACGTCAGACGATAAGCATCAATTGGCAGCGTAAGCGCTGCAGCACTGGCTTGAGAAAATTCGGCGTTATCGGCGAGCGCAAAGTTGCCTTGTGCAATTGAGCGCACGTCGGTGTATTTCCACTCTTCATCACGCCGAGTCGGAAAACCCAGCGCTTCAAAGCGGGCGGCACCCGCCTGACGACGAGCAGCAATCCAGGTTGGCTCCGCCTGATAGTGCGGGCTGCGCGCCTTCAATGTGTCTAAAAAGGTTTGCGTATCGCTCATGCCACAGACTCCTCGATACCTTCGTACCCATTGGCTTCCAGCTGCTTAGCGAGTTCGGCGTCACCGGTCTTAACGATACGGCCATCGACCAGCACGTGAACCTGATCAGGCACGATGTAATCCAGCAGACGCTGGTAGTGAGTAACCAGCAGAATGGCGCGGTCTTCAGCGCGCATACTGTTGACGCCGTCCGCCACGACTTTCATGGCATCGATATCCAGGCCGGAATCGATCTCATCCAGCATGGCAAGCTTCGGCTGCAGCACCAACATTTGAAGAATTTCGTTGCGCTTTTTCTCGCCGCCAGAGAAACCTTCGTTAACGGCACGCTGAAGGAAGCTAGCGTCCATTTTCATATAGCCCAGCTTCTCTTTCACCAGCTTCATAAACTCCGGCGCAGGCATTTCGCCTTCACCGCGCGCCACGCGCTGGGCATTCAACGCCGATTTCAACAGGTAGATATTTTTTACACCTGGGATCTCGACCGGATACTGGAAACCCAGCAGCAGGCCCGCCTGGGCGCGCTCTTCAATTTCCATTTCAAGCACGTCTTTGCCTTCAAAGGTAATCGTGCCCTGGGTGACTTCGTAGCCATCTTTACCAGCGATAACCGCCGATAGCGTCGATTTACCCGCGCCGTTCGGCCCCATAATGGCGTGAACTTCACCCGCATTGATGGTCAGGGTGAGGCCTTTGAGGATTTCATTGCCTTCGACGGTGACGTGTAAATCATTCACTTGCAACATATTGATTACCTTCTAATTCTGGCGAGTCGCTACGGCGACACTAATTAAATGAGTGAACTGAACGGCTAACGATTAACCTACCGCGCCTTCCAGGGTGACGTTGAGCAGCGCTTCGGCTTCTACGGCAAACTCCATCGGCAGCTCTTGGAAGACGTCTTTACAGAAGCCATTCACAATCATGCTAACCGCGTCTTCTTCTGAAATACCGCGGCTCTGGCAGTAAAACAGCTGATCTTCACCGATTTTGGACGTGGTCGCTTCGTGTTCGATAGTCGCCGTACTGTTGCCAATTTCCTGATAGGGGAAGGTATGCGCACCGCACTTATCACCAATCAACAGCGAATCGCACTGAGTAAAGTTACGCGCCCCTTTGGCACGCGGGCCAATTTTTACCAGACCACGGTAAGACTGATCACTTTTACCGGCTGAGATGCCTTTAGCAACGATATAGGAACGGGTGCCTTCGCCAATGTGGATCATCTTGGTGCCGGTATCAGCCTGCTGACGGCCGTTCGTGACTGCAACGGAATAAAACTCGCCGATACTGTCCTTGCCGCGCAGTACGCAGGAAGGGTATTTCCAAGTGATGGCCGAGCCGGTCTCTACCTGCGTCCAGCTGATGCGTGAGCGGTCGCCACGGCAGTCGCCACGTTTGGTAACGAAGTTATAGATACCGCCCTTGCCGTTTTCGTCACCGGGGTACCAGTTCTGCACGGTGGAGTACTTGATATAGGCATCGTCCAGAGCGACCAACTCAACGACGGCGGCGTGTAGCTGGTTTTCATCACGCATCGGCGCGGTACAGCCTTCCAGGTAGGAAACCTGGGCGCGGCTTTCGCAAATAATCAGCGTGCGCTCAAACTGGCCGGTATTGGCCGCGTTAATGCGGAAGTACGTAGACAACTCCATCGGGCAGGTCACACCTTCCGGCACAAATACGAAAGAGCCGTCGGTGAAGACTGCTGAGTTGAGCGCCGCGAAGTAGTTATCCGCCACCGGCACCACGGTGCCCAGATATTGCTTGATCAGTTCCGGATAGTCGCGAATAGCTTCCGAGATAGAGCAGAAGATAACCCCTGCTTCGCCAAGCTGCTTTTTGAAAGTGGTGGCCACCGAAACAGAATCAAATACCGCATCGACGGCAACACCAGCCAGCGCGGCTCGTTCGTGCAGCGGAATACCCAATTTCTCGTAGGTCTCCAGCAGCTTAGGATCGACTTCATCCAGGCTCTGGGGGCGGTCTTCCGGGCGCTTGGGCGCACTGAAATAGGAGATCGACTGGTAATCGATCGGCGGATAATCGAGATGCGCCCATGATGGCGCTTCCATTTTCAGCCATTGGCGATAGGCATCCAGGCGCCACTCCAGCATCCACTCGGGTTCGCCCTTCTTCTTGGAGATAAAGGCGATGGTGTTTTCATCCAGGCCAGGTGGCAGGGTGTCGCTCTCAATATCGGTTACGAAGCCGTCTTTGTATTCGCGACGAACCAACTGTTCCATTTCTTCGCTTGCCATGGTGATACCCTCCGGGCAGTTGGGTGGCGAAATCATCGCCTTTAATAAGAAATTAGGCCTGTGGTACTTGCGCCGCGGTTAGGCCGACGCCGCCGACAGGCTGATCGTTTGAATAGGCAGTTGCACCGGCAATTTTATCGGTGCTGTATCGGCTAAATGCGCTAACGTCACGCTTTCAAGCAAGGTGCGCATCGCCAATGAAACCCGTTGCCAGTTATCTGCCACACCGCAGGTAGCGACAAGCTCGCAATCCCCTTCTGCTTGGCTGCATTCGGTCATGGCAACGGGGCCTTCAATCGCCGCAATAATGTCGGCAGCGGTAATTTGTGATGCTGGCCGTGCCAAGCGATAACCGCCTTGAGCACCGCGTTGGGAAACTAACAACCCGGCACGCGCCAGCATTTTAAGCGTCTTACTTACCGTGGGGTGTGGCAGTTGCACAGCCTCAGCCAAATCGGCCGCTGCGTGTGATGCGTGAGCGTGACGGGCAATTTGCGCCATCACCACAGCGGCATAATCTGTCAGCCGAGAAAGCTTGAGCATATCGACTCCCCTTTTATGTACTGAGTATGCAGGCCAACAATGGCTGCCCGCATCAATTGAGTACCATTTTAGTCCTGTATAAATTTGATGTGAAGCCCTTGAGCGAAATGGTTGGCAATTTGAGCAAAATAACAGCACGATCGACGCTAATCGCATCAAAAACAACAATCATTATCATTTAAAAATACAATGACGCAGTCCGTTATTATCCGCGGCTTTACTTTAATGAGCGATTTCTGGTAATTTCGACTGAGTATTGAGTGCCATCACCCTGGATGGCGGCTTGCTATTCGAGGATTTAAGATGGATTCAGCAGTCAACAATATGGTCAATGCGTCATTGGCGATGCAGCAAGTACAAGTTGCACAACAGGCGCAACTGACCGTTTTTAAAGACGCTTTAGACGGTCAAGCAGCGCACATTTCTGCACTCATGGAAAGCGTTGCTCAGATGCCTCAACTGGCCACGAGCGGCAGTGTGGGTACGCAAATTAATACGACTGCGTAATCAACGTGGCGAAAGATAAGCAAGCAAATAGCCCCCTGACTAATGCCAGGGGGCTATTTTTTTACTACCTGTCTTAACCGTTAGGCTTTTTTAACAAACTCGGATTTAAGTTTCATCGGCCCGATACCGTCAATCTTACAGTCGATATCGTGATCACCCTCTACCAAGCGGATACTCTTCACTTTGGTGCCCACTTTAACCACCAGTGAACTGCCTTTAACCTTCAGATCCTTGATGACCGTTATGCTATCGCCGTCATTCAGCATATTGCCATTAGCATCGCGCACGCCTGAAGCGTCATCAGCGCCCTCTTCTGCTGCCACTTTTGACCACTCATGGCCGCATTCTGGGCACACGTATTGAAGGCCGTCATCGTAACTAAACTCAGAAGCGCAGGCAGGACAGTTAGGGATATCACTCATGGAACAGCTCCATCACTTGGCTAACACAAAAGACGCTAACAATGTCTTGGAAAGCGATGGAGCCTACACGGGTTAAGCAAAATGTCCAGCTAGGACGATATTAGTCACGCTGATACGTGCCTACCAAACGGTTCATGCCTAGCAGGTTCGGCTCTAGTTCTTTAAGCAACTCAGCCAAAGTGAGCCCTTCAGGCAGCGATGTTTGATGATCCAGCGCCAACACCCAGAAATAGTAAAAATGCTTACCATGCCCTTCAGGAGGCATCGGACCAAAATAGCCGACATCGCCTTTATCATTAACGCCAGGGGTACCCTCCGCAGTTTTTTCGGTTAATTCGGTGATATCCCCAGGTAAGTTATATAGCACCCAGTGTACAAAGCCATAGACGCCTTCTTTTACCAAGGGAGCATCTGGGTCGTGGCAGATCACCGCAAAACCTTGCGTCCCTTCTGGGGCATCTTTCCAGGCCAGCGCTGGCGAAACATTTTCCCCTTCTCCAGTATGCTTGGAAGGAATCGCCTGGTGGTTAGCAAACGCCGGACTGGTAACGTTCAGTGCTGAAAGTGCAAATGCCATGCTTCGCTCCTTGATCTATCGAATGAGTCGTTGCTGAACTGGAATGCTATGAGTCTATCAGCGGGTCACCTGCTCAGCGTGCTTTTGCCACCACTGCCGAGCAGTAGCGACATTCTCAGCATTATGCGCTGGGTCCAGCACGCTCCCTAATTGAACGTACTCGCTGCCTGTTCTGACCATAAGCTGAGGGTCTTGAGTCGCTAGTTGAAGGGCATAGAGTACGAGCATCTGCTCATAGGCATCGGAGGTGTCTAAACGAGAAAATAGCAATGGAATTGAAGGAAGCCCAATTTCTCCCAGCCGCTCAGCAGCAATGTACCAAGGGCGAGGGTTATCACGGTCACCATAACTGGCGACAAAACGCTGATCGGCTAAACGACTAACGTAGTAGGACGCTTCCTCTTCTGGGCTAACAAACAGGGGTGGCACCCAGTCACTCGTCATGGCGATTACAGGTGCCGAACTGTTAGCAGCCGTTCCTAACACAGGCTGCACTGTGTTCGGTGGTGCCTCCGCCACCGCTTGATTGGGAGTTGGTGCAGGGCGTTGCCCACTAGCACAGCCCGCCAATAATAGGCTCCCCCCCATCCCAATACATACTGCCCATATTAAAACCCCACTTCGCTGCATTATCAGGCTTCCTATGCTAAATCTTAAGAGGGCCACCGGCCCTGTTTCTTTAGGCGATGCTTTACCCACACATCATAAAGCGTCCGCAAGCCTGATTTAATACCCGGCAGGCTAATAATCCAGGCGATCGGCACCAGTAAGGGAATGCGCTTCATCAATAAACGGTAGGCGTCAATGCCTTCTATAAGCTGGCCTTGAGCGGTTTCAATATGCAAAGAACGAAGCGCCATGGCCGGCACTACGCCTTTTTCCCGCAGGGTTTGCTCATGTTCGCTCACATCAAGCCAACCGATCTCTCCCGCACGCCGCCCCGACCATCGTTCATAGCGGCGGCGCTCTTTACGGCAAAGCGGGCACTGCGCATCGTAGTAGACATTGATAGAGGTGTTCTTGGGCATATAGCCTCTCTAGTTAACGTCACTAAAGCAGTGTGGCATTTTCAGTACTAGTCGCAAACCTTTACATTTTCAATGCTGATTTAGGCTACTACCATGATACCTGAGTTCAAAAAACAGCTATTAATTGTTGCCCATGCCCCTTCGGCAAATACGCGCCTACTGCGCGATGCGGCCTTCCAGGGTGCTAGCCATCCCGACCTTGAACAGATGCACTGCGTGGTAAAAGCGCCCCTGGAAGCTGGCCCAGAGGATGTACTGGCCTGCGATGCGATTCTGCTCGGCACCACGGAAAACCTGGGGTATATGAGCGGCGCCCTCAAGGATTTTTTTGATCGTAGCTACTATTCTGTCATTGAAAAGAAACAGGGATTACCCTGCGCACTCTATATTCGCGCAGGGCACGATGGCACGGGCACCCAGCGCGCAGTAGAAAGTATTGTGACCGGCTTGCGTTGGCGATGGGTACAACCGCCGCTCATTTTACGCGGCGAATGGCAGCCTTCTTTTACAGATCAAGTAGAAGAACTCAGCATGACCCTAGCGTTTAGCGTTGAGAGTGGCATTGTTTGAGAGTGACATTGAATAACCTCGCCCAGCCTGCCTTACTGTCGATAAGCATTTCGTGCCCATTGTGCGATTAAAGGGCTGCAGTATCTTGCTTGAAATTACTGCTGTGACTTATCGCACGCACATTAGGTAGCCATTATGCATAAAGTCATTGCTTTCTATGATGATCGGGTACTCGCTCACGAGCCCAACATTGACGCCGATTTTCTACCCCAACGAATCGATAAGCGCATTCGGCACCTGCTTGCAGGGCTCCCGGTGCCATGGAAATATCCCGAGCATCCAGGCCGTTTGAAAGCTATTCATCATCTGCTTGAGAAAGCTCCCATTGATGGCCTCCAGTTTGAAGGTGGCAAAGCAGCCACCCATGAGCAGCTAGCACGAGTGCATACTACCTCCTATCTCAGCGACATTTTTAGCCTGCGCGGTAAAAATGCTTGGTTGGATGTAGATACCACGGCGGTCTCACCAGGAAGCGTCGATGCCGCAGAAGTCGCCGCGGGCACCGCCATTGCAGCGGTAGAAGCGGTAATGGAGAAGCGTACTAAAACGGCGTTTGCGCTCGTACGCCCGCCTGGGCACCACGCCGAACCCGTGCGCGCACGCGGCTTCTGCTTATTTAATAATGTCGCGGTGGCAGCTGCCCATGCCCGTAGTGCGCTGGGCTGCGAAAGAGTCCTTATTGTTGACTGGGACGCTCACCACGGCAACGGTACCCAGGACATTTTCTGGGCAGAGCCCGATGTGATGTTTTTCGACATCCACCGCGCCGCCCCCTTCTACCCGGGCTCTGGTCACCTGGAAGAGGTGGGTGCTGGGCTAGGCGAAGGCACCACCATCAACGTACCGCTACCCGCCGGCGCCGGTGATGAAGCGTACTTGAAAGCGTTTCACGACATCCTGGCCCCAGCGGCTGAGTGGTTTAAGCCGGATATTATTTTAGTGTCGGCAGGCTTTGATCCCCACTGGCATGACTTAGCGCTTAACGTTTCCTATGAAGGGTTCGGCGCGCTGACCGGCTTTATGCAACAGCTGGCCGAACAGTACTGTGGGGGCCGTTTGGTTTTCGTACTTGAAGGCGGCTACAACTTGGAATCACTGTCCAACGGCACCAGGGCCGTGCTTGCGGTACTGGCAGGCAACACCGTGCCGGTACCCGACACCTGCGGTATTGCAGAAGTCCAAGCCGCGGCGGATTTCCACCGCACGGCTTTTGAGTCTGAATAGAGCCCTTCTGAAGAGTGGTTTTCTGAATAAAACCTGACAAACAAAAACGGCACCTCGAAAGGTGCCGTTGGCAATGCCAGTACCGCCGTTATTTCAAACGCTCAAACACCGTCGCAACCCCCTGCCCCATACCAATACACATGGTAGCTAAGCCCAGTGTGGTATCGCGCTGCTGCATGACGTTAAGTAGCGTGGTGCAGATACGTGAGCCCGAACAACCTAATGGGTGCCCTAAGGCAATAGCGCCACCGTGCAAGTTAACCTTGTCATCTAGCGAGTCCAGGAAACCTAAATCTTTCAACACCGGAATACCCTGAGCGGCAAAGGCTTCGTTGAGCTCAACGGTCTGAATATCAGCAGCTGACAGCCCCGCGATCTTGAGTGCTTTCTTCGACGCGGGCACCGGGCCATAGCCCATAATCGAGGCATCACAGCCCGCAACCCCTGTGGATAGCACCCGAGCAATAGGCTCTAAGCCCAGCGCTTGTGCACGCTCGTAACTCATGACGGCCATCGCCGAGGCACCTACTGAAAGCGCTGAAGAAGTACCCGCCGTCACGGTGCCGTTGCGGGGATCAAACACCGGCTTCAAGTTCGCCATTGATTCAAGACTGGCATCTTCACGGATTACTTCGTCACGCTGCACCAGCACCCTAAAACCGCGCTGGTCATGACCTTCAACACCGATAATTTCGTTATCAAAGTAGCCTTTTTCCATCGCGGCCTGGGCGCGCTGGTGTGAACGCACCCCGAACTTATCCTGCTCTTCCCGTGAAACGCCGTGCATTTTGCCCAGCAGTTCGGCAGTTAAGCCCATCATCATGGCTGCTTTTGCAGCGTACTTGCTGGCCGCCGGGTTAACATCAACGCCGTGGGCCATGGGTACATGTTCCATGTGCTCAACGCCACCGATGATATAGAAGTCGCCCATGCCTGCCTTGATGTTCGCAGCGGCGATATGTAGCGCCGTCATCGAAGAACCGCACAAACGGTTAACGGTTTGCGCGGGCACCGAACGAGGGATCCCAGTCATGATCGCCGCGTTGCGGGCAATATTCATGGCCTGCTCAAGCGTCTGGTTCACACAACCCCAAATCACATCATCCACTTCAGAAGGATCTAGATTGGGGTTACGGGTGAACAGTGCCTGCATAGCCGCCGCAGAAAGATTCTCGGCGCGGACATTACGAAAAGCCCCATTCTTGGCTTTCGCCATGGCGGTACGAACACCGTCAACCACCACAATATCTCTCGGATTCAAACTCATCTTTTATCTCCTATGGGTGGTGGTTAGGCCTGGGTGGCAGACTGGTCACTAGAATAGAATTGCTCGTTGTTCTGAGCCATCTGGCGCAGCTTGTCGGTGGGCGCGTATAGCGGACCCAGCTCATCAGCTAGCCCTTCCGCCAGCTTCACAAACTCTGCCACACCCATGGCATCGATATAGCGTAGCGCGCCACCACGGAACGGCGGGAAGCCGATGCCATAGATCAGCGCCATATCGGCTTCAGCCGGCGTGGCCACAATGCCATCTTCCAGGCAGCGCACCGTTTCCAGGCAGAGCGGCACCATCATGCGAGCGATAATATCCTCGTCGGAAAACTCTTTATGCTCTTTCACCACTTCTTTGACTAAGGCGTAAGCCGCTTCGTCGGTTACCTTCTTCGGCTTACCCTTTTTATCCTCTTCGTAGGCATAGAAGCCCTTGTCGTTCTTCTGGCCCAAGCGCTCATTGTCATACATGACCTGGATGGCGGTTTTGCCATCACGGGCCATACGATCGGGGAAGCCTTCAGCCATGACTTCGTTAGCATGAACGGCGGTATCCAGACCTACCACGTCAAGCAAGTAAGCGGGGCCCATCGGCCAACCAAACTTTTCCATCACTTTATCAACGCGTTGGAAATCAGCACCTTGCTCGACCAAGAAGCTAAAGCCACCGAAATAAGGGAACAGCACGCGATTAACCAAGAACCCTGGGCAATCGTTAACCACAATGGGGGTTTTACCCATTGCCCGTGCGTAGGCCACGGTAGCGGCAACGGCAGCGTCCGAGGTCTTCTCACCACGAATGACTTCTACCAGCGGCATGCGGTGTACTGGGTTAAAGAAGTGCATCCCGCAGAAGTTTTCCGGCCGCTTGAGGTTTTGCGCCAAGCGGTTGATAGAAATCGTCGACGTGTTAGAGGTGAGAATGGTGTTTTCACTCACCATGCCTTCCACTTCGGTTAATACGGCGTCTTTAACTTTTGGGTTTTCAACCACCGCTTCAACGACGAGGTCAACATTACCAAAATCACCGTAAGAGAGTGTCGGGCGAATATTGGTCAGCTTTTCCGACATCTGCTCAGTGGTGAACTTCTTACGCTCTACCTGCTTGGCAAATAGCTTACGGGCTTCTTTTAGGCCCAGCTCAAGCGCATCATCCTTGATATCTTTCATCAGGATTGGGGTGCCCTTAGACGCACTCTGGTAAGCGATACCACCACCCATTATACCGGCACCCAGCACGGCCGTTTGCTTCACCGGCTGCGCTTGTTTTTCGTAGTTGCTGGCTTTCTTCTTGACCACTTGGTCGTTGAGGAACAGGCCGACCAGGTTGAACGCAACGCTACTTAGCGCCAGCTTGGCGAAGGCTTTGGCTTCAATTGCTTGGGCCCGACCACGCTCTTCACCTGCGCCTTTCTGAATGACTTTGATCGCTTCTACTGGCGCTGGGTAGTGCGGGCCAGCCTTACCAGCCACATAACCCTTAGCGGTTTCAAACGCCATCATTTGCTCAATAGGATTGAGCATCAGCGGGCTGGTTTTTTCAGCACGGCGAGCCTTGTAATCCAGCTCACCAGCGTTGGCACGATCAAGGATATCCAGCGCAGCGTCTTCTAACTGTTCGGCGGTAACTGCCGCATCGACAGCGCCTACTTTTAGGGCGGCATCAGCACGATTCTCGGTGCCACCGGCAATCCACTCGATGGCGTTATCAGCACCGATAATTCTCGGCAGGCGCACGCAGCCACCCCAGCCAGGCAAAATACCGAGTTTGGTTTCCGGCAGGCCAATCTTGGCTTTTTCGCTCATCACGCGAAAATCGGTGGTCAGCAACACTTCACAGCCGCCGCCAAGTGCCAGACCATTAATCGCCGTTACCGTGGGGAATGGCAGGTCTTCAATAGCATTAAAGATATCGTGTACCTTGAGGTTCATCTCCACTAGGTACGCTTCGCCCTTATCGAACAGCGTGTGAAACTCGGTGATATCAGCACCCACGATAAACACATCTTTACCGCTAGCAATGAGCAGACCCTTTAAATTACTTTCAGCTTGAATGGCCTTCACTGCTTCACCCAGCTCTGCTACCACAGCGCTGGAGAGTTTGTTAACGGACTCACCTTTCAGATCGAAAGTGAGCATAGCGATGTCATTGCCATTTGGGGTATCACGACGTGTCACCGTGATGGCGTTGCCTTGATAGATCATCCGTGCTCTCTCCACAATTCGGGCTGGCTCTGAAAAGAGAACCCGCCACATTTTTCATACGGCCTTCATACGACATTCATACGGTCGTTTGATTGCGTAAGCTTGGTTGAGTTGCCTGAGTACGTCAAGCCCTGACTTTTGGCTAATCTGTAAAACTAATTTGACCAGCGCTCCCTTGTATCCGTTCATACTGCTAGGATCACGCTTCCTTTAATTTTTAGGTTACCTTGTTATGGACGCACTGCTCACGCCACCGCGCATCGCCAAGGTTCAGCAGCGTATTGAAATCATTGTCGAACGCCTTAAACCGTGGAGCTGGTTATGGCCACCCATGGCGTTCGCTGCCGGGTTGAGCAGCTTCTTTCTAGTCGATCGTCAGCAGTGGTTAGGCGCTGCCTTAGCCCTGGGGTTATTATTTGCATGGGCATTGCTGCTTTCCGAAGGCTTAATCAGCCGTTGGCTGTCTCGTCGCGGTCACCCCACTCCGCCGCGTGGCGTGACGACGTTTATCGCACAAATGATTCACCAGGAAACGCTATTCTTCACATTGCCGTTTATTTTAGTGACCACCGTTTGGAATAGCGGACAAACGATTTTCGCCGTACTGGTCGGCGGCATGGCGCTTCTATCCATTATCGATCCGCTCTATTTCAAGGTCGCGGAGCGCTGGCGCAGTCTTTACTTTATATTTCATGCCCAGTGTGTCTTTCTGGTATTGCTGGTCACGTTACCGATTATGCTGCACCTAACCACTGGGCAGAGTCTGCTGCTGGCTCTGGGAATCACTATTTTGGTAGCCCTCCCCAGTTTTTGGCACTTGCTTAAGCAACGTTCGCTCAAACGCTGGTGCGCTTTTTTTGCACTAACCGTGCTACTTTCCTACGGCGCGTGGCTAGGACGCATTTGGGTTCCACCAGCAAGCCTATGGATGACCAGCAGCGCCCTGTCGCCTGCTTTTGACGCTGAACAACGCCTTCCCCAGGGATCAATGACGCTTACGCCTGACGCTATTAGCGCGAATGGGCTTTATGTTTACACCGCTATTCGTGCACCGCGTGGGCTAAGTGAAACCATTACCCATGCTTGGCATCATAATGGTGAGCTCATGGATGTTGTGGAACTTAACATCAACGGCGGACGTGAGCAGGGATACCGCGCATGGAGCCACAAGCAAAATTTTCCAGAAGATCCATCGGGAGATTGGCGTATCGACATTATGACGGATACTGGTCAGCGCCTAGGACTGGTACGCTTTGACGTATCAGACGATAGCCAGCAGGCATCACTAGCCAATGGAGAAATACGTGCTAGTGGCCTCAGCGGGTTAAATTTACGGCGCTTTGTGCCTGGCCGCCCTAATGATGAAGAAGCGCGACCTGAAGACTGAATTGCTAAGCACCTTGCATTAAGCGGCGCAGCTTATGACAATTCGCATACTCACATTTATTGGTAGCTAGTTGCCTATGGCCTCAACAATTGGTTTTCGCATCGCACGCTTGCCCCACTTATGGCGTTCCATTTTAGACCGCCGTCTAGCGCCACTGGGGTTAACCCAAACGCGTTGGGTCACGCTTTATCACCTTTGGCGTTTAGGCGAAGGACACCCACAGTGCGATCTTGCCCGCGCGATAGGCGTTGAGGCGCCCTCTCTAGTGCGTACACTTGGTCAACTCGAAGAGCAAGGCTTGGTTGAACGACGCGCCTGTGATAATGATCGCCGTAGCAAACGCATATATTTGACACCTGCGGCTATGCCGCTATTGGAAGAAATCGACAAAGTGGCGCAACAGGCGCGCAAGGAAATGTTCGCTGGCTTAACCGATGAAAATCTCGAACAACTCAATGAATGGCTAGCGGTAATTGAATCAAACGGATTGGCGATACAAGCACGGGATCAAGACAGTCCGGCATCTTGATCACTAGCGGGGGACGCCGACAGCTCAGCCCCTCTCAGTGGTTGATTGACCGGCTGGTCGGCACGGCCCTGCAGTGAATTCCGCAATTGCTGAAAATCCGGCAAGTAGGTCGCAAATCGTTCAGCGGTTTGCGACTCCCACCACCATAGCGTTAGCGCATAGGGCGTCGATTGCACCACGAGTGCATCTTGCGGTAAACGTTCAAGCAGTGCTTTCAAGGGTATCGCGGCGTCATCAGGCAACGGGCGCAAGGGAGCAATTCGCCAACGCCAGCCGGCATGAAAAGGCGCTAAGGCCTCACTGGCATTACTGTCTCTGATCAACAAAAAATCAGGGCCTGGCCCTTCCTGGGGATAGTGCCAACGATAAGCAGGCATAGTGCCTTTAAAATTATGAAGGGGTGGCTTTTCCAGCTTGACACTGACACCCTGCTTTGAAATTTGCGAGCGCAAAGCCGCGTGGCGTTTTTGCCGTGGACTGGGCTTTAACCACATCACCGGCGCTATCACAAACATTAGGATAAGTACGATAATCAACCATTCCATCTCTACATTTCCTTCCACATAAGCCACACTTAAGATACTACGCTAAAAAACGATGACTCAGGCCGTTGTTTTGACTTAAGTCATGGTTAAAACTTTGGCTATTGTTAAAACAAGACACGCCATCTAAAGTAAAGGTCATTAAACAAAGGAGCCCCAGTATTCTTTGTTAACGAGTGTTCCTTAACACCAAGGAGATACGCCATGAGCTATCACCACATTTTAGTTGCCGTTGACCTAACCAAAGACTCGCACAAGATTCTGGAACGCGCCGTTGCAATCGCAGAGCGCAACGACAAGGCCAAAATCTCCATCATGCACACTCTGGAGCCGCTTGGGTTTGCCTATGGTGGTGATATACCGATGGACCTGACCAGCATCCAAGACCAGCTAGACGAACACGCCAAAAAACGACTAGCCGAAATAGCCGCCCCGCATATTTCTGAGGCTGACCAGCATGTGGTAGTGGGTATGCCCGATACTGAAATCCACCGTTTTGCCGAAGAGCATGGCGTGGATTTAATCGTGGTGGGCTCCCATGGGCGTCATGGCTTCGCTCTGTTGCTGGGCTCTACCTCTACCGGCGTATTACACGGCGCACAATGCGATGTTCTGGCCGTGCGTGTTGGCAAGAAAGGCGAAAAAAGCGACGAGTAAACTGCACCCTACTATGTCTAACAAAGCTCCTATGTCTAACAAAGCTACTAGGGCTAACAAAGCTACTGTGGCTGACGAAAAAGGCGCCCTATGGCGCCTCAGACTGCTGACGAACCCCACTTTTTGTGGGGTTTTGTCGTTTAAGAGGCTCCTTTCTGAAGCGATCACTAGTGAGCGCGGTTTTTTAGTCATCGCGCATTGAGGTGTTGCTCCAACAGGCATGGA
>NZ_JBRAMC010000008.1:0-287704 GCF_052959335.1 Vreelandella sp. H-I2
GGGCCAAGTCATAGCCGGTCAAGCAGCGATTGAGCGGCGGAAAGGTGGCTTCAATCAACGCACGCTGTTGATCGATAATCGCGGCAGCGGTGGTGTGGACGCGACCAAGAATACCCTCTTGCTGACGCTCAACCTGCTCCTCCTCCGGGGTTAGCGCACGGCTATGCAGATGCTTTCCACCCAGCAGAACGGTATCCAGTTCCAGCACATGGTTACGGGTCTTGCCGTATTCACAGCTGCCCTGGCCGCTGGCGTCGGTCGAGATCATGCCGCCAATGGTGGCGCGATTGGAGGTCGAAAGATCGGGGGCGAAGAACAACCCATGGGGTTTGAGCGCAGCGTTGAGCTGGTCTTTCACTACGCCGGCCTGAACCCGCACACGGCGTTTCTCCACGTCGATGTCTAAAATTCGGTTCATATGGCGGGAGACATCCACCACGATACCGTCGGTAAGCGACTGGCCATTGGTGCCCGTGCCGCCGCCACGCGGTGTTAGTACAATCGCGCGATGGGTAGTTTGCGCAGCCAGTCGGGTTAGCCGTTCGAGATCTTCAGCATGCTTGGGATAAACCGCCGCCTGGGGCAAACGCTGGTAAATCGAGTTATCCGTTGCCAGCACCGTGCGGTTAGCGTAATCGGGAGCGATTTCGCCTTCGAAGCCGTGGATGCGCAAGGCTTCGAGAAACGTAACATACTCACTTCGCACTGCCCCCTCGCTGACCACTGCGATCATGCCTTGAGCGTCTCCAGCGCCTGCTCGATGAGTCCTAGCCCCTCTTCCATAATTTCTGGTTCGGTGGTCAATGGCGGTAGTAAGCGTAAGACATTTCGTTTGCGACCACTGGGCATTAATAAGACACCAGCGTCACGACCGGCTACTAACAGGCTGGCTAAGTGCTCCGCACCCGTCGCGTTTTCAGTGTCTTCGAAGACAATACCGCGCATAGCCCCAATACCTGTCATGGCTCCCAACATGGGAAAATGGTCGCTTGTCTTCCAGCGTTGGTATGCACTGACAATCGCCGATTCTTGAGCATTACCCCATGCGCTTAGCGTCTCGTCTTGCATGATATCCATCACCGCCAATGCAGCTGCACAGGCCACAGCATTACCTGAATAGGTGCCTCCCAGTGCACCTTTGGGTAATGCATCCATTAACTCTTTACGACCTACTAAGGCGGCGAGTGGAAGACCTGAGGCGATACTTTTTCCTAGCAGAAGTAGATCGGGCTCGATGCCTAGGTGACTAAAACCAAAGCGCTTACCGGTTCGACCGAAACCTGATTGGATTTCGTCACAAATTAGTACAATACCGTGCTGATCACAGATCGCGCGCAGCGCTTTGGCAAACTGTGGGCAAAGTAAGCGAAAACCGCCTTCTCCTTGTATGGGCTCAACGATGACACAGGCTACTTCGCTGGGGGCAATCTCTACGTCAAATACACGCTCTAACGCAGCCAGCGACTGCTCGGCGGTTACCCCACTATCTTGGCTAGGAAACGGCACGTGGTAAACCGGGCCAGGCAACGCGCCTAACCCTGCTTTATAGGGCTTAACTTTGCCGTTCAAATTGAGTGCTGCCAACGTGCGGCCATGGAAAGCATCGTCAAAGGCAATCACCCCTTGGCGACCAGTAACGCCACGGGCAACTTTCAGGGCATTTTCTGTCGCCTCCGCACCACTGTTCGTCAGCATGCAACCAAGCAGATAAGAAACCGGCACAAACTGGTCAAGGCGCTCTACGACTGAGAGATAACCACGGTGAGGCAAAGCATTAAACGCTGAATGCATAAGGGTATCGACCTGTGCCTTGACGGCCTCGACCACCGCTGGGTGGCCGTGCCCCAGGTTAAGCACACCAATACCGCCAATAAAGTCGATATATCGCTCCCCTCCCTCATCCCATACCTCTGCATTACGCCCTTTAGTAATACAAAGCGGATGAAGGATGCTTAATGCACTGCTGACGTAGGGAAGGTCCATCGTCGTAAACGCTCCTGAAAATACCGTATGTTTCCTTATCAAACAGTTTCATAGAGCGAATCGCAAACGAAAAAAAACGCCAAATGCATGCCAAGTAGGAATGCACGAGAAATAGGCACTTGATTTTGAAACAGGAACAGCAGCAACCCAGCATAGCCACTTACCAAAGGCATCTATTTCACTATACAGACTAATAAAAGGTAAAACGGTGCCGGACTCGCTGATAAAAGCACAAACCATTAATTACATAAGCGATTCCTTAAAATCACTTTGCATGACAAAATGGAATGCGTACGCAACTTAATTTCTTTTGCCTGGTGAGCTGCATACGTGAACAATAGCCAGCTACCTTTTTCGCGACATTTTTCAGTGATCGATCCCCCTGACGGTCGGGTTGCGAAAATTGCTAAGCATAATTTAATTAAAAACAAATTAGCAGGAATTAATGTGAAAAACATCCCCTCTAAAGTGCTGTCATCTAAGGTACTGTCACCAAAAGTGATATGTGGCGTTGGCGCTACGCTTCTGTTGGCGAGCTGTGGTGGCGATAGCAAACCTAATATCGCCATTGGCCCCCCAGCCAGTACCACCCAAAGCGTTTCCCAACTACTTTTTGATGCTTACGGTATTGGTAACGATAAGTACAACACCTACCAGGAAGGGTTTGGTGCTGCACTTGATGGTGTGCAAGATGGCAACATCGATATTTCTATCGGTATTCTTGGTTTACCTTCTGGCAGCATCGAGAACTTACAAGCCTCTAGTGGCGATGCACGCCTGATTAGTTTAAGCGATGACGCTATTGATTATATTGAAGAGAATAGTGCCTATCAGCGTTTTACTATTCCTGCTAATAGCTATGATTTTCAAAATGAAGATGTAAATACTATTACGGCTTATGCCATTTTAGTTGGCAACACGAATACTATTGATGAAGAGCTAGGTTATGAGCTAGCGCGTTTAATGCATGAACATGCTGAAGAAAATACGCACTCTCAATCTGCGTTTATTACCCTTGAAAATGCACTGAATGGTTCAGAAGGCTTGCCCATTCACCCTGGTGCTAAAAAGTATTATGAAGAACAAGGCCTCACCGTAGACAACCCTGTCGCTGAACTTGGCGAAACTAAAGCCAAAGAAGAGTTTATTTTAGGCACCGGTAGCCAAGGCGGTACTTACTACCCGTTGGGCGGCGAGATGGCCACTATCTGGAACCGCTACCTAGAAAACCAAAACTTCACCAATATTGAAACTGGGGCCTCAATCGAAAACCTAGTGAGCATCCGTGATAATACTATGGATCTCGGGATGACCGTGCACGCACCCGCGCAAGATGCCATTGCGGGCAGCGGAGAGTTCGAAAGCGGTGCTATTGATAACGTCGCGTTTATCGGACACATCTATCCTGAAGTCATTCAGATTGTCACACGTGAACGCTCCGACATTGACAGCCTAAGTGATCTAACCGATTGATATTCCCACTTCGCCGCTGGCAAAGCCAGCGGCGGTACATGCAAGAGGTTTAATCGTGGATAAAAAAAAACTTCTGACGAAGCGGCGCTTTTAGAAAAGTATGACCGTGAGTCACAAGTACGTTCGACACTGCAGCTAGGCAAGTGGGGATGGCTGATCACCCTAATGGGTGTATCACTGACATGCTTTCATCTCTACACCGCTTATTTTGGTACGCTACCGTCACAGCAGCAAGGCGCTGTCCACTTGGGCATTGCTTTGGGGATGATCTTTATCCTATTCCCTGCAACCCGCGGCGCAGGCCGCCGCAATGAAGTGCCGTGGTACGATATACTACTCGCCTTCGCAGCAACCTTTGCCGCCTACTATAAGATACTATTTTACGAAGAAGTACTTCGTGCAAGGGTCACGGGCTATTCAGTTTTTGATCTAACGATTGCAGTATTCGGCGTGCTTTTTGTGCTAGAAGCCACACGCCGTACCGTTGGTATGCCAATCGTTGTGATGGCCTCGCTGGCAATTCTCTATGCGCTATTTGGCAATTTAATACCAAGCCCTTTGCTTTCTCATCCTGGCTTCTCGTTTGAGCAGGTGTCTCCCTATTTATGGTTTAGAGAGAGTGGTGTCTTTGGCACACCCCTGCAAATATCGGCGCGCTTTATCTTCTTGTTTTTGTTTTTCGGTGTTGTCCTGATGCATACAGGGGTAGGCCGGTTCTTTAATGATTTAGCCTTCGCATTAACCGGGCGGTTTACCGGTGGTGCCGGCAAAGCAGCCGTTATAGCAAGTTCTCTACAAGGCATGATTTCAGGGAGTTCTATTGGCAACACCGTCGCCTCTGGTTCTTTCACCATACCGATGATGAAAAATGCCCGCTTTAAACCCGAGGTAGCGGGAGCAGTCGAAGCTTCAGCCTCTACAGGGGGACAAATCATGCCTCCCTTAATGGGCGCGGCGGCTTTCATCATGGTGGAATATGTAGGCGTTTCTTACCGTGAAATCATGTTCTCGGCTCTGATTCCCGCCATCCTCTATTTCGCTAGTATTTTTATTGGGGTACATTTCGAAGCCAAACGCCATCGCATTCTAGGCCTTCCTAAAGATCAACTGCCTAGCAAACGTAAGCTCATACTGTCTAAAGGCTACATGCTGTTGCCTTTGCTCGTCATTATTACGACCATTAGCGTTGGTTTTACAGCACAACGAGCAGCGCTACTGGGGATAGCATGTGCTTTTGCTGTCAGTCTAGCACGCAAAGAAACACGCCCATCATTGAAAGGTATATTAGTTATCTTCGAAAAAGGTGCGCGTGTGGCTCTACCAGTGATCGCAGCAGTTGCATGCGCAGGCATTATTGCTGGTGTGGTAGGTATGACAGGAATGGGGGCAAAATTTGCTGCTGGCATTATTAGCTTGGCTGATGGCGTTTTGATACTTGCGCTCTTATTCACGATGATAGCCTGTATTGTTTTGGGCATGGGATTACCCACAACCGCAAACTATGTGGTCACCGCTACGATTGCAGCACCGGCGCTTATTAATGAGTTTGGCCTTCCGCCAATGGCGGTACATTTGTTCGTCTTTTATTTCGGTATTATTGCCGATATTACGCCCCCCGTTTGTTTAGCAGCATTTGCTGGCGCGGGCATTGCGCAAGCTAACCCAATGAAGACCGGTTTTACTGCGGTTAAATTGGCCATTGGAGCGTTCATTATTCCTTACGCCTTCATTTACAATCCCATGTTGGTATTGGTTGAACCTACGACGCTAGGGCTTTTAAGCGCATTGTTCTTTTCACTCGTAGGAATCATGGGAGTAAGCAGCGCTCTACTGGGTTACTTTGTCCGCGATTCACTCTTTTGGGAGCGTCTGGTACTGTTCGTAGCAGGACTTGCCATGGTGGTTCCCGAATTGCTAACCAGCGGCTTGGGCCTATTAGTCATGGCAGCGGTGGGCTGGCTTCAATCACGCCGGCCTGACAAATATCAGGAAGCATCGTCGCTCGCCTAATGAGCCATTATAAAATGCCTAGCTTCCCCCAGTGCTTAGTCACTGGGGCGGCTTTAAGGTTATCAGGAGCGCCCGGCTTGGCATCACGCAACCTCCCTTCTACCGCGGCTATGCAGTGCTTTGAAGCGGCAGCAAGGCATATGAGTTTTACTCGGGCCGCAGACGAGCTAAACCTCACGCAAAGTGCTGTTAGCAAACAAGTCGCGCATCTCGAAACTATCTTGCAACATAAGCTATTTCGCCGCGTACGACGCAGCCTGCTGCTTACGCCAGAAGGCGCCATCTTTTTAAGTGACGTACGCAAAGTACTCACACAGATTGAAATGTCGACTCATGCGATAATGACCTACAGCGGGAATAGCGAGGTTCTTAAAATCGCGACGTTACCTAGTTTCGGTAGCCGTTGGCTGGCTAATAAATTGCCAACATTTCTAGCAGCTAACCCAGGCATTAGCTTGGAGTTTCATGATCGAGTGGAAGATTTCGATCTTGAACAACAGGATATCGATATAGCCTTGTTTTATGGGCATGGCAGTTGGCCAAATCTTGCCTGTCATAAGCTTATTAAAGAAGATATGGTCGCTGTTGCTTCTCCCGAATTACTGGCTCAACACCCCATTCATTCGGTAGATGATTTAAAACAACTACCGCTACTCCACCTTTCGACACGCCCTGACGCGTGGCACTATTGGTTTGCAAACCAAGAGATCATTACTGACCGCAGCTATCATGGCACTCGGTTCGAAACCTTTCCTATGCTTGTGCGAACGGCTATGGCAGGCGGAGGAGTCGCGTTGGTTCCTCACTTTACCGTAGATGAAGAGCTGGAAGATGGCAGACTTATAGTCGCCTGGCCATATAGATTACTCAGTGAGAGTGCTTATTATCTCGTTTATCCAGAGCACTTAGGGGAACTCGCCAAGGTGCGACGCTTTGTAGAGCATATTACTCAATTTTAATATTTTTCCAATTAATTTTTAAGGAACACACTTTCTTATAAATTTCCGTAATCTTATAAATTCTTGCCGTCCTTAATGATAGTGTCACTGATTTTTTACTGTTCTGCCCTAATACGGCTCTTGGAACTACGTTGCGAGATATCTTGCATAAAAAATGAATACCTGTAATGTAAAAATGACCAATAACAACACCTTCACGCCTTGCTCTGTCACGCTCAAGCCAAGTGCATAACCGCCAATGCGAGGATAGGGATGAGAAAGCGAATGCCCTCTACCAATGCGCTACGCGCATTCGAAACCATAATGAAAAGAAAGTCGGTGAAGGATGCCGCTGATGAAATATCGCTGACCCCGCAAGCAGTCAGGTACCAGATCAAGATGTTGGAGGAGTTGATCGGCTATGAGCTTTTCATACGCAATGGCAATCGGCTGGAACCCACCCTCAAGGCCATGGAGCTGCTTGGCTACATAACTCAGAGCCTCGACGTCCTAGAGGAAGGGTTGAATGCCTTAGATAAAGACAGTAACAAGCTCTATCTGCATGTATCACCCTATTATGCCAACAATATATTGATTCCCCAGCTTCATGAATTTACAGAACAACACCCTAATATCGACCTGCGTATATCCATCGGTGCAGAGAACAACGATTTCGACACCAAGGACATCGATATCGCCATACAGTGGGGCTATGGGCAATGGAGCGGTTTCCAGGCCGATCCACTGATGAACGATCTGAAAATCATTGCGGCAACCCCGGACCTGCTAAAGAAACAGCCAATAGAAAGCACCAACGACTTGATGGCACACCGTCTGATTTCCCCTTGGGTCCGAAATACTCTCTGGCTGGATATCTTCGACATGCTGGGTACCCGGCAGGAAATGATGAAAGAGGAGTTTCTCTATCTACATGACAACGAGGCCATCTATAAGGCAACACTTTCTGGCATGGGAGTGGGGCTGGTATCCAGGCCCGAGGCGATAGAAGCAATTACAGCAGGAGACTTGGTCGCCCCCCTGGGTATTGACCTGCTAAGCCAGCTGCCTGACCACAAGATTCCCAAGTTCTACCTCATAAGACAGAACAATAAAGAAGAGAGCCCGCTGGTGAAGCACTTCACACAGTGGGCTAAAGAAAGCTCCAGACCACAGATGTAGTCGAACTACATCAAACCAGGCAACCAAGTCACAATACTTGGAAACATGACCAACATGAGTGCGGCAAGGCAAAGAATAAGAAAGAACGGCATCGCGGCGAGCGTGACTTGCCAGATATTTCTTCCCGTAATCGACTGCAACACGAAAAGGTTGAACCCCACTGGGGGGGTGATCTGTGCCATCTCGATTATTACTACTGCATAGATTCCGAACCATAAAAGATCAATTCCGGCTGATTGCAGCATCGGCAAGACGACGGCGCTGCTGATAACCAGTATCGAGATACCTTCAAGAAAGCACCCCAGTACGATGAAGAAAATCGTCAACACGAATATCAACATGTACGGAGAAAGCTCGAGGGCATTCACCATCTGTGCCAGATATAGAGGAATCCCGATGAAGGAAAACGCCGATGAGAGCACGGCCGCGGCGGCCACGATGAACGCGATCATGCAAGCAATACGCGTTGCCCCGAGCAGACTTTCTACAAAGGTCTGCCAGCTCAGCGACCCCGTCAGGTAGGCGATCATTAGCGCACCAATTACTCCAAAGGTGGCCGACTCCGTCGGTGTAGCGATACCTGCGTAAATGGAGCCAATCACAGCAACGATCAGGAACAAAATAGGCAAGAGCCCCAGGGACGCGCTGAGCCGCTGCATCATACTCATCCGAGGCTCACGTGGCGGCATCTTATCGGGGTTGAATAGAGCCCAGAGGGCTATATAAGCCATGAACAGTACCACCAGCATCAACCCAGGCAATATGCCCGCCATAAACAGTCTGGCCACGGACTGCTGAGCCATAACCCCATAGACTATCAGTACAATAGAAGGCGGGATCAATAGCCCCAATGTCGCCGAACCGGCCAGGGTGCCTATCATTAGGCGGTCGTTATACTTGCGCTCTTTTAGCTCCGCCATGCTCATGCGGCCCACAGTGGCAGCGGTAACCGCCGAAGAGCCTGCTACGGCCGCCATGATGCCACAGCCCAATACATTAACATGCAGGAGCCTGCCAGGAAGCCAGCCCACCCAAGGGGCAAGGCCATTGAACATCTGTCGAGAGAGCTTGGTTCGGAACAGTATCTCGCCCATCCAGATGAACAGCGGCAGCGCTGTCATCGGCCATGCTCCACTCGCCTCCCATATCTTGCCGATTACCAGATCTCCAAGAGGCGCGGGGGTAAAGATGGCCAACGCGCCGATGCCAATTCCCGCCAGGCTCACGGCCACCCATACGCCCGACCCCAGCAAGGTGATCAACGCCACCAGGACGAAACCTAGTGCTATCAGTGTAGAATCCATGGTCACCTCAATCTAAAGGCATGCATTACGATGCATGAACGGAACGGTAAGAAACCTCACGTTTCATCAGCACACCGATTAGATCGTCTAGTACGGCGACTGTCAGGACAGCAAGCCCAATCACCATGCCCGTCTGGGGTATCCACAGGGGAATGGCCATCAATCCGGGGCTCACCTCATCGAAGACATACCCCTGCCAGGTGAAAATGGCGGCCTTCCAGGTGAGCCAGGAAAGAATAACGAAGGAGCACAGGCACACCCACGCTTCAAGCAAGCGTTTCGGCCTCGGCGGCAGAGAATCGATCACCAACGTTACACGGACATGTGCACCGTACCGCATCGAGTAGCCCAGCCCCAGAAAGGTCGACGCCGCCAAGCAGAAGCCGGCGAACCCGGTCGCATCCACCGTATGCCCCAACTGCCTGCCGACTACCTGCGCGACTATCGACAGGCCGATGGCGGCGAGAAAGAAAGCCGCCAAGCCGCCTGATAGTCGGTATAGACCATCAAGAAAAATTCTCATGATGCTTTACCCTTATTCTGCGCTATCGCGCCACTCAACGTAGGTATCAATGATCTGATTGGCCTCATCGCTGGCATCCTGGCGCCACTCGGCAAGTATCTCCTCGCCTACGTCGTTGATCGCAGCCTGCAACTCATCAGGTGCCTGGGTTACCGTAACGCCATGCTCTTCCAGCACATCATTGTTTTCGGTAGAACGCTCTTGGCTCATTTCCCAGCCACGCTCATGTGCGTTACGCGCCGCTTCGCGTACCACTTGTTGTAACTCGTCATCCAAAGCGTCGAGTGCAGCGGGATTGATGATGAGGGCGTTGATGTTGTGCATCGTGCCGGTATAAGTGAAATGATCCACGTAGTCCCATACCTGGACATCGATACCGGTTTGGGCGCTAGTGAATAGTGAGTCGATCATATTGGTCGAGAATGCCTGAGGCACCTCGGAAAAAGGAAGAATCGTGGCATTGAAGCCCAGCTCCTGGGCCATCTGCTGGGTCGGTTGGGAGTAAATCCGAATGGACATACCATCGATATCGTCCGTCGACTCGATCGGTTTATCGGCAAAGAAACCTTGGCCAGGCCATGAAACATAGGCCAGCGGCAAGATACCCTGTTCGGCCATCACTTCCTCGTAGTAAGGCTGCAGTAGCTCGTTGAGTCGATAGCCTTCTTCATAGGTAGTTGCCAGGCCCGGCAGGCTATCAATACGAAATACCGGATGTTCATTGCTATACGCCCCCAGGCGAACCTCACCGAGTTGCACTACGCCGCGCTGCACGGAGCGCTTGATTTCGTCATGGCTTACCAAGGTACCGTTGCTGCGCATATCGATCGTGATACGTCCGTCGCTGTTCTCTTCCACTTCTTCGACGAATTCGCGCAAATTTTGTGTGAAGAAACTATCGTCAGGATAACCGGTCGCCATCATCCAGTTAGTGTTGGCCTGTAGCGAGGGAATGTAGACCATGCCCACAGCCGCAATAACTGGTACCAGGTAGGTGTTCTTATAATTCATCTTAAATTCTCCAACTCTTGGTTGCTTAGGTTTGCTATCAGGTAGGCTTTAGATAAAGTTCATCAGCAGTCTGCTGAGTGATATACCCATCCTCGATATCTGCGCGTACCGCTTCTTTGTTGCGATCGGTGGCAAGGCCGTAACCTCCCCCACCGGGTAATTCGAGGACGACAGTCTCGCCCGGCTCTATAAATTGCAATCCTTTCGATTTCAAGGGCTTTCCAGACTTCAAGTACACATTCCCGCACGCCCCGGGGTGCCCGCCAGCATGCCCCATGGCCGGATGCCGCACCCGCTCGAACATGGCGTTAAAACTGAAGGCATAGCCCTCCTGGGCACCGAACTCGATGACCTGTCCCAGGCCGCCCCGGTGCTCACCGGCCCCTCCTGAATCCGACCTCAGCTCTTTACGCCAGATGATGATGGGGCCCACGCTCTCGGTAACCTCCACCGGCATGGTATGAACGCCGCTAGGAAATGCTGTGGCGTTAAGACCATCCAAGCCGGGGCGCGCTCCGGTACCGCCACTGTTGAACAACAGGACTTCTGACGTTTCCGCCTCGTGTACCCCTTGTTTATGCAGGCTGACATGCAAGTTCCACAGAGCACTGGCGCCCTCGGCCGGCGCCACATTCGGCACGGCTTTCTTGAGCGCCCCTAGCACCAGGTCGGGCACCAGGTGTCCAATGGCATGTCGTACCGCCACTGGCGCCGGTCGCTTGGCGTTAAGAATGCAGTTGTCGGGCGCCATTGCCTTGAAAGGCTTCAGCGATGCCCAGTTGTTAGGCACTTGTGGAGCGATGGCGCATTTCAGTCCGTAGCAGCCATAGGCCTTGCTGTAGACCAGCGGGACGTTGATGCCGAACGAGCTCTGTGGTGAGGAACCGGCAAAGTCCATCAGAATCTCGCCATCGTCTATAGTTAGCGCAACGTTCAGTTTGAGCGGTTCGTCATATCCATCCGTTGCCATGCTGTAGTCATAAGTGCCTTTGGGCAGCTGATTAATCTTCTCGATAGTCGCCGCTTCGCTATGTTGAAAAATGAACTCGGCAACATCCTCGATATCATCCAATCCGAACTCGGCCATCATTTCCAATAGGCGCTTTCTACCAGTATCGTTGCAGGCAGCCAATGAATAGAAGTCACCAACCACCTGGTCTTTTTCACGTACGTTGTTGGCGAGGATATCGATCAAGTCCTTGTTAACTACTCCCTCGTAGAAAAGCTTGGTCAGGGGGATCAGCAGGCCTTCTTCGTAGAGTGAGCGACCATCAGGGCCGAAGCCTCTCCCTCCGATATCCACCACATGGGCGGTGGAGCCGAAAAATCCCACTAGTTCATCTCGGTTGAACACCGGGGTTATGACCGTGATGTCATGAAGGTGTCCCGTAGCTTTCCAGGGATCATTGGTGACGAAGACATCGCCCGGCTTCATGTCGTGGTAGCCGAAATGGTCAATGAAGTGAAATACCGACTCGGCCATGGTGTTTACGTGACCCGGGGTTCCTGTCACCGCTTGAGCGATCAACCGTCCGCGCTTGTCATAGACCCCTGCTGAGAGATCGCCAGCCTCGCGAACGCTGGTGCAGAAAGCGGTCTTGATCAAGGTAATAGCCTGCTCTTCCACCACCGAGATCAGGCGGTTCCACATGATTTGTTTGGAAACGTCCAATTCGACACTCATCAGATCTTCTCCACCTTATTTTTCTCGATGAATAAACAGCCATCCATCTGTACCTGCATTTTGTAGCCCGGCGGCACGATCGTTGAGGTTTCGGTCTCAGCGACCACCAGGGGCCCTTCGCACCTGGCACCCGGCGGCAGGTCTTCTCGCTCATATACCAGGTAGGAGAGCGGCCGGTTTCGTGATGCATCGACGATCTGCCGAGTCGTGTGGGGAATCGGATCCTGAAAAATGTCAACGGCATCGTTCGAATAAGATTGTGTTGCCGATGGTAGGCGGGAGCTCACATTGAGTGACCAACTGACCACCTCGACATCCAAACCATCGACGGCATGACTGAATAACTGGGTATAGGCTGAGATGAAATCCTGCTTGAGCTGAACCTCACAGCCTTCGGATAGGCTGAGCTCGCTCACCTCGATAGGGATTTCCCAGCCTTGTCCCGCGTAGCGCATGTAAGCCTTCAGTTCGTATATATACTCCTGGTCCCCCCCGGCATCGCCGACGAACGACTCCACTTCCTGGCGCATATCCTCAATCAGCAAGTTTGCTTTTTCACGATCAAAGCTCTCGAGCCGCATGACGCTGCTGCGCAGGGACTCATAACTGAAAGGCGCCTTGAGGAAGCCAATGGCCGACCCGACCCCCGCACCGGGCGGAATCAACAGGCTATCTACACCAAGCTTCTGGCAGAGACGGGCGGCATGTACCGGAGCGGCGCCGCCAAAGGCGATCATGGTGTAAGTTTCCAACTCACAACCGCTTTCCACAGCATGCATGCGAGCGGCATTGGCCATGTTTTCATTCACCACTTCACTGATTGCGTAGGCCGCATCTTCCGCGACACCACCTAGCTGGGAGCTGATCTTCCTGTCCAGGGCAGTATGGGCGGCCTCGGTATCGAGCCTCATGCTGCCCCCGGCAAACCCCTGAGGATCCAGCTTGCCTAGTAGGAGATCGGCATCGGTGACGGTGGGATGTTTCCCACCAAGGCCGTAGCAGGCTGGCCCCGGTTCCGAACCGGCACTTTCAGGTCCGATACGGATCTGTTTCAGGTCATCCACGGAGGCAATCGACCCGCCACCAGCACCGATCTCCACCATTTCGATGACTGGGATGGAGATGGGCATACCGCTGCCTTTCTTGAAGCGATACGACCTCGCGACTTCAAAGGTGCGTGAGGTCTTGGGTTTCATGTCATTGATTAAGCAAACCTTGGCTGTCGTGCCTCCCATATCAAAAGAAACGACACGTTTCAGGTCATGCTTTTCGGCAATATAGGAAGCATAGATGGTGCCGCCGGCAGGCCCTGATTCAAGTAACCTGACAGGAAACTCGGCAGCAGTACGAAGAGAAATCAGTCCCCCACCCGAGTGCATGAGATACACTGGGCATGTCATACCAAAAGTATTTAGTCGCTCCTCGAGTCGCTCCAGATAGGAAGACATCAAAGGTTTTACATAGGCATTGGCACATACCGTATTGAAACGCTCATATTCACGAATCTGTGGCGATACATCACTTGATATCGAAACCGAAACCCCGCTCAAGCTTTCTTCAATAGCTTTTTTTACCTGCTGCTCATGCATAGGGTTTCGATAACTATGCATCAGCCCGACGGCAACGCTTTCGTAGCCTTCTTGCCGAATCTTTTCGATGACTTCCTGAAGCTGATCGTGGTCGATAGGTATCATCTCCTCGCCACTGGCAGCGATCCTGCCACCTATTACATACCGGTCATGCCGTGGGATGAGTGGCGCTGGTAGCACAATATTTAAATCATACTGTTCGAATCGGCTTTCGGTACGCATTTCAATGACGTCGCGAAATCCTTCCGTAGTAATAAACGCCGTATGTGCACCACGCCGCTCGATTAGGGAATTAGTGGCCAGGGTAGTGCCATGAATTACTGTATCGATTTGCGAAAGGGAAATATCGGCCGCTTCAGCTGCTTTTGTGATGCCATCGATAATGGCCTGTTCAGGCTGTGTGTAGTTGGTTAGTACTTTAGAAGAGAATATCTCTTCTCCTTTCTCGAGGGCGACATCTGTAAAAGTTCCTCCGATGTCCACACCAACACGAATATTGCTTCCACCCATTACCCAGTCCCCTTTCCCAATACAGCTTTTAGAGAATTAATTAGTTAACCATCGGTTCACTAGAACCTAGCGGCTACTGGATAGGGAGACTATTCAAAAAAACTTCGTCTAAGGAAAAAACAATTGAGGTCTAAAAAGCGATCCATTCACTGAGCATGACACCGCCTGAAGATTAGACAGTCAGATCTTCTTGCTCCTTTGCGGGTGGCCCAACTGCTGTATTTCCAGAATTAATGAAGATTAAATTTCAGCTTATGCAAATATCTTCCTTAGGAAAAGCTACCTTATGACTTGGGTTCATAGAAAAACCGCAGCACTTTGGATCACAGAGTAGAGGCAGGAGGGCCAGCGCCGGCACCCTCTCTGCCTTACCTACCAAAGTGAAGCAGAGCATGGGATACCGACAACTGACTAAAGTCCAACGATACCAATTTTTTGCCTACCTTGTGACAGGCATCAGCCAGCGAAAGATAGCTAAGGCCGTTGGCGTCCACAGCAGCATCATTAGCCGCGAAATAAAGCGCAACGGTCTGACCCGTGGTTATGCGCCTGAACAGGCCCAATCGACAAGTGATCAACGTCGACGTACCGCTTGGAAAGTGGCGAAGCGACTGCCAAGCCTGATTCGCTGGGTGACTGGCCAATTGATGGACGAATGGAGTCCCCAGCTAATCAGTGGCTTCATGGCCAATGCCGACTGGGTTTGCGTGAGCCATCAATGGATCTATGCGCTCATCTGGGACGACAAGAAACACGGCGGAACATTATGAAAACGGCTCTGACTGCCACGCCAGCTGCGCTATCAGCGCCAGCTGGCTAAGCGGGCGGGGTTAGGCAAGATTCCGTACCGGGTGGGCATTGAGCAGCGCCTTGCCGAGGCGTAAGAACGGCGGCATATCGGCCATTGAGAAGGCGTTACGGTGCTAAGGGGCATAAAGAATCCGGCCTGGTGACCCTGGTCGAGAGACGCATCTGCTACCTCTTAGCAGCGCGGCTGCCCACGATCACCGCCACGAGAACAGCTAAGGCGATGACACAGTTATTAGCACCCCGCCGAGGGGCAGTTCACACTATCACCTTGGATAATGGATCGGAATTCCCCGAGCACAGGAAGGTAGCCAAGGCCGTGTCGGCCAAGATCTATTTTGCGACCCGTACCGCTCATGCCAGCGTGGTACTAATGAAAATACCAATGGGCTAATTAGGCAGTATTTCCCGAAAGGGACCGGCTTTCGAAACGAGTCCAATACAGAGCTACAAAGCGTCATCAATAAGCTAAACGATAGACCAAGAAAGTGGCTGGGTTATCGAACCCCAACCCAGGTGTTCTTAGGTGAATACTCAGGAGCAATAGAAACCGCAGGTGCTGCACTTATTAATTGAATTCAGGAAACTGCATCTCATATACCCGGGAAATCGAGAATCGGCCCTGCGCCAATTGCTTCTGCCTTACTACCGCAGGGCCTATACGTTACAGAGTGAGCCCTAGTATCAGATACGCAGCCAAGGAAACCAGAGCAACGGCGAGCGCAAAGGGAATTTGCGTCTTGATATGGTCGATATGGTCAGAGGCGGCGCCTGTCGAGGCAAGGACAGACGTATCCGACAGTGGAGAGCAGTGGTCACCAAATACACCCCCACCAGCCACTGCCGCGACAGAAGCGTAAACCAGTGGAGTAATCATATCGCCGCTAAAGTTGAAGGCGAGCGGCACTGCCAGTGGCATCATAATTGCGAAGGTGCCCCATGATGTGCCGGTGGAAAAAGCGATAACAGCTGCAATAAGAAATGTCATGGCCGGAAGCAAAGCAGGTGTTAGCCAACCTGCGGTGGCTTCGACGATATAGTTGGCCGTGCCCATGTCTTTGGAAAGCTGGTTCAGCGAGTAGGCTAAAGCCAAGATGATGATGGCGGGCATTACCCCCTTCATCCCGGCAAGCGAGGTTTTCATGATGTCGTTGAACGGAATGCCCTGCAAGCGCATCACGATACCTAGAAACACGGAAGCAGCTAGAAAAGCCTCCATGGTCTTGGCTGAGTCCATAACGATAAAGGTGCCTACGGCAACGCCAATCACTACCAGTACCGGGGCGAAAAAATTCCAAAACAGACTGGTGCGAGCTCCTTCATAAGGCGGAATTTCCGTCAGTTCCTCACCCACCAGCGGTTCTGCCCCATCGCGCAGCACTTTGCCCTCCTCCTGAGCCCGGCGCTCAGCTTCGCGCATCGGCCCAAAGAGCGGAATGACGCCCATGATCACCAACCCAACGACCAACACCGATAGCCATGCATAGAGGTTGAAAGGTATGGCATGCAGAAAGACTCCCATCGCCTGGGCAGCATTTTCGATAGGGCCCATGCCGATCAACAAACCGGAGATAAACACTGCCCAGCCCGTGATGGGCACCATGACACTTACCGGCGCCGAGGTGGAGTCGGCGATATACGCCAGCTTTTCCCGCGAGACCCGGTAACGATCCGTCAGGCCACGCATGGTGCTACCAACAAACAGAGGGCTGAAGTAGTCGCTGAAAAAAACGAACATGCCCATCACCCAGGCCACCAGCTGAACCCGTACCCGCGATAAGGCTCGGCGTTCCACCCAGGCGGTAAAGTTCTGAATTGCCCCGGTGCGTTGGAAAAACGCGATCACCGTGCCAATGAATAGCTCCAACAGCAGTATCCAGGAGAAGCTGGTGGTGCCCAGGGTTTCCTTTAACAGCGTCGGAAAGCCCATCAGCCCATTGCCCAGGGTAATCACCCCAACGAAACAGGCAACCGCCAGCGAGAAAACCGTATTACGGGTGACAAACGCCAGCACGATAGCCAATGCCGCCGGCATGACGGACAGCAGCCCGATATGATCTTGAGGATCCATTGTCATCTCTCTTTTTTTATAGTGGTGGGTGGAGTCAGGTTTCGTTTTTTGCCTTTCGGCGCTCCATTTCACTGGTCAGGTAAAAACCCAACCGACGTACGGGGTCGGGTGGCATCCAGCTCGCCTTGCCAAATAGCGACGCAATATCCTCAACCGGCTGGCCGAGCGCATGACGAGCCAAGGCATCCCCCAGGAAGGTACCTTTGACGATACCGCCGCCATTACACCCCGCCGAAACATACAACCCGGGCTGGATCTCGCCCCAAAGTGGCGCACCGTTATAGGTCAGCCCGGTGGTGCCCCCCCAGACCTTGTCGAAGTGCACTGGAGCGAGCTCCGGGTAGCGGGCCTCAAGGCTCGCTTTCAGTTCGGCCTCGATACGGGCGTTATCGGCTTCGCGCTCATAGCTGTAACGCGAGCGGATCATCAAACGTCCGTCGGCGGTGGAGCGCAGCGTACAGCCTAAGCGGTGTGCGGGTAGCAGCCCCCAGGTCGTCGCGGCGATGCGTTGGCGCTCTGGCTCCGGCAAAGGCTCGGTAATGGCGGCGTAGGTATAAATCGCGGTTAGCCGCGAAGGGTCGGCACCCAAGGCCCTGGAAAAAGCGTTATTGGCCAAAATCACCTGCCCAGCCGTCACGCTGCCTTCGGGTGTAGTCACACGCCACTTTTTGCCTTCAGGCTTTATTTGAGTCGCGGGCGAGTGCTCATGCAGTTCGATTCCGGCTTCCAATGAATCCGCTAAACCCACAATCAATGCGGCGGGCTGGACGAGATAGCAGTCCGGCGAATAAATTCCCTGCGTGTAGTAGTGCGTACCGATTCGCTCAGCGAGTTGGCTACCGTTCAGACGCTGGTAGGAAAGCCCAGCAGCCTTCAGAAACGCCTCATACTGGTTCAAGGCACGCTGCCCTATGGCGCTACGGGCAGCGCGATAGGTGCCACTACGCTCGAGCTGGCAGTCAATGCCTAAACGTTCGACACGCTCGCGCAGTAACGCCATGGTTTGTCGGCTTAACGCGTTCAGCTTCTCCATGCGCTCAAGCTCTTCGGGGCGAGCATCGTTAGCCAGGGCAATTTCCAGCATAAAGCCGGAGTTGCGCCCTGGACTTCCTTCGCCTATCCGGTCAGCTTCGAGGATTTTGATGCGGTCATCAGGGCGCGCCTGCTGCCAGGCAGAGGCTGCCGCAAAGCCGGTGTAACCGGCGCCGATGATGACGACATCTGCCTCGGAGTGACCGCGTAGAGCGGGGCGCGGCTGGCGCTCGGCTAGCCAAGCGTTCCAGCCGCAAGGGCGCTGATGGGATGGGTGCGTCGTGTGTGGCATAGCGCGTTAATCCAGATACAGCAGGCCATGGGCCTGATTGACCATGGCGGCAACCTCTTCCTGCATGCCTTGGAGCACTTCCCGCTTGTGATCTGCCGTCATACGCGATTTGAGCATCGAACAGCTCATGGCACCCAAGGGGTGGCCACTATGGTCGAGAATAGGAATGGCCAGGCCGCTGTATTCCGGAAGCAGAGAACCTTCTACGCCCCGGGCGTAACCATGTTTCAGTTGATGGGCAATTTCGGCGTCGATGTCAGCGATGGCAATCGCGTATTCGTCTATTAGCCGCTCCGCGTTATGGCTGAGTATTTCGTTTCTTTCTTCCGCGCCGAGATACGCGAGCAAGGCAATCGACGCTTGTCCAACGCCTAGCGGCAAACGTCCCCCCGTCGCCCTAACGAAACTGCCCACCGGATAAGCACCGTTCTGTACCTCCAGGCAGACAGCATTGACGCCATCACGAGCGAACAGGTAGAAGCTGTCTCCCCAGCGCTGCGCCAGCGCCAGTAACCTTGGCCGGGCCAAATCACGCAACCCAGCACCATTTCCCGCTTGTGCACCAAGCACTAGCAACTCATAACCCAGTAGGTAGCGCCCACGAATAGGAGAAGATCGTAAAAATCCTTGCTGCTTAAGTCCTTTTAGTAATCGGTAAAGTGTTGGACGACTGAATTCTAGCTCATCAAGATAGTCATCGATGCTAGCTCCACGATGGCCGCCACGTGCAGTAATCTGCAATATCTGCATGGCATGACTCAATGTGGATGGTGTTTGGTGAGCATTACTGCCGCTTACAAGCATAGCGTGTGTCATTTTTTGTTTATGTGAGTTACAAAATAGCAAGACAACTTTATGAGTTCATCTCATTAAATGAGACATGCCATTTATTGGCAGTAACCTTTCCCCCAAAACCAACACCATGAACTTGATGAGATTTCCAGCTAATCTTGGTTAACGGAGATTTCACTATGAAAAAGGCACGCTATGCCGAAGAGCAGATCATTGGCGCTATAAGGAACATGTGGCAGGTGCCAAGGTGGACGACCTGTGCCGAAAGTTGGGCATTTCCAATGGCACCTTCTACAACTGGCGTAGCAAGTACGCTGGCCTTGAAATGAATGAAGCGAGCGCTTGCTGGCGCTTGAAACGGAAAATAATAAGCTGAAAAAGCTTTTGGCTGACAAGCTCCTGAAAGTTGAGGCCATGAAGGATGTCCTGTCAAAAAAGTGGTAACGCCTACAGCCAGAAAATCGGCTGCTCGACATCTGGTTGATTGCCACCAAATCAGAGAGCGTTCCGCCTGCCAACTTGTAAGCATTTCCCGAACGGCGTACCGGTACCAAGCTTAGGGTAACCAGAACGGGCTACACAACAGTCTGCTTATGGTTACCTGCTATTGTACGCGCTGTTAAAAGCGGAAGGCTTGGTCATTAATCGAAAGCACATGTCTCAAATTTATACTGAAGAAGGCCTACAAGTACGCATTAAACGGCGTAAAAAGCTCCATCGTTCACGGCGGCCCCTGGACACGCCTACAAGCGTCAATGAGCATTGGTCAATGGACTTCGTCTCTGACCAGCTAACGAATGGGCGACGTTTTCGGGTATGAATGTCGCGGACGATTTTTCACGAGAAATGGTGAGTCAGCTGGTCTCCGTATCGATTAGCGGACGTCAGGTGGCTCGGTTTCTAGAGCAGCTTTGCGAAGCAAGCCTCATAGCACTATTTGAAACGATGGTATCGAGTTTGCGAGTAAAGCGATGTTCATTTGGAGTAAAAAAACGGCAGTGACACGGGGATTAACCCAGTCGAGCAAGCCCACTCAGAATGCACCTATGGAGAGCTTAAACGGTAAGTTCCGATAGGACTGCTTAACCGTCACTGGTCTAGAACAATAGATGAGGCGAGAGCGGAAATTGATACGTGGCGAGACCATTACAATCACGTTCGCCCTCACAGCTCACTTAGTTATCTGCCGCCCGCTGAATATGCTCAAAGGGCGGCGCAATGTGGAGCATCTCATTGAGCCAATGGTACTAATTTAGGGGAAAGGTCAAAGTGCCATCCAGCTGGCTGCTCAAAAGCGACTTGAAGGCACGATAAACCGCGCACTTGACTACCTGTTCTGTACCTAAGGCATGACGAGACGGAGTTGCCTTAAGAACCCCACCGGCCTAGCTAAAAAATTGACACATGTATATTTGTAATACGACTTTAGCGCTCTTTCCAAACATGCAGAGCTTTATAAATTAATACAACTCACTGTTAAATATACAATTATATAAAAATAGCTCTAACTTCCACTAATTTAACAACAAATAAATGTTTGACAACATTACAAGCTGACACCTAATCTCCGAATACAAGATCAGTACTACCGACTCATAACAAGACAAGAGCGGGTAGCTACAGCAAACATGAAAAGGAGGGTTCTTGATGGCAGAACAAGAGGCGTCAAAGCGCGTCAAACAAGCTTTGCTGGGCGTATCGGGGGTGCACGTTACTCCTTATCACGCTGACGGCAGGATCAATAACGGTTTGCTAGCGGAGGTCATTGACGGCATCACTAATGCCGGTGTGCAAAACATCGTCACTGGCGGCAATACTGGCGAGTTTTATGCTTTAACACTCAGTGAAATCGAAAATATTTACAATGTAGCTGTTAGTAGCGTGTCAGGCAGAGCCATCGTGACAGCTGGTGTAGGCCGTAGTGTTCATGAAGCGGTTCAACTTACTCAAGCTGCCGAAAAGGCAGGGGTAGATGCCGTAATGGTTCATCAGCCACCAGATCCTTTCGCGTCACCCCGCATGCTCTACAACTATATAGAAGAGATTTCGCGCAATACCGACCTGCCAGTCATCGCCTATGCTCGCAACCCAGGTCTCACGCCAGAGCACTTTATAAAGTTAAGCGAAATCGACAATGTAGTGGCTGTTAAATATGCCGTGCCGGATCCATTACGCTTGGCCGAATGCATCCGCGCTACCAGAGGTTCCTCCCTGCAATGGATCTGTGGACTAGCTGAGAGTTGGGCATTGCCTTTTTATGCCTATGGTGCACGGGGATTCACGTCAGGGCTTGTCAATATAAATGCACAACTTTCTATGCATTTTTATCAAGCCCTGGAACAAGCTAACTGGAAAGAAGCACGGAGTTTAGTAGAGAAAATAGCTAGCTTCGAAGAGATGCGGACTTTAGAGCAGAACGGTACGAACGTGACTGTAGTAAAAGACGCAATGAGATTAAACGGAATGGATGTAGGACCTGTAAGGCCTCCTGGAGTCGATCGGTTAGATGACAAAAACTTGCAGGGCCTGCAACAGATTTTGGACCAATGGAAGCAGCAATAGTCGCAATATATCCCTAGCCAAGCAACAATAAAAATGGAGTCAACATGCCAACTACAAAATTAACAAAAAGTATGATTACAGCCTTGGGCACCCTGACATTAGCATCAAGCGTGTCAGCGGCTGACTTTCCGATGCGAGACATAAGACTAATCGTACCGTGGCCTGCGGGAGGAGGTACCGACGCGATAGCGCGAAAAACTAGCAACCTCGCCGAAGAACAGTTACCTGTATCAATCTATGCAGAAAATATTTCTGGAGCAGTTAGCGCAACTGGGCTAATGCAAATGATTCAGTCTCGTCCAGACGGCCATACATTAGGCGTTTTAACCTACGATAGCGTAATTACTGTCCCCCGTAGTGAGCTAGTTCCTGGATATGATCTCGACAAGATGGCATTTATTGCTCGCCTGACCCAAGAGTCGGATGCGCTTGTCGTATCATCACGCTCAGGTTTCACAAGTTTCGATGAGCTTATCAATGCCGCAAAGGAGAACCCCGGCGAGATTCGCATCGGGGTTATGCCTGAGGGATCGGGTCCCTACCTTGCGGCTCGACGCATCGAGATGGCTACTGGCGCGGACTTCAACATCATTACCTATCCAGGTGCAGCTGCCGAAGAATCAGAAGCCATGCTATCGGGTGAAATAGATGCCGCTATTGCAAGCCTCGGGGATTTTGCAGGACTGATCGAATCAGGAGATGTTCTAGGCGTAGCCGAGCTTTCTTCAGAGCAAAATCCCTCTTACCCAGACGTGCCTCCCATTAGTGAACTGGGGCATGAGTTAGAGTCGGGCAGCTTTGTCGTTCTTGCCACCCCAGATGGTACGCCTGACGATTCCATTGAAATACTAGAGGATGCCTATAAACAAGCCTTTGAAAGCGATGAGTTCCAACAGTGGGTGGCTCAGGTTGGTGTAACACCTAGTTGGCTGGGCTCTTCAGAAGTAGAGAGCTGGCTAAAGGAACGGCAATCTGAAACCTATTCGCTGATGGACGAGCTCGGACTATAAGTTCGGGTGACACACCGCACCTCCTCAGGGGTAACCCTGGGGTTACGGTCGAGGACAAGGCTATGTCATTCATACCTGTAACTAAATCAAAGAGGCTTGTTTTCCCTCTTTTCCTATTGGCGTTTTCGCTTACTTACTTAATCTCTTCCATATCACTAGGTGTACCGTTGAACAATGGTCGCTTAACACCTTCATTTTTTCCTCTTCTCCTGGGGGGAACCTCTACGGCTTTTACACTTATGCTTCTTGTTCGTACGGTAAGACAAGAGAGAAATGAGGAAGGAACGGACTCGCCCCAGAAGGAAGCGGAGACAAGAAACATAGATAAATTTCTTCCTCTGTTGGTTATTGCCGCTACAGTTGCCTATACCCTTCTCTTTCCTATTATGGGTTACTTTTTATCCTCACTGCTTTATGTATTCTCTGTTGTCATAATTTTCTCTGACCTGAACAAACTGGTCACTAAGTTCATGCTAACAATAGCTGTAGTATTTTTAGGATACCTACTCTTTGAGCAAGTGTTCCGTGTTCGGCTACCGGCATTATGGGGATAATTGATGGACTTCATATTACTTGTTATTAGTAGCTTCGGGCTGCTATTAAACCCGGTTACACTTACTTATGTAGTCCTAGGGTTTCTGATAGGAACTATATTTGCTGCCATCCCAGGCCTCACTGCCACACTGGCCTTGGCGCTGCTGCTTCCACTGACTTATAGTCTAGATGTCACTACTGCTCTAATGGCATGTGCCAGCATATATATGGCGGGTATGTGTGGTGGGAGCATTACCGCAACAACAATTAATATACCGGGTGCTCCCTCGTCGATGATGACAGCACTTGAAGGCTACCCAATGCAGCAACGTGGACAAGGAGCCTTGGCTCTTGGTCATGCCGCGCTTGGCTCTATGGTGGGTGGTGGTCTGGGCGCCGTATTACTGATTATCCTTGCTCCCTTCATTGCGAAGGCATCGTTATTGGTACAGACACCTGGCAAGTTTTCCTTGATTGCCTTTGCGTTGATAGTCGTCGTGGTTGCGCAGCGCGGAAAAATAACCAAGGCAGCGATTGCCGCCTGTTTTGGGCTTATGCTGGCTACCATCGGTTTAGACTCCATGGTTCCCGTTGCCCGTTTAACATTCGGTGTACCTGCGCTGACGGCTGGCATCGACCTTATGCCAGTCATCATTGGGACTTTTGCAATTAGCGAAATACTGATACAGGCTGGCTCCATAGCCGAGCACCGTAGGATGTCAAAGGAAATACTCAAAGCACCCCCCATTAAACGGCGAGACTTTATCCCACCATTATCTTCCGTCCGTGAGATTGGCCTATGGTGCTACCTAAAATCTTCAGCCATCGGCTACCTTGTGGGTACGCTGCCTGGTGCTGGCGGATCGATGGGCAGCTTTCTCGCCTATGTCGAAGCTGTACGAACTTCAAAAAAACCAGAGAGTTTCGGAAAAGGTAATCCTAAAGGCATCGCGGCTGCAGAAAGCGCCAACAATGCGGTTTGTGGCGGTGCGTTTGTCCCTATGCTGACATTTGGCATCCCTGGTGATCCTATCACCGCTATCGTATTGGGTGTGCTAGTTATCAATGGTATCCAGCCAGGCCCCCAATTACTGGCCGATCAAGCAGTGCTGGTTGCTCCGATGCTTGCCTCCTTGCTCTTTAGCGCTGTGATTCTCATCCCTCTAACCCTGTTCTTGCTGGGGCCATATTTCATTAGGATCGTCTCTATACGTAAAGATGTGCTTTACGGCTCCATTGCCCTTCTCGCTGTTGTTGGCAGCTACGTAGCGACTTACTCAGTTTTCCAGATGTATTTAGCGCTGGTGTTAGGCATCTTAGCCTACTTCCTTAGAAAGAACGGCTTCCCTGTCATTACGCTACTTCTAGGTTTCATCCTAGGGCCTAATCTGGAAGATTTCTTGAGGCGCTCGTTAACGCTGTCGAATGGCAATCCGCTTACTTTTATCACGAGTCTTGATAGCCTGTTCTTTATATTACTAACATTATTTTTCGTTTACTTTCTCGCCATCAGGAAACCTATGGAAAATCCTGCGGCTTCCATTAAATCCAGTTGATAACGATTGAGTGCTTATGATGGCTGTCTTGGAGGCATCACCGAAGCGGGAAAAACTCGCTGACCAACTTTATGGCATGCTTACGCAAGCTATTATTGACGGTAATTACAAGAAAGGCGGAAAGTTGCCTTCTGAAAAAAAGATTTGCGAAATGTATTCTGTTTCGCGCCCTGTGGTAAGAGAGGCGCTTATGCGCCTCCAAGCCGACGGGATCGTCGTTTCACGCCAAGGGTCGGGGTCTTATATTCAGCACATCCCTCCTGCAGGACTTACGCAGTACGCAGATGCCGGTGACATTTCCATACTTCTCAAGAGCTATGAGGTTCGTATCGCTTTGGAGTGCGAGTCTAGTTCATTAGCCGCTATGAGGCGTAGTGATAAGCAGCTGGTACAGCTCCATCAAGCCTTAACTAAGATGGAAGAAGATATTCTTCAAGGGCGAATCGCTACTGCCTCAGACTTCCAATTTCATATGGTTATTGCCCAGTCCACCGGCAACGACATGTTTCCTGAAATCCTCCAATCCATACACTTTAGTGTTGAAAAGGCCATGACCATGGCTTTAAGCATTACCAGGAGTGCTAGCCAAGAAAGGATACAAAAGGTTTTGAATGAGCATCGCGTTATCTACGATGCTATCAAGCAAAAAGACCCAGAGGGGGCACGATTAGCCATGCGCCACCATATTAGCTGTGTCCGCCAGCGTGTCACCGATAACTTGAGTGACGCATGAGTCATCCCGGGGTTCAAAAACTCCAGCGACGAGTTACACAATTTATCTCCCCGCTGCTAACAGGTCTTTCTTTAGCCATGGTGCTGGAACGTAGACCATGGACGTGATCATAAGTTGGGTAACTCCTGGCTCCTAGGAGCCAGGGATTTCCTGCAGCGCAAAAAACATACAACATTAGGAGAACTCGCATGTTTCAGTCTAGCAACCCCCAACCTCGCAGCGGTGGTCAAACTCTTGTCGACCAGCTGCTCATACATGGCGCTAATTGCGCATACTGTGTACCAGGCGAAAGCTACCTTGAAGTTCTGGACGCGCTGCATAATGTACGTGATCGTTTCACTCTCTATAACGCCCGGCATGAAGCTGGTGCGGCTAACATGGCGGAAGCTTATGGCAAGCTGACCGGCAAACCGGGTATCTGTATGGTGACACGGGGGCCTGGAGCATGCCATGCATCCATCGGGGTCCACATCGCTTATCAGGATTCAACACCAATGATCCTGCTGATCGGCCAGGTTGACCGGCCGTCGATAGATCGCGAAGCCTTCCAGGAGATTGATTACGGTCAAATGTTCAGCGGCATAGCGAAATGGGTCGCTCAGATCAATGATGCGACGCGGATACCAGAATATTTGGCCCGTGCTTTTCGCGTTGCCACGTCGGGCCGCCCTGGCCCCGTGGTGCTAGCCCTACCGGAAGACATGCTGACCGATGTTGTAGAGGTTATGGATGCCCCTCCCTATACATCGACCCTCCCAGATGCATCATCGGCTGCCATCGAAAAAATACGGTCTCTTTTAACGACAGCTCAACGTCCTTTAATGCTTGTAGGTGGTAGCGGATGGAGCGACGAAGCGTGCAGGAACATTACCCGATTCGCTGAAGCTAACGGTGTGCCAGTGGCTTGTTCTTTTCGCCGACAAGATATCGTAGATAATCACTCAGAGGTCTATATCGGCGATTTCGGCACGGCCGGCCCGCCACAACTTGTCAGGCGTATTAAGGAAGCAGACGTGCTTTTGGTCGTGGGGGCTCGCCTCGGGGAAATAACAACTAAGACGTATACGACCCTAGGTTCGCCAGCACCGCAGCAACGCCTGATCCACATCCATACCGATGCCGATGAAATAGGCCGTGTTTACAGCCCTGAGCTCGGACTTGCCATTGCTCCAGAGAATTTTGCTCGCGCAGTGGCCGATTGCCAATGGGTCGATTCACAACGCTGGCATGAATGGCTAAGTGCAGCACGTAAGGACTACCTTGACGACACTAAAGCGCCTGCGTATGAAGGTGAGCTTGATATGGCTCAAGCGCTGATTGACGTTCAGGAAGTTATGCCAACAGACTTTATCGTCACTCTCGATGCGGGCAATCATACCGGCTGGGGACAGCGCTTCTTGCGTTATGGGCGCCCTGGCAGGCAGGTAGGCTCGACCTGCGGTGCGATGGGCTATTCCGTACCCGCGGCCGTTGCTGCTTCGCTACTTTTTCCGGAAAAGGTAGTGCTCTCTTTCGTTGGAGATGGTGGTTTCATGATGAGCGGTCAGGAAATTGCCACCGCCATACAACACGGCGGTAAGCCAATTATCCTGCTCTTCAATAACGGTAGTTACGGTACCATCCGTATGCACCAAGAACGCGAACATCCCGAGCGAGTAGTAGGCACAGATCTCGTAAACCCTGACTTTACCGGTATGGCAAGATCGCTTGGCTTACATGCTGAAACCGTCACTCAGACAGAGGATTTCAGGCCAGCACTAGAGCGCGCCATCGCCGCTAATCGCCCCGCGCTGATCGAACTTAAAACCGATCCTGAGCTGATCTCAACCCGCACAACCATTAATACTCTGCGCAATGATGCGCATAGGCGTAACAAAACGTCTAATTAATCGTCTGTCTGCAGCCCGTAAAATAAGGAGAAAACCATGTTCGTCGACCTTCGCACCTACACTATGTTCCCTGGCCGCCTTAACACTTTCTTAGACCTTTACGAGCGTGAAGGCCTACCGATACAGAAAAAGCACTTGGGGGAGCCGCTTGGCTATTTTATTACCGAGACAGGTACATTAAACCAAGTGGTTCATATATGGGGCTATGAAAGTGCTGCGGATCGGGAGCGCCGCCGACAAGCGATGGAGAGTGATCCTGACTGGATTGCCTATCGGCGTAAAAGCGCAGAAGCCGGTAATGTACAGCATCAAACCAATAAGCTGCTGCGATCAGCAAGCTTTTCACCGATGTGACCATTAACCAAGACAAGCAGCTGATATATGACTTACGGGCATTACTCTCAAATAAGGGAGATTGGCTCTAGGCGCACCGATTGCGAAGCGCCTAAGCATGTTTGTTTAACACTATCGGCAACTAACTACGATCACGTTAGAGGTAATCATGTACCCAGATGTTCAGCTTTTTATCAATGGCGAGTGGTGTAGTGCGATAGCCGGCAAGACGATTCCAGTGATTAACCCGGCGACAGAGGAGACGATTGGCCATATCGCTCATGCCGAGAAAGATGATCTCGATTTAGCGATCAACGCCGCAGAGCAAGGTTTTAACACTTGGAAGGCAACTCCACCATTTGAGCGCAGCAAAGTGATGCGCAATGCCGCTGAGCTGTTACGCGAGCGTGTTGATCAGATTGCCCTAATCATGACCACTGAGCAGGGCAAGCCGTTGGCGCAGGCGCGTATTGAAACGCTAGCGGCAGCCGATACCATCGACTGGTTCGCAGAGGAAGCGCGTCGCACCTATGGGCAAGTCATCCCTTCGCGGCAAGACAATGTGCAGCAATTGGCAGTAAAAATACCAGTTGGACCGGTTGCGGCCTTTACACCTTGGAATTTTCCAATCAACCAGGTGGTTCGTAAACTCTCCGCTGCGTTGGCGGCGGGCTGCTCCATCATCGTCAAGGCGCCTGAAGAGACCCCTGCGGCTCCCGCCGAGCTGATCCGTGCCTATGCTGATGCTGGTGTGCCAGCAGGCGTGGTCAACCTTGTCTACGGAGTACCCGCCGAAATTTCGGAGTATCTGATTTCGCATCCCTCCATTCGAAAAATCTCGTTCACTGGCTCAACCGTGGTCGGCAAGCATCTTGCGGCGTTAGCGGGCCAGCATATGAAAAAGGCAACGATGGAGCTTGGCGGTCACGCGCCGGTAATTATCTTTGAAGATGCCGATCTTGATGCTGCCGCTAAGCAGCTTGCTGGCGCCAAGTTCCGCAACGCCGGTCAGGTATGCATCGCGCCGACACGCTTTCTCATCCAAAAAAGCGTCTACGAAAGCTTTATTGATAAGTTCGTTACCGCTGCTAGCAAAATCATTGTAGGCAATGGCCTCAAAGAAAATACGACTATGGGGCCGATGGCGCACCAACGAGGACTCGAGTCGCTCGAACGCTTCGTGAGTGACGCAGTAGAGAAAGGCGCCAAGGTTCGTCTCGGTGGCAAGCGCCTTGAAGGTAAAGGTTTTTTCTTCGAGCCCACCGTCCTTACCGAGGTCCCAATTGATGCCAGCGCAATGAGTGAAGAACCTTTTGGTCCACTGGCACTGATGGTACCTTTCTCGACATATGAAGAGGCAGTTGTAGAAGCTAACCGATTGCCTTATGGGCTTGCCGCTTACGCCTATACACGCTCTAACGCAACTGCAATGGCACTGGGACGTGATATCGAAAGCGGCATGTTGACGATCAACCACATAGGCTTCGGTCTGCCTGAAACGCCATTTGGTGGGGTGAAAGACTCGGGCTACGGTACCGAAGGCGGCAGCGAGGCAATCGACGCATATCTTGATACGCGCTTCATCTCACAATCCGGGGCATGAACAACTTGTCCGCTCGTTCCCAAACGGGGACGTGCGGACATTTTCGTATTTACTTATGGGGTGTTCTTAGAGTCTTCTGTTGCTCAGCCAGATAGTCGACAAATAGCTCAAAGTACAACGAATTAGTCCCACCAAGGCTCATAGGGCTTGGTTACCCGATTCAGCATCTATCATGCTGTCTCGATGCGTTGCGGTACATGCCAACTTAACGGCCAGATATATGAAAGCTATCTGCCCCCTTTCTTCAGCCTGATGCCTTGCAAGCCCCAGGAGGCCATATATGCACTTATTGTTTGAATTCAGGTTGTAACAATTTGATTGTGTCGTTCATTATCTAAACCCTACCCAGGATCAAGTTTTAATATCGTTGAGAATTATAACTTGCTCTCAAGCTCCGGCAGGATCTCAAACAGATCACCGACCAGGCCGTAATCAGCGACCTGGAAGATTGGCGCTTCGTCGTCTTTGTTGATTGCGACGATCACCTTGGAGTCTTTCATGCCCGCCAGGTGCTGGATGGCACCGGAGATACCTACGGCGATATACAGATCCGGGGCGACGATTTTACCCGTTTGGCCGACCTGCATATCGTTGGGGACAAAGCCTGCGTCTACCGCCGCACGCGAGGCACCAATGGCGGCACCCAGCTTGTCAGCAATGCCGTCGAGCAGTTTGAAGTTCTCGCCGTTGCCCATACCGCGGCCGCCGGAGATCACCACCTTGGCGCCGCCCAGCTCGGGACGATCCGATGCTGCCAGCTCTTCTTTAACAAAGCTGGACTGGCTGTTTTCCACCACGGTGTCGACGGCTGCTATCGTGGCACTGCCAGTGTCGCTGACCGCATCAAAGCCGGTGGTACGAATGGTAATGACTTTTAGCGCGTCGTCGCTTTTCACCGTGGCAATGGCGCTACCGGCGTAGATCGGACGCAGAAAGGTGACGTCGCTTTCCACCCCAAGTACATCCGACAGCTGGCTAACGTCTTTTAGCGCGGCTAACCGCGGCAGTACGTTTTTGCCGGTGGTGGAGGCGCTAGCGAGCACGTGGGTGTAATCACCGGCAAGCTCGACCAGCAGCGCGCCCATGGGCTCGGCCAGTTGGTGGGCGTAAACGGCGTTATCGGCGACGCGCACTTTACTCACGCCATTAAGCTTGGCGGCAGCGTCGGCTGCGGCTTGAACGCCTTCACCGGCCACCAGAACGTCAATATCGCCACCACTGTTTTGCAGAATCAGTTTCGCGGCGGCCACGACGTGGGCCGTGGCGCCCGCCAGTTGGCCTTCGTGTAGATCAGCAAGTACCAGAATGCTCATGGAATTCACTCCTTTCAAAGTACTTGTCTTAAAGAACTTTGGCTTCGTTTTTAAGTTTGTCGATCAGCTCGTCGACCGAGGCGATTTTGATACCGCCCTTGCGCTCGGCTGGGGATTCGACTTTCAGCAGGCTGACCTTGGAGGCCACCTCGACGCCGTAATCGGCGGGGCTTTTCACATCCAGCGGCTTTTTCTTGGCCTTCATGATGTCCGGCAGTTTAGCGTAGCGCGGCTCGTTAAGGCGTAGGTCGGTGGTGACAATCGCCGGCAGCGTCAGTGCGATGGTCTGCAGACCGCCGTCGATTTCACGAGTGACGTTCACTTTGTCCCCGTCCACCTCAACTTCTGAGGCAAATGTGCCCTGGGGCAGACCAGTGAGTGCCGCGAGCATCTGGCCGGTCTGGTTGTTATCGGTGTCGATCGCCTGCTTGCCGAGAACGACCAGGCCGGGCTGCTCTTCTTCAACCACTTTGGCCAGCAGCTTAGCGACGGCCAGGGATTCAGCGCGCTCGTCGGTTTCGATATGAATGGCCCGATCGGCACCCAGCGCCAGCGCGGTACGCAGCTGCTCTTGGGCGGCTTTGGGGCCAACGGTGACGGCGACCACTTCGGTAGCAGTGCCCCTCTCTTTCAAGCGCACCGCTTCTTCCACGGCAATTTCGCAGAACGGGTTCATGGCCATTTTGACGTTGGTAAGATCGACGTCCGAGTGATCCGCTTTAACGCGGATTTTGACGTTATAGTCGATGACGCGTTTAACCGCGACGAGTACTTTCATGGATCATTTTCTCCATCGAAGTTCATAGGGCAATAGCGGCTTTAAGTCCCTCGTACACCGCCTCTTCGGCCGTACGCGGGGCGAGACAGTCACCGATCAAGGTGACCGGCAGACCTTGCCAACAATCCTCCTCTTCTGGCGAGACGTTAGGGACGCCCCCACACGACAGCACAAGGTGATCTACTTTTTCTACAACCATAGGCTGACCACCTCCAGTGTGGTAAAGATAAACCGTATCGTCGTCGACGCCGAACACCCGCGCGTAAGTAATCACGGTAATATCAAGGTTGTGGAGCCGTGTCGCCGTACTGTCGCGCACGTAGCTTTGCAATGATTCGCCTACATACAGGCCATTGACAGCCAGCGTTACCTTCGCACCGTTCCGGGCTAGCATTTCTGCGATACCGACACCGACCCAGTCACCTTGGGAGTCATAGACTAAAACGTGGCCTCCGGGCAGCACTTTCGAGGTCAGCAATTCAGTGGCCTGGCTCATAGGCAATTGCCCCATACGTTCCAGCGGAGGTGTGTAAGGGCTGGCTCCGCTGGCAACTAATACCTCATCGAACCCCAGCTTAAGGAGCTCCTCAGGGGTAACTCGGCGCTTCGTCACTACCTCAATTCCGCTGCGTTTGACCTCCTCTAGCAGATTGGTGACCAAACCACCAAATTCCGCTCGATGCGGCAACTGTTGCGCCTGATTAGCTTGCCCGCCTAAACGTGACTCAGCTTCGTACAATGTGACTTGATGGCCACGCGCAGCCGCCACTACTGCCGCCTTCATGCCCGCGGGTCCACCGCCGACCACCGCGATACGCTGGGGTCGCTCAGTTTTTCCGATATCGTCGTAGACTAGCTCACGGCCTGATTCCGGATACTGAATACATGAGACTGGCAGCCCACGGTGAAAATGACCAATGCAAGCCTGATTGCAACCGATACAGGCACGGATACCCTCGGCATCATCGTCCATTGCCTTGCTCGGCATGGCCGGATCACAGATCAGTGCGCGTGTCATGCCGCACATATCGGCTGCTCCGGAGCGAATCACCGTCTCTGCCTCATGAGGTTGGTTAATACGCCCTGAAAGGATCAGTGGAAGCGACAGGCCAGCACGCAGCGCCAGAACCTCGTCTTGTAAATAAGCATTCTCGACGGACATTGGCGGTACGATATGTACCGAACCACCCAACGAAGCAGAGGTCCCAGCGACGACACTAGCATAATCTAACTTAGCCTCCAGATATCGAAGCGTTTCGACGGCGACGTCCTGGCCCATGCCATCCTCGTCACGCTCATCGCAGGAGATCCTTATACCTATCGCCAATTTGTCTCCGGTCTGGCGACGTATCTCGTCAATAACCTCATCAAGAAAGCGCACACGGTTGGCGAAGCTACCTCCGTAGTCATCTTTGCGAGTATTCACTTTGGGGTTGAGAAACTGTGCCGGTAGGTAGCCATGGCTAGCCAGAAGCTCAATGCCTTGGATGCCGGCCTGCTGCATACGACGAGCGGCACCACCAAACCCCTCAACTATCTCATGAATCTTGCCCAGACTGAGGGCACGTGGCATGACGTGGAAACGTTCTTGGGGCGTGCTAGAGGCCGAATAAGCTACCGGCTTCAAACCATCGGCGGACTCCATGATCTCGCGCCCTGGATGAAAAAGTTGAGCAAACACCACGCTCCCATGACGCTGGCAGGCCTCGGCCAAGCGCCGATAGCCAGGAATGCAATCATCGCTGTTGGCCATTAACAAGTGCGAGGTGTAGCGCGCGGTCTCGTGTACGCCTGAAACCTGCAGCACGATCAGTCCAGTACCATGCCGTGCGCGTTTCTCAAGGTAGGCCACCAACGCCTTGTTAACCACACCATCTTCTGGTAGGCAGGTATCGTGCCCGGTAAAGACTATCCGATTGGGGATCGTGCACTGGCCGATTCGAAATGGCGAGAATAGGTTCGGGAAAAGCCGCGTGGATTTCATGAACGAGCCTCCGATTGTAGTGAGGTTACCGCGCGACGTGCGGCTTTACGTCCATAGACCCGCTTCACCTGCCAAAAGGCCAGCAGACCTACACAGAACACTGAGAAACCATAGCCAATAGACAGTAGGCTTTCACCGCTGAAGAGGGTGAATTCACGCCCCAGCGCCGCAGCATAGGGAACGGCATAGAAAACACACAGTAGCCCCGCAATGGCTAACCCTGAGATCATCACCACTACCGGCCAGACCAGCGTCTTTTTGACCTCAATAGGATCAAACTCTTCCTCCGGCGTTTCGCGGATGGTTTCGAAGTAAGCAAGGGCGGCAGCCGTCGGACGGGTGAATCGAGAAATCAAAACGATACACACGACATTGCTGACGAACCCCAAAATAAACGGATCAAGATAGACGGGCAGTGACAACAGACCGGCATTATCGAGCAATTTGGCACCGATATTGATCACGAAGCCCGCCAGCATACCCACAAAGGCAGCGGGCGCACTTATTCGACGACTCCAGACGCTCATAAAGGCTACCGGCCCCCAGGATGATGCGAACAGAGTGCCAGCGAAATAGGTGATCCACATCACCGCAGGCGGCTGGAAGTAGGCCAGAATCAGGCTGACCAACGCCGCAACGAACATGATGTAACGGCTCATGCGCAAGGACTTCTGCTCGCTTCTGGCGCGAGACTTGATAATATCGTTAGAGACGCTGAAGCCGATCAGCGAAAGGAAGGTCGAGCAGGAAGATAACGCCGCGGCCATGATGCCCGATATAAGAAGGGTGCCAACGAACGCTGGCATCATATTCATTCCTGCCCACACCATGACCCGCTCAGAGGGCGAGATAGCCGGATTGGCGAGGTTGACGGCGGCGCCACCGAACATCAACACCACATAGAGCGCTGCAAGCACCAATCCCGAAATACAGGCGGAACGCACTACTACGTGCTCACTGCGAGCCATTAGGTAGCGGCTGGTCTGCCAAGGGCTGACCGCCAACACCAGCGACCAAGAAGCCCCTAGCACCAGCGCCCAGATTAGTGCGTCTTTACCCGACGCCCAGCTAGCGCCCTCTCCCGTCAGGCCATGCCAGCCGACGATGCCAGGTTTAGTCTCAGAGGTGGCAAGAGCAGTCAAAGTGGCATTCCAGCCGCCTCCTTCTCCCAGCAGGTATGGAATGGCGGCGATCGAGACAAGGGTGAATAGTAGGAACATGAGAGTATCGGTCAGCACCACACCTCTGGATCCGGAGTACAAGGTAAACGTCATGTAGCCCAGCCAGACTAATATCAGCGCCACACCATAGGGAATTCCCACTACGTCAGCGATCAGGATCGAGCCCCCCTGGGTGACTGCAAGTAAATAGGCAGTCAATCCAATCACTGTGGTATACCCGGCTAATACCTGCATGGCGCGTGAGTCAAAGCGCTTGGCGAAGAACTCAGGAATAGTCAACGACCTACTGCGCCGCACGAAGCGACCGAAGAACAGTGCACCAATCACATAGCCACTGGTATTGACTGCCACCAACGCCAGCATAAGAGCGGCATAGCCGTCGTAGGCAAAACCAGTCTCGGCAAGAAAGGCATTGGTGCTAAGAAAGCTGGCGACCAAAGTGCCAACAATCAACAGCGTTGGCGCCTTGCGCCCCGCCACATAATAGTCGTCGACCCCCTTAACCTTGCGGCCAGCGTAGTTGCCAACTAGTAAATAGAGCGCGAGACTAGCTAGTAGTCCCCAAAAGTAAATACTCATGAGAAAGATTCCTATCATGTCATTGTAGTTGTATTAGTATCAAAGCCATAGCTTGCTGGAGTGAAAAAAATAGTTCACTTTTTCACTATATGTAATAATACTATAGTATGCATTTCACATGTGAGAAAAGGCTACTGTCAGGTAACATAAGAAAAAACCAAATAGCCGTTCAGGACAACAATGACTACAGTTACTCAACTACAGGGTTCACGGATTCGCAGTCTGCGAAAATTAAAGGGAATGACGCTGATCCAGCTTGCTAAGAAAACAGGCTTATCGCATGGCTATTTGAGTCAAGTTGAAAGAGGTATTAGCCAGCCCTCCATCGCCTCTCTCGTTGATATTGCACACGCGCTAGGCGTTACAATGCAGTGGTTGTTTTCTGAGCGAAAGGGAAGTACAGGGCATGATGAGCACAGCGACATGCTTGTCAGAAAGCACCAGCGAGTTGAGATTCAATACCAAGACGGTATTGTCGACCAACTTATGACTCCACGTAGCAATAACAATCTTGAGATCATTTATTCTCATTACCCACCAGGGGCTAAGAGTGCTCCCTATTCCCATAAGGGACATGAGGCCGTACTCGTCCAAAGCGGTCGCCTTAAGGTAGAAGTAAACGGGGAGATTTTTACGCTCAACGAGGGTGACTGCCTATCTTTTCCCAGTAGCCAGCCACACGCTCATGAGAATATCAACGACGGAGATACCATCGCTTTATGGTTCGTTACTCCGGCATCATTTTGAATTAGAAGCAGAATCTTTATGCCGGCATAACTCATTAACCAATGGCTACCTAGGCTATTGTTGATGGGCGTTTGAGCCAAATCGGCCCATTTGTCCATTTTGGCACAGACGCGCCAAACGATCGTTTATTTCATTATCCGAGAAGGTATGGTAATTCCCCTTTTTTAGAGGGCTTCAAATGCAGAGTTCAGGCCACAGTAGCCAATTTTTGTTGAGGGGTAATCCCTCCAAGCCCCATATTAGGGCGCTGGTGATTGTAGTGCCAGAGCCAACGAGTGGCGTAATCCTGAACCTCTTCGGTACTTTCGAACAGGTATTGAGCTAACCAGTCATAGCGCACCGTTCGATTGTAGCGTTCTATATAAGCATTCTGGTGGGGCTTTCCTGGCTGGATAAACCTCAGTTGAATACCTCGACCTTCCGCTCAGGCTGATAACTTACCGCTGATATATTCTGGCCCGTTGTCACAACGAATAGACTGCGGCTTACCACGCTATTCAATGATCTGGTCTAGCGCCCGGATAACTCGTTCGGCAGGTAAACGAGATATCAACTTCGATACCCAGGCCTTCTCGGTTAAAGTCGTCGATCACATTCAGAAGACGGTAGCGACGACCATCGCTCAGTTGGTCATGCATAAACTCCATAGACCAGCTGTCGTTAACTGTTTTCGGCACCGCTAGGGGCTCAGGCTTCTCGTGGATTAACCGTTTCTTCGGTTTGATGCGCAGATTCAGTTCTAACTCGCGGTAAATTCGGTAGACTCGCTTATGGTTCCAACGGAAACCTTTCACATTACGCAGATGCAGGAAGCAAAGGCCAAAGCTCCAGTTCCTTTGGTTATACGTTAGCTTGAGCAACCAATCGGCGATCTTCTTGTTCTCGTCACTGAGCTGTGCTTGGTAGCGATAGCAACTCTCACTAATACTAAACATCCAGCAAGACAGGCGGATGCTGATGCGCTTTTCCATGCCGGCTTTCTGTGCCATCTCTCGGCGACGAGACGGCTTTACCACTTTTTTTCGATGGTTTCCTTGAGGATGTCCGCTTTCAATCGTTCCTCGGCGTACATCTTCTTGAGCCGTCGGTTTTCATCCTTTTGTTCCTTCAGCCGCGTCATCATGGACGCATTCATGCCGCCGAATTTAGCGCGCCACTTGTAAAAGGTGGCACTGCTCATGCCATGTTCACGACATAACTCTGGAACGTGTGCACCGCCTTCGGCTTGCTTGAGGATTGACAGTATTTGGCTGTCAGAAAAACGTGATTTTTTCATGCAGAATCTCCCTGCGTTTAGCTTACGGAAAATTCTACTTTTGAGCACCCTGGTTTTTCGGGGGGATTACCCGGCTGCTAAAAATCGATTTGGAAGGTCTTATGGAAGTTATTCCCAATATCGACATCCTGGAAAAGGTAGAAGAATCGAAGCCAACCTACGGAATCAATATTCGAAACGCCAAAGCCTTCAAAGACGGATTTTTGAAACTCGTCGAAGGCTGCCTCTCTAATCCCTAGCGGGTGCTGTATTAGGAACTGCTCGATCAGGCGGGATCTAACCGAACACGGGTCAAAGTGACTGATCACATCGCTCAAATCATTGTGGCCAGCGACGAATAGGTTATCGAAAAGTAAACCTGGACCGGTGATCAAATGATGGACAAAATCAAGAAGTGCCCGAGCAGAAAGAAAGTGATCGAACTTTAGCCGCGCCGAGAGGAGCAGGTGCACAATTCGCTTTCGCACCTCCTCACACTGAAGCAACTCATAGTTGATAGTCAGTTTACTAGGGCCCGGTTGGGCCGCATCCAGATATGCTCGGTATAGCGGGTTGCTGTCGGACTGAGCAACTACTACTCTAGCAATCAGTTCGCTGATAAAGCTAGATCCAGTCTTGCTATCCTCAATACTGAATTTAGGGTACTTCTCAAAGTTCAGGAACTCGTATGAGGATGCAGTCTGATTCCCATTCTGCAGGTAGGATTCAATTGCGTTCTTGATTTCCTCGTGTCGTGCAGCCCCTTGCGACGAGAAATTGAATAGCATCCCAACATTAATGCCGATAACCAATGGCTTCGCAGATTGATGATGCTCATCGAACAGTTGATCAAGAGCATCAATCGCATTTTGATATGGCTTAAAGGCATGCGTCGCGTCTAAATGAAACCTGAACTTGTTCGAGTAACTTTCGTAATAGCGCTTGAGGATCTCTGACTTGCCATCACCGGATGAGCCGCATAGGAAAATCACGGTATCCTTTGTCGGGTTGGACTCCAGCAATCTTCTGAAATCTTTCTCGATTTCAGTTTCAACGTAGAGGTAGTTTTTTAGCTCATCTTGTTCTTTTTGTCCCTGCCCCAGCGTGGTGACTGCTTGAGCCGATGACCTAGCAAGAGTGTCTAGCAACCGTTTGAACTGCACGTTGTTTTCTCATCTCTAGTTTGACGATCACGATGAATGGCACTATGTCCAACACACCTCAAAGGCCGAAGGTCATTTCAGGCTACCATAGTGCTTAATTTTAGTGAATCTAAGAGAACGTACACATGTGACCATACTAGTGGCAAGAAAAAGCCAAAGGTCATAATCGAAGAGACATACAAGGCATGCAATGAAGAGGTTGTGGCCACGATTTGGTCACAGGGTGGTCACAGACAAAAAATAAGGGCTTACGCGTTAACGTAAGCCCTTGAAATTATGGCGCGCCCGGCAGGATTTGAACCTGCGACCCTCGGCTTCGGAGGCCGATACTCTATCCAACTGAGCTACGGGCGCTTGTGGGTGCGTATCGTAACTGTGCGGGGGCGCTGTGTCCAGCCGTATGGCGCTTGAGTCCTTTGGTCAATTGACCGTTTTCCCTGGTGTGGTGCATGCTTTGGGAGCACTTCTGCACCTTAATACATAGGGAACATAATAATATGAAAACGTTTGCACGTAGCACGCTGGCACTGGGCATCTCACTGGCGCTGTTAAGCGCCGCGAACGCCGCTGATTTTGCGGATATGGACCCCGTTACCCTGCGCTTGGCTCACGTGGTCAATGAGCAGGATGGTTTTCACATCGCCGCCACCAAATTTGAAGAGCTGGTAGAAGAACGCACCGACGGCAAGGTGGATATCGAAATCTACCCTAACGCCACCCTGGGTGACGAGCGCACGCTGCTGGAAGGCATGCAGATCGGCACGGTGGATATGGGCGTGATTACCAACGGCCCGGTGGCCAACTTTGTGGAAGAGATGGCGGTGTTCGAGCTGCCGTTCCTGTTCCCCTCCCCGGAAGCCGCTTACGAAGTGCTCGATGGCCCGATTGGCCAGGAACTGCTCGATAAGCTTTCTGAGGTGAACCTGAAAGGCATGGCCTACGCCGAACGCGGTTTCCGCAACCTGACCAACAGCGAGCGTGCCGTAAACTCGCCGGAAGACCTGGACGGCCTGCGCATCCGCGTGATGGAAAACCCGGTCTACACCGATACCTTCCGCGAGCTGGGCGCCAACGCGATTCCCATGGCGTGGACTGAAGCGCTCACCGCCATGCAGCAAGGCACTATCGACGGTCAGGAGAACCCGGTGAACGTGATCCACTCGTTCAACCTGGATGAAACCCAGAATTATATGACCCTCTCCCGCCACACCTATGCGCCGGCGATTTTTGTGATGGGTATGCCCGCCTGGAGCCAGCTGCCTGAAAACGCCCAAGAGGTACTGCTAGCGGCGGCACAGGAAGCGGCGGAGTATGAGCGTCAGGTGAATGCGGAGATGGAGAGCGAACAGCTGCAGGCCCTGCGCGATGCAGGCATGGAGATCAACGACACGCCGGATATGGAAGCCTTCCAGGCGGCTGTTGCGCCGGTGTACGAGAAGTACGGCGAGCAGTTCGGTGATTACCTGCCGCGCATTCAGGAGGCGCTCAAGTAACTCGCCTGCTACAAGAGAATCGCCTGATGGCTGACACCACCCATATGAAGCTGGCGAATAGACTCAATAAGATAAATCTCAATTTACTATTGGTCTTTCACACGCTTTATTGGAAAAGGAGTTTGACGCTGACCGCAGAGGCGCTCTGCCTGACGCAACCGGCGGTCAGCCACTCGCTGAAAAAGCTGCGCCTGTTAATGGACGACCCGCTATTCATCAAGACGCTGGACGGCATGCAGCCCACCCCGCTTGCCCGGCAGATGGATGCTGCCGTGGCCAAAGGGCTGTTCTACCTTGATCAGGCGGTTCACTGCAACAGCGAGTTTTCCCCCGCCACATCGAAGCGGGAGTTTCGTGTCAGCCTAGTGGACTATGTCAGCCAGCAGTTGCAACCCAAGCTTATCCAACACTGCTTGGAGCATGCGCCCGATGTGTGTTTCAACATGCTCTCCACGCGCATCGCCAGCGCGGAAGGCGCCCAGCAGGTTCTGCAAGAGCACGATATCGACCTGGCGGTGGTGCAGCTCGAAACCTTGCCGCTCACCGCTCATCATGAGTACCTGTTTGACGATGTGATTGGCTGTGTGGGCGATACCACCTTTCATGGCAAGGGCAGCACCATTAGCCTTGAGGCTTTTTTAAACTCCCCGCAGGTCGCTTTGTCGCATCGAGAGGACAGCCCGCTGTTAATCAATGAAAAACTGCGGGAGCTGGGGCTGGAGCGCAAAATCGTCGCCAAGACGCCCTACATCAACCCGCTGCAGGAAATATTGGCATCCACAACGCTGCTCTGCGTGGTGACAGAGAGCGCGGCCAGGGTTATTTGCCGCAACAATACCCTGAAGTTCTACGCCCTGCCCCTGGACGTCCCAGCGTTCAAAGTCTGCCTGTGCTGGGATGAAAGGAAGGATCACGATGCGGGCATACACTGGTTGCGGCAACTCACCAGGGAGCTGATGACACCAGCCCCCTTCGCCCTGGGCAGCCTATAGCCAAACCGCCAAACTCACTCCACCGTCACGACTTTGCCGCGGTTCAACAGCAGCTTGGGATCCAGAGCGACTTTCATGCGCTTCATTAAAGCGATCTCTTCGCTGGAGCGGGAAATACTTAGGTAGTCGCGTTTTTCGAGACCAATGCCGTGTTCGGCAGAGATCGAGCCGCCGTACTCTTGTAGCGGAGAGTAAACCAACTGCTCGACCTGGCGGCGGCTTTGCGGGCTGTCGTCGCGCACCGTGATCATAATGTGCAGGTTGCCATCGCCCAGATGGCCGAACACGATCATTTTACCTGTTTGCGGGAACTGCGCCTTGAGGTTTTGCTCCAGCGTAGCAACGTAGGCGTCCATATGCGGAATCGGCAGGCTGATGTCATAGGAGAACATCGGCTTCAGCTCTTTCACCAGCACTTCGATATCTTCCCGAATCGCCCAGATACCCTGGCGTTGGGCGCCGGAATTGGCCAGCACGGCATCGGTGATCAAACCATCCTCCATGGCCTTTTCCAGTATCTCGGCGAAGTGTTCCGCATCTTGGGTGTCATCCAGGCCCAGGGTTTCGATAATCGCGTAGAAAGGCGAGTCGTCGGCCAACAGGGGCGCGTATTTGCCGCTTTCAGTAGTCACCAGCTTGTAGTGGCTATTCCACAACGCCTCGAAGGCGCTCAGGCTATTGGCGAGCTGTTGGGAGAGCCTGCGTAACAGCTGAGTCAAGGCATCGAAGGTGGGCACCGCCACCAGTGCGGTTTGCTCGCTGGGCATATGCGGCTGCAAACGCAGCACGGCGCGGGTAACAATGCCCAGAGTGCCTTCGCTGCCGATGAATAGCTGTTTGAGGTCGTAGCCTGCGTTGTTCTTGAGCATTTTGTTCATCGAACTGACCACGGTGCCATCGCTGAGTACGGCTTCCAGCCCCAGCACTTGCTGGCGCATCATGCCGTAGCGAATGACCCGTATTCCGCCCGCGTTGGTGGAGATATTGCCGCCAATGGTGCACGACCCCCGGGCGCCGAGGTCGAGGGGAAACTGCATATCGATCTCCGCCGCGGCTTCCTGCACACGCTGGAGCGTCACCCCGGCCTGAACCTGAATCGTAGAGCCAACCAGGTCGACCTCTTCGATCTGGTTCATCAGCTCCAGAGAAACGACCAGTTCCTCGGGGCTAGCTTCACCGCCGTGCACGATGCCGGTCATGCCGCCATGGGTCACTACCAACTGGTCTGCCTGGTAACACAGGGCCATCACTTTGCTGAGCTGTTCGGTGTTGCGGGGCCTGACAATGGCTTTGGCACGACAGGGCGCCCCGGTAAACCAGTCGACGCTACGCTGGGAGACATCGTCACCGCGCAACACGTTTTCTGGGCCGACTACCGCCACTAGATCGTTAAGCAACTTATCCATTGGTTATTCCTGTTTTAGCTGGCGTTGCTCTGGTTAGTAAGAGCATGGTTAGTAAGAACATGGTTAGCAAGAGCGTGTTTAGAAAGAGCATGGGCAGCAAGACTCGCCCTCGGCCAAGCCTTACCATCGCTTCCCAAGGCAGTTAATCAATCGTCAATGCTTGCAGGCTATCGCTAACCCTTAAATCACTCAAGCCTAAGATCTATAAAGATTTTTTGGATTATTATCGCGAATAGTGGAATAAAAATAAGTAATTTGCCCTGTTAGTTCGATGTGGTATAGATGAAGCCCAACACGACAATAAGAACAGCCACTACTAGGAGATAATGTGAATAATCGCGCCCGTTTCACTGCTCATGCCGTATCCTGTTATACAAGTAAATTCAAACAGTTAAACCTAACCTTGCTATGCGCTGGCCTGCTGGGTTTACCGCTAATGGCCCAGGCCGAGGAAATTACCCCTATTAACCTGCGCTTAGCGACCGTGGTAAATACAGAAGATACTTACCATATTGCCGCCGAGCGCTTTCAGCAGTTGATCAGCGAACAGACCGACGGCGCGGTCTCGGTAGAGATTTTCCCCAACGCTTCTCTGGGAGACGAGCGCACACTTCTGGAAGGTATGCAGATCGGCACCGTCGATATGGGCGTGATCACCAACGGGCCGGTGGCCAACTTCGTTGATGAGTTCTCGGTGTTTGAACTGCCGTTCCTCTTTCCAAGCGCTGAATCCGCCTATTCAGTGCTGGATGGCGAGATTGGCCAGGAGATACTGGCCAAGCTAGAGAGTGTGAACCTGAAAGGGCTGGCCTTTGCAGAGCGCGGCTTTCGCAATATTACCAATAGTCAGCAAGCGATCAATGCACCCGAGGATCTCGACGGCCTGACACTGCGGGTTATCGAGAACGAGGTGTATGTGGATACATTCCGTGAACTCGGCGCCAATGCCGTGCCCATGGCCTGGACAGAAGCGCTGACCGCCCTGCAACAAGGCACGATTGATGGCCAGGAGAACCCGGTTAACGCCATCCATGCCTTTAACCTGGCGGAAACCCAGGACTACCTCACCCTGACGCGGCACATTTATGCGCCAGCGATTTTCATTATGAGCTTACCCGCCTGGAACGGCCTGCAAGAGGAGGTTCAGGAGATCGTGCTGGATGCCGCCAGCGAAGCCTCTGCCTATGCCCGGGAACAGAACGCCATTATGGAAGCCGAGCAGTTAGCCGAATTGGCCGAGGCGGGCATGGAAATTAATGAGTCACCGGATATCGCCGCCTTCCAGGAAGCCGTTGCCCCGGTGTATGAGAAGTATGGTGATCAGTTCGGCGACTACCTGCAACGCATCCAGGAGGAAGTGAAGTAAGTGCCCACTCACACGCATCCATTGGTAACGTTGCTACAGCGTACTGAACGCTTTCTAGACGCCCTCCTACAGCCCGTGGTGTTTGCGGGCATGGCGGCGCTGATTGGGGTGATTACCCTACAGATTGTTTCCCGGGTGCTGTTCACCGCCGTCGGCTGGACGGAAGAGGTCGCCCGCTTTCTGCTGGTGTGGATCACCTTTTTAGCGGGCACCCTGGCATTCCAGCGCGGGCGGCACATCGCCGTGACCTTTGTGGTCGATGCCCTGCCCAACCGCCTGCGCCAAGCCGCGCGGATTGCCGCTCTGCTGATTGTGCTGGCGTTTATGATCGCCCTGATTGTGATCGGCTACCGCTATATGCAGGTGCAGAGTTTCCAAAAATCAGCCTCGCTGCGGCTATCAATGACCTACGTTTACGCGGTGATGCCGATCTGTGCGGCGATAATGGCCTGGTATGCGCTGGTGGATATTATCGAGCTGTTGATTAACGGTGAGACCACGCAAGCCCAGGAGGAGCCGCTATGACGCTGCTACTCTTCGGCCTGTTCTTTCTGTTTATGCTGATGGGCGTGCCAATTGCCTTTGCCATTGGCGCCAGCACGCTCTATGCGCTCTATCAATCCGGCGTGCCGCTGATGGTAGTCACCCAGCAGATGTTTCAGGGCATCAACTCCTTTGCCTTGGTCGCGATCCCGATGTTTATCCTCGCCGGGGACTTGATGGCCCAGGGCAAGGTGAGCGAAAAGCTGGTCAGCTTTGCCGACTCATTGGTCGGTTTTATGCGCGGCGGGCTGTCGGTGGTCTCGGTGATGGCAGGCATGTTCTTTGCGGCGATTTCCGGCTCAGGCGCGGCAACCACGGCGGCGGTGGGTTCAAGCCTGGTACCGGAACTTAAGCGCAAAGGCTATGACCCGGCCTCAGCGGCCAGCTTAATCGCCGCTAGCGGCACCATCGGGGTGGTGATCCCACCTTCGGTGCCGATGATCATCTACGCCGTTATCGCCCAACAGTCGGTTTCCGCACTGTTTTTAAACGGTTTTCTGCCCGGACTGGCGATGGGGCTGGGGTTAATGGCAATCGCCATTGCTCAAGCCTACAAGCGCCAGTACCCCAAAGGCACACCGCTGTCGCTGGCCACCATCTGGAATACGTTTAAAGACGCCAGTTGGGGGTTGATGACACCGGTGATTATCCTCGGCGGTATTTTCTCTGGGATCTTCACGCCGTCAGAAGCGGCCGTCGTGGCAGTGAATTACGCCATGCTGGTCTCGCTGTTTGTGTATCGTGACCTGACGTTGTCGCAGGTGTATAAGCTGCTGATCCGTTCGGCGATGACCACCGCGGTGATCATGTTGGTGATTGCGATGTCGGCGGTGCTGAGTTGGACGCTCTCCAGCTGGCAGGTGCCGGGGGCGATTGCCCAGGCCGTATTGTCGCTATCTACCAACCCTTACGTGATCATGCTGCTGATCGTGGGGATTATTCTGCTCACCGGGGTGTTTATTGAAACCGCCAGTGCGCTGATTATTCTCACCCCGGTTCTGCTGCCGCTGGTGTTGCAACTAGGAATTGATCCGATTCACTTTGGTTTGATTATCGTGGTGGGGCTCTCCATCGGCATGATTACCCCACCGGTGGCGATCAATCTCTACGTGGCGTCCTCTATTACCCAGTTGCCACTGGAGCGCATTACCCGGGCGATCATTCCGTATCTGTTGGGATTGATCGGTGTGCTCTTGCTGGTCGTCTATGTGCCGATTCTGCTGGGGTGGTCGGGCAGTTAGCCCTATATTCTTTCCATGCGCAAACGCCAGAGACGTGTCAAAAGACACGCTCCTGGCGTTTTTTTTGCGGCTGCTACCGCTATAAAAGAGAATCCACTTTAAGAATCTCACCACATCGATTAGGGCTGTAGCCCGGCAGTCTTTGCACCGCCTCCTGAAAGGCGTCGCCACGCAGTATCTCTAGAAAGGCCATGATACGTGGCTCTTTTAAAGAGCGGTGGTGGCAGGCGAGTAGGTAGTCCTCGGTGGCCAGCGGAATGAAATCGAGCCCGAACTTCTGAGCGGCAGCCTCGACGCCAAAACCGCAGTCCGCCATACCAGCGGCCACGTAGGCAGCCACGGCGGAGTGGGTAAATTCTTCAACCTCAAATCCACGAATCGTTGTGCTGGAAACCGCCGCCTCTTGTAACAGGCAATCCAGTAGTGAACGTGTGCCAGAAGACACCTGGCGATTAACGAACCGCACGGCACCATCAGCCAGGCATTCAACGCCCCGAATGCCAAGCGGATTCCCCTTTGCCACTATCAGCCCCTGGGTTCTGGCAATAAAGCCAATGACTCGATGCTGGCGAGGCTTTAGCACCCCTTGGTAAGTGATACGCACACGCTCGCCCACCTTGTCACGCGGCAGGTGAAAACCGGCCACGTCACACGTGCCTCGGTTGAGTGCGGCTAGCGACTCCTGAGGGCTGCAATACTGTAAATCCAGCGGCAGCGTTTCAAGATGCTTGGGCAGTAGCTCGACTGCAAAGCCATGGCTGGCGTGCAGGCGTAGTACTGCAAGCGTTCCCTGTTGCTGCTGTTGGATAGCCAGGTTGAGTTCGGACCCCAGGCTTTCCAACTGTGGCCCCAGGCGGGCAATGGCGCGCTGCTCGGCCCACAAGAGCTTTTCCCCCAGCAGCGAAAGCTGCGCTCCTCGACCGCGCTGAAGCTCAACCAAGGGGGCGTTAAAAAACTCCCCACCCTGGCGCAACAGGTTCCAGGCATGCCGGTAGGAGATCCCCACCTCAGCAGCGGCACGGGTCAATTTGCCATGGCGATGAATCGCCTCCAGCAGGCGAAGTAGATGTAAATCAAGCTGATTGCCTGCCTCGTCGCGAAAGCACCACGAGGGAATGACGCTGATTTTTTGCATAGGAAGTATCTTTCATATTTTGTACTGATAGTGTAGATGCTAGCTTGGCCATCACCGTGGTGCACACCTTTTTAACCAATACATATAAATAGGCAAGGATGTGCATATTTAATAGATAATAATCAGCACCGGGGGAGACATGATGAATAAGTCTCAAGAATGGTCGTTGCAGTCGATTCAAGCCGAAATCAACGTGCTAAAACATAAGCCGGGCGCGTTGTTGCCGATTCTTCATGCCCTCCAGGACCGATTTGGTTTTATACCTCCCGACGCCGTTCCTCTCATCGCGGACTCACTCAACCAGACCCGCGCCGAGGTGCATGGCGTCATCAGCTTCTATCATCATTTTCGCACCGCCCCGCCGGGGCGCCATGTGGTGCAGATATGCCGCGCAGAAGCGTGCCAGGCGGTGGGCGCGCGCCAGCTCGAAGCGCATGCCAAGACCCGCCTGGGCATCGATTATCATCAGACCACGTCCGATCATGACATTACCCTTGAAGCAGTGTACTGCCTGGGTAACTGCGCCTGCGGGCCGTCTGTCCGTGTAGACAACAACGTGCGCGGCCGAGTCACGATTGATGCCTTCGATGCGCTGATGGATGAACTGCAAACCCGTCCGCTGGAGGTGATGGGATGAGTATTCGCGTTTTTGTACCCCGCGATACCACAGCGTTGGCGCTGGGCGCCGATATGATCGCCAACCGCTTGGTAAGAGAGGCAAGCGCCCGAGGCCAGTCAATCACCCTGGTACGCAATGGCTCCCGCGGACTTTTTTGGCTTGAGCCGTTGGTCGAGGTAGAAACCCCGACCGGCCGGTTCGCCTATGGCCCGGTGTCGCCAGACGATGTATCTGCCCTGCTCGATAGTGGCCTACTCGAAGGCAGCGTCAGCCATTCCCTGGCGCTTGGCCCCACCGAAGAGATCGAATTTCTGGCCCGCCAACAGCGCCTCACCTTTGCGCGTATCGGCATCACCGACCCACTATCGATTGAGGAATACCGCGCCCACACGGGATTCTGCGGCCTTGAAGCCGCGCTGCAACGCGAGCCACAGGATATCGTTGAGGAGGTAAAAGCCTCTGGGCTGCGCGGGCGCGGCGGGGCAGCGTTCCCGACCGGGATCAAATGGCAGACGGTGCTCGACACACCCGCGGACCAGAAATACATCGTCTGCAACGCCGATGAAGGCGACTCAGGCACCTTCGCCGACCGGCTAGTAATGGAGTGTGATCCTTATATGCTGATCGAAGGCATGGCGATTGCTGGGCTCGCCGTCAAGGCAACCCAGGGCTATATCTACCTGCGCTCAGAGTATCCGCTCGCCAAGGAGATTCTGGATGAGGCGATCGCCCGCGCCGAACAGGCCGGTTATCTGGGTGACAATCTTCGCGACAGCGGCCGCGCCTTTCATTTGGAAGTCCGTTTGGGCGCAGGCGCCTATATCTGCGGTGAGGAAACGTCGCTTCTGGAAAGTTTGGAAGGTAAGCGCGGCCTGGTGCGCTTCAAGCCGCCGCTACCCGCCATCGAAGGGCTGTTTGGCCGCCCCACGGTCGTCAATAACGTGCTCTCGCTGGCCGCCGTGCCGTTTATCCTTGCTGAAGGCGCCGAAGCCTACGCAAGCCACGGCATGGGCCGCTCGCGGGGCACACTGGCGCTGCAGCTGGCGGGTAACGTCAAGCGCGGTGGCTTGGTGGAACTGGCCTTTGGTAATACCTTGCGCATTCTGATGGAAGAGTTCGGCGGCGGCACGTTGAGTGGACGGCCGCTACGCGCCGTGCAGGTAGGTGGCCCGCTAGGCGCTTATCTGCCGGAATCCCAATGGGATTTGCCGCTGGACTACGAAGCCTTTGCTGCTGATCAAGCGGTGTTGGGGCACGGCGGTGTAGTGATGTTCGACGACAGCGTCGATATGGCCGAACAGGCGCGCTTCTCAATGGAGTTCTGCAAGGTGGAATCCTGCGGCAAGTGTACGCCGTGCCGTATCGGCTCGACCCGTGGCGTGGAGGTGATCGACCGAATCCGCGCCAATCATAACCGCGAGGCCAACCTCGCCCTGCTCCATGACCTCTGCGAAACGATGGTGGATGGCTCGCTCTGCGCCATGGGAGGCATGACCCCCTTCCCAGTACAAAGCGCCCTGACCCACTTCTCTGACGATTTTCAGCGGGCAGCAAACGGAGACAGATCATGATCGGACACTTTGATCCTAAACAGTACGCCAGAAACCCCGCCCACGACAAAGATTTAGGCACTCCGTTTCCGGCTCAGTCGCTTGGCACCGCATTGGTGAATCTGGAAATCGACGGCGTCACCATCAGCGTACCCGAAGGCACGTCAGTGCTGCGAGCGGCGGCACTGGCTGACATCAACATTCCCAAGCTGTGTGCCACCGACAGTCTTGAGCCCTTTGGCTCCTGCCGGCTGTGTGCCGTACAGGTGGAGGGGCGCCGCGGGCTGCCGGCTTCGTGCACCACGCCCGTGGCGGAAGGCATGAAGGTGACCACCCAGAACGAGCGGCTGGCCAAGCTGCGCCGCAACGTGATGGAGCTTTATATCTCCGACCACCCGCTGGACTGCTTGACCTGCCCCACCAATGGCGACTGCGAGCTGCAGGACATGGCGGGTAGCGTGGGGCTTCGCGAAGTGCGCTATGGATTCGAGGGCGATAACCACCTTGACGCCGTCAAGGATGAATCCAACCCCTACTTCAGCTTCGACCCCAGCAAGTGCATCGTCTGCTCGCGCTGCGTGCGCGCCTGTGAAGAAGTACAGGGCACCTTTGCCTTGACCATCGACGGTCGCGGATTTGAATCCAAGGTATCGGCGGGGCAAAACGAGGCGTTCATGGATTCGGATTGCGTCTCCTGTGGCGCCTGTGTGCAGGCCTGCCCGACCGCCACGCTGATGGAAAAAAGCGTGATTGACCACGGCGTGCCAGATAGAAGCGTGGTCACCACCTGCGCCTACTGCGGCGTGGGCTGCTCGTTCGAGGCCCAGATGAAGGGCGATAAACTGGTGCGCATGGTGCCTTACAAGGGCGGTGACGCCAACCACGGCCACTCCTGCGTGAAGGGGCGCTTTGCGTTTGGCTACGCGTCGCACCCGGACCGCCTGACCACTCCCATGATCCGTGAAAGCATCGACCAGCCCTGGCGCGAGGCCAGTTGGGAAGAGGCCATCAGCTTTGCCGCCAGCCGCTTGAAATCGATTCAGGCCGAGCATGGCCGCGAGAGCATCGGGGGCATTACCTCGTCGCGCTGCACCAACGAAGAGACCTACCTGGTGCAGAAGCTGATCCGCGCGGCGTTTGGCAACAACAACACCGATACCTGCGCGCGGGTCTGCCACTCCCCCACCGGTTACGGGCTGAAAACCACTCTCGGCGAATCGGCGGGCACCCAGTCCTTTGACTCGGTGATGAAGTCTGATGCGATTATCGTCATTGGCGCTAATCCCACCGACGCCCACCCCGTGTTTGGCTCGCTGATGCGCAAGCGCCTGCGCCAAGGCGCCAAGCTGATCGTCGCCGATCCGCGCTATATCGATCTGCTCAAGACCCCGCACCTCGGCGAGGCCCAGCATCTGCCGCTGCGCCCAGGCACCAACGTGGCGCTGGTCAACGCACTGGGCCATGTGGTTATCACCGAAGGGCTTGAAGACAAGGAGTTCGTGTCCAAGCGCTGCGACACCGAGGCCTATCAAAGCTGGCGTGCATTTATCAGCGAGACACGCCACTCCCCCGAGTCAAGCGAAGCGATCACCGGGGTGCCCGCTGACGCTGTGCGCCAGGCAGCGCGCACCTACGCCACGGCAGGCAACGGCGCTATCTACTACGGTCTGGGCGTGACCGAGCACAGCCAGGGCTCCACTATGGTCATGGGCATTGCCAACCTGGCCCTGGCGACCGGCAATATTGGCCGCGAAGGCGTGGGTGTAAACCCGCTACGTGGTCAGAATAACGTGCAAGGTTCGTGCGACATGGGCTCATTCCCTCACGAACTGCCGGGCTACCAGCACGTGGCCGACCCCATCGCCCGAGGCCGTTTCGAGGCCGTATGGGGCGTAAAATTGGACAACGAACCGGGGCTGCGCATTCCCAATATGTTCGATGCCGCCATCGAAGGCAGCTTCAAGGCACTTTATGTGCAGGGCGAGGATATCGCCCAGTCAGACCCTAACACCCAACATGTTGAAGCGGCGCTGCGTTCGCTGGATTGCCTGATCGTGCAGGATATCTTCTTGAACGAGACGGCCAAGTTCGCCCACGTGCTGCTGCCAGGATCGAGTTTTCTGGAGAAGAACGGCACTTTTACCAACGCCGAGCGGCGCATCAACCGGGTGCGTAAGGTCATGCCGCCGGTGGCGGGCAAGCAGGATTGGGAGATCACTCAGGACCTGGCCAACGCGCTGGGCTACCCGATGCACTACACGCACCCGTCCGAGATCATGGATGAAATCGCCCAGCTGACGCCGAGCTTCACTGGCGTGAGCTACACCAAGCTCGAAGAGTACGGCAGTCTTCAATGGCCGTGTAACGATGCCAATCCACACGGCATGCCGACCATGCACGAGTTCGATTTTCCGATTGGTCTGGGCCGCTTTGCAATTACCGAATACGTGGCCACCGAGGAGCGTGCTAACCGCCGCTTCCCACTACTACTGACCACAGGGCGGATTCTCAGCCAATACAATGTAGGCGCCCAGACCCGGCGTACCGACAACCAACAGTGGCACAACGAAGACGTGTTGGAGTTGCACCCCAGTGATGCGGAGCTTCGCGGCGTGCGCGACGGCGACTGGCTGGGCATTACCAGCCGCTCGGGCCAGACGGTATTGCGCGCACGGCTTAGTGAGCGCATGCAGCCGGGGGTGGTCTACACGACATTCCACCACCCTGGCAGTGGCGCCAACGTTATCACCACCGACAACTCCGACTGGGCCACCAACTGTCCCGAATACAAGGTCACGGCGGTGCAGGTGGAAAAAGTCAGCCAACCCTCTGCCTGGCAGCAGCGGTTTAGCGCCTTCGACCTGGCTCAGCGTGACTACTTGGGCAAAGCTCATCAGGAGATGACATGAGCGCAGCACGTACAAACGGCTCGGCGTCAGGGCTTGAGACGAGCGTTGAGACCGCCCTGACACGCCAGCCAGTGGAAGTACGCCGCGGCACTACCGGCTGGCACGCCGCTCCCCAGGAGGACCTTCTGGCTTTGGAAACACCAGTGGCTCTGGTCTACAACGGCATCTCTCATGCGGTAATGATGGCCAGCCCGACGGACCTTGAGGACTTTGCACTAGGCTTCAGCCTTTCCGAAGGTATCCTGGCCAACGTAAACGAATGCTACGACCTGGAAGTACACGAAGAGCCTCAAGGCCTCGCTGTTCATCTGACCATTGCCAGCCAACGAATGGCCGAGCTCAAGCAACGGCGGCGCAGCATGACCGGGCGCACCGGATGCGGCCTATGTGGCACCGAAGTACTGGAACAGGCAATACGGCCGATTCCACATGTCACGGCGCCTTCGCTTAACGATGCCGCCATCCAGCACTCCCTCAACATGTTGGGCGCCCACCAGCCGCTGCAGGCGGCGACGGGGGCCAGCCACGGTGCCGCCTGGTGCGATGCCCAGGGCCGCATTCAACGCTTGCGCGAAGATGTCGGGCGTCACAACGCGCTGGACAAACTGATCGGCGCTCTCGCCCGTGAGGCCCTCCCGCTCAGCCAAGGGTTCGTGTTAGTTACCAGCCGCGCCAGCTACGAAATGGTCCATAAGTGTGCCAGTGCGGGTATTGGTGCCCTGGTGGCTGTCTCGGCGGCTACCGCCCTGGCCGTAGAGCAGGCCCAGGCCTCGGGGCTGCTGCTGGCAGGTTTTGCCCGGCCAGGACGCCATTTGATTTATCACCGCCCCATGACGGCGGCTATTGCCCAACGTTGAGGAGAGTCGCCATGTCGTCGCACAACGATACCAATTTAATTCATATGACCAACCAGATCGCCGCTAATCTGGATGGTGGTCGCGATGAAGAAGCGGCCGCAGCGGCCACCTGCCGACACCTGGAAACCTTCTGGGCACGTTCAATGAAACAACGCTTGGTGGCCACACTGGAGTGTGAGGATGCCGAGTTTTCCCCGCTGGCACGGCGGGCTGCCACCCTCCTGGAGGAAAGGCTGGCCAAGCAACATACCGGATAAACGCAATGGGGCTTGCCACTTGGCAAGCCCCATTTTTGTTCCTAACGATTGACCTGGCGCGCTAGAACGCCTCCCACTCATCTTCTGCATGATGGCTTGATGACGAGCGCTGCGATGAGGGTGGCGACGAAAGCGCAGGGCGTTTCAGTCCACTATCATTGCCACGGTGCTGAGGGGCCGGAGACGCCAGCGCCTGATGCCGCTGCGTAGGCTCATCGTCGCCCAGCACGAAGGAGTTGATTAACTGGTTCAAATGCTCAGCATGGCGGCGCATATTGGCAGCGGCAGTGGTCGATTCTTGCACCATGGCAGCATTCTGCTGGGTCATGGTATCCATTTCCGCCACCGCGGTATTGATCTGGCCGATACCGCTGCTCTGCTCTTTAGCGCCGGCTGTAATCTCACCGATCACATCGGTGACTTTCGCTACGCTGGAGACGATCTCGCGCATGGTGTCGCCCGCACTACGTACCAACTTCGCCCCCGAGTTGGTGTGCTGAACCGAGGCATCAATCAGCGTACGAATCTCTTTCGAGGCATCGCTGGAGCGACTGGCCAGCGTACGTACTTCCTGGGCTACCACCGCAAACCCACGGCCATGCTCGCCTGCTCGTGCAGCTTCCACCGAGGCGTTGAGTGCCAAGATATTGGTTTGGAAAGCAATCGCATCAATCATGCTGATGATATCGCTAATGCGCGACGCAGAGTCGTTAATATCGCGCATTGTATTTTCAACCTGCCCCATCGCAGCCTCACCCTCACGAGCGACTTCGGCGGTCGACAACACCAGCGTATTGGCCTGTGAAGCGTTGTCGGCACTGTGGTTGACCGTGGAAGTGATCTCTTCCATGGAAGCAGAGGTTTGTTGTAGGTTTGCCGCGGCCTGATCAGTACGGGTGGCTAGCTCTTCCGAGCTTTGCGAGATTTCGCCCGCCGCCTGACGGACGCTGAGGGTGCTGCTGCGCACATCGCGCAGGGTATCCTGCATACGCGCTACAAAGGCATTAAACTGAACGCTAAGGTCGCCAATTTCATCACCGCTCTCAACCGCTAGGCGGCGAGTCAAATCCCCACGTCCTTGGGCGATATCGTGCATGGCAGCAGTCGTGCGTTTGATAGGCCCTAACGTGCGACGCACTAAGCCGAACGCTATCAGTGCAATGACGAGGAACAACCCAAGGCCCAATAGGGAGGCAACTATAATCCCTTGACGTAAATCAGCAGCCGCAGCGGTTTCAAGTTCAGCAACGGCGACATCGACATCGGTGACATACACACCGGCGCCAATCAGCCAGTCCCATTTCTCAAGACGATCAACGTAGGAGTGCTTAGGTTCAATTCTATCGGTACCTGGGTAATCCCATAAGTAGCTATAGGGCCCTCCGCCACTCTGCGCGACCTGAATGATCTCGCGGATGAGGTAGGTGCCATCAGGGGTCTGAGCATCGATCATGTTGGTGCCTTCACGCTCCGGCGCAGGCGCCGTGACGATATTGTTACCCTCATAATCATAGATAAAAATATAGTTGTTATCTTCAAAGCGCATGGAGCGAACCAGCTCAGCCACCTGCTGCTTTGCTGCCTCATCATTCGCACCAGCATTTTCATAGATAGGGGCAATAGCGGTAGTCGCCATTTGAACAATATCGCGCACCGCATTGCGACGCTCGTTAAGCAACTGCTCGCGCTGTTCGGCCAACGTCTCACGAGTATCCTGGATATTGCTGTAGGTTTTAAAACCAACCAGCGTGACCGTTACCAACAGAAGGGGAAGCAGTACCAACATCAACACCTTGGTTTGTAAACCCAAGGATCGTTTAGGGGGGGGAGTAGCAGGAGTGGCCATAAGTATACGTGTTCCAGAGCAAAGCGTGCATGATTGGTTTTATCGTTATCTTGGGTCTAGATCGACCTGAAGCACGCAAACTTTAACCATTTTGGATATTTTTTACTGGATACACAGCTATTTAGCTAATAATGGTTAGATGCATAACCTAAGTTAATGATAACAAGAGGCTAAAAGTACACTGTGTAGGTGTGGTGGCCAGGGATGGCCCGTTTTAGCACGACGCTAAACCACAATCTTCGGTTGCCCTGACCCTTCTACCGCCTGGTCAGGGCGACCTTTTTGTTTTTAGATTGTTTTTTAAAACTCTCCTTTCGTGCATGCCGTCTATGACTACCCTCTGGAACCTAGCCGGATAAGCACTTACTTTCCCTGTTACTTGCTCTTGTTACTTGCTCTTGTTACTTGCTCTTGTTACTTGCTATCGCCATCAGCGTATCATGGCCAAAGTGCACAAGGAGAATGGCAGCATGGTCCGAAACTCTTCGTTTTTTAAAACTTTCCTGCTCCTGCTTCCTCAGTTGGCCCACTTTGCTTGGCGCGTAGTACGCAACTTCCTGAAAAATCATGGTGTCCTACTGGCGGGCGGTGTGGGCTACAATATACTGCTCTCCATCGTGCCGCTTTTTGCCGTACTGGTGGTGTTATTAACCCAAGTGGTCGATCAGCAGCATCTTCTCAATGTTCTAGCCATACAGGCACGCCACATGGCGCCAGCACACGCTGAAGTGCTATTAGAGGCCGTCCGCAGCCTGCTCGATTCGCGCGATGTGATAGGCATCTTGAGTTTTCCCATTCTATTACTGTTCAGCTCATTCGCCTTTCGCATGTTGGAGGACGCCCTGGCCATTATTTTCCATGCGCCGGAGAGCCCACATATCAAGCGCAGCGTATGGGTATCGGTGATGCTGCCTTACGCCTTTATGGTGGTGCTAGGGGCAGGGTTGATGGCGCTGACGCTAGTGGTTACCTTGGCCAGTTCGCTCAATACGTTGGTTTTTTTGTTATTTGAGCGGGAACTGCCGTTAGCCAACTTTTCAGGACCAGTACTGAACCTGGCCAGTTTTATTGGGGTTTTTCTACTTTTCAGCGCTATTTACAAAGTGCTACCAGTCGTGCGCATCGCCTTACACCGTGCGGTCGTGGGAGGGTTCGTCGCGGCGCTCATGTGGGAAGGCGTACGGCTGTTACTGGTCTACTATTTTGCCAACCTATCGTTTGTTAATGCCGTTTACGGCTCGCTGGCAACGCTGGTGATCGTACTGATCAGTCTGGAAGTGGGCGCCATCATTTTACTGCTGGGCGCCCAGGTGATTGCAGAATTAGAACGCAATACGCGCCTTGGCCTAGCCTGGCATCTCGACCCTAGCCGCCAGCCTATTACGCGGGTTGAATGAGCAACCTGGGGCGGCTGACACTCCCTGCACGTACTGGCGTTATGGTAAATAGACAGCCAAACGACGTGGCAAAAAGCCCTAAAATCAAAAGGGCTTAATATTAACATCAAGATAGGATGGGGCTAGGTCGCGCTCAAGCGGCACGAACATCTCTTCCATAAAATCCATCAGCAAATGAGTCGCTTTTAATGCCTTAGGAGTGTCACGCTCAATAATCGCATTGAGCATATCCACATGCATCTGGATATTTTCCTGTACGGTGCGCTCACTGCCCAGGTGACTCTGATAAAGATACCCTAGCCGCCGAAACGTCGTGTGAAGTGGCCGCAATGTCCGTTCCACAAACGGTTCGTCGGCAGCCTCCAATAGCAATTGATCCATTCGCTTATCGAGATCATTAAAGGGGCGGATATCACTGCCTGACTTTAATTCTTGAAGCATGCGGGCTAGTTGGTTCAACTGACTTCTTACCAAACCACTGGCGTTATCAATGGCCAGTTCAACGACAAAACTCTCAATATCGCGCCGAATTCTTAACAACCGGCGTTCGCGATGCAAGTCAATGGGCGTAATCTTTACCCCGCGTCCAGCGCGTACTTCTAAAAGAGTGTCGTCCGAAAGCTTGCGAATCGCTTCAAGCACGGGGGTGCGGCCCAGCGATACTCTCTCCTGCAAGTCGGCCATTGTCATGGTCTCACCGGGCTTGAGCTCCATGTGAGCGATTAATGACTCAATTCTCTCGTAAGCCTGTTCTCCTTGGGACATCCCGTAAGACGATGTTTTAGTGACCATTATTTTGTAATCCCAATAAATTAGTGCCTTATTAGACATAAGTATCATGGTATATCAAGGTATATACCAATATATTTCTATATCAGAACACATGTGATGGATACGTCAATAACGCTTAAGTAGCGCATCACTTGATTCTTTATTTAATGTTTCCTTAAAAAATAAGTTTTCAATAAAGATGGAAGCAGAGTCTTGTTACTAACATATCTTTAACACTGCTTACTTGTAGCTTCCGCCGCAACGTTAATAGCCTTCAAAAAACGCTTAATTCACTCTAGAAAGTAGCTAAACCCTAAAATTCTTTTCACACAACAATGATACAAGAGGTGAGAAAGATGACCTTGTTCGATCTAACAGGCCGCACAGCACTTATCACAGGCTCATCGGGTGGGTTGGGGCTCGCAATGGCCCGCGGATTGGCTCAGTCGGGCGCTCAAATCATTATTCATGGTCGTAATCGCGACAAACTCGAAGCAGCGCGTGATGCCCTTTCCGAGGAAGGGCATAGCGTATTGACCACATCGTTCGACATTACCGACGAAGCTGCCATTGAGCAGGCGCTGGCAGCGCTTAATGCCGATGGCGTAACTATCGACATCCTGGTCAATAACGCCGGCATGCAGCTTCGCCGCCCGTTAGTCGAGCTCGAACGCGACCAGTGGGACACCGTGGTCAACACGAACCTGACCAGCACCTTCTTGCTGGGTCGCAACGTTGCCCGTCAAATGATTGCGCGCGGCAAGGGCGGCAAAATCATCAATATCGGCTCACTGATGAGTTCAGTCGCACGCCCAACCGTGGGTGCTTATACGGCGTCCAAGGGCGGCGTGCGTTTGTTGACTCAATCCATGGCAGCGGAGTGGGCTGAACATAACATTCAGACCAATGCCATCGGCCCAGGCTACATGATCACGGAAATGACCCAGCCTCTGGTCGACGACCCGAAATTCAATGACTGGATCGTTGGCCGCACCCCTTCCAAGCGCTGGGGTGTTCCCGAGGATCTCGTCGGCACGGTGGTCTACCTCGCATCCCCGGCGTCGAGCTACGTAAATGGCCAGATCATTTACGTCGACGGCGGCATGCTGGCCGTTCTTTAACGGCAATTTAAAACCCGAGAGAGACAACAACACCGGTATGACCGGATGAACGACCTATATAACAACATACAAGGACTAGGCTCATGCAAATCAAACATGCTTTAACCTCAACACCCGCTGTGCTGACGGCATTGGCGCTCGCCATCAGCAGCACGTCCGCACTAGCGGCGGACTACAATGCCAAGCTCTCGCTAGATGTGCCGGAAGGCAATACCAAGTATGAAGCGGCGCAGCAGTTTGCCGATCTGGTGCGTGAACGCACAGACGATAATGTCGATATCCAGCTGTTCGCTAACAGCGTGCTGGGCGGAGAAAGCGAATCTGCCGAAGGCATCCGGTTGGGCTCGGTACAGATGGGCATCATCACCAGCTCTGTACTGACCTCTTGGATTCCCGAGGTTCAAGTGCTCGATCTGCCTTATTTGATTGATGGCGAGGAGCAGGCGACAGCGCTCAGCGAACCATTGACCGAAGAACTCTCTGCCAACTTTGAAGAGCAGGGATTCCATCTGCTTGGCTTCTCCGTCAATGGTATCCGTCAGTTGATGAGCAGTTTCCCTATTCATTCGATTGACGACATCCAGGGCAAGAAAATGCGCGTCATCCAGAGCCCGTTGCACGTCGACGCCTGGAAAGCAGCTGGCGCCAACCCAACGCCAGTTCCCGCACCTGAAATATATAACTCCATGCAGACGGGGGTTATCGACTTCTTTGATAACACTGCGACTAACTATCTGACCAACCGCTTCTATGAAGTGGCTCCGTACTATGTGAAAACCGATCACATCTTCGCTATGGGTACCTGGGTAGTTTCACAGAACTGGTGGGAGCGTCTGCCTGACGACTACCAAGAGGTGATCACTGAGGCGGCACTGGAGGTTCAGGCAGAGCTACCCGCAATGCGTAAGAGTGACGACCAGGCGGCACTGGATGAAACCGTTGCCGACGGTGCGACGATCATCGAAATCGAAGACAAAGGGCCATGGCAAGAAGCTATGAAGCCAATCCGCGACGAATATGTTGAAAAAATCCCGAATGGCGAAGCACTTGTTTCGCTGATCGAAAACGCGGAATAACAACCCTGTCGGCCCCTCCGCTACGGTGGGGCCGAGTGTTTGTTGCGTCTTCACTGGCGCCGCCCTTCTGGAGCGTATCGGATGTCTGCCTACCGTTTTTCCCTTGCAACCTCATCATTGGGCATCGGCCGCGCCGCCACCGGGCTGGAAAGCCTGGTGCGTTTCCTCGTCTTTGGTATTTTGCTGGCCATGACCTTGGCGGTGCTCGCCGGTGTCGTTTCTCGCTATGTTTTCAATGACTCCTTTTCGTGGACCGAAGAGTTCGCGATCTGGTGCTTTACCTGGTTAATCTTTCTCGGCGCGGCATTAGGGGTACGCCAACAGCGCCATGTTGCTGGTGACTTCCTGCCTAAAGATCTGCCAGCCTGGCTCGCCGGTGTACTGGGCTTCACCCAGAATCTTATCCTTTCGCTGACGCTGATCATGATGTTGTTCGGTGGCTACCAACTAGCCGACATGGTGGGTGGCACCAGCGCCAGCTTACAGTGGCCCACGGCTATCAAGTACGCCGTCATTCCAATTTCCGGTGTCATCGCGCTAGTTTTCCTGCTCGCTCGCGACGCTGACAATACAGGTATCCTGATCCGCAACTTGGCGGCGATAGTCATCGCTGGCTTGATCTATGCAGGGCTGGATCAAGGCCTATTAGGGCCCTTACAGGGCATCTCACCAAGCCTGATCATGCTGGTGGTTTTCTTTCTGGCACTTGGGGTTGGTGTACCGGTATCGTTTTCGTTGATGTTCGGGGTATTTCTGGCCAGTTCGGCCTCGTTTATTCTGCCGGCGCCAGCGGTGGTTCAGAACATGGTCACCGGTTCGACTAAGTTCATCCTGCTAGCGATTCCCTTCTTTCTATCTACCGGTTACCTACTTAACCTTGGTGGGCTTTCGACTCGCTTAATTGATTTCGCCACAAGCTTGGTCGGCCACCTGCGCGGTGGCCTGGCCCACGTCAACATCCTCAACAGCCTGATGGTTGGCGGTATCTCAGGCTCTTCGAGTGCCGATGCGGCCAGCAGCACCAAAATCCTGGTGCCTGAGATGGTCAAACGCGGCTACTCGCCAGCGTTCTCCTGCGCGGTCACCGCCTCATCGGCTATTCTGCCCAACGTGGTACCTCCAGCCATCGCCATGTTGGTCTATGCCTCGGTCGCCAACGTTTCTATCGCCCGCCTGTTCATGGCTGGTATCGTGCCTGCACTGATGGCCGCCGGTGCGTTGATGCTGGTCGCTTATTGGATCTCCGTGCGACGTCAGTACCAGACAGCTACCGCACGCGCGCCAATGGCGACGATCTGGCATACCTTCGTGCGGGCGCTACCGGTGTTGGTGATCACCGTCGGTGTATTGGGCGGGATCCGCTTTGGGGTTATTACCGCCACCGAGGCGGGTGTTGTGGCGTTGCTCTGGACGTTCGTGCTTGGCAAACTGGTATTCAACGCGTACGACTGGAAGCAGTTTTACCGCTCCTTCGTTGAGTGCGGGACGGACGCCGCGCTGGTCGGTTTTTTGATCGCGGCCTCGGTACCGTTCGCATGGATATTGATTGCTGAGCAGGTACCCCAGGAAATAGTCGGCTGGGCAGGCACGGCGGCCGACAGTCAGTTCGGGTTGTTCATCATCCTTTTAGTGGTCCTTGCCTTGGCCGGCATGTTTCTCGACTTAACGCCAGCGATGCTGATCATCGCTCCCCTGTTTTTACCAATGATGACCAATGCCGGCGTCGACCCGGTGCAATTGGGGATCGTGATGATTATTACCTTACAGCTAGGGGGGATATCCCCACCCGTGGGGCTGTTGGTATTTATCACATCGCAGATCGCCAAGGTATCGCCTTCCGCCGTGTTCCGTGCGGCGGTACCTTTCATCGCTGCGACCATGGTGATCGTCCTGCTACTGTGCATGTTCCCCGCACTCACCATTGGCCTGTGGAACCTATTGGAATAATAAGCCGCTAAACAACAAAGGCCGCCAAACATTTGGCGGCCTTTGTGCATCGCGGACTTACTAAATTGCCCCTGTACTCACGGCAGCCGCTTTATCAGCCTGCGGGCGCCTCTCGTCCAGCATTCCTTTGTCGAGAATAAAGCGAATAATCTCTTCAAGGCCTACCCCGTTATACAAGTTGGTAAATACGAAGGGCCGTTCGCCACGCATTTTCTTGGAATCGCGCTCCATCACGTCTAGTGAAGCGTGAACATACTCGGCGATATCGATCTTGTTGATAATCAGCAGGTCTGACTTGGTGATGCCTGGCCCACCCTTGCGGGGGATTTTATCGCCAGCGGATACGTCGATAACGTAAAGCGTCAGGTCGGAAAGCTCGGGGCTGAAGGTGGCCGATAGGTTGTCACCACCTGATTCGACCATCACAAGCTCCAGCTTCGGGTGGCGCGCCTGCAGCTCGTCGATGGCGGCCAGGTTCATCGAGGCATCTTCACGAATCGCGGTATGCGGGCAGCCGCCGGTCTCTACGCCTAGGATACGATCCGCCGGGAGGGCATCGTGCTTGAGCAGAAAATCGGCGTCTTCGCGGGTATAGATATCGTTGGTGACCACGGCGATATCGTAGTAGTCACGAAGCGCTAAACAGAGTTGCTTGAGCAGCGCAGTTTTGCCGGAGCCTACTGGGCCGCCCACGCCAACGCGTAAACAGTGAGTCATCGTTCTCTCCTCGTTAACTTCTAAGCGATTCAATATCTAAGCTATTTAACTTCTAAACAGGCGTGAATATTGGGTTTCGTGTAGCGCACTTGCCAGTGCTAGGCTGGGCAGTACCGGGCCTAGCTCGTCATCTTCTAGCGTTAGCGCTTGGTTAACGGCATCCACCAAGGCTGGGCGCAGTTGCTCAATCACCCGCTGAGCAGCGGTATGGCCTAGCGGCAAGGCTTTACAGGCCACCGCCAGTTGGTTCTCTAACCACGCCCAGGCAAAGCCCAGCAGGGTTTGGCGTACGGACACGCCACGCAAGTAAGCCGTGTAGGCAAACAGTGTCACATAGCCTGCCTGAGGCGGGAGCAAAGGCGTTAGTAAGTCTTCACTTGGCAGTTGCTGATCTCTTGGCAATAAATCCAAGCTGCCCAGCAAGCGTTTAAGCGAGGCGCCCAAGCGGCTGTCTTCAGCGGCCAGCTCGGCGGTTTCCCGGGTGGCGGCCAGCCACTCATCCCATGTAGCGATTGATTGACTATCCGCTTGGTCGAACGCTTCATGCAGCCGCGCCAGCACGGGCAGCTCGCAGCGGGTCAGGCCATCTTCCAGTACACCGCTTAACCACTCAGCAAGACTCGTTTCATCGCGTACCCAGTCCAGCTCGAAAGCGCTCTCCAGCCCTTGGGAAAAGGCAAAGGCGCCGATGGGCAACGCGGGACTTACCAGTTGCAACAGCCCCAACAGCGCCAGCTCGTCGTTTTGTCTTTCTAACGCGGTAAGCTCAGTGTGCATGGTGATGCTCATGCGAGTGGTCGTGGTCGTGTGAATGATCGTGCGAATGGGCATGACCGTGGGAATGCGAATGCCCGCCGCCCACTTGGTTATAAGCGCCCGGCTCCGGGTCGAAGGTGGCGTTGTGATGCTCCAGCTCGGCGCCTAGCAGCTCGGCGAGTTCTTCCAGCACGTGGTCTGGTGGGAAGCGCACCCAGCCGCCCTTTTCATCTTCACCTAGCGCCAGCTGTACGTGGCGATTGCCTAGGTGGTAGGCCAGCCGCGCCAGCGGTAAGCCAGCACTCACTCGCGCGGTAACTACCGGTTCTACGGCGGCACAGACACGCACGACTTCGCCGCTTTCGGCTTTCAGGCCTTCACCGCTGCGCAGCACCGGGCCGCGATCAAGAAACAATCCCAGCTCGCGGCCGCCATCGCTCTTGGTTTTTAAGCGCCCACGAATGCGCAGCTCGAAGGGCAGCGTCAGCGTGTCGCTGGCTGCGCTTTCCGCCACTGGTCCTAAACGTTCTATCAGTTTTAGCATGAGGACTCCTTAGAACAAATGATAGCGCTGGGCCAGCGGCAGTTCGGTGGCGGGCTCGCAGGTTAAAATTTCACCATCGCAGCGCACTTCGTAGGTTTGCGGGTCGACGGTCAAATCGGGACAGGCATCGTTTAGCTTCATATCCTGCTTGCGTACTTGGCGTACGTTTTTGCATGCCGCCAATTCGCTATTAAGCCCCAGGGTCTCTTTAATGCCTGCATCCAACGCGGCTTGGCTGACAAAACTGAGCCGGGTTTGGCTCGCGGCGCGGCCAAAGGCGCCAAACATGTAGCGGTAGTGGACCGGCTGCGGCGTGGGAATCGAAGCATTGGGGTCGCCCATAGGCGCTGCTGCAATCATGCCGCCCTTGATCATCATTGATGGCTTCACGCCAAAGAAGGCCGGTTTCCATAGCACTAGATCCGCCAGCTTACCGACTTCGATGGAGCCCACTTCGTGGGCGATACCGTGAGTGATCGCCGGATTAATGGTGTACTTGGCGATATAGCGCTTGGCGCGCAGGTTATCGGCACCCAGTGCTTCATCTTCCGGCAGCAGGCCACGTTGCACCTTCATCTTATGCGCCGTTTGCCAGGTGCGGCAGACCACTTCACCGACCCGCCCCATGGCCTGGGAGTCCGAGGCGATCATCGAGATCACGCCCAGGTCATGGAGGATATCCTCGGCGGCGATAGTTTCGCGGCGAATGCGCGAGTCTGCGAAGGCCACGTCTTCGGGGATATTGGGGTCGAGGTGGTGGCACACCATCAGCATATCGAGGTGTTCGTCGATGGTATTGACCGTGTAGGGCCGTGTCGGATTGGTGGACGACGGCAATACGTAGGCCTTCGAGCAGGCAGTAAGGATATCCGGCGCGTGGCCGCCGCCTGCGCCTTCGGTGTGGTAGGTGTGAATGCAGCGCTCTTTGAATGCGGCCAGAGTGTCTTCCACAAAGCCTGATTCATTTAGGGTATCGGTGTGGATCGCCACCTGCACATCGTAGGCATCGGCGACGTTCAGGCAGTTGTTGATTGAGGCGGGCGTAGTGCCCCAATCTTCGTGCAATTTGAGCCCCATGGCGCCTGCTTGGAGCTGAAGCTCCAGGGATTCGGGCAGGCTGGCGTTGCCCTTGCCCAGAAAGCCGATGTTCATCGGCATATCGTCCACTGCCTGGAGCATTTTGCCGATATGCCAGGGGCCGGGGGTGCAGGTGGTGGCGTTGGTGCCGGTGGCTGGGCCGGTGCCGCCGCCGAGCATGGTGGTCACGCCGCTCATCAGCGCTTCTTCGACCTGCTGGGGGCAGATAAAGTGGATGTGGGAATCGATGCCGCCTGCGGTCAGTATTTTGCCTTCGCCGGAAATGATTTCGGTGCCGGGACCAATGACGATCTCGACATCAGGCTGTACGTCAGGATTGCCTGCCTTGCCAATCGCGGCGATGCGGCCATTCTGAATGCCCACATCGGCTTTGACGATGCCCCACCAGTCCAGAATCAGAGCGTTGGTGATCACCGTATCCATCACCGCGTCATCGGCACGCTGGCTTTGGCCCATGCCGTCGCGGATCACTTTGCCGCCGCCGAACTTCACTTCATCGCCGTAGTGGGTGGCGTCTTTCTCGACTTCGATCCAAAGCTCAGTATCGCCCAGGCGCACGCGGTCGCCCACCGTGGGGCCATACATGTCGGCGTAGGCTTGCCGGCTGATCTTGTTGGCAGGCTTCATGACAGACCTCCCGCTTCGCCTGGTTTTTGTTCATTTCGCGCGGCATCGGGCGCGTTAGAGAGTAGCGCGCCCATGACATCGCCGCGGAAACCGTAAATTTCGCGCTTACCAACATAGGGAATCAGCGTGACCTCACGGGTTTGGCCAGGCTCAAAGCGAATCGCCGTACCGGCGGCTACATCCAAGCGAAAGCCTCGTGTTTTGTCGCGATCAAACATCAGCGCCGGGTTGGCTTCGGCGAAGTGGTAGTGGGAGCCAATCTGAATGGGGCGATCGCCGGTATTGGCCACTTCAACGCTAATTCGCTCACGCCCCACGCACAGTTCGATATCACCCTCTTTTAATTGGTACTCACCGGGAATCATCAGGCGCTCTCCTGGTTGCTGAAAACTAGTTGATAGGTGTGTGGACAGTGACCAGCTTGGTGCCGTCAGGGAAGGTGGCTTCCACCTGCACCTCGTCGACCATTTCAGCCACGCCTTCCATCACATCGTCACGGCTAAGAATCTCGCGGCCGTAGCTCATCAAATCGGCCACACTGCGGCCATCCCGGGCACCTTCCATAATCTCGAAGCTGATCAGCGCCACCGCTTCGGGGTAGTTGAGCTTTAAACCACGCGCCTTACGACGCTCCGCCAGTTGAGCAGCAGAGAACAGCAGCAGCTTGTCTTTATCTCTTGGGGTTAATTCCATGGGGCGTCTCTCCAGAGTGATACCAAATTAGGTTAGCCAAATACGCGGCGTATGGGCTTCTCGCTCGATCCACCGAGGGCGCAGTAGCTGCCAGGCCTGTTCGCATAAAGCCCAGGCTTCATTACGTGAGTTGCCCAAATAGCGCAGCAGCAGGACACCGTGGCGGACGGTCACCGCCCAGCGCGGGTTATCCGGCAGCGCTTCACGTAGGGCCTCGATAGCCGCAGGCGCATCGACAATGCCTACCGTCCAGAGCGTGGCCTGCACCGTGGCGCCGCCCTGCCCCCAGCGCCCAGCAAAGCGTGGGTGAAGTGGGTCTAACGGTTGGCGCTCTAACCACAGCGGCTTGCCGTCCAAGGTTAAGCGGAAGTGTTGCTCAATGCGGCCTGAAAGGTAGGGTAAATCGCTCGCCGGGCGCCCCAGCGCCATCACTTCCCAGCCCAGACAGCGGGCACTGCCATGCAGCTCGATATGGGTGCGCTGCTCGCCTTTCGAGCCATCGAAGGCGATAGTCTCCTGGGGCAACCACTCCAGCGTGGCGCCATTCTCAACGCTTAATCGAGTGTGCTGAGTCCATGCCACGCCCTGGCTGTCGGCTTTGTAGAGTTTATTGGCGGCAGGCGTTGTAAGTAGCGCATGGGCACCGCCCTCGACATGAGCGCTAACAGTGAGCGCATCGCCGCTCACCAGCCCGCCTGGTGGGTGAAGCACGTACACATGGCACGCCTCACTCCGGCCTTCCGGGTAAAACGGCCGTTGCACCCGCAGCGGGCCCTGGTGGCGCGCCTGTACCATGCGGGTAACGCCGTCGCGCGGGGCAAAACGCAGGTCCAACGAAGCCGCCCAGTGGCGGCCTTGATCAAAGCGGTGGCCAGAGGCAAGGGGAGATTTTGCGATATCGCATTGCATCATAATTAGCTATCGCTTCCTTTCAGTAAGCCGTTAGCTAAGCAGTGCAATTAATGCGCCAAAATGGTGAAAGACTAAGTTCTGCGACCGTTATACAGAGTCAAGATACTGAGAGTGGTCCGTATTACTCTTTTGAAGCACCAAAATAGAGCAATATGAAAGCAGCTTGCACCACAAGGTAGCGCTTAAAAGCTCCACCTTTGTGATGTCATAAAGAGCTGTCATTAATTAAAATAGAAGCAAAGTAAATAATAGGAATAAATAATAGGAAAGAGTGCAGACCCTAATCGACAATCCCCATACTTGATTGACAATTAAAGCACTCGCCGGGCTTAACCCATTTGCACCACGACTCGGTCACGACCACTGCGTTTCGCTTGGTAAAGGGCTTGGTCAGCCCGCTGCATAGAGCGCTGGTAGTCAGGATAGCCATCGTGCATAGTGACTCCTACACTAACAGTCACCTTAATTAACGTATCTGCTGCGGCAAGCATTGGCTCTTTTGCTACCGTTTGGCGCAGGCGTTCAGCAAATAGCCGACTACCGTCTTGGTCGGTATCAACCAGTATGATCAGGAATTCTTCACCTCCCATCCGGAATACATAATCTCCCCCTCGAGTGGAACGGTCTAAGATACTAGCTACCTGTTGAAGTACGTTGTCACCGGCATCATGACCATAGTTATCATTGATCGACTTAAAATGATCGATATCAACCATGAGCAACGCAAAGCACTTCTCAGAGTGGCGCGCTAGTTCAATTTCTCTACTAAGCACCACGGATAGAAACTTGCGGTTAAGTAACCGGGTCAAACTATCGCGTCCAGCTTCTAAACTGGAGGCACGCTTCAGCACGTCTTCCAACAGCATTAATATAGTTCGTGTTGCATCACGAATATTACTTAATGCTTTCATTGATTCGGTTGTCGTGCTGTGGGCCAAGGCGTCTAACCATTCGTTATCGACTTGATGAATATTCCTTGAGATAGTAGTAATTTCTGGTGCACCCTCAAATGCGTGACAGGCTTTATGGAAATACCATAAACCAAACTCAGAATTGGCAAGCTTAGGAAGTTGACTAACGTTCTGCTGCACTGCAACCGAAAACATCAACGCATTTTCCCAACTTAGCAATGCTGATCGCTGACGTTCACGCTCGTCTCCGATATTTTGGGTCAAGGAAAAGAGCTTATAAGCTTCTTCTGTGCGCGCGTTACGGTCGCTGGCTACAGAGTAAGCGTGACTCATAATCTCCATGCCCATATCGATGTGATCGGATACATAAACCGAGGCATCACCTGGCGATAGAGGGCTTTTAAAAGAGGCATTGATCTGCTCATAAAGTGCCTGCTTAAGTTGCCTTGCTCCGCTAAGTACCAGGTTCACAGGAATGTCGATGCGGGCGTGCACTTGCCCCACTTTTTCCTGTAGATCAACAAGGGCTTCAAAGTCCGCATGTTCCACTGAAAACATCGCGCTTAACCAACGGCGCATAGAGGGGTTCAAGCGCTGCTGAACTTGGTCGTTGGAGAGAAATAACGATGCATGGGGATCTTCCATCATTACCGAATAGAAACGATCGGCAAAGGTGTGACATTGAGATTCCACCAGCGTTTCTACTGCTTGACGCATCGGCTTAGGGGTGCGTTCTAAAAGCGCTTGCCACTCAGCAGCAAGCTGGTCTTTATCTTTATGACGCATATACACCCCACCCGGTTTTTTTAGAATTAAGCGTGGCATATTACACGTAAACGAAAACCTTCAACACGCACACAGAAAGCTTTTTTTAACTAGGTATAACACCTTGTTACGTATTAATAACGTCTTTGAGAACGACGAGCTAATGCCTAGTGCACCGTAGCTCACTTCCTTATGAACCACGATTTTTTACTATTTAAACCGTCAAGTGCTGCTTGATTAGCTCGTTAGAGAGTTCGCTGATATCGCCTTTGGCGACTGGTCGTCCGCGATCCATGATCACGAAACAGTCGGCGTATTTGCGGGCAAAAGGCAGCTTCTGCTCCACCAATAGTACGGTTAAACCATCCTCATCGATCAACTGACGAATCACTTGGCCAATTTGAGCGACGATATTGGGCTGAATGCCCTCCCCTGGTTCGTCCAAAATCAGCAGTTTGGGTTCGATGACCAGCGCGCGACCAATCGCCAACTGCTGCTGTTGCCCGCCGGAGAGGTCACCGCCACGGCGGTTTTTCATCTCCTTAAGCACGGGAAACAGCTCGTAGACCCGCTCGGGAATCTTTTTCAGCCCATCGCTTCGGGCGGCTAGGCCGGTGCGCAGGTTCTCCTCTACGGTCAGCAGCGGAAATATCTGCCTCCCTTGAGGCACGTAGCCAATCCCCAACCGCGAGCGCGCTTCAATGGCTTTTTTAGTCAGTTGGATCTCGCCTTCCTCGCTGGCGTAGCGTAGCTCACCGCTTTTGACCGCCACCTCCCCATTACAATTTTCAGCAGCGTGGTTTTACCCAAGCCGTTGCGGTCCATCACGCAGGTGCACTGGCCTGCAGGCATATCAAGATCCAGATACCAATAGCTCCCATCTGTCACTAGCCGTCAAAACGTGTCAATTGGCCGCACAATTCTCACGCTTTCATAAGGAAATTTCAGCTAAAATTCCGAAGCAATCTATATAAAAAACAGAACACGGCCCACAAAGCGTATCGAGTAAATGCAACTATCACGTTCAATAGCGACTCTTTGGTATCGCATAGCGCTTTATATGGCGTTTGTAGCGATGCATCTGCTATTGACGGGGCCGCTGATTTCACAATACCAGTCCGGTGGGCAGCATCACGCTAACCAGGAAGCTAGTCATCACGCAAGCCATCAAGGCGACTACCACTCGCATACCGCCACTCAAACAAGCCACCATCATCATGCAGGTCATGCTAAATCAGTAGAACCGATCTTCAATTGGTTTCACCAATGTGGCTACTGCACCGTCTGGCAACAGTTTCCAACGGCTCATACCTTTCTTCCCGCGATCAGCCTGCAAGCGTTTATCACGCACGACCAACTGCTGACGCAGCCGACACAGGCTATGCAGTCCTGTGATAACTACCCCCACGCGCTAACGCGAGCACCGCCCTTTTTTCGACGTGTATAACGCCACATCGTCAGCCCTTTCAGCCTGAAGCTCGCTTCTGGCTGGCGGCTGTCTATATCAAAAAAAGGGATCATCATGTCACACTCAACTATTGTGCATGGCGTCGTCGCGCCTGCCCGGTTAAAAAACTGTTTTCAACGACACGCACTGACATTAAGCATCGCCGCGGCATCAAGCTTGACTGTTCAAGGCGCATGGGCTCAGTCATCCACCACTCACCACGACCATCATGCGTTAAACACGATGGTCGTGACCGCTGTACCGCTTAGTTCACCACTTACGGTAGAAACTGACCCACGCATACCGCGACAACCGGCCCCTGCCAGCGACGGCGCCGACTATCTTCAGACCATTCCGGGGTTCTCTGCCATTCGTAACGGCGGCACTAACGGTGACCCGGTTTTCCGTGGCATGTTTGGCTCACGTCTTCGCGTGCTGACCAATGGCAGCCAAATGCTAGGCGCCTGCCCGGCGCGAATGGATGCGCCTACGTCTTATATCTCACCTGAAAATTACGACAGCCTCACCGTCACCAAAGGTCCGCAGTCCGTTCTGTGGGGCCCCGGCGCTTCAGCGGCAACAGTGCGCTTTGACCGCGGCCCGGAGGAGTTCGATGGAGCTGGCGTACGTTTGGATGGCAGCGTCATGCTGGGTACCTATGGGCGCTTTGATCGCCGTATTGATGCCGCTGTGGGCAATAAAGACGGCTACCTGCGCATTACCGGTAACCAATCCGAAGCCAATGACTATCAGGGTGGCGATGGCAACGCCGTGCCCTCGTTATGGGATAAGTGGAACGGTGACGTAGCGCTTGGCTGGACACCCGACGACGATACCTGGCTTGAAGTCACCGCAGGCCGAGGAGACGGCGAAGCGCGCTATGCAGGGCGTGGCATGGATGGCAGTAAGTTTCTCCGCGAAACCGTGGGCATCCGTTTCCGGCGCGAGAATTTAGGTGAACACTGGAAACGTCTGGAAATGCAGGCCAACTATGCCTATGCCGACCATATTATGGATAACTTCACGCTACGTTCACCGGGCAGCATGGATATGGGTGGCGGCATGGACATGGGTGGCGGCATGGACATGGGCGGCGGCATGGACATGGGTGGCGGCATGGATATGAGTGACGGCATGGCCATGCGGCTAGACCGTCGTACTAGGAGCGCCCGTGTCGCGTCAACGTGGGAATGGAAAAATACCACGTGGATCGCCGGTGTCGACGTTGAACATCAAGTGCACCGCAACCTGGATAGCGAGCGCTGGCAGCCCGATTACGAGCAGACCCAGTTCGGCGCCTTCAGCGAGGTCACCCGTTATATCGGTGAACGTGACCGTCTTATTGGCGGTGCCCGCGTAGACCGCTATCGCGTCAGTGACGAGAATCTGGATACGGCGACCGCAGGCCTTACCCGCCGTGACACCCTGCCCAGCGCCTTTGTCCGCTACGAGCAAGATTTAGCCTCAGCGCCGATCACCTGGTATGCCGGTATTGGGCATGTGGAGCGCTTCCCCGACTACTGGGAACTGAGTTCCAGCCAAGCAGGCCCGGCCGGTAGTTTGAACGCCTTCGACGGGGTTCAAGCCGAAAAAACCACCCAGCTGGATATCGGCGCGCAATACAACGAGCAGCGCTTAAGCGCATGGGTGTCCGGATATGCTGGGTATGTTAACGATTTTATCTTGTTTGATTACAACACCGCGGGCATGGGCGGTACTCAAATCGATAATATCGACGCTCAGATTGCGGGTGCCGAAGTGGGCGCCAGCTATCAACTGACCGACAACTGGGTAAGCAACGCCTCGCTGGCCTATGCCTGGGGACGTAATGCCGACGACGATGAGGCATTACCTCAAATTCCCCCGCTAGAAGCCAATGTAGGTCTGACCTATGCACGCAATGCTTACTCCGTGGGTGGCCTATGGCGTGGCGTTGCAGCACAAAACCGCACAGCCCTAGAAAAAGGCAATGTCGTCGGCCAAGACTTGGAATCGTCCTCAGGTTTCGGGGTGTTCTCGCTCAATGGCACGTATCAAGCGAGCAACCACCTAACGCTAAGCGTGGGTGTGGATAACGTTTTCGACACCACGTACACCGAGCACTTAAACCTGGCAGGTAATGCGGCCTTTGGCTATCCCGCTGATTTGGATCGCGGTATTAACGAGCCTGGCCGAATGGTGTGGGCACGAGCCGATTTCAGCTTCTAATTCACTCAGGTGCTCAATAGAGCACCTATTTGCCCTTATTGATTAGCCGCCAGGCTAGATGCCTGGTGGCTTGGAGAGACTGCATGTCGACTGCATCACCCCCACAAGAAGGTAAGCGCAAGACCTTCGATCTGTATCGCGCCGTTTGGCGCTGGCATTTTTACGCTGGCCTGTTGGTGCTGCCGTTTATGATTACCCTGGCGATCACCGGCGGGCTGTATCTGTTCAAGGACGCACTGGATGCACTGATACACGCCGATATGAAACGCGTGGCCGTTCAAGAGGCAACGCAACCGCCCTCTTCGCTGGTCAGCGCGGCCCTGACGGCTCACCCAGGCACCGCTGTAAAATTCACCGACCCCGCTACCCCGAAAAGCTCCGCAGAGATCACAGTTAACACAGCGGAGGGCGAGCGGTTAGCGGTTTACGTTAATCCTTATACGGCTAATGTACTGGGAGCACTGGATGACCGTGGCACAGTGATGTGGACCGTTCGCTATTTACACAGCTTGAAATACTTTGGCCCAACGGCGCGCAAACTGATTGAAATCGCTGGCGGCTGGTCGATTCTACTGGTGCTCACCGGTATCTACCTGTGGTGGCCACGGCGTAAAGGCACCGACGGCGTGGTCAGCGTACGCGGCAAGCCCAAAAAACGCGTGTTCTGGCGCGACTTGCATGCGGTAACAGGCATTTTCGTGGGCGGGTTTATCGTTTTTCTGGCGATTACCGGCATGCCCTGGTCCGGCGTGTGGGGCGCGCAGGTTAATCAGTGGGCGAATGGTAACAACTTCGGCTACCCATCCGGCGTGCGGGTGGAAGTGCCGATGTCGAATGTTCGTTTGAACGAGCAAAGTCCGACAAGCTGGTCCATGGAGCAAGCGCAGTTGCCTGAATCGGCCACCCCACCAGCGTCAGCGGAGCGCCTGAGTATCGACCAAGCGGTTGCCACCTTCGATGAGCTGGGGCTGCACCAAGGTTATTCGGTTAGCCTGCCTACCAGCGATACCGGCGTATATACCGGCTCAATCTACCCCAACGACCTCAGTCAGCAGCGCGTGGTACATCTGGATCAGTACAGCGGCGAGCCCTTACTGGATATGAGCTACGCCGATTACGGCCCGCTGGGGCGCTGGCTAGAGTTTGGTATCAACGTGCATATGGGCCAGCAGTTCGGCCTAGCCAATCAGCTATTCTTTTTGGCGGTGTGTATCGCCATCATCCTGCTCTGTGTTTCCGCCGGGGCCATGTGGTGGAAGCGCCGTCCTCAGGGCAAAATGGGCGTGCCACCATTGCCGACAGATAAACGGGTCTTCCGCGGCTTGATAGCCATTCTGGCACTAGGTGGCCTCCTGTTCCCGCTGGTAGGCGCTTCACTCATCGCCATGCTGGCCATCGACTGGCTGCTTATCCGCCCACGCCAGGAACGGCGTTTAAATAAGCGGACCACTTAGTCAACCGCCCGGCGTGTAAAAGCGTCGGGCGGTATCATCTCCCAAACCACGCTCTACTTAACGATGCATAACGCCGGTTCGCTATTCGCTTGACACTTTACCCTTCATGCAAGAAACTTAGCCATGGCTATACTTCTTACTCAACGCAAAAAATCGTGGTGCAACCTAGGCTAATACTCACTTAACGTTGGGAGTTTAATCATGGCGACAAGATATGCAGTGACACTATTGGGACTACTGCCGCTCGCAGCATCGGTATCCGCTAATGACGAACCACTAAATGTCGTGGCCACCATCGGCATGATTGCCGACGTCGCTCAAGAGGTCGGCGGCGAGTGTGTCAATGTTAACGCCATGATGGGCCCAGGCGTAGACCCCCACCTCTACCAGGCGAGCGCCAACGATGTAGCGATGCTGCGGGGCGCCGAGCAGATACTCTATTCGGGCTACTCGCTGGAGGGCCAACTGGGGAACGTGTTGGAAAATTTCTCGGCACGAACCCCCACGCTGGCTGTTTCGCCGACATCCATCGACCCTGGCGACTTGATTACCGCGCAGGATGTCTACGGGATCGACCCACACCTGTGGATGGATGTCTCGCTCTGGGCACAGACGCTACCCGCCTTAAGCGAGGCGTTCAGTGAAGCACGCCCTGAGTGCGCCGATGCGATTGCGGCCAATACCGAGCGCTATCAGGCTGACCTGCTGGCTCTGCATGACTGGGTCACCGAGAGTATCGCCAGCATTCCGGAAGAGCAGCGTATTCTGGTCACCGCTCACGATGCCTTCAATTACTTTGGCCGTGCCTACGACATCGACGTTGAAGGTATCCAGGGGATCAGCACCGAAACCGAAACGGGCATCGCCGACATTCGCAGTATGGCGGATAGTGTTGTCTCGCGAAACGTGCCAGCGGTCTTTATCGAGAGTACGATTAACCCGCGCACTATTCAGGCAGTGATTGATGCCGCTGGGCAGCGCGGCCATGATGTGGTGATCGGCGGCGAGCTCTACTCGGACGCCATGGGCGATGCAGGTACGCTCGACGGCACGTACATGGGCATGATCTACCGCAACACCCAACATATTGTCGAGGCGCTGGGCGGTTCGCTAGCACCTTTACCCACGGAACTGGATGATTGGGCGAACGAGTGGCAACTCGCTCGCTAAGCATCCGATAAGGCAGCACTATAAATGGCCACACCTGGCAATACTGACGCGGCACTCAGCATCCGCAATCTGACGGTCAGTTACCATAACCAGCCCGTGCTCTGGGACATTGACCTGGACATCCCCGCCGGTGTGATGGCGGGCATTGTCGGCCCTAACGGCGCGGGCAAGAGCACACTGATTAAAAGCTTACTAGGGCTTGTGCCGTCGCTTTCCGGCGAGGTCATGGTGCATGGACGCCCTTACACCACGCAGCGCAAACGAGTGGGTTATGTGCCGCAGCGCTCCAGCGTCGACTGGGACTTTCCCACCACTGCGTTGGATGTGGTCACTATGGGCCTGTATGGACGCCTGGGATGGTTTAGGCGGCCGGGCCGTCAAGAACGCAGTGAGGCGCTGGAAGCACTGGAAATGGTCGGCATGAGCGCTTTCGCTGACCGCCAAATTAGCCAGCTATCCGGCGGTCAACAGCAGCGGGTGTTTCTAGCCCGCGCGCTGGTGCAACAGGCAGATGTCTACTTTCTCGACGAGCCGATGGCCGGTGTCGATGCCACCACCGAACGGGCGATTATTGATATTCTGCGCCGCCTGCGCGATGCGGGTAAAACGCTGATTGTGGTGCACCATGACCTGCAAACGGTGCGTAGCTACTTCGACTGGCTGCTGCTGCTTAACGTACGCGTGGTAGCCAGCGGCCAGGCTGATGACGTATTCAAGCTTGAGCATCTTCGCCAAGCCTATGGCGGCCAGATCGCGCTACTTAACGATAACGATGCACTCATGTTCCCCGCGTCGAAGGTGACATAACGCATGCAGTGGTTCGATCTCCTGTCTGATTACACTTTCCAAAACGTGGTGATTGGCGCGTCCCTATTGGGGCTGATCAGCGGCCCGCTGGGCTGTTTTGCGGTGCTGCGCCGCCAGAGCCTTCTGGGCGACGCCATTTCCCACGCGGCCCTTCCCGGCATCTGTTTAAGCTTTATCATCACCGGCAGCCGCGATATCGGCGGGATTATTATTGGCTCGCTGGCCACCGGCTCGCTGGCCGCGCTGACCATGCTAATGCTGACCCGTATGAGCCGTCTGAAAACCGATGCAGGGTTAGGCGTCTGCCTGAGTATCTTCTTTGCTGTGGGTATCGTGCTGCTAACTTATATTCAAAGCACCAATAACGCCTCCCAGGGGGGGCTGGAAGCCTTTCTCTTCGGCCAAGCCGCCGCCACTTTGCGCTCCGACTTATGGGTCATGGGCGGCATTACGCTAGTCACCTTACTGCTACTCGCCGTTTTCTGGAAACAGGCCAAGCTGGTCACTTTCGATGCCGAGTATGCCCGCACGCTGGGCATGCCCGCGACCGCGATTGAGGCATCGCTTACCGCCATGGTGGCACTGGCCGTGGTCGTCGGCTTGCAGATGGTCGGCGTTATTCTGATGGCAGCCATGATTGTAGCGCCCGCTGCGGCGGCCCGGCAGTGGAGCCGCCACTTGGGCGGCATGCTCGCCATCGCCGCAGGCGTCGGTATTGTCAGCGGCGTCTCGGGGGCAACCATCAGTACGCTATCGCGCGGCCTGGCAACCGGCCCGCTGATCATCTTGACCGCGACCGCCATCGTGCTTACCTCGCTAGCGCTGGCCCCTGGCCGTGGCCTGCTGTGGGGCGCGATAAGGCATTATCGCCAAAAGACAGAACTGCGCAAAAAGCAGCTACTTTATGCGCTGTATAAACATTCGGCAGTGTCTACAGTTTCTCCATCAACATTCAATTCACCCAGGCTGCTCAACAAGCTGAAGCGGCAAGGCTACCTAATGCGCTCCCCGCACAACGCCCCATCACGCAATACCGGCTGGGAGCTAACCGCAAGGGGCCAGGAGGAAGCCAGAAGAGTGGTCGCAGCCTTTGAGGAGCCAGCACCATGATGGCGGAGCTACTCACCACAACCGCCCTGCCAATTATTCTGGTCGGCGCAATGGTAGGCATTGCTTCCTCGGCGGTGGGCACCTTTTTAGTGTTGCGCGGCAACAGCATGCTCTCTGACGCCATCAGCCACTCCATCGTGTTTGGCATCGTGATTGTCTGGCTGCTCACCAAGCAGCAGAGCGGACCGGTGCAACTCGTCGGCGCCGCCCTGACCGGCCTTTTGACCGTCTTTCTGACCGAAGCGCTGGCCAGCACCAAGCGCGTAAAGCAGGACGCCGCCATCGGTCTGGTCTTCCCGGCGCTGTTCTCTATTGGCGTGCTGCTGTTGAATATCTACGCCCACGACGTGCATATCGACACGCACACGGTACTGCTCGGTGAGATCGGTTTTGTCTGGCTGGATACTATTGACCTGTTTGGCCTGCCGATTCCCCAGGCGCTGGTCTCAATGGGTGTGATGACCGTACTGAATTACGGCTTTATCTTTCTATTTTACAAAGAGCTCAAGCTTGCCACCTTCGACCCCTCGCTGGCCAAAACCTTTGGCTTTATGCCGTCGATCCTCTTCTACGTGCTGCTGATGCTAACCAGCTCCACCGCTGTGGCGGCCTTTGATGCGGTGGGCGCGGTGCTGTTCATCGCCTTTGCCATTGTGCCTGCCTCTGCCGCGTATTTGATGACCGACCGGCTATGGATGATGTTTGTCATTGGCGCACTGATCTCCATCGCCTCCAGCATTTCGGGCTACTATCTTGCCGTGCATCTCAACGTCTCCATCGGCGGCATGATGGCCGTGATGACCGGCGTTTTTCTGATACTCGCCTTTTTGGGCGGGCCACGCTATGGCGTGATCACCCAACTGGTCAAACGCCGCCGGGCGCGCCAGGCGCCGGTGGAGCCGCCATCGTTATCTTAGCCGAGCGCCCGCCAAAAGGCGGGCGCTTTGCTGGGTGATGATCAACAGGGTGTGGATAACTCAAACTGTCAGGTGAGTCTTGATCAGTTCATTGGAGAGCTCGCCAATCTCGCCTTTGGCAACCGGTCGGCCACGGTCCATAATCACAAAGCGGTCGGCGTACTTACGGGCGAAAGGCAGTTTCTGCTCCACCAACAGTACGGTTAAACCATCCTCGTTGATCAACTGGCGAATTACCTGACCGATCTGGGCGACGATATTGGGCTGAATGCCCTCCCCCGGCTCATCGAGAATCAGCAGTTTGGGCTCAATCACTAACGCACGGCCAATCGACAACTGCTGCTGTTGCCCTCCGGATAAATCACCGCCACGGCGGTGATTCATCTCTTTAAGCACCGGGAACAGCTCATAGACCCGCTCGGGAATCTTTTTCAGCCCATCGCTGCGGGCGGCTAGGCCAGTGCGCAGGTTCTCCTCCACGGTCAGCAGCGGAAAGATCTGCCGCCCCTGGGGCACGTAGCCAATCCCCAACCGCGAGCGCGCTTCAATGGCTTGTTTTGTCAGTTGGATCTCGCCTGCCTCGCTGGCGTACCGCAGCTCACCGCTTTTGACGGCCACCTCGCCCATCACGGCTTTCAGCAGCGTGGTTTTGCCCACGCCGTTGCGGCCCATCACACAGGTACACTGCCCGGCGGGCACCTCAAGATCCAGATCCCAGAGGGTGTGGCTTTCGCCGTAAAACTGGTTGAGCTTTTCAATGGCTAGCATTAGGCGGCCTCCTCGTCATTGGCACCCAGGTAGACCTCGATCACTTTGGGGTCGTTGGAGACTTGATCCATGCTGCCTTCCGCCAGCACGCTGCCCTGGTGCAACACGGTCACCTGGCGGGCAATGGAGCGCACAAAGCCCATATCATGCTCGACCACGACCACCGATTGCTTACCGGCCAGTCCGGTGAGCAGTTCGGCGGTGCGCTCCATCTCCTGCTCGGTCATGCCCGCCACCGGCTCATCCACCAGCAGCAGACGCGGGCGCTGCATCAACAGCATGCCGATCTCCAGCCACTGCTTCTGGCCGTGGGAAAGAATCCCTGCGGGCTGATGACGCAGTGCCGTCAGGCCGGTGGTTTCCAGCACTTCGTTGATGCGGTCTTTGATCTCGCCGGTCATGCGGGCGGTTAGGGTGGGGAAAATCCGCTTGTCGGCGGCCATGGCCAGTTCCAGGTTTTCAAACACCGAGAGCGCCTCGAAGACTGTCGGCTTTTGAAACTTGCGGCCAATGCCCAGGCTGGCAATATCGGGTTCATTCATGTGCAGCAGGTTATGGCGGCTACCGAACCATACACTGCCGCTGGTGGGGCGGGTTTTGCCGGTGATGATATCCATCATGGTGGTCTTGCCCGCCCCGTTGGGGCCGATAATGCAGCGCAGCTCACCGTCGTTGATGGTTAGGTTGAGGTTATTGATGGCTTTAAAACCATCAAAGCTCACGGTGACGTCTTCCATATACAGAATCGGCCCATGGCGAACGTCCACCGGTGAGGCCTGGGGCGCCATGAAATCGAACACCCGGTCACGCTGGGTCAGCGATTGCAGCAAACTCATGCGGAGGCCTCCTTGGATGTCTGTTGGTGGTCAGGATTGGTCGTTTGATCCTCGCGCTTACGGCGCTTGAGATAACGAAACAGCCCCGCCACCCCTTTGGGCAGAAACACCGTGACCAGTACGAACATCGCGCCCAGGGCAAACAGCCAGGCATCGGGCAACACGCCAGTAAAGATGGTTTTGGCGTAGTTAACCAAAATGGCGCCTATCACCGCGCCATAGAGCGTGGCGCGACCACCCAGCGCTACCCACAGCACAATCTCGATGGAGAAAATCGGCGAGAACTCGCTGGGATTGATAATCCCCACTTGCGGCACGTAAAGCGCCCCTGCCAAGCCCGCCAGCATGGCCGAAACCACAAACACAAACAGTTGAAAGCGCTCGACCCGGTAGCCGAGAAAGCGCGTGCGCGCTTCGGCGTCGCGGGTAGCCACGCTCACCCGACCCAGCTTGCTGGTCACGATCGCACGGCACAGGATATACCCCAGCGCCAGCGCCACGCCGGTGGCCAGGAATAGCCCTAAGCGTGTGGCGTCGCTGCGTAAATCGAAGCCGACGATTTCGCGGAAATCGGTCAGGCCGTTATTGCCGCCAAAGCCCATCTCGTTGCGGAAGAAAGCCAGCATCAAGGCAAAGGTCAGCGCCTGGGTGATGATCGATAGATACACCCCAGTAACCCGTGAGCGAAACGCCAGAAAGCCGAACACCAGTGCCAGCAGCCCCGGTGCCAGCAACACCATGGCAAAGGCAAACCAAGCCATATCGAAGCCGTGCCAAAACCACGGCAGGCTGTCCCAGTTCAGGAACACCATAAAGTCGGGCAGCACCGGGTGGCCGTAGGTGCCACGATCCCCAATCTGGCGCATCAGGTACATGCCCATGGCGTAACCGCCAATGGCAAAAAAGGCGCCGTGGCCGAGGCTTAAAATACCCAGATAGCCCCACACCAAGTCCACCGCCACGGCCAGCAACGCATAACTCAGGTACTTACCGAACAGGTTGACGGTGTAGGCGCCCACATGCAGCGGATTCTCTGGCGGAATCGCCACGTGCAGGATAGTGACCAGCGTCAGCGCGGCGACCAGCACGCCCAAAAAGATCTGTGTCGAGAGCTCGCTGAATGGGCGTGTTAGCCAAAAATTCGTCGATGATTCGGTCGTTAGTGACATCGTTTAGCCCTCCGCAGCCCGGCCCTTCTGCGGGAAGAGTCCACGCGGGCGTTTCTGAATGAATAGGATGATGAAGACCAGCACGATGATCTTGGCCAATACCGCGCCTGCCCAGGGTTCCAGTACTTGGTTGATAACCCCCAGCGACAGCCCAGCCACCAGCGTGCCCCACAGGTTGCCCACGCCGCCAAACACCACCACCATGAAGGAGTCGATGATGTAGTTTTGCCCCAGGTTAGGGCCGACGTTGGTAAGCTGGGAGAGCGCGACACCGGCAAGGCCGGCCACGCCGGAGCCTAGCGCAAAGGTCATGATATCCACGCGGGTCGCGCGAATGCCCATGGAGCGCGCCATGGCGCGGTTTTGGGTCACGGCACGCACCTCAAGCCCCAGCCGTGTGCGGCGCATGATCAGCATCAGGCCTGCAAACACCACCAGCGCAAAGCCGAGCACATACATGCGATTGAGCGTCAGCGACAGCGCATCATTCACCACTAGCGAACCACTCATCCACTCGGGGGTAATGACGGTACGGTTGAGCGGTGAAATCACCGTGCGCACCAGCTGTTGCAGAATCAGGCTGATACCAAAGGTTGCTAGCAGGGTTTCCAGCGGGCGGCCTTTGAGGAACTGAATCACGCCGCGCTCAATCGCCACACCCGCTAAGGCGGCAACCATAAAGCCTGCGGGAATCGATAGAATCAACGCCAAGCCCGGCTGGCCAGGCAGCAGTTGCTGCATTGCCCAGGTGGTGTAGGCGCCCAGCATCATGAGCTCGCCGTGGGCCATGTTGATCACGCCCATGACCCCGAAGGTAATCGCCAAGCCAATGGCGGCTAGCACCAATACCGAGCCAAGGCTCAAACCGAAATAAAGGGTTTCCAGGCCGCGGTTGATCTTGAGCTGCTGCTCGATGCCCGCCAGTGAAGCGGCAGCGGCATTGGCGACGACCGGATCATCACTGTTGGCTGCCCGGCTTAACGCTACACGCGAACGCGGGTGCAGGCTGCCGTCCAGCGCTTCGACCCCGGCCATTTCACCGGCTTCAGCGCGGTAGATCGCCACGGCCTGAGTCAGCCGGTAGCGCACCTGCTCGTCCTCTTCCTGTTCGATCAGATCATCGAGTGTGGGCACCAGCTCACCGTCTACTTCACCTAACAGGCGCTCGGCCGAGGTGCGGCGGCGTTCAACGTTAGGCGAGTAGAGGTCAACTACCGCGATGGCACTGCGCAGTTGATTACGCAGGTTGTTGTTAATGCCGATACGCTCCAGGTCACGGCGGGACATTTCACCCAACGCTTCGCCGGTCAGTACATCGGCTACCGGCCAGTCGCGGCCGCGGTTTTCCAATACCAGTACAAAGCGGCCTTCTTCGGTGCGCTGTAGGCGGCCATCCAGCAGGGCTTGCAGCCAATCACGGGCGCGCTCATCGTCGCTTTGCAAAATCGCGGTAATGGCTTTGCCTTTGGCGGTGTAGGACTCAACGTCCAGTGCTTCTAGCAATTCAAGGGCGGCACTGTTGTTAGCGCCCGCATTATCAGAAACAGAGCTATCAGCGCTACTGGCGGCATCTGTTTGTGCCTGCGCAGTGAGGGTGGCCCCCAACAGCAGGAAGCAGAGCAGCGCCAAGGAAAGGAAACGCCTCATGGGGTTCTTCCTTTGGTTATTTAAAAACGGTTATCTAAGAGGGAAAGATAGCGTGCTCCTTGCCGCGCCAACATCGAACCACGGCGCGACAAGGGGTGTTATGCTTTACTCAGCGAGTGCCGCTTCGGCTTCTTCTGCTGCGGTGCTGCCACCGCACGAGCCGTTCACGACGTTGAAGTTGCCGCATTCCATCGGCTTGCGCCAATCGGCAATCAGGTCACGCGAGCCAGGTAGGTAGTCAGACCAGGCATCGCCCGCCACGGTAGACGGCGTTTGCCACACGATATCGAACTGACCGTTGTCCTGAATTTCACCGATCAACACCGGCTTGGTGATGTGGTGGTTGGGCATCATCGCCGCATAGCCGCCAGAAAGGTTAGGAACGGTCACGCCGATAATGGCGTCTTTAACCGTGTCGACGTCTGTTGTGCCCGCTTTGCGAACCGCTTCGGCCCACATGTTAAAGCCAATGTAGTGCGCTTCCATGGGGTCGTTGGTGACGGCCATATCGTCGCCGGTGTACTCGATCCAGGCATCAATAAAGTCGTAGTTGTCGTCGTTATCGACGCTCATGAAGTAGTTCCAGGCAGCCAGGTGACCCACTAGCGGCGCGGTATCAATACCGGTCAGCTCTTGCTCACCCACCGAGAAGGCGATAACCGGAATATCGGCCGCGTCGATGCCTTGGTTGGAAAGCTCGGTGTAGAACGGCACGTTGGCATCGCCGTTCACGGTCGAGATCACCGCCGTCGGTTTACCCTCTTCACCGAAACGGCGAATTTCTGCCACGATGTTCTGCCAATCGGAGTGACCGAACGGCGTGTAGTTGACCATGATGTCTTCGTCCGCGATGCCGTGCTCATCCTTTAGGTACGCTTCGAGGATACGGTTGGTGGTGCGCGGGTAGACATAGTCGGTACCCACCAGCGCAAAGCGCTCGATACCCACTTGATTGATCAAATACTCAACCGCAGGAATCGCCTGCTGGTTAGGCGCCGCGCCGGTGTAGAAGACGTTTTCAGAAGACTCTTCACCTTCATACTGCACCGGGTAGAACAGCAGGCCGTTAAGTTCCTCTACGACGGGCAGGACGGATTTACGCGATACCGAGGTCCAGTTACCGAAGATGACATCGACCTCTTCCTGGGCTAGCAACTCACGGGCGCGTTCGGCAAATAGCGGCCAGTTGGAGGCAGGATCCACCACCACGGCTTCCAACTGACGGCCCAGCAGGCCACCGGCTTCGTTCTGCTGTTCGATAAGCATTTCAACGGTGTCTTTAAGAACCGTTTCACTGATCGCCATGGTGCCCGAGAGGGAGTGCAGGATACCGACTTTAATCGGGTCATCTTCTTGGGCGATGGCGTGGGTACTGACACCCATGATGGCGGCGGTGAGTAGAGCGGTCGCAAAACGGCCACTTGAAAGGTATGGGCGTGGGTGTGTCGAGCGTTTGAGAGTGTGCATTGTTAATCTCCTTGCACCCCTTATGACTGGGGTTTGTTATGACCGGGGCTTGATGATTGGCTTCGCACTTGGGGGTGCTGTGTTAGCTCCCCAATACGTCCACTAGCCATTAACATCTGCAAGGGATGCGCCAGATTGGCACAAAGTTGCTTTATAGCTCTCTAATCAGCCACTTAATAACCGCCATAAAATCTCAATACTCACTACATGCACCACAATAAAGCGCTTGAACGCTGCTAAAGCACCCTATCAATGCACCTATCAGAACCGTTGCACCAATTAGAACCAGCGCACCCACTAGATACTCGGCCTGTTGGTGTGTAGACCAGCCAACTCACTTTTGCACTGTACATAATAAATGGGGCGCCGGCTTTCATCGGCGCCCCATTGCTTCAGACTGAACTCTTTAAGTATCAATCGCTTTCAGGCGAGCCTGAATTGGGTGTCGCTCCCTTCATTCCCCGACGCAGCAGGGGACCCAAGATATAAGGCAAGATCAACCCCAGCCCGGCAAATACCCAGAGGCCGATTGCCAGACCGCTATTCCATAGAATCATCCAATCACCATCGGAGATGTCCATGGCATGGCGTAAGTTCTTCTCCATCTCAGGCCCCAGCAACAAACCAAGAATCACTGGCACCAGCGGAATTTCAAGCTTACGCAGGACGTAACCGCCCACACCAAAGGCCACCATGAAGTAGAGATCAAAGATGGTGTTACTGATCGAGTAAATACCCACGAAGGCAATCATCGTGACGATCGGCAGCAGGTACATCGGCGGCACAGACAGCAGCTTGACGAAGATGCCCACCAACGGAATGTTGAGGACCAGCAGCAAGAAGTTACCGATCAACAGCGCTGCTATCACGCCCCAGACAATGTCGGCATTCTGGGTGAACATCAATGGTCCTGGTGTGATATTCAACGAAATCAACAAAGCCAACAGCACCGCCGTGGTGCCACTACCCGGCACACCTAGAGTCAACATAGGAACCAAAGCACCGCTGGACGCGCCATTGTTACCAGCTTCAGGCGCCGCAACACCGCGCGGGTCGCCTTGCCCAAAATAGCCTTTCTTACCTAACACGCGTTTTTCAAGGGTATAGCTGATGAAGCTACCCAACGAAGCACCAGCGCCAGGTAGCACACCGGCAACAAAACCCAGCACCCCGCCACGGAAACTGGTGGGTAGAATGTCGCGAATATCCTTCCAGGAGAGCGAAAGTTTGTTGACCTTCATCTTTTCCTTACCGCCACCGGCCCGTTCTTCGATGAAGAACAGCAGTTCGGAAATAGCAAACAGGCCGACGATAGCGATAATGAAGTCCACGCCTTCAAAGAGTTCAAGCACGCCGAAGGTGTAGCGCTGCACGCCGGTATTGTCGATACCTACAGTGGCGATCATTAGGCCAATGCTGGCGGCGACCACCGTTTTGATTGGGTTTTTACCGGTGATACCGCCTAAGGTAGCGAACGCCAGTAGGAAGAGCGCGAAATATTCTGCCGGGCCGAACGTCAGGGCGAAGTTAGCCAGCAGCGGCGCTAGTAGGATCAAACCAATAGTGGCGATTAAACTACCGATGAAGGAGGCCACGGCAGAGATTGCCAGTGCCTCGGAAGCCTTGCCCTTCTGGGCCATAGGATAACCGTCAAGACAGGTCATCATGGCCGGTTCGTCGCCGGGAATATTCAATAGAATCGATGATATACGCCCACCGTACATGGCACCCGCATACACTGACGTCAGCATAATCAGAGCCGTTTCTGGTGCGAGTCCCAAACTAAACGCCAGCGGTATCAGAATGGCCACGCCATTGGCGGGACCCAACCCCGGCAAGGCGCCGATCAAGGTGCCCAGGAAAGCACCTAGTAGGGCGAACATCAGGTTATGGGGCTGCAGAGCAACGCCAAAACCATCCATTAGGTAACCTAGAGTTTCCATCAGTTCACCTCCAGGAATGACAACAGACCCAGCGGCAAGGCGAGATCCAGCGCAAAACTGAACAAGAAATACACCACCACGCTTGAGATCGCCCCGGTCAGATAGGCTGCGACCGGGCGCGCACCCATCCGCCAGCAAAGCGTCCCCACGGCAAGCGTGGTGCTAATGATAAAGCCAAGCGGCTGCAGCAACATGGCGTACAGGATCAGTACTACCACGGCGATAATCAGCTCGACACCCGTTCGGCTCCAGGGCCAAGCGTTGTCGGGATCAGGGCGTACAATCAGATAAAGGCTGGAAATTGCCAGCACCACGGCGAGCAACTTCGGAAAAGTGTCTGGGCCAACGGCTTCGGCCCCACCAAACGGTTCAGGGAACTGAGTCGCGGCCCAGCCGTACGCGACGGCCAGGACGATCATCAGGACCCCAAAGATGCGGTCGTTGAAAGTCATTACTGGATTAGCCCAATATCTTTAGAAAGCTGTTCAATGTCATTGATCTGATTGAGTACGAACTCTTCGAACTCGCCAGCGGTCATGTGGAATGGCATCAAACCGTTCTGGGCCATGACACTCTGCCACTCTTCACTCTGATAAATAGTGTCCATGGCATCGGTCCAATACGCTTCAGCCTCTTCAGAGACATCCGCCGGCATATAAAAGCCACGCCAGTTGGGGCCAATAGCATCGATGCCTTGTTCACGGGCAGTGGGAATATCAGCCAGCTCACCAGGCAGACGCTCTTCAGAGAGGACCGCTAATACTCGCAAGTCGCCAGACTCCATGAAGCCCTGAGCTTCGGTGATATCACCGGTAAAGGCGTCCACGTGCCCACCGATCACCTGGGTTAATGCTTCGCCACCGTTGTTGTACGAGAGGTAGGCAATGCGCGGAAGGTTCTCGACATTGGCTGCCTGAGCGGCAATCAGCACTTTGAGATGATCCCATCCGCCTTTGGCGCTGCCACCAGCGAACTTAACGCTGCGTGGATCTTCCTTAAGCGATTCCATAAGTTCATTGAGGTCATCAATCTCAGAATCAGCGGCCACGGCGATAATCCCGTAATCCGCCCCAAGGGCACCGATCCAATTGACCTGATCAGCCGTCAACCCAGGGAATTGCCCTTGGGCCAAGCGAGTGGTCGTGGCAGTAGAGGCTGCAACCAGCAGATGGTCGTCGCCAGCGCGCTTGCTGACGGTATGGGCAAACGCTACACCACCACCGGCGCCAGCCATGTTGATGGTTTGTACATTCGCAGGAACTAGATCAAGTTCCTGCATGACGTTACCTACGCTGCGGCAGGTAAAATCCCAGCCGCCGCCCGGATCAGACGGCGCAATGCACTCCACCTTTCCTTCTGGCTCGAAGGCTGCAGCGGTGCTAGCAAAAGTGGTAAGCGTCGCTAGCGGAAGGGCCAGCAACGTTAAATACTTAAAGGAAGGCTTAATGATCATGGCGTTCTCCACGTGTCAGTGTTGTTGTATGGGGCGTCTTATTGTGAGACTGCACGTCGCGAACGTTAGAAGACCGCCACCCTGACCGACAAGCTTGTGCGCATAAAAGACAAAAAGTTCTTTACGAGCATTTTGTTCATTTTGTTCACGCCTGCTAGCTCACAGCGCTTTCTTATAGAGAATCTAGCCAGTCATGTGCCGCCTTCAACAGCCGATAACGACGTTCGGGCCGTCCTACGTCACCATAGCCCAGCTCAGCACTTACCGCCTGCTCGGCGACTAGAAATTCTAAATAGCGGCGCGCGGTGGAGCGGCTAGCGCCCATGATGTGCGCCATTTGCATGGCGGTGAGGGAGTCGGGGGCATCGGCCAGGGCATCGACCACCCGGCGCAACGTCAACCGATCAATGCCTTTGGGCAGCGTTTGAGTTTTGGCACGCGACGACTCCCCGGGCTGCAAGCGCGCCAGCACAGAATCCAGTTCGTCTTGGTTCATTTCTGCCCGGTTGGCCAAGGCTTCACGCTCGCGACGAAAGCGGGTCAACATTTGCCTCATTCGTATGGCTTCAATCGGTTTAATGAGATAGTCGAATACGCCACCACGCAGCGCCTCGCTGATGGTTTCTACTTCCCGCGCAGCAGTGACCATCACGATATCCACATGCACATAGTCGCGGCGAATCGCCCATAGCAGCTCTAAGCCTTCGACATCGGGGAGGTAGGCATCTAACAAAATCAGTTGGATGTTAGCGGCGTGTTCCGCCATCAGCGCCTTGGCTTCGCTGCCATTACGCGCCATACCCACTACATAAAAGCCATCACTCTGCTCAATAAAAGCGCTGTGGATATCGGCAATGCGAAAATCGTCTTCAATGACCAAGATGCCGTATTGCCTATCAGACATTGCCTTCCCCCTCACCGTTATGATCATTATTATGGTTTTTTTGGCATAGCGAGCGGTCAAGTACCGCAATAAAGCACGCGCCACCCAGCTCACTCTCTTCCAGCGTCACCGCGCCGCCATACTGGCGACAAAACCTGGCCACCAGCGCTAGGCCTATGCCTTGGTGCTTGCCCGTTTTGGTCGAGAAACCTTCCTGAAAAATTGACTCTGCAAATTGAGCGGGCACTCCCGGTCCGTTATCTTCCACTTCGATCAGCAACTGTTCGCCCAAATCGGTAAAAAATAACCGCACTTTGGGCGCTTTACTCGGCCCATTCAGCGCAGCGTGGCAAGCGTTGTCCAGCAAGTTACCCACCACGCTCATCATCACCTCTTGGCCCGTCGGTGTTAGCGGGCAGGAGAGCGAGCTTTGCTCATCGATTTCCAGCGCCACGCCTAGCTCACGCGCGCGGGTCAGTTTACCCAGTAGTGTGCCGCTAAGCACGGGATCGGCCACGTTGCGCATTAAAAAGCTCATCTGCGCCTGGGCGCGTTCGGTTTCCTGATGAATCAGCGCCAGGGCTTCGTCGATCCGCTGTAACTGCAGTAACCCAGAGATGGTGTAGAGCTTATTGGAAAACTCGTGAGCCTGAGCGCGCAGCATGTCTACGTCACGGCTGGCCTGGGTTAGCGCGTGTGAGAGATCGACGATCTCACGCCGACTACGGAAGGTTGCCACCGCCCCCTCAATTTCTCCTTCATGCAGTATCGGTACCCGGTTAACCACCACAGGATGGTCGCCCAGCCACATCTCCTGGTTGAATTCCTGCTCACCGCGCCGAAGCACCTCCAGCAGCCGCGAGTTGGGAACGACCTCACGAATAGGCTGCCCCAACAGCACGTGCTCATCATCTAAATTGAGAAAGCGCCGCGCCTGTTGATTGACCAAGGTAATATGGCCGTCGCGGTTAATCGCTAAAATCCCTTCGTGGATCGATTGCAAAATGGCCTCTTTCTCCATGGCCAACCGCGCAATCTCGTAGGGTTCCAGGCCTAAAATGACCTTTTTAAGATGCTGTGATAGCCAGAAAGCACCGGCAAAGCCCAGGCAGATCATTAGCGCCACCAGCACCCATCCAAAGCTGTTATAGCGCGCCACGTCCATCTCGACGCGATCCATCATGAAACCGACGGAAACCAGACCGATGATATTACCTTCTTCATCCCAGATCGGTGCTTTACCACGCATGGCAGTGCCCAATGATCCGGTCGCCTCCGAGACATAAAATTGACCATGTATCAGCGCCTGATCATTATCCCCGCCCACCATAGGATGCCCTATCCGCTCTGGCACGGGGTGGGAGTAGCGAATACTTTGGGCATTACCCACGACGACATAGCGAGCACCCGTTTCATGACGAATTCGCTCTGCCAACGGCTGAATAACGAGGGAGGGGTTAGGTATCTCAAACGCATTGATTATTTGTGGCATCGCCGCCACCGTTTTGGCCACCGCCAGCGCTCGTTCGCCCATCTGCTGGCTAATAATTTCTGCCTTGCGAAGATTGAGATACGTGCCCTGTGCCAGTAGCATTCCTGCCAGCAATAGTCCGACTAACAGCATTACCTGTAGACGAAAGCTGCGCTTATACCAACTGCGCCTTGCGCGGGTACGGCGCCAGCGTTGCAGGTCAGCTAACGTTCGGGGGCGAGATGCGCTCATAAATAGGCTCGAAATGCGTGACCGCGCCATTATGGCACGCGCCAGCAAACGGCGTTAATCGCCGGCACTTTATGCCATCGTTCGCTGATATAATGGCTGAATGCCTTACTCACGGAGGGATGTTGTGGTTATCGTTCGATGGATGTTCGTGCTGGCCTGCTGGCCACTATGGTTAACGGCGGCTCATGCCAATCCGTTTTATGGTCCTCCTCCACCGCCTGATGACGCCCCCGTTTTCAGTGGCGATGCTGAGCTCGGCTTTACTCACCTGTCGGGGAATACCGATAGCCAAACACTCATCGGGAAAACGCTGCTAACGTGGCTAACCGGTAAATTCACCTACACACTGCGCGGAGAAGTGCGTACCGTCAGTAAGGATGATGAAACCAGTGCTGAACAGTACTTGGTCTCAGGACGCGAGCGGTATGAGCTAGATGGCCCGCACTATCTGTTTGGGTTTGCCCGTTGGGAGAAAGACCGCTTTGCCGGTTATGACCAGCAACTTTCGGCAATTGGTGGCTATGGGAGACAAATTTTAGAGAGTGACATCCATACGTTGTCACTAGAAGCGGGGCCCGGCTATCGTCACGACCGACTTCGTGAACATAGCGATTATCGTTTGGCAGTGGCTTACACAGCGCTGGCTTACCACTGGAATTTTTCTGACTACGCCGATCTTCAGCAGGAAATGTCGCTTGAGTATACCGATCAGAACGTTACCTCTCGGTCGCTAACAGCGCTCACCGCAAGGCTTAATTCAAAACTGTCGCTGCGCTTATCCCATGAAGTTAAACACAACTCCCAGCCACCTGACGACACTAGCGAACGCACCGACAGCACCACCAGCGCGTCACTGCTCTATCGTTGGTGAACTTAATATCTAGCTGGCATATCACCATGAACCAAAAAAGTGCGCTGGCGCTATTCTAGCGCACCAACATAAAACATATTAGACGTTGGTCTAAATAAGCGGTATACTGCGATCAGTTTCCTGTCCTCGCGCCATTCTTTGAATGGCGCTTTTTTTTATCTGCAATTTCCCTTTGTGTGTTCAGGAACCTCTTCACTGCCATGCGGCGTTAATCCGCTTAACGGCGCCTTTTGATAGGCTAGATTTCCGCTCCTTCCCGCTCCCCCATAAGGTATTTGATATGACCCAACCAAGCCCCCACGCTGAGGGCTCCCAACGGTTACCGCTTGGCGATCCATTAGTGCTGACCCTCAGTATCGGCTTTATCGTCGCTTTTCTTGGGCTGTCCTTCTATGACATTTCCCTGGTCGCGGACAGCATCAGTGCCGGTTTTGCCTGGACGGCACTGGTGCTGGGTAGCTACTTCCAACTGCTACTCCTAATGACGTTTTTCATTGCCATCGGCTTGGCCATGACCCCGGCGGGAAAAGCCAAAATCGGCAACCTGGATGCACCAGAAATGAGCACGTTCAAGTGGCTCTCGATCATTCTGTGCACGCTGCTGGCAGGTGGCGGGGTTTTCTTTGCTGCGGGTGAGCCGGTTTATCACTTTGTGGTGACGCCTCCTGCCTTTGATAGCGAAGCGGGCACTGCAGAAGCCGTTTCCGGTGCCTTGGGGCAGTCCTTTATGCACTGGGGCTTTATGGCCTGGGCCGTACTAGGGTCATTGACGGCGGTTGTGCTGGCTCATGCTCACTACGTAAAAGGGCAGCCACTGCAGCCACGTACGCTGCTCTACCCTATTCTGGGTGAGCGCTTAATGCGTGGTCCTCTGGGTGGCTTGGTCGACGCCTGCTGTGTGATTGCGCTAGTGGCGGGTACCGTGGGTCCCATTGGCTTTCTAGCCACGCAGGTTAGCTTTGGTCTTCATGAGCTGTTTGGCCTGCCGGAAGGCTACACCGGCCAACTGATTATTCTGGGCGTGCTTGTCGGCATTTATGTGCTCTCTTCCATGAGCGGCGTCCATAAAGGTATTCAATTACTTAGCCGGTTCAACGTGTTGTTGGCGCTCGCTATTGGGGCGGTGATTATTGTCTTTGGCCCCACCTTGTTTCTGGTTAATAGTTACGTTTCCGGCATGGGCGCTTATATCAGCGAATTCTTCACCATGGCGACCATGACCGCTGAGACGGCACCCGCGTGGTGGATGCAGTGGTGGACGGTGTTTTTCTTTGCCTGGTTTATCGGTTACGCACCGGTGATGGCCATTTTTGTGGCGCGTATTTCGCGCGGTCGGAGTATCCGCGAAATGATCGTCGCCGTGGCGGTGCTGGCGCCGATTGCTACCACCGTGTGGTTTACCCTGCTCGGTGGGTCGGGCATTTACTACCAGCTCAACGGCATCATCGACTTAACCGAAGCGCTGAATAACTTTCAGTTTGATGTCGCCACGTTAACCGTTGCCCAGGCGTTGCCCGGCGGCACCTGGATGGCATTGGCGATTCTGCTGCTGACGACGATTTTTGTGGCGACCACCGGCGACTCGATGAGCTACGCCATTGCGGTGGTCGGCGCGGGCCATGACGACCCCAGCCCGGTGATGCGTGCGTTCTGGGGAATTGCCATGGCGCTGATGGCCGCTGTGCTGCTGTATATGGGCACCGGACAAATTAGCGCGCTGCAGCAGTTTATCGTCATTACCGCTATACCGGTGTCGTTGATACTGCTGCCGTCGCTCTGGAATGGCCCTCAGGCAGCTTATGCCATGGCGCGGGAACAGGGCATCATTGAATAGGTAAGCCGCTCTAGCCCCAGATCCCTTAAAGACTTTCCAGCAGGCGCAGAATCATCTGCGGCTGCTGGTTGGCCTGGGCCAATATCGCGATGCCCGCCTGCTGCAAGATTTGCGCACGAATAAGATTTGAAACTTCCTGGGCATAGTCGGCATCTTGGATGCGCGAACGGGCAGCGGAGGTATTAACAATACTGCTATTGAGGCCATCGATCACGCTCTCAAAGCGATTCTGCACAGCGCCCAGGTAACTGCGCTGGCGATCCACACGCTTAATGGCTTCATCCATTGCATCTATTGGGCTTTCTGTCGCGCTTCCTTCCAAAACGCTAAAGCCTTCCAGCCCCAGCCCCTGTAAATTCATGGCTTCAAAACGCACCGCGATGCTATCGCCAGCGTTGGCACCGACCTGAATATGTAACGACCTGGTCTCATTGTTCAGCCCAATGCCGTTGAAGTTACTTTGCCCGGCAATGCGGTCGATCTCTTCCAAGCGTTGACCGATCTCATTTTGAATCGAAACAAGATCATCAGAGGAGTTGGTACCGTTAGCGGCTTGCACACTCAGTTCGCGAATGCGCTGAAGGTTATCGTTTATCTGATTGAGCGAACCTTCCGCTGTCTGCACCATGGAGATACCATCATTGGTATTGCGAATCGCCTGGGTCATACCGCTGATTTGTGCCGTCATACGGTTGGCGATCGCCTGCCCGGCCGGGTCATCCTTGGCACTGTTGATGCGTAGCCCGGATGAGAGGCGCTGCATAGCGGTCTGCATCGCTTGCTGACTGCCGCGCAGGTTATTTTGCACGATGAGAGACATCAAGTTGGTGTTAAGGCTGAGCAACGCGCGCCTCCAAGGCGTTAGCCGACCCAGACACGAGTGGCTATAACGCTATTATCGACCTTCTGGTAGAAATCATGAACGTTTTGCAGGCTCAAGCGTACGACCGCTGCTAGCGAGCACTTCATCGACCGGTGTTCTTACATAGTCGTGCTGATAGTAGCCTTCATCAACCACCTTTCCATCCCATGCCACAATGTCCAGATCCATCGTACGCGGTCCCGATTTAATTGTTCCCCGCACCCTGCCTAAACGATCTTCTACTTCTTTGAGATAGGCTCGAAACGCCTCATACTCAAGGTGCGTACTGACAAACAGCGCTGCATTTAAGAAATCAGGTTGTTGCTGGAAACCCACTGGCGTCGTGAGAATCGCTTTTGAACGAGCCAGCAAATTGCATTCGCGACCAATAATGTCGAGAGCTTGAGCGAAATAGTGATCAGGATCGATATTCGATCCCAATGAGATTAAACACTCATGAAGGGTGGTAGCCTGCTCGGTAGGTAAAGAGGGTGATGGCATTGCAACATCCTATTTAAGTGGCACTTTCTAGAACAGCTCTATTGTGAAACAGCGGTATGAATACCTCCAGGCCAGCGCTGCGTGCAAGCCCTGTATAAGTTATTGACAAACGTTACACTCACGCAGAAAGTCTCTTCATGCCCATTAATCTCTATGCCCATTAAACAGTAGGGAACGCTGTATGCACCAACATGCTGCTCTGGTAACTGGCGGTGCCACTCGCTTAGGCCGGCACTTTGCTGAAGCCTTGGCCGATGCGGGTTATGACATCGCCTTGCACGTTAATCGCTCTCGCAACGAAGCTGAAGAAGTCGCTAAGGGCATTCGCGCCAAGGGACGCGAGTGTGAAATTTTTCACTGCGATTTTTTGAGCGATCAGTTGAGCGAAGAACTAAGCGGTTTACTTAAGACGGCGAAGCGACGCTTTCCTGGCCTTAACTTGCTTCTCAATAGCGCTTCCGCCTATGAGCCTGCACCCATTGCCGCTACAGAACTCGCTATGCTGGAAACGCAGTTCCGGGTCAATATGTTTACCCCGCTTTTGCTAACACGCCACTTTGCCGAGACGGTTCGTGAGGGCCAAGTGATCAATATCATTGACAACAAAGTGGCCTACCACCAATACCCTTACGCGGCCTATTTACTCTCGAAAAAGAGCTTGGCGGAGATGACTCGAATGGCGGCGCTGGAGTTCGCTCCACGCATTCGGATTAACGGCATTGCGCCTGGCGTGGTGCTGCCTGCCTCTCAGCGTACTAGCGACTACCTTGAGTGGCGCACTGAAGGAATCCCCCTTCAGCGCCGAGGCGAGCCGGCCCATCTGGTGCAAGCTTTACACTACCTGCTGGACAATGCCTTTGTCGCTGGCCAGATCCTGTTTGTCGATGGCGGTGAATCAATCAATGTCGAAGGGCGACACTCAGAAAACTATAGCCCTTAAAAACCGTGACATTAGAAACTATGACATTAAAACAATGACATAAAAAATAGTAACCCTTAAAACGCAGCGGGGCCACCCGTAGGTGGCCCCGCTGAAGCGCTTAATAACGGCCGATTTACAACAACCACTGGTTAGGTTTCATCGACGTCATCATGGTCGGGCTTAAGATGGTCAGGCTCATTAGTTTGCTGCACGCTTTGCTGGGTATCGTCCTGAGCAATGGGCGCCTCTTCCACTTTCTTCTCTTTAGCGGTCGACTCCAAGACCCGCACATTGGCAGGTGGTGTCTTCCCATTTTTGGTCTCACCAAAGTAGAGCGTGGTGTGCGGGAAAGGAATTTCTATACCCGCTTCATCAAAGCGCAGTTTAACCAGGCGATTGTAGGCGCGACCGACACCCCACTGATCGCCCGGCGTGGTTTTAATCACCACGCGGATATTCACAGAGCTATCCGCCAGCGCAGTAACGCCTGCCACGGTTAAGTCGTCCAATAGCTTTTTGCCGTGCTCCTCGCTCGCTTTGAGATCTTCAAAGGCCAGCTTGAGCTGTTCAATCGCCTCGTCAATGCTTTCATTGTAGCCAATACCGTATTCGCCCACATGGTTGCCGTACTCACGCATGTAGTTGGAAACGGTGTCCACGCTTGAGAACGGCACGATGTGGTAGGTGCCTGACAGGTCACGAATACCGACCGAGCGAATGCTGAGGCGTTCAGCGGTACCTGTGACGCCACCCACCGTGACCACGTCACCGGTGTTCATGGCATTTTCTACCTGGATGAACACCCCGGTAATCACATCCTGCACCAGCTTCTGGGCACCAAAACCAATGGCCAGACCCAGCACACCGGCACCGGCAATCAGCGGGCCGATATTGATGCCGATTTCCGACAGCACGATCATGCCGGTAATCGTCACCATGGCGATTGCCAGCGCATTGCGGAACAGGCTGAGCAGGGTTTTCGCCCGCGCAGAGGGCTCGCCGTAGCCGGTTTCCGGGTTGAGCTTATGCTCAATCAGGCTCGCCAGACCCAGCCAGACGGCGAGAGCTACAATCAGAATCACCGCAACGCTGGTCAGGTTGCCGACCAGATTAGCGCCACCTTCAGAGGCATACCAGGCGGCTAGATCAAAGGCGCCCCAGGCATTCAGCACAACCATGACGACCACGATCAAAATGATCGTGCGCAGCACACGCAATGCATTAGGTACATAGCTATTTAAACGCTTTTCAAGCAAGGGCAGTTTGCGCCGCAGGTCGTCGGACAGCGTGATACGACGGCCAATGGTCTGGCTAAGGAAAGACGACACCAACAATCCGACGACAATCGCAGCCAGGGACTTGAGAGTAGCAAACAACACAAACGGCAGCGCATCGCCGGGGCGCGTTAATGTCAGTACAAATACGATCAAGAAATACAGCAGCGCGAACAGGTGCCAAGTACGAGCAAATAGCTGCAGCGAAACACGGCTGGCGGTTAGCGTTGACTTGGCAGCTATATCATTAAGGTTATCGCGCAGACGCTTGCGGTTTTTAAGCACGACCACCACCGCATAGATAAATGCCAGCAGCATAATCAGCGTGCCTAGCGCTTGACCCAGCGAGGCCGCCACGTAGAAGTTGACCAGCGGTACTACGACCATCAGGCCGTAACCTACCATGCCGATCAGGCGAGCTAACCAGCGGTTCCAGTAGGACGCTTCCTGGGCCGAAACAGGCAGCAGGCGAAGCCCTTCGTAGCGTGAAGAGAACAACATCCGCACACCGGCCTTGAGTAACTCAATAATCAAGAATGCGTTTAAAAACAGCGAGGCGCGAGTGGAAAGCTCACCGGCTTCACCAATGGCAAACGTAGCCAGTAAGTTGCCGCCAACGTAGGCAAAGGCGACAAGCAATACATCAATGACTGCGGCAATCGCTACGCAGGCAATCAAACGCAGTACCGGTGTTAAATTGGTGCCATTCAGCGACCAGCCGCTAATTTTAGTAAACAGCGGCTTCGCTAGTCGCCGGAAAATCATAAACATGGCAAAGGTAGCGACAATCACAATACCCAGATTGATCGCTGCACTGATGAACGCGGCCATATCAAAGACACTGTCTGCCTCTTGCCCCGTAAACAGTTCTCCCACGATGCTAACCACTTGCTCAAACTGGCCACCCACATCGCTTACTACGCGACTGGTGAGTTCAGCTAACTGGCGTGGCAACGACACATCTTCAGGCGCTATTTCGCTGCCCTGGGCAGCCGCTTCTGGCGAGAGCTCATCGGCAATACCATCGGGCAGCGCTGAGGCTTGGCTGCGCAACATCTCAATCAGCTCTTGCCGCGCCTGCTCATCTTCCAGCAGATTAGCCAACGCCTCATAGGACGTAGGCGACGACTCAGCTGATTCTGCTGCGTCTTCTTCGGCGCTGGCAGACTCAGTTGCCGTGCTCTGCGCCATTGCTGGCATGGCCATAATAGCAATCATCGCTAATAGCCATGCAGCTAGCCAGGGTAATAAACGAAGTGGCTTCACACCTTAGCCTCCTTTGGGTGAGTGTTCTGTTCGATCTAACGGCTGCTTGGCCTTACCAAACCGACCGTTTTAAGCAAGTCTGCGAGACAATCGCTACTGCCTGCACTGTACACTGCCAGCGCAGCTTGTTAAAAAGTTGTACAGGGTAACATGAGTTGGTTAATTAGGTGTTTCACTGACACAACGGCGCTAGCCAATGGTGTGCTAGCAATAATACCACGGCGTAGCGGGCACCTTTGGCGACCACAATCCACGCTAACGCCCGCCACCAGGGCAATCGAAACACACCGGCTAGCACGGTAAGAGGGTCGCCAATAATCGGCGCCCATGAAATCAGCAGGCTCAGCTCGCCAAAGCGGTGATACCAGCCCTCAGCGCGAGCCAAGCCCCGCGGTGATGCGGGAAACCAGCGACGGTCCTGAAACTGCCGTGCATAGCGTCCCAGGGCTACGTTGACCATACTGCCCAGGGTATTCCCCGTGGTAGCCACCACCCAAAGCGCCAGCGGCGCCTCTCCCAGACACCACAATCGCGCCAGCCACACTTCTGACCCACCGGGTAGCAGTGTAGCGCTCGCCAAGGCGACAAAAAACAGGCTCAGCATAGCTCAGCGGGCCACGTTAGCGTGGCACCTGACCGCCCAACTGTTGGGTGATCTCATCCGCCAGTTGGCGAACCAATTCGCCGAGCGCTAACAATCGAGCCTCAGGAATACGCGCCATCGGGCCTGACACCGAGATCGCCGCCAGTGGCGTACTGCGCTCATCGAATACGCAAGCAGCCACGCAGTGCAAACCGATAGCATGCTCTTCGCGGTCACAGGCAAAACCCTGAGCGCGAATCTGTGCCATCTCAGTTTGCAGGGGTTCCGGTTGATAAAGCGTATTGGCGGTCACTCTTACCAACTCACGGCCATCTAGCAATTGAGCGCGCTCGTCATCTGGCATCCACGCCAGCAGCGCTTTACCGACGCCGGAAGCGTGCAGCGGCGCGCGGGAGCCTAGGCGAGTGATCATACGCATCATCTGGGGAGATTCATGCTGGGCGAGAAACACCGCCGTATCCCCATCGCGGATACCCAAATTAGCGGTTTCACCGGTTTCGGCCGTTAGGCGGCGCAACAATGGTCGGCTGGTCGCCACCACATCGCGCGCTTCAAGAAAGCTATTGCCGATACGGAAGGTTTTAACATCAATTCGCCATAACCCTTGCTCATTCTCTTGGGTCACAAACCCCTGGCTTTGCAGCGCCTGTAACAGGCGATGGGTCGTCGATGGCGCTAACTCGGCCATTTCTGCCACTTCCGAAAGGGCTAATCCTAGCGGGCTCGCTGCAAGATACTCCAGCAACGTTAAGCCGCGTACCAGCGACTGGCTATGGCCGCCGCTAGCTTTGGCGGTATTCGCCGGACGACCGACCGTCCTGCGCTTGGCTTCACTCACCTGGTTTTCTCCTAAAGACGCTTACAAAAGGCGCTCTTACCTAAAGCGCCTTTGACTAAGATGCCTTTCCTAAAACACAAAGGGCGCCAGGATAACGTGCCAACATAGCCGCTGTCGCGCTTTCGGAAACGAATTCCATTCATTGGCGGGCTTTATCAGCGATGCCGCCATTGTGGTGATCGTTTAGTCATGAACGCATCGATTCCTTCGCTGACATCCTCAGCCAGCATGTTGCAGGCCATTGTTTCCCCGGCGAAGGCGTAAGCTTCCTCAAGTGGCATGGCAAGCTGGCGAGCAAACATCGCTTTGCCCGTTCGCACTGCCACAGCGCTTTTAGCGCAGATGCTGGCGGTCAGCGCGTCAGTTGCCTCATCCAGCGCATCGTCTTCTGCTACACGGTTAATCAAGCCCCACTCGGCGGCCTGATCGGCGCTGATAAACTCCCCGGTGAGCAGCATTTCCATAGCGCGCTTGCGTTGGATATTACGAGAGAGCGGTACGGCCGGGGTGGAGCAAAACAGGCCAACGTTAATGCCGGAGACGGCAAACCGGGCGCTGCGCGCCGCTACTGCCAGGTCACAACTCGCGACCAGTTGGCAGCCCGCGGCGGTAGCGATGCCCTGCACTTTGGCAATCACCGGTACCGGCAGGTGCACAATGGCCTGCATCACTTCGCTACAGCGGGAAAATAGCGCTTGGTAGTAGGCTTTATCGGGGTTGGCACGCATCTGCTTTAAGTCATGCCCGGCGCAGAAGGCTTTACCTTCGGCGGCAAGTACCACGCAGCGCACGCTGCTATCATCGGCAATATCGCTTAGCGCCTCTTGAAGGGCTTGCAGCATGGCTTCCGAGAGCGCGTTAAATCGCTCGGGTGCGTTCATCGTCAACGTTACGACGCCTTGATGCTCAAGGCGTTGGAGAAGAGAAGCAGTAGAAGATGGATTGTCTGAGCTGATGGGCATGGAAAACTCCTAATGTGAGTAATGCGTTGCCCATCAGTCTAGCGCACAAGACACTCGTTCATTTTTTCATTAGGCGGGTGTCGCGGCCTAAGGGGTGCGGCTCGCCACGCTGTTTCGCTAGATCGATTTGACGCTGGCGCTCGCGAGCAGCGGCACGCGTCTTCTCTGGCAGCGAGTCGATGCAGTGGGGGCAGCTGATTCCCGGCTCATACGCTGATGACTGCATTTCCTCGGCTGAGATGGGCATGCGGCAGGCGTGACACTGCTCGAATTCACCTTTACTTAAGTCATGACGCACCGTGACCCGGTTATCGAATACAAAGCACTCACCGCGCCATAGCGACTGCTCTTCCGGGACTTTTTCCAGGTAATTCAGCACACCACCTTTCAGGTGATAGACCTCTTCAAAGCCCTCTTTGAGCATAAAGCTTGAGGCTTTTTCACAACGGATGCCACCGGTACAGAACATGGCCACTTTCTTGTGCTTTTCCGGGTCGTAGTGCTCACGCACATACTCGGGAAATTCACGGAAAGTAGTGGTTTTAGGGTCAATCGCCCGTTCAAAACTACCGATCGCCACTTCGTAATCATTGCGGGTATCGATCACCAGTACTTCCGGGTCAGCGATGATGTCGTTCCACTCTTCGGGCTCAACATAGGTACCGACAGTGTCGTTGGGATCGATATCGGGCACGCCTAACGTGACGATCTCTTTTTTGAGCTTCACCTTGGTGCGATAGAAAGGGGTTTCGTCGCAATAAGACTCTTTATGATCGATATCAGCCAAGCGTGGGTCAGCGGTCAGCCAGGCAAGCAAGCCGTCAATACCTTCACGACTGCCAGCGACTGTGCCGTTAATGCCCTCTTTGGCGAGCAGCAGCGTGCCCTTTACGTCGTTATCAAGCATGGTTTGCCGCAGTGGCTCGCGCAGCGCTTCGAAGTCGTTCAGGGTGACAAATTTATACAGCGCCGCGACCACGATGGGCGGCGTTTGAAGAGTGGTTGTCATGGGGTGCTCCAGGTAGTCGCCCTCGTAAAGGGCGGACCGGGTTTAAACAGGCCGCGATTTTACTCGAAAGCTAACCAAAAGTTTAGCGCTGGCGATTACATTTAATGCATCGATTTATTCGACAGGAACGTGCTGAAACCTTCACCCCACGCGATGCCAACGAGGCGTATATTGTCACTATTCCCTCACGCAACCTGCGGAGCACACCATGATTATTCGTCGTTCAAACGAGCGGGGCTATGCCGACCACGGCTGGCTACGCTCATTCCATACCTTTTCATTTGCCAACTACGTTGACCGCAACCACATGGGCTTTCGCGCCCTGCGCGTGATCAATGAAGACCGCGTCGCCGGCGGCCATGGCTTTGGCGCCCACCCTCACCGGGACATGGAGATTATTTCCTACGTGCTGGAAGGGGAAATGGAGCATAAAGACAATATGGGCAACGGTGAGGTGATGCGCCCAGGCGATGTGCAGCGCATGTCGGCGGGTACCGGCGTGCTGCATAGCGAGTTCAATCACTCCAAACAGAACGAGCTGCATTTCCTGCAAATATGGATTGAGCCTAAACAACTCGGCATTAAGCCCAGCTACGAGCAGAAGGCTTTTCCTACCGCCGAGCGGCAGGGCCAGTGGCGTTTAGTGGCTTCTGAAGAAGGCCGCGACGGGTCGGTTAGCATCAATCAGGATGTGAACCTCTATGCAGGCTTGTTCAACGCTGGCGAACAGCCAACCCCGCCGCCTGCGCGCTACGCTTGGTTGCATGTTGTTAATGGCGAAATGGAAGTAAATGGTGAGACGCTTCACGCAGGCGACGCTGCAGCGTTCCAACCGGATGAGGCGATTAATCTCACTGGTAAACAAGCAGGCGAAGTGCTGCTGTTTGACCTCGCTTGATTAGTTGTTTTTCGACGCTAACCAAAACGGCCCCAATTAAGGGGCCGTTTAATTTCTGAAACAATGTTTTAGCTAACAGAATTAGCTATTTTGTGACGAGTAGAGCGCACGAATTTTTAGTGTGTGATCTACCTCACGCAACGCTTCCAGCGCCTGAGGGCCGTAGGCTTTATCCACATCGATGACCACATAGCCGACTTTCTCGTTGGTCTGCAGATACTGGCCTGAGATGTTAATGCCGTTTTCAGACAGCACGCGGTTAATCTGCGATAGCACGCCCGGCACGTTGTCGTGAATGTGTAGTAAGCGGTGCTTGTCCGGGTGAGCGGGCAGCGCCACTTCGGGGAAGTTGACCGACGTCACGGTGGTACCGTTATCGGAGTAAGTGATCAGTTTTTCCGACACTTCGATACCGATATTCTCCTGGGCTTCCAGGGTAGAACCACCGATGTGCGGCGTCAGAATCACGTTCTCTAGGCCGCGTAGCGGGCTTTCGAACTCTTCGTCGTTGCCTTTGGGCTCGACCGGGAAAACGTCGACCGCTGCACCGTTAAGATTGCCCGCTTTAAGCGCCTCAGCAAGCGGTTCGATTTCAACGACGCTACCGCGAGAGGCGTTGATAAAGATCGCACCTGGCTTCATGGCAGCGATCTCTTTTGCGCCGATCATCCAGCGGGTAGAGGCAAGATCGGGCACGTGCAGGCTAACCACATCGGCGCGCCCCAATAGCTCTTCCAGGCTGGCGACCTGACTGGCGTTACCCATACCCAACTTGGTGATCACATCGTAATAAATGACGTTGAAGCCCAATGATTCGGCCAGTACGGAAAGCTGCGCACCGATGCTGCCGTAACCCACGATACCCAGGGTTTTACCGCGCGCTTCGTGGGAATTCTTGGCCGACTTTAGCCAGCCCCCTTGGTGAGCGCGGGCGTTTTTCTCGGGGATACCGCGTAGTAGCATGATCGCTTCCGCCAGCACCAGCTCAGCCACCGAGCGGGTGTTGGAATACGGCGCATTAAACACCGCGATACCACGCGTAAGCGCGGCGGTTAAATCGACCTGATTGGTGCCGATACAGAAACAGCCAACGCCGACCAGCTTCTCGGCCGCCTCGAACACGCGCTCAGTCAGTTGGGTGCGGGAACGAATACCAATGAAGTGCACATCACGGATCTTTTCGATCAGCGCGTCTTCATCAAGCGACGTGGGAAGATGCTCGATATTTTCATAACCGGCGTTGTGAAAATTGTCCACCGCACTTTGGTGGACGCCCTCGAGTAGCAGGATCTTGATCTTGCTCTTGTCCAGGGACGTTTTGGCCATGGCTGAATCAACCTCTATGGTCGGCGGCATGCGCCGTGTATCGGTTCACGGGAGGCGCATATCGTAGCACAGCCCACTCCATTCAGGCCGGGTCTAGATGATGAAAAGTGTGCGTACTGACAATGAATACAACGCAAGTCGTTACTATAAGCGTAGGCTGAAAGGCAGACGCCCCCCCCTGGCGTCGGTGTATACTGTGCGCTTATTTCAGCTTATTTTAAGAACATACCGGTTTGCAGGCGCACCCCATGAGCGATACGACATCACCTCCGCAGGATTTTGCCGCGACGGTTGAACAACTCGAAACTATCGTTGAACGTCTTGAGTCAGGCGAGCTCTCATTGGAAGATGCGCTGACCGCGTTTGAACAAGGCGTGCGGCTAACGCGCGATGCTCAGCAGCGTCTGGATAGCGCCGAGCTTAAGGTTCGTGCGCTCAGTGAAGACCGCGAAGGCCGTCTAAACGTAACGCCGTTTGATGGCCCCGACGACCCCAAGGATGCGGCCGACGAAGAGAGCAAGGAGACGCCCCCATGGTAGCCACGCAGCAAAGTCCGCTTGCCACCCAGCGCCATACCAGCACTGCCCGCGTTGATGCCACTTTGGCAGCCCTGTTTGATAGTCGTCCAGCAGTAGCGCCGCGACTTGAGGCCGCCATGCGTCATGGCCTGCTGGTGGGCGGTAAGCGCCTGCGCCCGTTGCTGGTGTATATGGCCGGCCATGCGCTAGGTGCTAAAGACGACGACTTGGATGCGCCCGCCGCGGCCATTGAATTAATCCATGCCTACTCGCTGATCCATGACGATTTACCCGCCATGGACGACGACGACCTGCGCCGCGGCCAGCCCACCGTGCATAAAGCCTTTGATGAGGCGAGCGCGATTTTGGCCGGCGATGCACTGCAAGCGCTAGCGTTTGAAGTACTCGCCAGCACTGCCCATCCACGTGTGGCGAATATGATACACACGTTAGCTGTCGCCTCGGGGCGAGATGGCATGGTGGCAGGGCAGGCGCTGGATTTAGACGCCGTTGGCGGCCACCCCGATGTTGACGCCTTGGCTCATATGCATGCCCATAAAACCGGTGCCCTCATTGTGGCGGCTGTCCGTCTGGGCGGCTTGGTGGCGGTGGCTGACGATGACCCCCGCTTAACCGCGTTGACTCGCTACGCACGCGCCATTGGTCTAGCCTTTCAGATTCAAGACGATATCCTGGACGTGATCGGCGACACCGTTACGCTAGGCAAAACGTCAGGCGCTGATGCCGCCCGAGCCAAGCCCACCTACCCCAGTCTGCTGGGGCTTGAGGGCGCTCAACGAAAAGCACATAGCCTGATTGACGAGGCCATTGCCGCGCTCGCCCCATTGGGCGAACGTGCCGCACCGCTGGCCGACTTAGCCCACTACATGATCGAGCGCGACCACTAAAGATGCCCATGAAGCTGTTCGACGAAATACCCCGCGAGCGCCCCGCGACGCCGCTGCTCGACTCCTTTGACCACCCCGCGGCCCTGCGGGCCATGAACGCCCAACAGCTCGGCCAATTGGCTGACGAGCTACGCGCCTATCTACTTTATAGTGTGGGTGTCTCGGGTGGTCATTTTGGCGCCGGGCTCGGCGTGGTTGAGCTGAGCGTTGCCTTGCACCACATCTTCCATACACCCCATGACCGTCTGGTCTGGGATGTGGGCCATCAAGCCTACCCGCATAAAATTCTCACCGGCCGGCGCGAGACAATGCTGAGTATTCGCCAGCACGGCGGTTTGGCGGCGTTTCCACGCCGCGCCGAGTCGGAGTACGACACCTTCGGCGTCGGCCACTCCAGTACGTCGATTTCGGCGGCGCTAGGTATGGCATTGGCGGCGAAGGCCCAAGGCAATAAACGGCGAGTGTGCGCGATTATCGGCGACGGCGCGCTCACCGCAGGCATGGCATTTGAAGCCCTTGCCCACGCGGGCCATGTTGATGCCAACCTGTTGGTGATACTCAACGATAACGAAATGTCGATCTCCGAGAACGTCGGCGGCATGGCGACCTATCTCGCCCGCGTGCTCTCCAGCAAGCCCTATCTCAAGATGCGCGAAGAGGGCAAAAAAGTGCTTTCGCATCTGCCCGGCGCATTGGAACTTGCCCGGCGCACCGAAGAGCATATGAAAGGCATGGTGAGCCCCGCCACGCTGTTTGAAGAGATGGGCTTTAACTACGTTGGCCCGATCGACGGCCACGACCTCGAATCGCTCACCGATACGCTGGAAAACCTGCGTGATCTAGACGGCCCGCAGTTTCTGCATATCAAAACCGTAAAAGGTAAAGGTTTCCTGCCAGCTGAAGCAGATCAAATTGGCTACCATGCGATCACCAAATTGGAGAAGCCAAGCACCACGGTCAGCGCCTCGACGGTTAGCAAGCCGGCGGTTAAGAGCGTCGCCAAGAAAAAATACTGCAACGTGTTCGGCGACTGGCTATGCGATATGGCCGCTGCTGATCCGCGCCTGATGGGTATTACGCCCGCGATGCGCGAAGGCTCCGACCTGATTCGCTTCTCCAAAGAGTACCCACAACGCTATTTCGATGTCGCGATTGCCGAGCAGCACGCCGTGACGCTCGCGGCGGGTATGGCCTGCGAAAGCATGAAGCCGGTGGTGGCGATTTACTCAACCTTTCTACAGCGTGGCTACGATCAGTTGATTCATGACGTCGCGGTGCAGAATCTGGATGTCACCTTCGCCATTGACCGGGCGGGGCTCGTCGGTGAAGACGGCCCCACCCACCATGGCAGCATGGACCTCTCCTTTCTGCGCTGCGTACCGGGCATGGTGATCCTGGCGCCGGCCGATGAAGCCGAATGCCGTGCCATGCTCAGTGCGGCTTACCATCATCCTGGCCCCGCTGCGGTGCGCTACCCCCGCGGCACCGGCCCAGGCGTGGAGATCCCTGCCCACCTTGAACCGCTTCCCATCGGCAAGGCCGAGGTGCGCCGCCAGGCGACGAACGATAACGTACGTATCGCACTGCTGGCATTTGGCAGCCTGAATAGCGCTGCCGCCGACGTCGCCGAACGGCTTAACGCTACCCATATCAATATGCGCTCCATTAAACCCTTGGATCGCGATGCGATACTCAATGCTGCCGATGAGCATGAATTATTGGTAACACTGGAAGAGAACGTGATTGCCGGTGGCGCGGGCAGCGCCGTGAATGAGTTACTCCACGCTGAAGGGGTGCTGGTAGAGGTGCTCAACCTCGGCTTACCAGACGCTTTTGTGGAGCACGGCACACCCAAACAGCTGCTTGCCGACTGTCAGTTGGATAGCGAAGGCATCGAGCGCGCCATTCGCGCCCGTCTGCCATAGACTGCGGAACTAGACTGCGGCCCTAGGCCCTTACTTTAAAACGACATTTGAGATTGCCATGCTATTGCTTATTGTTATTTTCGGCCTGATCGGTCTTGCGTTCGGTGGCCCAGTGGGGCTATTGATCGGCGGCGGCCTGGGCTGGTGGCTGGGGCGGCGCATCAGCCGTCGACTGAATATCGCGCGGACACGCATCCAGGAAGGCTTTCTAGAGTCGATTTTCTCTGTGATGGGTTGCCTTTGCCAAGCCGACGGTAAAGTAACGGATGGCGAGCTGGATGTAGCCGAGAAGTTATTTGACCAAATGCGGCTTCAGGGCGAACAGCGCGCCAAGGCCCGCGCTGCTTTTGAGCGTGGCCGCGCGGATGACTTCAACCTAGACACCGAGCTGGCCGCCGTTAACCAGTTAACCCAGCGCCAGCCCGTATTACGCCAAGTATTTATCCAGGTTCAACTTTCAGCCATCGCCGCTGACGGTGTGCTCCACCCCGCCGAGCAAGAGATGATCCTGCGCGTCGCGCGCGGCGTGGGCTGCAGCGATGCCGAAGTTCAGCAGATTGAAGCGATGCTGCACGGCGCGGCCGCTAACTCCAAAGGCGCCAGCGAAGAAGCCCTTAAAGATGCTTACCGCGTTTTGGGGATCTCTGAAGATGCCAGCGACACCGAGATTAAAAAAGCCTACCGCCGCCTGATGAGCCAAAACCACCCGGACAAACTGGCCGGCAAAGGCCTGCCCGAGAGCATGCGTGATATCGCACAGGCACGCACCAGCGAAATCGGCAATGCCTACGAGCGGATCCGCGAAGCGCGGGGCAGCGCTTGAAGATCGTCATGCTTAGGTAATCGACAGCGCCACGAACCACCGCTAGATTGAAGCATCGATATTGAAGCATCAATTATTGTCGTCAGGAGCACGCCATGATTACGCTATACAGCTTTCCCCAATCGCGCTCGCTAAGAGCGGCGTGGACGCTTGAGGAGCTAGGCCTGGAGTATCAGTGCCAGCATGTGGCGCTGGATAAAGGGGAGGGCCAAACAGCCGAGCATTTGGCGCGCCACCCGGACGGTAAGGTACCGGTCATTGTGGATGGCGATATTCAGATGTTTGAGTCGGCGCCCATTTGCCGTTATCTAGCCGATACCTATGGCGATGGAACGCTGCTACCCAGCGATCCTGCCGCCCGCGCTCAGGTCGATCAATGGCTCAGTTTTATCATTACAGAAATTGAGCAGCCGCTGTGGAATCAAGCCAAGCATAAGTTTGCCCTGCCCCAAGATAGGCGTGTACCCGCCATTTTACCGGTCTGTGCCTGGGAGTTTCAGCGTGCGTTAAGCGCTCTGGAGCGCCGCCACAATGGCCAAGCAACCCTGGTAGGCAACACCTTTACCCTGGCGGATCTGTTTTTAACGCATACCCTGTCGTGGGCAGTCAGCATGAAGCATCGCTTGCCCGAGCCGTTACAGGTCTATCGCAAACGCCATACTCAGCGCCCCGCCATGGCTAAGGCAATCGAAAAAGAACAGACGGCCGCAAAGAGCTGAAGTATCTCTTAAAAGCCAAGCTCATCAAGCAGGTCGTCTACCTGATCCTGTCCTGCCACTGTGTCCGTCTTGTTTTGGGTTACCTGCGGCCCATTACGTAGTCTGGCGTGTTCATCTCGATCATCGTCAGTCTTAACCCCATCGGTGATATTAGGAACATTATCCACCAACACCTGAACAAGCTGTTCTTCGATTAGCTTAATGACTTCCATCATTTTCTTAATCACCTGGCCGGTGAGATCCTGGAAGTCTTGAGCCATCATAATTTCTAGCAACTCTTTTTGCGTAGCGCCGGTGGCGGCGGGCAGTTTGCTACCCAAAAAATCCTGCGTCTCCTCGACGAGGTTAGGGTCTTCTTCTACCACCGCGAGATTAGCTACCGCTGCCTGCCAACGTTTATTAAGCGCGGCGCCTTCATCTTCCAGTCTATCTTGCAAGGGTTGCGCGCGTTCAACGGCATTTAGTGCACGTTCTGCGGCCTGCTCCGTCATCGAGGCAACATAGTTGAGCCGGTCATTGGCATCAGGTATCGCTTGCGCTGCCTGGGAGATCTGCTGATCTAATCCCAGCTCTTTCATACTGTCCCGCAGCAGTCTTGTTAAGTGGCCTATACGATGAACCATGTCATCGGCGCTGCCTTGCTTTGCCAGCACCGACGGCATCGTCGAGTCGTGGGCATTATTTGTCGAACTCATGCTAATCCTCTTTTTGGAAAAGCTCGTTAAGCTTCTCCTTTTTGGTCTTGCCCATTAAAGATAAGTATCTCAAAGCGATACTACCTTTTTATGAGAAAAACATTGGCGACACTAATGATATAAAACGTCTGTCGACGGACCTTACAATAGTTGTGAGAAAGCCGCCATCGAAGCTCATGTAGATGAGGAATGGGGCAATACGGCGTTATAAACGGCAAAGTAATGACAGACGCTTCCGGCAATGACAAATAAATGCCAAATAGCGTGGTTATAGGGGATAGCACGCACGGCGTAAAAGATAACGCCTAGTGTGTAGACCACACCCCCGGCAGCTAGTAGTGCGATGCCGTTCGCCGATAAGCTTGTCGCCATTTCGCCAGCTGCCAGTACGATCATCCAGCCCATGAGGAGATAAATTGCTACTCGTAACATCGAAAAGCGATGCGGCCAACGTAGCTTGCAGGCAATCCCCACCAGCGCCAGCGACCATACAGCGGCAAACAAGATCCAGCCCGTTGGTCCGCGCATATTGACGAGCAGAAAGGGGGTATAAGTACCCGCAATGAGGAGATAGATCGCACAGTGATCCAGTAGTTGAAAGCGCTGCTTCCACTGACGATGAGGAATACCGTGGTAAAGGGTCGAGGCGGTGTAAAGCAGCACCAAAGTAGTGCCGTATAGGCTTAAGCTGACGATTTTCCATGGGTCGACATGAGCCGTTAAGCTCGCCGCAACCAGCAGTACAACCATTCCCACCAGGCTGAGCACAGCGCCAATACCGTGGGTAATACTGTGTAGCCACTCTTCGATAACGCTGAATTCGCCCAGCGGATCGTCGACACGAGTGCTGTTCATTGGAGGCTCCTCTAAACGCCCTTACGATTTTGTCGTTTAATTATTTTATAGCTTGGGCATGCAAAAATGACGAGTCGCCTTCATCAAGAAACTGCTCGCAGCAGTTGGTTCTCTACTTAACAGAATAAAACCGAACCCGGACACGCATGCCGAGTTCGGTTCTTGATAGAGCCATTACTTTGCTCTCTGCAGATTCTCGCTGACGCTCTTAAAGCGTTGGATAAGGCAAGGCATCTTTCATATCGGCGGGCACTTGAAAATCTTGAGCGCCCCCCCGTGCGCTTGCTAGTCCTTGAGGAAAACCGCTTCGATGACTGTAATCGGGCGTTATGCCTCTTTGATAGGCATGTCGTGGGCTTAATGCCTTGGCACAGGCGCAATCAATGGCTGTAAGGATGCCCACGACGGACAATGCCAAGTAGACGTTTTCTTTCTTGGTATTGTGTTCATCTTTTAAGGCATACGTGAGTACGGCAAGATCAATGACATCGCCTCCCAAGCGGCTCCATATTGCGGGAGTGGGGTTATCTGAAAGCGCACCAATACCACACATTATTTCTCTTGCCCCACAGGCACGCATGCTGTTTTCATTGCCTTGCATACCGAGCTGACGGGTAAGTTTACCTGGCGCTAGCAGCTTATAGAGCCCCATACCCAAGCTTAGCCAGCCGAGCCCACGGGCGAGTTTGTCTGATGAGCTTTGCGAATGAGTCATACTTGGCTTATGCATCATTACCTCCGTGTCTGGCTTGTTCAAGGCTTGAGAATCACCTTGACGCAGCCATCCTGTTTATCGCGAAAGGTCTTATACATTTCGGGACCTTGGTCCAAACCAACGGAATGCGTGATAACAAATGAGGGATCGATCTGCCCCTCATCAATGCGACGGAGCAAATCATCGGTCCAACGATTAACGTGCGTCTGACCGGTACGCACAGTCAGCCCTTTGTTCATTAATGCGCCCATGGGGATTTTATCGACTAGACCGCCGTAGACGCCAGGAATAGACAGTACCCCAGCAGGACGGCAGACATAGATCATCTCGCGAAGTACGTGGGCCCGGTCACTTTCCAACATCATCGATTGCTTTACTCGGTCATAAACAGAGTCCAGTGAACGGGTCGCATGCGCCTCAAGGCCTACGGCATCAATGCATTTTTCAGGCCCCTTACCGTTGGTTAAATCTTTCAATCGGCTCAAAACGCTTTCTTTGTCGAAGTTGATAGTAATCGCCCCACCCGCCTCTGCCATGGAGAGTCGCTCGGGAACGTTATCGATGACCACGACTTGTTTTGCGCCCAAAAGCACCGCGCTGCGAACACAAAACTGGCCCACGGGGCCTGCGCCCCAAACCACGACCGTGTCGGTAGCTTGAATGTCGCACTGAACTGCTGCCTGCCAGCCCGTGGGGAAGATGTCACCGAGGAACAATACTTGTTCATCGGTTAGGGTGCTGGGCACTTTAATGTGCGTGGTGTCAGCGAACGGCACCCGGACAAACTCTGCCTGACCACCGGCATACCCACCCGTAAGATGTGAATAGCCAAATAGGCCTGCACCACCATGGCCAAACGCCTTATCAGCCAGGCTCTTATTACGGTTAGAACGCTCACAAACCGAATAATTACCGCGCTGGCACTGTTCGCATTCACCGCAGAAAATGGTGAAAGGCACCACCACCCGATCGCCTACTTTCAGGTTTTTCGCTTCGCTGCCGACCTCCATCACCTCGCCCATGAATTCATGGCCAAGTACGTCGCCCGATTGCATACTGGGGATAAAGTGATCGTATAGATGAAGGTCTGAGCCACAGATCGCACAGCTACTTACATTAACAATAGCGTCGCGAGGGTGCTCAATTTCCGGGTCCGGTACCGTGTCATAACGAACATCATTTTTGCCGTGCCAGCAAAGTGCTTTCATCGTTGCTTCTCCTTAACATTTTCCCCTAGGTTAGCCTCCTGCTCTATTCAACATAGCTCAGTTGCCGGGCAAAAAAGATTAAAAAAAAGCAAGTTTCCGACGTCGCTACAGCATCATGTCCTGGTCATCACCCCTTGCGCTCAATATCCACATCGCTGGCATGAGTGAAGTCACCCAGGGCCATCATATGGCCGAGTTTTCCCGCTTTGGTGGAAAGATACTGCTCGTTATGGGGGTTCAGGCCGGTGGTAATCGGTAGGCGTTCCACTACGTTGACGCCATCGCGGGTCAGTGCGTCCACTTTGCGTGGGTTGTTGGTCATTAACCGCAGTGATGTGATGCCCAGATGGTTGAGCATCGGCACGCACAGGTCGTAGCGACGCATATCGGCACCAAAGCCAAGTTGCTCATTGGCTTCAACTGTATCAGCGCCCTGATCCTGCAGGTGGTAAGCGCGAATTTTGTTTAATAGCCCTATACCGCGCCCTTCTTGGCGCAGGTAAAACAGTACACCGCGGCCCTCTTCAGCGATGCGCTTAAGCGCTTCTTGTAGCTGATAGCCACAGTCGCAGCGCATTGAAAAGAGCGCATCACCCGTCAAACACTCAGAATGCACCCGCCCTAACACAGGCTCGTCGCCAGTCACATCACCCAGCGTTAGAGCAATATGATCCTTGCCGGTGGCCTCGTCTTCGAAGCCATGCATGGTAAAAGTTGCCCAGGGCGTGGGCAGTTGAGAAGCGGCAATGAAGCGAATGGTCACAGGTTACCTCGCTGATTGACCAAACCAGTTAACCACACCAGTGTTGGCAAAGTGGGCAAGTATTCTAACAGGAAGCGGCGCCCGCCTCACGATGGTAACGCGGCTTAAATCGGTTAATTAGCGGAGAAAAATTGGCTGGGTGCGACGATTTTTGCCACCCAGTACGCCGCTCTAGCGCCTAACTTCAAGTACAATTGCCCCATACGATCCCACGTAAGATGCGGGCAAATTTCTTAAGAGCAAGTGTCTATGACCACCACACCATTGCAAAATGACCGTTTCCTTCGCGCCTTGGCGCGTCAGCCCGTTGACCGCACCCCGGTGTGGATGATGCGCCAAGCGGGCCGCTACCTGCCGGAATACCGCGCTAGCCGGGCTGATGCGGGCAGCTTTATGGACCTATGTCGCAATCATGATCTGGCCTGCGAAGTCACCCTGCAGCCTTTGGAACGTTACCCATTAGATGCAGCCATTCTGTTTTCGGATATTTTGACCATTCCGGATGCTATGGGCCTGGGACTCTATTTTGAAACCGGCGAAGGCCCCAAATTCCGCAAAACCGTGCGCACCCAGGAAGAAGTCGCCGCGCTCAGCGTGCCTGATGCCGAACGTGACCTGGATTACGTCATGCGCGCGGTATCGACTATCCGTCGCGAGCTAAACGGTCGCATGCCGTTAATTGGCTTCTCCGGCAGTCCCTGGACGCTAGCGACCTATATGGTAGAGGGCGGATCGAGCAAAGACTTCCGTCACCTGAAAACCATGCTCTACGACACCCCAGACACCATGCACCAATTGTTGGACACGCTGGCTCACGCGGTGACCGACTACCTGAATGCGCAGATTCGTGCAGGCGCTCAGGCGGTACAGATTTTTGATACTTGGGGCGGTGCGCTCTCTACGCCTGCGTATCTGGAGTTTTCGCTGCGCTATATGGAGCAGATCGTCGCTGGACTGATCCGCGAGCACGACGGGCGCCGCGTCCCGGTGATTTTGTTTACCAAAAATGGCGGTCAGTGGATTGAGCATATCGCCTCTACCGGTGCCGATGCGCTGGGTATCGACTGGTCCACCGAGCTTTCCAATGCCCGCGCCCGCGTTGGCCACAAGGTAGCGCTGCAGGGCAATCTTGACCCTAATGTACTATTTGCCCGCCCCTCGGCTATCCGTGCTGAAGTGGCCCGCGTGTTGGAAAGCTATGGCCACGGCCCCGGTCACGTTTTTAATCTGGGCCACGGTATCAGCCAGTTTACCAACCCAGACAACGTCACCGCCTTCATGGAGGCGCTGCACGAGCTTAGCCCGCAGTACCATCGGGATATTCCAACTCAACCCAATACAGTGCACTCAGGAGCCAATTGATGAGCGAATTACGCGACGACCAGTGGTTTACCGAAGTCTTTGATAGCCACGGCAGCGCCTTCTCGCTGAAGATCTCCGAAAAACTGCTGGATGTGCAGAGCCCGTACCAACACCTGGAAGTTTACGCCACCGAGACTTACGGTAACCTGATGGTGCTGGATGGCTGCGTGATGCTGACCGACCGCGACAACTTCCTCTATCATGAGATGATTGCGCATCCGGCTCTGTTTACTCATCAAGACCCTAAACGGGTGGTGATTATCGGCGGCGGCGACTGCGGCACCTTAAAAGAAGTGTTGCGGCACCCCGGCGTTGAAAAAGTCACTCAGATTGATATCGACGAAGAGGTCACCAAGGCCTCTGAGCGCTTTTTCCCAACGCTGGTGACATCGAATAATGATCCGCGCGCCGAGCTACTGTTCGCCGATGGTGTGAAATGGGTAGATGATGCACCTGATGAGAGCATCGATGTGCTGATTATCGACTCCACCGATCCGGTAGGCCCTGCGGAAGGCCTGTTTAAGACCGACTTTCTAAAGCGCTGCCACCGTATTTTGAAAAGCGGGGGCGTGATGGTGCAACAGAGCGAGTCACCTCTTTATCACAGTGGTTCGATTATCCGAGAACTACGTAACGACATGCAGGAAGCAGGCTTTGACAGTGTTGCTACGCTGCCTTTCCCGCAGCCGGTTTATCCATCAGGCTGGTGGAGTGTGACCCTGGCGGGTAAAGACACCGACGTTAATGCGTTCCGAGAACAAGCAGCCGCTGATCACGGCCTGTCACTTGATTACTACAGCGTTGATGCCCACCGCGGCGCCCTCGCCCTACCGCCGTTTATGCGCAAAGCCTTCGCGACCGAATAAATACCCGCCTATCACCATTCTAGCGCTCACCGCCCACCCCAGCTTGCCCTTTAAAGGTGCAAAGTGAGGTGGGCGGTAACATTTTTTGCACCTAGACGTTCGTCTCGGATTTGCTGAGTAGCGTTGAAAAGCGCTGAATTAACGCCTGTACCCTTGTTGGCATCTTCCTTGCTAGGTTTAGTCACATGCTACGGCATGCACAACTATTCCAATTACGCCGAGGGAAACTAAATGTTCAATAAAAAGCACCTAGTACTGCTGGCGTCTGCTGGCTCAATGACGCTAGCCGGTATGACGACTGCTCAAGCCGATATCTTGGAAGACACCATTGAGCGGGGCGCCGTACAGTGTGGTGTGAGCGATGGCTTGCCGGGATTCTCAGCACCCGATGACGATGGTAATTGGCAAGGTCTGGACGTTGACGTATGCCGTGCCGTTGCTGCTGCGGTACTAGGTGACGCAGATGCGGTTAACTACATCTCACTGAATGCCGTGGAACGTTTCACCGCCCTACAGTCCGGCGAAGTTGACGTACTATCGCGTAATACCACCTGGACGACCACGCGGGACACAACCCTAGGCCTGAACTTCACTGGCGTTACCTTCTACGACGGTATCGGCTTTATGATCAATCGGGACTTGGGCATTTCCAGCGCTCAAGAACTTGACGGGGCAGCTATCTGCGTTCAATCCGGCACTACCACTGAACTCAATGTGGCCGACTACTTCCGCGCCAATAACATGCAGTTCGATCCTATCGTTTTCGATACTTCCGAGCAGACCGTGGGCGGCTACCAGGCAGGCCGTTGCGACGTGCTGACCTCGGACACCTCCCAGTTGGCCGCACTACGCATCCAGCTCGACAACCCGGAAGGCTCTATGATTCTGCCGGAAATCATTTCCAAGGAACCGCTAGGCCCGGTGGTTCGCCAGGGAGACGACACTTGGTTCAACATCGTCAAATGGTCGCTGTTCGCCATGATCAATGCCGAGGAGTATGGCATCTCCAGCGCCAATGTCGACGACATGATGAGCTCCGAAGATCCTAACATTGTACGTATCCTGGGCCAGGGTGATAACTACGGCGAAGCGATGGGTCTGGATGCTGACTGGGCCTATCAGATTATCAAACAGGTGGGCAACTACGGCGAAATCTTCGATCGCAACGTAGGTATGGACTCCCCGCTCGAGATTGAACGCGGTGTGAATGCCCTGTGGACTGAAGGTGGCATTCAGTACGCACCGCCGATTCGCTAAGCGTCTCGCTTGACCCCGGCCCGCCACCCTTTTAGCTATCTGTTTTAAGGGCATAGGCGGGCCATTTGATTGACCGTCCGTGTAGCGGAGACGCCATCCATGTCTGTAAGACCCAACATTCGCCCCGTCGGCCACAAGCCGCCGTTTTGGCGAGACCGTGCTAAGCGCGCACTTATTTTTCAAATTATTTTAGTCGCCGTTGTTGCGGCTTTCCTGATCTATATTATCGGCAATACCCAAGCCAACCTGAATGCCCGCGGCATCACCACAGGCTTCGGCTTCCTGGGCAACACAGCCGGCTTTGGTATTGGTCAAACCTTAATCGAATACTCCTCCCAAAGTACCTATGGCCGTACCTTCGTGGTTGGCTTGCTCAACACGCTGTTGGTCGGGGGGCTGGGGGTGCTGGCTGCCTCGATTATTGGTTTTATCGTTGGTATCGCGCGGCTATCGCCCAACTGGCTGATCGCCAAGCTAGCCAACGCCTATATCGAAACGTTTCGTAATATCCCGTTGTTGCTACAGATCTTCTTTTGGTACTTCGCGGTACTGCGAACCTTACCCAGTGCTAGAGAAAGCATGGCATTTGGCGAAGCCATCTTCCTGAACGTGCGCGGGCTTTACCTGCCGCAACCGCTGTTTGAATCCGGTTTCGGGCTTATTCCTATCACGTTTGTGGTGGCGATCATCGCCAGCATTGCGCTGATTGTCTGGAACAAGCGCCGCCACGAAGCGACCGGCAAACGCTTACCGGTTTTCTGGATGTCGCTGGTGATTATTTTTGGCCTGCCCTTGCTGGTTCTAGTGGCGACTGGCGTCCCGGTCACCTGGGAAATGCCAGTACTGCGTGGCTTTAACTTCGGTGGTGGGATAACCATCATTCCGGAGTTTTTGGCACTATGGCTAGCACTATCTATCTACACCGCGTCGTTTATAGCCGAAATTGTGCGCTCGGGCATCCAAGCCATACCCCATGGTCAAACGGAAGCCGCCCAGGCGCTGAGCCTGCCACGCAAACTGGTACTGCGCCTGGTAGTGATTCCCCAAGCAATGCGCGTCATCATTCCGCCGCTTACCAGCCAATATCTCAATCTAATTAAAAACTCGTCTCTGGCCACCGCCATTGGTTACCCCGACTTGGTGTCGGTTTTCGCCGGCACCACGCTCAACCAGACCGGTCAGGCAATCGAAGTGATTGCCATGACCATGGCGGTTTATCTGATCATCAGCTTGCTGGTGTCCATGTTCATGAACTGGTTCAACGCTCGCGTTGCGCTGGTAGAACGCTAGGCCGGAGACGACCCCATGATTCACAACAAAGAAACCATACCTCAGCGTCCAGCGCCTAAAGGCACGATCGGTCCGGTTGCCTGGTTACGCGGCAACCTGTTCAACGGTCCCATTAATAGCATCTTTACGCTATTGGGCCTGTACGTGCTTTACCTACTGGTGGTACCCACCATTCAGTGGGCCTTTATCGATGCCAACTGGGTGGGCGATAGCCGCGAAGACTGCACACGGGCAGGCGCCTGCTGGGTATTTGTTAACGCGCGTTTTTCCCAGTTTATGTACGGTCTCTACCCAAGCGAGGAGTACTGGCGCGCCAACATCGTATTTGCCATGTTCGCGGGCATTATTGCCTGGATGGTGATCCCGCGCCTGCCGTTTAAACGCTGGATGGCCCTGTTTGCGCTACTGATTTTCCCAGTGATTGCTTACGTGCTACTCCACGGCGGCTACTTCGACCTACCGCGTGTTTCTACCCACCGCTGGGGTGGTTTAATGCTGACGCTGCTACTCGCCAGCGTGGGAATGATTGGCGCGCTGCCCATTGGTATCGTGCTCGCCCTTGGGCGACGCTCAAACATGCCCATCGTCAAAACCTTTTGTGTGATCTTCATTGAGTTCTGGCGCGGCGTGCCACTCATCACCATTCTGTTTATGGCCTCGGTGATGCTGCCGCTGTTCCTTCCATCAGAAATCAGTGTGGATCGCCTGGTACGCGCCTTGATCGGGCTTACGCTGTTCCAGAGCGCCTACATGGCGGAGGTTATTCGCGGTGGTTTACAGGCCATACCCAAAGGCCAGGACGAAGCCGCCGCGGCGTTGGGGATGACTTATTGGAAGCGCATGGGCCTCATCGTTATGCCCCAGGCGCTGAAAATGATGATCCCCGGTATCGTCAATACGTTTATATCGCTGTTTAAAGATACCACCCTGGTGATGATCATCGGGCTGTTTGACCTGTTGGGCATTGTGCAAGCGGCGCTTTCCGACTCGCGCTGGCTGGGCTTCTCAATTGAAGGCTATGTCTTTGCCGCGTTCGTGTTCTGGATCTTCTGTTTCAGCATGTCGCGCTACAGCCAGTACCTGGAACGCAAGCTAAATACCGGCCATAAACACTAGTTCAAGTACTCGCTTAAGTACGATTGCCGAATCTCTTTACGTTTTGAGTAGGACTTCAACATGACACAAGCAGCCACCAATACCTCTGACACGCGTACTCCTGACACCCGTACTTCTGACCTGATGGTCGAAATGCACAACGTCAACAAGTGGTACGGCGACTTTCACGTACTTCGGGATATCTACCTTGAGGTAAAGCGCGGCGAGCGCATTGTGGTTTGTGGCCCTTCGGGGTCGGGTAAATCAACGCTGATTCGCTGCATTAACCACCTTGAAGAGCACCAAAAGGGTGAAATTGTGGTCGGCGGCGTGCCGCTAACCCAAGACGTTAAGCGTATTGAGCAGATTCGCCGCAGCGTCGGTATGGTGTTCCAACACTTCAATCTGTTTCCGCATTTATCAGTGCTGGAAAACTGCTGCATCGCGCCAATGTGGGTGCAAAAAAAGCCCCGCAAAGAGGCCGAAGCGCTGGCAATGGAATATTTGGAACGCGTCCAGATTGCCGAGCAGGCAACCAAGTACCCAGGGCAGCTATCGGGCGGTCAGCAGCAGCGCGTGGCGATTGCCCGCTCACTGTGCATGCACCCCGATGTCATGCTGTTTGACGAACCCACCTCAGCTCTCGACCCCGAGATGATCAAGGAAGTACTCGATGTCATGGTTGAGCTGGCGGAAGAGGGCATGACCATGATCTGCGTGACCCACGAAATGGGCTTCGCCAAAAAAGTAGCCGACCGGGTGATCTTTATGGATCAAGGGCAAATCATTGAAGAGAACGCGCCGGAGCCGTTCTTTAATAATCCGCAATCGGAGCGCACCCAGCTATTCCTCAGCCAGATTCTGGGCCATTAATCCACAGCCCACCTGACAAAACAGCTGTGGATAAGTACGGCATTATGGGCCTCGCTTGGGGCTCATACTGTTTAAAAGGTCTATGCCAGCTACTTCCTCCAGCCATTACCTACCCGACCGGCCTTGCGGGCGGCGCTGATATGGAAGTCGATATGATTGCCTGGATTCCACCTGCTGCTGAGAACGCCTAACGTTCTAGTTACGTACGTCCTATTTGGGTAATACTCGCGGGTAGTAACGCTGGTTGCTCGCGATGCTGGGTAAGCGGCTTATTCGCCAACGCCGTGAGCAGGATTTGAAGCGGGTCGCCGTGACTGACTATCAGGATGGTCTCACCTTCGTATTGCTGTTCTAACCCTTCCATCACGGCGCTCATTCGCGCCGCTACTGAGCTAACGGCTTCCACCTGATGTTGACCATGCTCGGCATTACGGCTATCCAGCGCCCATACATCGGGATAGTGCGCATCAGCCTGCCCTTCGAAATCGCCAAAAATGCGCTCTCGCAAGCGCTTATCAACGGCCATCTCAAGCTTAAAAGCGTTCGCCACGCGGGCGGCCGTTTGTGTGGTACGTAAAAAATCTGAATGCACTATTTTGGTGGGGGCAGGCCAGCCCCATTCGGCGACCGCCTGGGCTAGCTGGCGCTCGCCAATCACAGAGAGTCCAAACTCGTTAATGCCGCGCTCAGGGCTGCTAATAATTAACCCCTGTTGGTTTGCTTGGCTATGGCCATGGCGCATTAATAAGTAGCGATTGCGCCAATAGTCGGAGAGCTGCTGTAAAGTATTTGACATAAGTTTGTCACAAACCCTAGATTGAAGGTGTCTGCTTTCGAAAATAACCATTCTTCACGCGAAATGTCTACTTACGGAACATTTTCCGTTTTCGATAATGGCAAAGCGCAGTGAAGAGAAAACAGTTTTATCTATAGCAAGCACACAACAATAACTGCACAAACGAGGCATACCATGGCAACTTCGCTCTTCCGCAAGCGCCCGCTTGCGTTGCTTACCGCAGCATCACTTCTACCTCTTGCCCTGCTAACAACGCCAGCTTTCGCTGAGTGTGAACGCGGCGATTTGGATGCTATTTATTGCGATGAAGACGGCGATATGGTCGCTGACCGTCCGTCTGATGAGTCTGAGTGGGTTAACCCCGATACGCTGATTTTTGCTTACACTCCCGTAGAAGACCCGGCTATTTATTCGGACATTTGGCAGCCGTTTATCGATCACTTGGCAGAGGTCACCGAGCGGGATGTGCGCTTCTTTGCGGTACAGTCAAACGCTGCCCAAGTTGAAGCCATGCGCAGCGGGCGCTTACATATCGCCGGTTTCTCCACAGGTCCCACCCCGTTTGCGGTGAACTTGGCCGGTGCCGTGCCGTTTGCGTTAATGGGCTCTGATGACGGCCAATTTGGTTACACCCTGCAACTGTTTACTCACGTCGACTCCGATATTCATGAGGTAGAGGATCTTAAAGGCAAACGCGTCGCCCACACTTCTCCCACCTCCAACTCGGGTAACCTAGCCCCGCGCGCATTACTGCCTGAACTTGGCATTACGCCCGATGAGGATTACGAAGTGGTTTACTCGGGTAGCCATGACCAATCCATGCTGGGCGTAGTGGCCAAGGATTACGATGCTGCCCCAGTAGCCTCTGAAGTGGTTGAGCGGATGGCCGCCCGTGACCTTTACGATGAAGAGGATGTGCGGCTGATTTTTGAGTCTGACCGCTTCCCCACCACGTCTTATAACTACGCCCACAACTTGCACCCGGACCTTGTCGAAAAAATTGAAGAAGCCTTCTTCACCTTCGATTTTGCCGGCACCGAGCTAGGCGAAGAGTTTGAAGGCGTCGAGAAATTTATCCCCATCAACTACCAGGATAATTGGAAGGTGATTCGTACCATCCAAGCCGCTAATGATGTGAGCTATACACCAGAAAACCTGGAAGAGTAAACGTAACGCACCGCCACCGGCGGTGCGGTTATTTTCTCGACGATGGAAGCGGACACATGCTGGAAATTACCAATCTGGTCAAACGTTATGGCCACGATGAAGCCGTGCTGAAAGGGCTTGACCTCAAGGTAGAGGGAAACAGCGTTGTTTCTATCGTAGGCGCCTCGGGTGCGGGTAAAAGCACCATGCTGAGATGTATCAACCGTTTGGTTGAACCAACGTCGGGTTCTATCAAGCTCAACGGTAATGAGTTGGTGAACCTTAAAGGCGCTGAATTGCGCCGTGCGCGTCGCAAAATAGGCATGGTGTTCCAAGGCTTTAACCTGCTTGATCGCTTAACCGTCATGGAAAACGTGCTGGCCGGGCGCTTAGGCTATGTCAATCTATATCAGGCGATCTCGCGCCGTTACCCCGAGGCCGATATAGAACGTGCGTTTGTACTAATGGAGCGTGTCGGTATCGCTCACTACGCCAACAAACGTGCTGATGAACTTTCCGGCGGCGAGCGCCAGCGGGTAGGTGTGGTGCGCGCATTAATGCAGGAACCAGAAGTCCTGCTTGCCGATGAACCCACTGCCTCTCTCGATCCACGTACTTCCGAGCAGATTATGATACTGCTGCAGAGTCTAGCCAGTGAGCTGTCACTACCGGTGCTGATCAATATCCACAACGTCGCTCAGGCCAAAACCTATACCGAGCGCATTGTAGGTCTGCGCCACGGCAAGATGATCTTTGATGGCGTGCCTGCTGACTTCAATAAAGATGCGTTAGATGCTATTTACGGCGGCATTGAAGCACCGGACGATGCAATTACGGATACGCCCATGGAGGAGCGCTCCCATGACTCCGCCTGACGCCCATTCAAACGTACCCCGCATCTGGAGAAAGCCGCCGTTTATTGCTAACCCGCTGCTGCGCTACGGGCTGATTATTATAGCGGTCGTCTATTTGGTGTGGGCGTTTGGCTCGCTACCGTTTAACTGGGCGCGCATCTCTGAAGGGTTGCCCCGCGCAGCGCGTATTTTTAGTGGCGGCTTTCCGCCCAATCTAGAGCGCTATGAGCTCCTGTTAACGGGCTTTAAAGAGAGCTTTCAAATCGCCATTCTGGCCACGCTGCTGGGCGTTTTTCTGTCGATACCCTTTGCCGTAATGGCGGCCCGCAATATTGCTCCCATGCCTATCTATGTGATTGGCCGGGCAGTGATTATTGTATCGCGCAGCTTTCACCCGGTGATCGTTGCGATTCTGTTTGTTGCCGCCGTAGGGTTTGGTCCATTAGCGGGCATTTTGACCCTGACACTCTACTCGATCGGGTTTGTGGGCAAATTGCTCGCCGAGGAGATTGAAGAGATCGACTGGGGCCAGGTAGAGGCGATGAAAGCCGCTGGTGCGGGCTATGTGGCGATTCTGTTTTATGCCGTTTTCCCGCAGATACTGCCACGCCAAGTAGGGCTCTCCATGTACCAGCTAGACAGCAACCTGCGCGCTTCTGCAGTGGTCGGCATTGTCGGGGCAGGCGGTATTGGCGGCACGCTAATGAACGCCTTTGGACGCTATGACTACGATTTTGCCTTCGCAATTCTGCTCATTATCATCGCGGTCATTTTGTTCAGCGAAGGTATCAGTGGCTGGGTAAGGAAAAAAATATGGTAGATCACGCACAGCAGCTTGCCGACCGTATTTGGCAACGCTACGACCGCAAACAGCGCCTTATTCGTTATGCCGTACTCTTAGCCACCTTGATGGTGGTGGTTTGGGCGGTGCGCGATATTGATATTTTCTGGCCTTGGGTATGGGATGCGCCCAATCAAATTTCTGGGCTTGGGGCACGCATGTGGCCACCCAGTACTGCGGGGTTAAACGGCATAATCGCGGCGCTTATCGAGACCGTGCATATTGCTACCCTGGCCACTTTCTTAACGATCTTCCTGGCATTACCGGTGGCCTACATCGCTGCCCAAAACACCACACCCAACCGTGCTTGTCTATGGTTGGGGCGTTTTATCCTGGTTTCCAGCCGCTCGGTGAACACTATCATTTGGGCGCTGCTGTTCGTGGCCATTTTTGGCCCAGGGGTGTTAGCGGGCATTCTTGCCATTGTATTTCGCTCCATCGGCTTTATCGGCAAGTTAATGGGCGAAGCCATCGAAGAGATTGACCGGCGGCCTGTAGAAGCCATGGAAGCCACGGGTGCTTCCAAAGCCAAAATGGTCGCCTACGCGATTGTGCCTCAAGTGATGCCGGCTTTTTTTGCCATTGTGATTCTGCGCTGGGATATCAATATCCGCGAATCGACAGTATTGGGGCTGGTGGGTGCCGGTGGTATTGGAGTCATTCTTCAGGGCGCGATTGATACCTTCGCATGGCCTACCGTAGCAACCATTTTGATTGCCATTATTGTGCTGGTGTTGATTGGTGAAGCCGTGACTAGCCTGTTGCGCAGCAAAGTATTGTAGACGGTCTAAGCGTTTGACCTAGCGCCAAACGCTTGCCATGGTTAACAGACCATCAACGACATGGAGAATGCACAGCGATGACAACCTATATTGTGGTAGCCGACGCCGCTCGCGCACGTATTTTTACCCGTGATTCGCTTAATCTTGCCGAAAAGGAAAGCTTGGTACATGCAGCAGGAAGGCTGCACGAAGGCGATTTGATTACAGATCGCCGCGGCGCAGATGTGCAAGAGTCGACATCTTCTGCAACACGCTCGTCGGGAGAAGAAGAAGTTGCCTCGAAGCACGAAAACGAACTGTTTGCCAAAAAGGTTGCGCAGCATCTCTACAAAGCACGTGTTGGCAATAACCTGGAGAAGTTAATCATGGTCGCTCCCCCAAAATTCTTGGGGTTGCTGCGTGATAAATTGGATGGTCCTACTCAGAAGCTGGTCACTCACACGCTATCTAAAGACCTCAGCAAAGCATCAATGGCGGACATACAGGCTGCCGTCAGCGATTTACGTTAACCACATTAACTTTTTAACTTAATCATTAGCCCTAAAGTAGCGATCGCTCTCGCCGATACTCAGGAGTTGCACTAACAGTACCTCCCCCTGGGTACTGACAATAACTTCAACGTCGAGAGCGACCATGTTTTCTACCCTCCGAGCACGCATTCTACTAGCTGCGCTAGTAGTGATTACTCTTGCCTTAGTGATTAACGGCATTGCCAGTTACACCACGGTAAAACATCATAATAATCAGCAAATAACCCGTAACCTTAACGCAGTCGTTAGCGGCAACGTCAGCGCGCTCCATGAATGGATGGAATCACGTAGCACTATGCTAACCGGCATGGAAGAAGCTGCAGCTAGCCGCAACCCCCGTGCTGCACTGCGCCAGCTAACGACATCTGGCGATTTTATGGCGTCCTATATCGGTTATGCGGAAAGTGGCGAAACGATTTTCTTTAATGGCTGGGAGCCGCCGACTGACTTCGATCCTCGCACGCGCCCCTGGTATCAGGCAGCCGTAGATGCCAAAGACACCATTGTTACTGCCCCCTATGTCGATGCTCAGAGCGGTGACCTTGTTGTCACCTTTGCCCGACCGTTTTACCAAAACGATCAACTACATGCGGTAGTAGGTGCCGACATTAACATTAGCAATATGGTGGCAATCGTTGATGGGATATCTCCTACTCCTTCCAGCTTCGGCTTCCTGGTAACGGGCGATGGCACCCTAGTTGCTCATCCCAATAGTGCGCTTACTCTTGAGCCATCTACCGCTTTGAGTAGTGAATTAAACGCCAGTTACCTACAACAACTCGCTTCAGCGACTAGTCCACAACAAATAAAACTGGAAGAAAGTAGTAAGTTGCTACTTGGACGTTCAGTAGGTGGCAATAGCGATTGGCAATTGGTTGTCGCGCTGGATAAAGCCGAAGCGACCGCAGGCCTGCGCGCCATTGCCACTACATCGGCAGTCACGCTGCTGATAGTAGCCGTGATTACTGCCGTGGTATTTGGCCTGCTTATTTCACTGTTGCTGCGCCGTTTGATGGTTGCACGTGATGCAATGGATAACATCGCCTCAGGTGAAGGCGACTTGACCCAGCGCTTGCCCGAAGTGGGTAATGATGAGGTTACCCAAATTGCCAGCGCCTTTAACCGCTTTGTGGGCAAGATGGAAGCTGTATTGATGGACGTACGTGCGAGCAGTGAATCCGTGCACCATGCGGCTAACGAAATCGCCATGGGTGGACAGGATTTATCGCGCCGTACCGACAATGCGGCCGCTAGCCTGCAGCAAACCTCCGCATCGATCGAGGAAATCACCAGTACCGTGCAACATACCGCCGCCTCGGCACAGGAAGCCAACAAGCTTTCTCAAACCGCTTCAGAGGTAGCCAACGAAGGCGGGAAGGTCGTCGCGAATGTTGTGACTACTATGGAAGATATTACCCAAGCATCGGACAAGATCGGTAATATCGTCACGTTAATGAACAGCATTTCTTTCCAGACGAACCTGCTGGCACTTAATGCCTCGGTGGAAGCGGCGCGGGCTGGCGAGCATGGCCGTGGTTTTGCCGTGGTGGCAGATGAGGTACGTAAGCTGGCCGGGCGCAGCAGTGAAGCGGCCAACGATATCCAGAAACTGATTGAGGATTCGCAGAGCAAGGTAAACAACGGCACCAGCTTAGTGCGCAATGCTGGCACCACCATGAAGGAGATCGTAGCGCATATCACCCGTGTTACCGATGTCCTGGAGGAGATCAATGCGGCCACCAGCGAGCAAAGCGAAGGTATCAAGCAAGTCAACATCGCTGTCGCAGAGCTGGATCGCATGACCCAGGAGAACGCGGCCATGGTGGAAGAATCCACTACCGCTGCCGAACAGTTGAAAGAGCAAGCCGACCATTTAGCGGTCACCATCGGCAGTTTCAAACTCTCTCAACACCCACCTGCTCCGCTAACGTTAAACTCGCCCAAAGCCAAAGCGTTGGCATCGTTTTGAGAGATTAGGGAATCGGGGGTAGCGCAATATCGTCGCTGCGCTTGGCCCCAGCGGTCATCTCACGGCACAGGCGCAGGAACTCGCGCACACCGGTGGTGAGGTATTTGTGCCGGTGCCAGATAAACGTGAATTGACGCTTTAGATCCAACTCCGGCGTCGGCAGCGGTACCAAGCTGCCACGCCGGAAGGCATCGCGCAGCGCTAAGCGCGAGACACAGCCAATGCCCAGCCCTGACTCCACGGCGCGTTTAATACCTTCCGTATGTTCTAGCTCTAGCAAGGTGTTAAACCGGCTGCGGCGATGGCGGGCAGCGTGCTCCAACGTCATACGCGTGCCGGACCCCTCTTCACGCATAATCCAGTCTTCACGCAACAACTGCTCGAGCTCAAGGTGCTCACGACCTGCCAATGGATGTCGCGGTGAGCAGAACACGCACAGCTCATCCTCCACCCAAGGCTGACTGATGATCATCTCATCGTCGCACTGCCCTTCAATCAATCCTAAATCCAGCGAATGTTGACGCACGTTTTCGATGATATGGCGCGTATTGCGCACCGCTAAGCGCACACGGCTACCGGGGTGGCGTTGCATAAAGTCGCTTATGAGTAACGTAGCCAGGTAGTTACCAATGGTTAGCGTGGCGCCCACATCAAGCGACCCAACCCCCTGCTGGCCGCGCAGAAGTTCCTCGATCTCCTCACCTCGGTCGAGCAGTGCGACCGCTTTGGGCAACAGCTGAAAACCCAGAGCGTTGAGCTTTAAGCGCTTACCGATGCGGTCCAACAATTGGCAATCGAACTGCCGCTCAAGTTCAGCAAGCGCCGTACTGGTCGCCGACTGAGACATGGCCAGCGCTCGCGCCGCATGGGAGACGCTCTCATGCTGAGCAACCGCCACAAAGACTTCCAACTGTCGCAAGGTGTAGTGCATAAAATCTGACCTAAAATTGACCTATATCTGTTTTTCAGATAAGCGTTATCAATATAATTCGCTTAACAGATATACCATCATTTGCTTAGACTTGCTGGAAACATATTTAATCATTTTTATTCTTTTTAAGAATATGATCGATGCGGTTTTAGGGCCAGCGTCGGCTAACGGAGAAATGGCATGAGTAAGTTTGCTCTGGAAGAAGTGCTTAGCGTTCACCATTGGAACGATACCCTGTTCAGCTTCCGCACTACTCGCGAGCGCAGCCTGCGCTTCAAAACCGGTCAGTTTGTGATGATTGGTCTGGAAGTGAATGGCAAGCCGCTGATGCGCGCTTACTCGATTGCCAGCCCCAACTACGAGGACCACCTTGAGTTCTTTAGCATCAAAGTACCTGACGGCCCGCTGACGTCACGTCTTCAGCACCTGAAAGTAGGCGATCAGATTATGGTCAGCCGCAAGCCAACCGGCACGCTGGTGACCGACGACCTACTACCCGGTCGAAACCTGTATATGCTCTCGACCGGAACTGGCTTGGCACCGTTTATGAGCCTGATTCAGGACCCTGAGGTTTATGAACGTTACGAGAAAGTAGTGTTAGTACATGGTGTCCGTGAAGTCTCTGAACTGGCTTATGCGGACTTCATCACCAAAGAACTCCCGGCACATGAGTATTTGGGCGAAGATATCACAGAAAAGTTGGTTTACTACCCAACCGTTACCCGTGAAGAATTTCACACGATGGGACGTCTGACCGACCATATCCGTTCAGGCAAGCTATTTGAAGATACGGGCTTGCCGCCCATCGGCCCACGCCAAGACCGTGCCATGATCTGCGGTAGCCCTGCCATGCTGGACGATACCAGTGCACTGTTAGACGAGCTGGGCCTTAATATCTCTCCGCGTATGGGCGAGCCGGGCGACTACGTGATTGAACGCGCGTTTGTCGAGAAGTGAGTAATGAGTAGTGAGTAGTGAGTAGTGAGTAGAAAAATTCTAGCCGCTGTAATGACTACATCACTAATACAAAGCCCCTGCTGGAGATGGTCCACAGGGGCTTTGTGCTGCTTACTACTACAGTTTAACAACTTACTGCTTTTTTCTTACCATTCACCACTCACTATTCACAGTTCACAAACCTAAACCGCGTCTTTGCCCGTTTCGCCAGTACGAATACGGATCACCTGCTCTAACGGCATAACAAAGATTTTGCCGTCGCCGATTTTCCCTGTGTTAGCGACCTGGGTAATTGCATCAATCACCTGCTCGACCATGTCATCGTCTACTGCTACCTCCAGCTTCACCTTTGGTAGGAAATCAACCACATACTCAGCGCCGCGATACAATTCGGTATGCCCCTTCTGGCGTCCAAAACCTTTCACTTCCGTCACCGTAATACCCTGCACGCCGATATCGGAGAGCGACTCGCGTACATCGTCGAGCTTAAACGGCTTGATAATAGCTGTGATCAATTTCATTACCCTATCCTCTAAATGGGTGGCCGTGATGAGATTGGTTTATTCGGCTGCTGGTGTCGTAACCGTTAACCGCTGACAAATAGCATACACCGCTATCGGCAGAGAATAAAAAAGCCTCCCACTAAGGGGAGGCCAGACAGAGCACACCAGCTCACTTAATCAGCATCACATTACTTTTTAATGCCAAATTCAGGGTAGGCTTCGAGACCACATTCAGCGATATCAACGCCTTCATACTCTTCTTCTTCGCTAACCCGGATACCCATGATGGCTTTCAGGATCAACCACACCACTAGGCTTGCCAGGAACACCCAGCCGAAGATGCCGACGATACCAATAAGCTGCGCACCAAATGACGCGCCGTCGTTAGTTAACGGTACCGCCAGCACACCCCAGATACCGACAACACCGTGAACAGAGATCGCACCAACCGGATCGTCCAGTTTTACCTTATCAAGGGTCACGATGGCAGCGACGACGATGATGCCGCCCACTGCACCAATAAACGTGGCGCCCAGTGCGGTCGGAGAAAGCGGGTCAGCGGTGATAGCGACCAGGCCTGCCAGTGCACCGTTTAGCGCCATGGTCAGGTCAGCTTTGCGGAACCACAGCTTGGCCAGAATCAGTGCTGCGATAACACCACCTGCTGCCGCAGCGTTAGTGTTCACAAATACCTGTGCCACATTGTTAGCAGAATCGACGGCCGCCAGCTTGAGCTCAGAGCCACCGTTGAAGCCGAACCAACCCATCCACAGAATGAAAGTACCCAGCGTTGCCAGCGGCATGTTGGCACCAGGAATGGCATGGATAGAACCATCTTTGCCATATTTGCCTTTACGTGGGCCTAGCACAATCACCCCTGCTAGCGCCGCTGCTGCACCGGCAAGGTGCACAATGCCTGAGCCCGCGTAATCGGAGTAACCGACTTCAGACAACCAACCGCCGCCCCAAGTCCAGTAGCCAGACACAGGATAGATAAACGCAGTCATTACCACCGCAAAGGCCAGAAAGGCCCACAGTTTCATGCGCTCAGCCACGGCACCCGACACAATCGACATGGCGGTAGCGACGAACACGACCTGGAAGAAGAAGTCAGAACGCATTGAGTAGTAGGGGGCGTCATCGCCGCCTGCGGTCACCGCATCAGCACTATTCTCAGCGCCAATCAAGAAACCCAGATTAGGTAAAAAGCCACCAGCACTGCTGGAGTACATTATGTAGTAGCCCACCAGCAGATACATGGTGCAGGCAATCGCAAACAGCGCGATATTTTTGGTCAGTATTTCAGCGGTGTTTTTGGAGCGTACCAGGCCCGCTTCCAACATAGAGAAGCCTGCGGCCATCCACATCACAAGCACGCCGCAAATTAGAAAGTAGAACGTATCGAGCGCGTAGCTCAAATCAGCTAACTCATTCATAAGGTGTTCCCCGTTATTCTATGAGAAGTTATACGTAAAAGACGGCGCTGCAGCCTGTTCGCGTGGCGTCCGTTATACGGCGTCAGCGCCGCGCTCACCGGTGCGGATACGAATCACGTCTTCCAGTGGCGTAACAAACACCTTGCCGTCACCAATTTTGCCGCTGTTGGCTGCACTACAGATGGCATCCAGCACGCTTTCTAAACGCGCATCGTCCACGGCCACTTCCACTTTTACCTTGGGAAGAAAGTCGACGACGTATTCTGCGCCACGGTACAACTCGGTATGCCCTTTCTGACGGCCAAACCCTTTCACTTCAGTAACCGTAATGCCCTGAACGCCGTTGTCGGCGAGTGCCTCACGAACATCGTCGAGCTTGAATGGCTTGATGATAGCGGTGATGAGTTTCATCCCGGATCTCCCCTGCTGGATAAGTCCTGCTAGATTGGTAGCGGCACAGCCGCCAGAATAAGCACCTGAACCGATAATGCGCATACTGTGCCAGCTGACTTTTTTTTGATTAAAAATCAGTTAATTAAGAAATAATCCAAAGTCCCTTTCCACGCTCACTCTCATCAAACCAAACTCCAAAACACCGCTATTGCACCAAAAAAGAGCAACATAAAATGTTGACTGCTCTATTCCGATGCAAACCACTCGCTAAACAGTAAAACCATTCGACGCATGCGAATTTGCCAACTGTTGCGTATCCTTACGGGTAAGCGTTTTTATATATTCATTTAGCGAGTAATTAAGGAGAGAGCAGCTATGGCCCCTCAAGACCGCATCAGCCGGCTGGCCCAGCAGATTGGCGACCGTTTACAGAACGCCTCGCAGGCGCCGGAAGATATTCAAAAAGGCGTGCAGCAAGTTGTGCGCGGTGCGTTTGACCGCTTAGAACTTGTTTCAAGGGAAGATTTCGATATTTTAATGGACGTATTGCAGCGCACGCGTTCGCGGGTAGAGGCGCTAGAGCGTCAGGTTGCTAGCCTTGAAGCCGCCGTTGAGGCCTCCGCGCCAACTACAACGGCCACGCCTTTTGAAGCTGAAGCCCCACCGGTTCCAGAGCCGCATGAGCCGGTATCAGATGCAGCAGAAGAGAAGAACAAACCCGATAACGCTTAAGCTTCATTTGCAGCAGCAATACGGCGATGGCCTATTGCTGCACGCACCTCAAATTAAATACGAATCACTATCGTTGACTTTGTTTTTCGTGATGATACTCTCCGCCTTTGATTTCCTTACCGTCTGCGGATTGTTTACTATGCACGCCCCTTCATTTTCAAACCTGTCTTTTGCAAAGCTGCCTTTTACAAAGCCGTTTTCTTCGCCGTCGTTTGTTTCACTATCGAGTCTTATTGGCACCGGCCTGTTACTGAGCTTCTCCAACGGCGTTTTCGCCCAAAACACTGCCTCTGGTACTGCGTCTAGCGCCAGCGCCGACGACACCATGGTGGTCGTTGGGTCGCGTACCCCCAGCCAGATCAGTCAGATTCCGGGTGCTGTATGGGTAATAGATAAAGAGATGCTGCAACAGCAGACCCGGAATGGTGCAGACCTAAAGACAGCATTGGGGCATCTGGTGCCGGGGCTGGACCTGGCTCCTCAAGGGCGCACCAATTATGGGCAAAACATGCGTGGCCGGGGCGTGCAGGTGCTCATCGATGGTGTGTCGCTGAACAGTTCCCGTGGGCTTTCCCGTCAGTTCGATGCCATTGATCCCTTCAATATTGAGCGTGTGGAAGTGCTTTCCGGCGCCAGCAGCCTGTATGGCGGCGGTGCAACGGGGGGCTTGATCAATATCATTACCCGCAAAGGCGAAGAAGGCCTGAACTGGCGTACCGAAGCAGGCATCACCACTGGCTTCAATAACAGCGATGATATGGATCGGCGTCTGTCACAATCGATCAGCGGCGGCAATGAGCGGGTTCAAGGCTATCTGGGGACTGCCATTGGTGACAACGGGCGCCACTATGACGGCAGCGGCCAGGAAATCTTCCCCGATATCGCCCAGACCGACCTGCAGGACAATCGCAGTATTGATGTATTGGGCAACCTCTCTTTCCGCTTGACCGACGAACAGAGTCTGGAGCTGGGTGCCCAGTTGTATCGTTCAGGCTATGAAGGTGACCGGGGTGTTTACTTTCCCAACCTCGACGCGGCCACGCCCAACTTGAACGATGCCAAGATTCGTGATGGCTATCGTTCACAGCGCGATCCAGAAACCGACCGTAAGCTCGTCAACGTCAACTATCACCATGCCAACCTATGGGGGCAAAACTTCTACCTGCAGGCGTTTCACCGGGAGGAGGAGTCCAGCTTTCAGGCATTTCCCTACCCAGTCGCCGACGGCCTGCAATTTCGCGCCTCGCAACAAAACACCGATGTAAGCGGCATCAAAGCACTGTTTGAGTCACGCCTGGGTGATGACGTTTCGCTAACCTATGGCCTTGATCTGGATCGTGAAACCTTCGATGCCAGCCAGATGCTGTTCGATACCGACATATCGGATGCTTCCGGCGGTCTGGTTCAGCAGGCATCGGGGGTTGAGCCCCGCTACCCCGGTTATCAAGTGGACGGGCTTTCAGGCTTCGTCCAGGGCGACTGGCAAGCCACCCAGGCGCTCAAGCTCTCCGCGGGGTTGCGGCAGCAGCACATGGACGTCGAGGTGGATGAATTCCAGGGGATTCCTGGCGGCGAGAATGACTATGAAGCAACGCTCTTCAATGCCAGCGCCCTTTACGACTACCGCAACGGTCACCAGAACTGGCTGCAGTTTAGTCAGGGCTTCGAACTGCCAGATCCCGCCAAATACTACGGCAAGAGCCCCGATGTAAGTGTCGATAACAACCCTTTATCTGCCATCGAGACGGATCAAGTAGAGCTAGGCTGGCGCTACCAGGGGGGCAACTGGACGGCCCAAACAGCGCTTTACTACGCCTGGTCGGACAAGGCGGTAGAGAACGCCGAGGATTTAAGCGTCAGCGTCGTCGATGAGAAGAAGCGCGACTTCGGCCTGGAAAGCGCCGTGACCCGTTACTTCGATAATGGCCTGGAGGCCGGGGGCACTCTGCACCTGGTGCGTTCCGAGCAGGAGAACGACCAAGGGGAGTGGGAGAAGCGTGACGCCCGCTATGCCTCGCTCTCTTCCACCACCGCCTTTATTGGCTGGACGGACTATGTACGCTCAGCTCGCTTGCAAGCCAACCACAACTTCGATCTGAAAGACGATGCCGACCGGGAGATCGATGGCAATACCACCCTCGACTTATCGCTCAGCCAGGAAACCGATTTTGGCACCTTAAGCCTGGGAGTGCAGAACCTGCTGGATGATCAGTACTCCACCGTCTGGGGACAGCGAGCCGCTATGTTCTATTCGCCCTACTACGGCCCGGAGTACCTCTACGACTACCAAGGCCGCGGGCGTACTTACACCCTGAACTGGTCGATGGAGTACTGAGTGGTGGTTCGCTACTTGCTGACAACCGCTCAAAGGTGAGGTAACGGGGATGGCGACACTCGGCTCAATAACGCCATCTTGCGTACCACTGACCACCCATGACCTGCTGGCTATTGGTCAGCGCTTCGGGATCGCCTACCGCTTTCCCGAAGCGCCCAACCGCTCCCAGCCAGCGCCTTGTGTTGCCCGTGGGCGGGTGATGGACGTCGAGATAGACCCCACACTGCGCGTGACACACTCGGATCTTGACGTCCTGCACGCTTACGCCTCCACTTCCCGGCGTGCCGCACCGTGGTTTCTTAGCGTGATACTCGAGGGCCGTATCCAAGTCAGGCTCGGACGCCAGTCGTTTCAGTTGCAGGCCGGTGATGCCTTCAGCGCGCATTTCAACGAGCAGACTGGGCTTGAGGTCTTCCAGCCCGCGCCACAGCGTTTGCGCAACCTCAACGTCTCGCTTCTCGCTTGCACAGAGCCGCCCACTTTCTCGTCCATTAACTGTTCGCCTATCAATGTTGCCCCTCCGGTAACGCCCGTACTGCATACCTGGAAGGTGCCGCAGTTCCTTATTCATAGCCTGGAGACGGCACTGGCTTCGAACTGGCCAATCGAAAGGCAGCGCCTGTTATGGCAAGGCCTAGCGCTTCAGTTGTTAGCTCATGGACTGCCTGTGCCTATCGCTAGCTTTGAGCCCAGCGACGAAAAGGGCGCGGGAAGCATCCCACCGGGCCTCTCCCATCGCGATCACCAACGTCTGGAGCGCTTGCGTCAGCAGCTCGAACACTCCCCCAACCAGGATTATCGGCTTGAGCAGTTGGCCCGAAATGCCGCGATGAGCCCTAGCAGCCTACGCACCAAGTTTCAGCGCTGTTACGGCTGCTCAATCTTCGATTACCTACGCCGTTGCCGCCTGACCCAGGCTCAAGAGTACTTACGCAGAGGGTATAGCGTGCAGCAAACCGCTCACGCCTGCGGTTATCGCCACGCCACCAATTTTGCCACCGCCTTTAAGCGCGCTTTTGGCATTGCGCCCCATGAAGTACATCATCGCCATTAAAAGCCGCAGGGTTGTTTTTGGAGCGCTAAGTTCCTCTGTTGGACGTTTTTTAGCACTACGCATATCCCCTTTGTCATTGCGCATACCTTTCCACTGCAATAAAGGGCAATAATTCTCATTAACACAAAAGTTAATTGCTTCTTATTGCAGGTGCCTCCCATGTTTAATTCTCAACATCGCTTTCTACGCTCGCCCCTTAGCGCCGCGGTTATCGCGGCACTGTGGGCATCACCGCTATATGCCCAGGAGAGCACCGAGCTGGGTACCGTCACAGTAATCGCGCAGCAGGCCGCCACCAAAGTCGAGACACCTTTTATCGAAACGCCCCAAAGCGTTTCCACCATTAGCCGAGAACAGATGGAGAATCGTGGGGTGAGTACCGTGCAGCGCGCCACCGACTACACGCCCGGTGTCTATAGCAATCAGATAGGTGCCTCCAATCGTTTCGACTACCTGGTGTTGCGCGGGTTTTCTGATGGAAGCCTGAGTAACACTTTCTTGGATGGTTTGAAGGTCATGGGCGATGCCAACTCGCATAGCAGCATGCGCATCGACCCCTGGTTTTTGGAAAGCATTGAAGTGGTGCGTGGGCCTGCCTCGGTGCTTTATGGCCGCGCCTCTCCAGGCGGTGTGGTGGCTTTGAATAGTAAACGCCCCGAATTTAAACAGGGCGGTGAACTGCGTTTTCGGTTGGGCAATAATAACCAGCGCAGCGCCGCGTTTGACCTCACCGGGCCAATTGGCGAGGAGCAACGGGTTGCTTTCCGCCTGACCGGTATTGCCAGAGCCGCCGATACCCAGTTTGGCCCGGCTGAAGAGGAGCGCTACGCCATTGCGCCACGGCTAACCTGGGACATCACCGATGACACCAGCCTAACGGTAGAAGCCTATTTGCAGGATGAACCAGAAGGCGGTTACCACTCTGGTGTTCCTTTTGAAGGGGCCGTGGCTGCCCGTAATGGGCGCAAAATCAGCAATAATTTCTTTGATGGTGAAGAGGATTACGACACCTACGAACGTACCCAGCGCATGGTCGGCTACGCCCTTGAGCACCGCTTTAATGACCAAGTGACTGGCCGCCAGTTGATGCGCTACCTCAATTCTGATGTAGTGCTGAATCAGGTCTACGGCTATGGCTGGACGTCGCCCACCTCTGATGAACTCACCCGCTATTACTCCGGCAGTGAAGAATCATTGCAAGCCTGGACGCTCGACAACCAGTTAGAAGCCAACCTCAGCAGCGGCCTTATGGACCACACGCTGCTTTTTGGGATTGATTACCAGCAGCGGGAAAACGACGTATCGTGGCCTTCAGGGTATTTTCCAACGCTCAATGCGTTTGACCCGGTTTACGGTAGCGACCCCATCGAGTTTTACGCCCCGGTACGCGAGCGCCATGAGATCGACCAGACCGGGGTTTACCTGCAAGACCAGATCGCCCTCGATAACTGGCGCTTCACCTTGGGTGGGCGCTACGACTGGGTCAATATCGACAATGCCAACCGCGATAGTGGTGATACCAGCTCCCTGAGCGACACCCAGTTCAGCGGCCGCGCCGGAGTGGTCTACCTGTTCGATAACGGCGTAGCGCCCTACCTGAGCTATTCCACCGCGTTCACCCCCACCAGCTTCGTGGATGAGAGTGGCGATCTGCTCCAGCCCATGGAAGGTGAACAGTGGGAAACCGGCGTTAAATACCAGCCTAACGGCAGCCAAAGCCAGTACAGTGCTGCGGTTTTCCAGATTAGCCAGGAGAATGTCGCCACCAAAGAGCAGCCTACCGACCCTTACCGCGCCGTGGGGGAGATCGAATCCCAAGGGCTGGAGCTGGAAGCACAAACCCAGTTAACGGATACCCTTTCACTTCAGGCAGGCTATAGCTTCACCGACATCACCTACGCCAAAAGCGACGACGGTAACCAGGGCAACAACGCTATTTACTCTCCCCGGCATCAAGTGCAGCTCTGGGGTCACTACGAGGCCAATGACGGCTGGCTAAACGGCGTGGATATGGGGGTTGGTATCCGCCACTATGCAGATATCGCCGCTGACCGGGCCAACACCGAAAGCGTGCCCGACTACACGCTGGTCGATGCGACCATCGGTTACGATCTCAGCCAATTTGGTGTTGAAGGCGTCGAAACACGCTTAAACGTAAGCAACCTGCTGGATAAAGACTATGTGGCTTCCTGCAACTCCCTGGAGTACTGCTATTTCGGTGCCGAGCGTGGCGTGACTGCAAGCGTCCATTATCGTTTCTAAGTTCGCATTTCTAAATGCGCGGTTCTAGATGCTCGTTCATTTCTAAGCACGACTAATAACGTTACTTCGCCCAGGCCAATGCACCTGGGCATTTTTTATCTGGAACGAGGTTTGCAAACAATAAATATTATCGTTTAAATACAGCTCATATTTTTTGATGACCTCTCACCACCATGCGCCACTCCATTCTGTTTTCTTTATTTGCACGCTGCGGTCTATTCGTGGCTTGTCTGCTAGTCGTTTCTACCGCCAAGGCGCAGTGGGCAACGGTCGACTGGACCATTGCCGAAACCTTGCTGGCCATTGATGCGCCTGTCAGCAGCGTCGCCCAACAAAGCGACTATCACGCATGGGTGGGCGAGCCCCGTATCCCCAACAGTGCTACCGATATGGGGCTACGCTCTCAACCCAACCTGGAATTGCTAGCCCAAGCTCCTCCTGAGCAGATACTCATTTCGCCAATGTTCGCTGGCTTAACGCCGCGCCTGGAGCGTATTGCCCCGGTTAGCTTGTTCTCACTCTATTCCCCCGGCACCGACACTTGGCAAGAGATGCAAACCCTGACCCGCCAGCTCGGTGAATTAACCGAACGTCAACCTCAGGCTGAGCAACTGATCGTGGAAACCCAAGGCTTGATGACCAGCCTGCGTGAATCAAGGCCCCTCTCACAGTCAGAAATCGCGCCGCTGCTGATGGTGCAGTTTATGGATGCCCGCCACGTGCGGGTGTTTGGGGATAACAGCCTCTACAATGCGGTGCTGGAGCAACTAGAGTTGCCCAATGCGTGGGAACAAGCCACCAACGCCTGGGGGTTTTCGCTGGTAGGGATTGAAGCGCTAGCACGCTACCCAGAGGCAAAGTTGGTGATCATCGATCCGCTGCCCGCCGGCGTCGAAGCGCAACTTGCCGAAAGTGGCTTATGGCAGCAGCTTCCAAGCGTCAAAAACAACAACCTTCTACGCCTACCGCCAGTGTGGAGCTTCGGGGCGCTACCCTCCGCCCAACGCTTTGCACGAGAGCTAACCGCTGCACTGAAGCTAGCGCCTGAGAATAGGGATCACCCCATGATGAAGGGAGGATGACGCTACCAAAGGGTTCTTAATTACGGTACGTTAACCCCTCAAGCAAACTAGGCTTAACCTCAATGGGGTTAGGTTGACACCAAAGTCAGCGAGGGAATGCAATGACGTTAGCCATTGTTGCCACGCGCGCGGGCGTAGGCTTAGACGCACCCGCAGTGCATGTTGAGGTGCATCTGGCCAATGGCTTACCGGGCCTAACGCTGGTGGGCCTACCGGAAACCGCCGTCAAAGAGAGCCGCGAGCGGGTACGCAGTGCGCTCGTCAATGCTGGCTTTGATTTTCCTAATACTCGCCGTATTACCCTTAACCTCGCGCCCGCCGATCTTCCCAAAGAGGGTGGCCGGTTTGATCTACCTATTGCATTAGGCATTCTCGCGGCCTCCGGGCAAATCCCGGTGGAAGCATTAGAAGGCATGGAGTGTGCTGGTGAACTGGCCTTGGACGGCAAGCTGCGTGCAGTGCCCGGCATACTGCCCTTCGCCCTCGCCACACGGAGAGCGAAAAACGCACTCATTATTCCCCGCACCTGCGCCGATGAAGCGGCACTGGCGGGAGATTTACCGGTGCTGCCTGCCGACACCCTCTGGCAAGTCGTCGCCCATCTGCTGGGGCAAGAGAAAATCCCACCGCACAAATTGAGCGCCTCGGTTAAAACGACCGCCCCGGTAGATGATCTCGCCGATGTACGTGGTCAGCAACAGGCGCGGCGTGCATTGGAAGTAGCCGCAGCGGGGGGCCACAACCTATTATTTGCAGGCCCACCGGGGACGGGTAAAACCATGCTGGCTAGCCGCCTGCCGGGTATTCTGCCGCCGCTTTCCGAGGAGGATGCGCTGGAAGTTGCCGCTGTACGCTCCGTATGCGGCTTGCCGCTTGAAGCCGACTGGGGCAAACGGCCATTTCGCCAACCCCATCATAGTGCCAGCGCCGCGGCTCTGGTCGGCGGTGGCTCAAAACCCAAACCAGGCGAAATTTCACTTGCTCACCACGGCGTGCTGTTTTTGGATGAACTGCCCGAGTTTTCCCGCAATGTATTAGAAGTGTTAAGACAACCACTGGAAACAGGGAGTATCCATTTAGCTCGCGCTAGCCATGAACGCCGTTACCCAGCTCGGTTTCAGCTAGTCGCCGCGATGAATCCCTGCCCCTGTGGCCACTTAGGTGATCCCCGCCAGCGCTGTCAGTGTACCGCCAGCCAAATCCAGCGTTATCAAGCGCGGCTTTCCGGGCCACTGCTAGATCGCATCGACCTCCAGGTAGAAGTGCCCGCGCTACCGCCTGAGCAGTTGACGGCACAAACCCAAGGCGAATCATCAGCAGCCGTGCGAGAGCGGGTAATGGTAGCCCGGGAGCGGCAAATGGTGCGCGGCGCCCTGAACAGCCAGTTAAGCGGAAAAGCCCTGGAAGCCGCCTGTGATCTTAATGATGAAGAACGTGCCTGGCTTGCGGGCGTGCTTGAAAAGCTCAAGCTTTCCGCTCGCGCTTACCACCGCGTTTTGCGGGTAGCATTGACACTCGCCGACTTACAAGGCGCTCCTAAGCCCACCCAACCACACCTTATTGAGGCCATTGGCTATCGGCAGTTGGACCGTATGCTGAAGGGAGGGTAGCGATGGTTATTGGCCATTACATCGACAAGCCGTTGGCATAGGGCAGCAAACTTAGCGAGTTGCTTGTTAAGCGAGCCTTCACGGGCACTGTCCGCTAATATGAGAACTTTTGCGACCAATGATGCCATTGCCATTTCCTCTCTGTATAACGTATTTGAAAAGCCTCTCCATTTAACATTTACGCCTGTTGAGCAAGGCGTTTTTTACTACTCGGCGTCCAAGTTTGTCCTGAAAAATGGCTGCCATTAAAACGTCTGCTCCTTGTCATTCAACTATCACTATTACTGGTGAAAATTAGAGAAAGCTGTAACGACTCTGATTTCTCTTCTCTCATAAATGGTGAAATAGTAATGATAAAGCCGATACTAGCCACTACTCTGATCGCCTTTGCATTTATCGGGACGGCACACGCCCAGCAGGTCTTCCCAGCCACCTTAACCGGCCATGCCCAGCTACCCGGTAGTACCTTTGTGGCGGCTCCTTCCGGCGCCGCTGAGCACTACAACGTCTCAGGCCGTTTTACTGGCCCAGAGGGCCGTGTTGAGAAGCTCTACACCAATATGCAAGCCACCGGCTTAGCGCTCCCCTTTCCCAGCCAGCCGTTGCAGGGATTTTCAGGTATTCGCTCGCTTGGCGATGATCGTTTCCTGGTGTTGACCGATAACGGCTTTGGTTCCAAGGCGAATTCCTCTGACGTCATTCTGATGTTTAACATCATTAAGACCGACTGGGACACCGGGCGTGTCATCATCGAGGAGACCATTCAACTATCGGATCCAAACCGCAAGGTGCCCTTTCCGATTATGAATGAAGCCACTCCTGGTCGTTTTTTAACCGGCGCTGATTTCGATATTGAATCGATACAGCCGGTGGGCGATAGCTACTGGATTGGCGATGAGTTCGGGCCTTGGATTATCCAGGTAGATAGTGCGGGCGAAGTGCTGCAAGTGCTGGCCACCAATCCTGGCGGGACGCTGATGCGCTCCCCCGACAATGCCTTTGCCCTTACCCCAAACCCCGGCGCATCTCTCGCTGATGATGTGGTGGTGTTTCGCTCTGGCGGTTATGAGGGCATGGCGCTCTCCGAAGACCAAACAACCCTCTATCCGTTGTTGGAAAAACCGATCTGGGACAGCAACGCCAATGCCCCCGAAGCCATTGATGGCACTCTTGTATTAAGAATGTTCGAGCTCGAGACCGAAACCGGCGAATGGGGCAATACAACCCGCTACTACCCCTTGGCGTCAGCGGATCATGCGATTGGTGACTTCAATCTGATTGGCGGAACTCGCGGCTTAATCATCGAGCGTGATAGTCGCCAGGGCGATCCGCGAGAAGCGTGGGCAGAGAATCCCGCCGAGTTCAAACGCATCTATCTCATCGACCTCGAGCGTACGGACGAGCAGGGTGTGCTTGAGAAAATCGCCTATATCGACTTGATGGATATCCAGGATCCAGAGGGCCTTGCACCGCGCGGCACGATCAACGGCACCTTTAACTTTCCCTTTGTGACCATTGAGAACGTCGATCGTGTCGATGAGCGCACCATCGTGGTCGCCAACGACAATAACTACCCGTTCTCGATTGGCCGCCAGCAAGAGCGCGCTGATGATAATGAGCTAATACTGCTCAATGTAGAGGACTTCCTGAACGCTGAGTAGCGAGCATAAGCATGCATATAGAGGGTTAAACCCACCGAATAAATCCCCTAGCGGGATTTATTCGGTGCACCGGGTTGAGTCTGATGCCCCAAACAGGCCCATATAGCAACACTAAATCCCAGGAAACCGCTAAACGCTCTTAAGTCCCTGAACATTGCTTGTGAGAGGCCAAAATCGAAAAAGGCGATAATAACCATCAGACCGCTAATTGCTAAAAGACGAAAGCGCACGTTATCGTTCGCCTGCAATACTTTTTTGGCAAATGCGTAAGCAAATACAGTGTACAATAACAATAGACTGATAAGGCCTAACAATCCCCGGCGGGCCAGTGTATCGATAATATCGCTATGTAACTGTGGGTAAATAGCCACATCTTCATGAAGCAAGCCCTCGGATGCCAACGATTTAAGCCAAACCTGGACGCCTCCCTCGCCGACCCCCATCACCGGACTATCTTTGAACATGTACCATCCGGCTCGCCAAAGCTCAAAGCGCATGCCTAATGAAGTATCCGCATCATTATTAATAAAGTATTGATAAATATTATTAAATATTGCCATCAAGCGTGACCATACACCCGTTGGCGGATAGGCAATGATAGCGACAGCAATTATCATAATTAAGAGCAGCGCTATATTACGTACCTTAGATGTTATTAAATTCTTTGTTGCTGGCAATAGCAGCGCAGCTAGAAATGGAATAGAGATCCAGCCACCACGTGTTCCTGATAATAAAGACGCTACAAACCCTAGGAATGCGGCACTAATGGCTAACGTTAATAGCCAATAATAAAACTGCCGACGCTGATGAAAATAATAAATACCTGCCACTAAAGAGAGCACAGCCATAAGAAGCGATAAGTTACCAAAAGGAATCGCATTAATACCATTATCGGCTCTTTCAAGGCCAATAACAGCTCTTTCATATATTGCAATCACCCCTGCTCCGAACGCTCCACAACATACACCCAACCACAAGCAGTAAGGCGAGGGAGTAAAAACACGCACTACTAGTAGAAAAAAAGCCGCTACAAAAGGCCAAAGATAGAGATGGTGATACCCTTCATAAGCCACGAAGGGCAAGCTACCACTATCGAATACACTCCATCCCCAAACAACACCAAAGAATACTAGAGCTCCCACTAGTTTGTAGTCGTCACCCGTGAAGACAAGTGGGGAGGTCTTACAGCTAACAAGAACGGCACATCCTAATAGCGAAGACATAAGGGCTGCCAACCCAAACCACCAATGGGCCTCTGGAATTAAAACAAGCGTTGCAGAAAAGCCAAAGATAAGAAAGCCATTCACTATCGAGAGCGCCCTACCAGCCCAACTTTGTTGTATTGAATGTATATTTTCCATTTAAGAAAGGTCGTGCTGATAGTATTTAGCTTGGCGACTAAATAAATCGTGATAGATGCCCTTCTTCTCAAACAGCGACTCATGGGTACCCGACTCTTTGATTTCCCCATCATCCATTACATAGATATAGTCAGCTAAGCGAATCGTCGATAGACGATGACTGATCACCAAGGCGGAGCGGTGATTAATGCGTTCGCGAAAATTTTCGAATAGCTCGGATTCTGCCACAGGATCCATGGCACTGGTGGGCTCGTCTAAGATGACGATGTTCGACTTCAGCATAAAGGCACGTGCGAGAGCTATTTTCTGCCACTGGCCGACGCTAAGCTCTTTACCATTATCGAACAGTCGAGTCAGCATCGTATCGTACTTATCATCCATCTCCTCGATAAACGCGGCCGCCCCTGCGTTTTCAGCAGCATGGGGCACGGTATGTTCAGCATCGGTACCGTTTATATGGCCAAAGCGAATATTTTCGTGCACTGACTCGGCATAATGTGAGTAATCTTGAAAGATGACGCTAAACAATTGTCTATATTCATCGATGTCACAGTCTTGCGCGTTAACCCCATTAATGCTAACACTTCCTTCCGTGGGGTCATAAAGACGCGTCATTAGTTTAATAAGCGAGGTTTTACCTGATCCATTAGCGCCTACTAAAGCTACAATTTGTCCAGGCTTTATCTCCATATTCACATTTTTGATAACGTCTTTATGAGTGCCAGGATAAGCAAAACAGACATTTTTAAGCGCTAATGTGGTCTGCTCAGGTTGAACAATATCCACGGGCTGAGACGACCGAGGAACGGTATGACGCATATCCATGAACTCAAACAGCATTCCCATGTATAAATGATCTTCATATAGTTTGGAGAGTTGCTGTACAAGCTCTTGTCCCATCGATTGGGCGCGTTGGAATATCAGCAAAAACAGTACTAAATCGCCTACGCTATTTTCTCCTTGGGCGGTATTCCACGCCAAATAACCCAGTGAAGTAAAAAATATTACCGACGCTATAGCTGCAACAATAGATTCAACGGTGGTTCGCTTGCGACTGATGGCAAGCTTTTCTTCACGGATATCGCTACGAATACGTTTATATTTGCGCCTTAAAAAATCACCTAATTGGTTAAGCCGAAGCTCTTTCGCGTGAATATCCGAAGTCATCAGCCAGTCTAGATACCCTGCTCGACGCTCCATTTGGGTTCTTCTACGCTGCCAGTCATAAAGTAGTCGAGTAAAGTAAATTCTTGCAATGAGCGCAGGAATAATAGCAATTAAAATAATAGGCAGCAGTCGCCAATTAATTGTCACCAGCAATACTATAATTGCTGATAGCATTAAAGCATTTTTGCCCAACAGCATTAAATTGCTCGCTACCTGGGCGGGACGCTGGCTACCGGATTGCCTGGCTCGCTCCAGCGTATCGTGGTACAGCGGGCTTTCATAAAAAGCAAGGTCAACACTAATGGCGGTTTTCTGAACAATATTATCAACATAGTCAGCGACCATCATACCCTGCGTTTCTCGAGAAAACCCGGCTAACGATCGTGAAATAACATAGGCCAGCGTACCCAGGCCCGTTAACACTACGTAATACAGAACTGATCCCACATTCTCTGCCGCTTCAGGCTCGGCAAGCACATTGGTGACTACATCTACCATTTGTTTTAGAAGATAAAGTACGCCAAGCCCTGAAATAATCTCAAGCCCCATGAAGAGCGTACTTAAAAGCGTCCACTTTCGGCTACTTTGCCAAGATATCGAAAGTATTCGCACCAATGAAGAAAAAGATGAAAAAAGCTTATTGACAATAGACATGCAGCAAAACCACCTTGTTAATTAACCGTTTTTTTTATGACCTAAACGCATATAAGCTTCATGGAAAGGGCGTATACAACAATAGACCCAGTGCCAGTTGCGAGTCAGTGGCCAAGCTACATAGGTATCATAGGTGGGTCGAAATATCCGCCTCCATCCCAACAAACGCCACTGCCATATATCAACAGTAGAGGTTTGCCAAGCAAACGAAAAATCAGGGGTAGGTTTTTTGCGGCTTAGCGAGTGTTCAAACTCAACATCGCCATGCATGGCGAGTATAGAAGTACGTACCAGCTCGCGGGTATTAGGTGTCAACTCTTCCGTATTGCGCTTCACTGGAGAACTGAAAAAATCAATCATTTCCAGGCATGAACGAACTGTATTGCCAAGTGAGTAGTGCTCTGCACGCGCTAAGACTTCATCAAGATTGAAATCTTGATGGTTTTGCATAGCCGTAATATCAACTAACCAATGCAGTCGGGACCAGTAATGCTTGGTATGGTGCCAGCATAAATAGACAAAAAGCTCGCTAATAGGCATAACCCAGGTGTCAACAGAGCTGATAGTAATGGGCTGCCGTTTTTCAAGCATATGCGATGCATCAAACACACTTCCGGTATTGTCAATTTTTGTATGGAATTCCACAGCGACGTTACGAGGCGAAAGCAAGGTGACTACTTTTTGATGGTTAGCCACAAACGCCACGCTTTCTTCACTGGCTGTTAACGCCTTTGGATCATGAGCCCGATACCCGTTTTTAAGCGCATATTGTAGTAGTTTCGGTAAATCTTTTTGTGTAACCAAAATATCCACATCACGACAGAGACGTTGAGCAGGCTCTGGGTAATATTGATAAGCCAAAGAAGGCCCTTTGAAACAAAGGTGTGGAATTTTGAGAGGCGATAATACATCTCTAACGATATGCTTGAACTCAGCTGAAATATTCAAATTATGCTGCAAGGCACGCAACGTGTAGAGTTTCATCACGTCGATATAAGGCTCAGGAACTCGATCTCTCCATCGCCTGCTAAGGTGGCTATGAACAATGGGTAGCACAAAGCGATCGGATGCTTGCCGAGTAAAAGAATCCCAATCTTCTACGCGAGGAATGAGCTCATCAACCGCCCGAATGTGCTCCTGGGTTAGCTCCAGGCGAGATAGTAGCAATAGTAGCTGAAAACTTGGGTCCGCCATGAGACGGTCAGGGAATTCAGACATCGTTCGCTCATTCATATTCTTTAATTATTCCAACTTTAGAAAGCGGTAAACGGTTCTCTCATCCTTGCTACATGCAAATCATCAACATGCCAGTCATCTACCTACCAGTCATGGTGCCAGCTACGAACATCGTTATTTTCACCATCACCTACGTTACTGATTGTTACTTCTGCTAATGGCCTAGGGGAAGCCAATCAGCGTGGTATTAGCGACTATGGCTACAGATAATGCCTCAAATGGATTACATGTATAGTGCTGTATTTCACCTAATTTAACTATTATCTTTACATTTAATGTTACCTTATGTAAACAGAATTTATATTTTAGCGATGCAATGCCCGGCTCCCAGCAGAATTGCATACCCTCAGGTGAAATCGAGTGCTTCAGGCGACAAGGCCCCATAAAGGACGACTAATCGAGACTATGACGACTTATACACTTCAACCCGATACACAATGTGCCTCTGAAGATGTCTTTCAGGTACCCATGCCGTGGGCTATCCCGGCGTTTTCACAGCCTGAAGAACACGTGCCAGAAAAAGATCAGCACTTTCATTTTGTCGAAAGTGCAACACGCGCTATTTTGATGGGGTTCGCCAAAAACCGTCGTGTCTATTTGTATGGGCCTCATGGAAGCGGTAAGTCATCACATATTGAGCAGGTCGCTGCCCGACTGAACTGGCCGTGCATACGCATTAACCTGGACGGTCACATCACACGTGCTGATCTCATTGGCCGAGATATGGTGGTCATTCGTGATGGCAAGCAAGTAACGGAATTTGTGCCTGGCATGCTGGTGTGGGCCATGCAGCGCCCCATCGCGCTCATTCTCGATGAATATGATGCTGGCCGCCCTGATGTCATGTTTGTGATTCAGCGTGTGCTAGAAACGCAAGGTAAACTCACCTTGCTTGACCAAAATCAAGTCATTACTCCCCACCCTTGTTTCCGCCTTTTTGCTACTGCTAACACTGCTGGTCAGGGAGATGCTTCAGGCTTGTATGTAGGCACCCAGGCGCTGAACCAAGCCCAGCTTGACCGTTGGCACGTCACTACCGAGCTTGGCTATATGACAGCGGAAGCAGAAACACAGCTGTTACAAAGAAAGCTCAGTGATTTACCTGCTGAGCAAGTACAACGCATGGTCACCTGTGCGGGCCTTCTCCGCCAAGCATTCGCGCAAGGCGACTTAACCACGCTTATCTCACTGCGTACGCTCATTTCCTGGGGAGAAAATGCGTTACTGCTAGGTGATCCTCATGAAGCCATGCGATTGAGCTTCTTTAACCGCTGTGACGAAGTAGAACGCTCTCTGGTGTATGAAATTTATCAACGCTGTTTTGATGTTGAGTTGTCATGAGGGATATGTAATGCCAACCATCCCTAGTAAAGAGCAAGCGCTGATTGAAGCTTGGACACGCACCTACTCGTCTGGGCGCATTACCCGTTCTTTATCTTCTAGTGCGCAACCGGCTGCATTAAAAGATCGCGGGGTTGCCGACGCACTGGCTGCTTGGCGACGTTGGCATGACCCGCGCCAGCAGGCTCGTTTTACTAGCGATGAACAACGCTGGTACAGCTTGCTTGAACGCGCTCGTGTTGAAACATTGGCTAGTCAGGAATTACCTGGTATGGAGCATAACTTAGCGCAGCCTACCGCGACGGCACCAGCTAATAAGGAGATGGCAGCGCTTTACCGAGCTGCCCGTTTTGCCTTCCAGGGTCTGCCGCAGCCCGAAAAAATTTTATCTTCTTCGCCAATAAACCAGTCCTCGAAGAGGTTATTAAAACGTACATTGGGTCAGCTATTAGGCCAACAGTCGCCTGCTTCTCAGCCTTCGCATTCTTTAACAGATAACCAACTTCAAGCGTCGCTGCTAGAGGCCGCTCTTCATTTAGAAGATAGCGTTGCATTCGCGCAGGTCGTTGCCCCGTTGGTTGAACAACTCACCCATTTTTATCCCTCTAATCAGACATCACATCCACGTGTAGAAAGCAGTTTTGAACTGGAAGACGACGAGGTAGAAGAGGATGAATCTGCCCGCGAGACTCTGCCCCAACCTGGACTAACCGAAGAACTTGCTGAACGTGACGATCAAAAGCAGCAGTATGCCGTGTTCTCACGTGCTTGGGATGAAACTCAACCCGCTAGCTACTGGTTGCAACGCACAGATACTGAAGCGCTTAAGCAATTGCATCAGCTTGACCAACGGCGCGTTAAGCAGCTTGCCCACCGCTTACAAAGACGCCTTTTAGCGGCTAGCCAACGGCAATGGCTATTCGATCAAGAGGACGGCAGGCTGGATAATCGTCGTTTAGCAAGGTTACTAGATGATAAGCCCACTCAGCGCGTTTTTCGTTTTGAGAAAGAAGCCCTCATGCCTGAGGCCTGTGTGACGCTCTTGGTAGATCAATCCGGCTCAATGGATCTACGGCGTCGGCAGATGGCTGCCATGGCAATTGAACTTGCAGTTCACACCTTGGAAATCTGTAAAATTCGCTGCGAAGTGCTGGGTTTTACCACCCGCTATACCGCCGACAATCCCGTGTTTAGGAGTTGGCTACAGCGAGGAAAACCCGAGTATCCGGGCCGGCTTAATGCCCTACAGCATATTATTTATAAAACCCCTGAACAGCCATGGCGACGAACCAAGCATCATTTAAGCTTATTGCTACGCCCGATGCCTAGGCATGAAAATATTGACGGAGAGGCACTGCACTGGGCGGCTAATCGACTTAGCCGCCAGCCACAGCCTCGCAAAATAATGATCGTTATATCGGATGGCGCCCCCTACGATAAAGCAACTGCCCAGGCCAACGGGCGCGAATTTCTAGAGCGTCACCTACGCCGCATTATTAGTGATATTGAAAAAAGCCCCATCAGCCTGGCAGCGATTGGCACTGGTCAGGATGTTGCACGCTTCTATAACAATGCTTTAACCGTCCGTAGTCCAGAAGCGGTCGCGGAGAACTTATTCGAACAGCTAGGCGACCTACTAGTGCCAGCGCAAACCAGTGAGGGTTCATTATGAGTGCTATTGCAGGCCTTATTCACCTCGATGGGAGTACCGTAGACCGCGACACCCTGCAGCGTATGCAGACGTTATTAACGCCTTATGGTCGCGATGCACAGCATAGTTGGCACCTACAAAACGTGGGCCTTACCCGTACGTTACTACGCACAACTCCCGAAGACAGTCTCGATCAGCAACCTTTATGGCGCGGGACCGAAAAGTTGGCGCTCGTGTTTGATGGGCGAATAGACAATCGTGATGAGCTTTGCGAAAAGCTGGAGATAGGCACTGAGCAAGCTGCCTTAATGTCGGATAGTGAACTGGTTTACCATGCTTGTCTTCGTTGGGAGTCAGAAGCGCCCAAGCATCTACTTGGAGACTTCGCAATCGCTTGCTGGCAGCCTCAACGTCAGCGCTTATGGTTAGCGCGTGACCCGCTCGGCATGCGTCCACTCTACTGGTACCTGCGGGATGATCTAGTCGCATTTGCTACGATGCCTAAAGCGCTTTTTGCCATACCTGGCCTCACAAAAGTAATCAGCGAAGAACAGCTACACGATTATATATGTCTAATACCGATGCTAGGCTCTGAGACCTTCTATAAAAACGTTTATCGCATTGAAGCTGGGCAGGTGGTTGCTTTTGAAAATGGCGAAAGGGAGGCTCATTATTACCATCGCTTTGACCCAGAACACGAAATTCAACTTGAAAGTGACGAGGCATATGTAGACGCGTTTCGTTACCAGCTTGAACAGGCAGTCAATCGCCGCCTTCGATCAAACGGGCCCATCGGTGCCGAACTAAGTTCAGGTTTAGACAGCTCCACCGTAACCGCAACCGCTGCTAAATTATTGTCCAAACACAAACAGCCATTAACGGCCTACACGGCGGTACCGCGCGAAGGGTTTAATGAAGTCATTCAAGACGGCCGACATGCGGATGAATCTATAGGAGCCAAAGCGTTAGCACAGCGCTTTAAGAACGTTGAACATATTTTGGTCCGAACGGGAGACGAAACCCCGCTTGACCAGTTGCAGGAAGTGGTTGAGATGCTTGATCGGGCACCTCTTAATGCATGCAATTTAGCCTGGTGGATTGCTATTCGCAAGGACGCCGCCCAACGTGGAATCAAAGTACTTTTAACCGGAACGATGGGCAACTTCAGTATCTCTTATGACGGTTATCCGTACTTAGCATGGCTGACACGTAAGGGGCAATGGCTGACGTTATATAACGTCTATAAAGAGCTTAAGCAGCATCGACGGGGTATTCGATGGCGCACCATGGTTAGGCCATGCCTTGTACCACTGCTGCCAAACTTTATATGGAGGTTTCGGGAGACAACGCGTGGTAGAGCACTAGGGTTGAAAAAATATGCGGCTATCAATCCTGTCTGGTCTAAACAGATGGGCACGCAAAAACGGCTTAAGCAAGCGGATTTCGACCCCAGTTTCCAACCCACATGGCAAGGGCGCCAGCAACGAATCCAGGCGCTAAACAAGATGGAAAACGGGGACTATAACGCGCTAGCGAACACTTATGACATTGAAATGCGCGATCCTACTGCAGATCTTCGACTCATTGAATTCTGCTTAGCCGTACCCGAATCTCAGTATCTAGGTAATGGCCAATTTAAATGGTTGCTGAGGCGTGCAATGAAGGACGTGCTTCCGCCGGAAATTCTTGATATCAAAACCCGCGGATTACAGTCAGCCGATTGGCATGAGCAAATTGATCGCGCCGTACCGCAAATACGTGAGGAGCTAGAAAAACTCAAAGCTCACGGCAGTGCCAGCGGATACTTGGATTTGCAAAGCCTGGAAAAAGCATTAGATGATTGGCCCAATCAAGAAGACTTAAATAGCAAGGAAGCTGAACTTCGTTATCGAACGCGTATGCTGCGTGGGTTATCAGTAGGGCGCTTTATACGCTATGCTGATGAGCAAAACGAGTAACAAAGTGCAATAATCTCATATAGACCAGTAACAATTAACTTACTATAGTGGGTTGGTCGCCGCATTCGAGGTGACAATTAATCAAAGGAGATCGAAATGCTACATACTGATCGCAAAACTTATCATGCCCCTTCGCTTCAAGAGTTGGGTGCAATGAAAGAGATTACCGAAAACGGTAGCCAAAACTTCGCTGATGTTGTTAATGGCGAAGACGGTACTGCACACGATATCGGCTCCTAAAATAATTTAGAAAGCTGACATTGAAGTAGTACACCGCATGCCACGCTTTGTGGCATGCGGTTACGCTTTCTATATTTTTTTGTATATACAAGCTACGTTTTTATGACTATTAATCGAATTATCACAGTAATGATATTTCGACTAGAAAACTCATCACGCACATATCTACGGTCCTTTCTCCTCCTCTCCCTCAGCTTTTTCTTTTTCAATGTAGTGCCCCCTAGGCCCACTCTTCTGAACCGCACCTCAATGGAAAGCAAATAATTTAACGAGCCGTGTAACCGGGGGTAGTCAAGCAGGTGCCCAGCAGCCGCTGTTGAGGCTATAGGCGTGACTATTTTTTTATCAGCAAACCCTTCATGGCCTCGACCTCCAGGAGAGTGGCCGACAGAAAAACAAGCACTCTTCGCTTTAAAAACACATCACTACGCAACATCTAGCCGGATGAGGTTAGGTTTTGGAAGAACATGACAGGATTTTAATGACAAATCTCATACACCATGATGAATAAAATTAATAGTAATTAAATGTAACAAATAGGTATGGACGAGTAACAAACAAGTTACTATAGTGGGGTTGTTGCATGCGGCAATGCAACCGACCATCTAAAGGAGATCGACATGATACAAACGGATCGCAAAACCTATGAAACCCCTACGCTACAAGAGCTAGGGGCTATGAAAGATATTACCGAATTAGGTAACCAGGAAAATTCAGATACAGTTAACGGACCGAATGGCACAGCATACATCCCTGGTTCATGATTAAGGGTAATATGCTGGTAAGCAGTGACCGCATGCCACTCTTTGTGGCGTGCGGCTTTATGGTGCGTAGCAATTGTACGTAGCAAACGTATTTCGATGATGTTCTTTTAATTCATGCCATTATAATCTGCTATAGTTAGTAACCGACTCCTCATTAATTTTCATATGGACAATGAAGACAATACAATGACATCGACGACATTTTCTTCAACTACTTTATTGCAACGCAACCCCGATATGGTCGCTGCTAACCTTGACGGTGATCTCGTCATGATGAATGAGAAACTGGGCCGCTATTACGGTATCTCTGGTGTGGGTGCCCGTGCCTGGGAATTACTTGAAACGCCTGCAACCGTTGATGACCTAGTAAACTCTATTTGTCAGGAGTACGACATAGATAACGACACCTGCCATCAAGATATAACACGTTTTACACAAGACCTCATGAAGGTCAACTTGATTGAACCAGTCAAAAAGTAAGGTCTAGCGTGTTTAATTCCTTGAAAATACCGAATGGGAAAGCCTTAAGTTTTTTCCGGAAACCAGCCTTTACAAAGATTTGGTTTGTACCGGTTTGGCTAATGCTAGGCATTAGCCGGCTGTTGATCATTACTATAACCTTCCGACGCTTGGCTCCCTATCTTGGCAAACCTGTAGGCTTATGTGCCTACTCACACCTTTTGACAAGCAAACAAGAGGCGCAAGCGATAGACATAGCGCGTGTTATTCGTTTAACCGCCCGTTACTGTCCCTGGGTTGCCAATTGCTTTCCTCAAGCGATTACAGCACGTATTCTTCTGGGCCTCTACCGCATCCCCTATTCGCTTTATTTCGGCCTTTGCCGGGACCCCGATACCCATGAATTTAAAGCACACGCTTGGGTAACTGCAGGCCGTATACCTGTTTCCGGAGGACAAAGTTTTCAATTTTATACAATTGTGGGTTGCTACACTAAACCTTAATAAAGATATAGTTAATTTAAATAATGCGATAAATAAAAAGCAGGCGTTAACTACGCCAGCTTTCCTTAAGCTTAATCAAATTATCCACATTAGCCCTTAATCTTATTTTCCTTTTTGCACTTCCGCCTGGTCTTGGATCTCATCAAGTAATGGCGCTAAGTTTTTTTCCATATCGTCTAGTGACCATGGGCGCCGAAAGCGATAAACACGAATCTGCTGCGCCAAACGAATACATTCCCGCATAAGCTGTTCATCTGTATTAAATTCACTGCCTAATTCTGGCCGATAGATAGCACCCATCACTATCTTGAAAGCTTCGACACCTGACACTTTCTCCAGACTTGCCTCTTCCCCTTCATCAGCACGTTCTAATTGAACTAATGCCCTTAACCGATGGGCATCATAACGAACCCCTTTATTCATCATTATGTGAAACTTATCAGCACGCATAAGGTCGCGTACGAGCCCTTTCGTTTCTATACCTAATGCCGTTAACGCATCGCGCCAAAGCTTTGCGCGGGCTGGTCCAGGATGAAGAAGTGGCTCAGTTTCATCAGGCTTGATTACCGCCACATCATCGGTAATTAAAGGCCACTGCTGCGTATAGTGTAGCCACGCGCTCATTGTCGACTTACCCGCACCTGAGTGGCCGGTAAATGCCCATGCACCAGCAGGCGTATTTAGCGCACTTACATGAAGCGGTAGCCAATGACGTTGATGCAACAACGCTCCCAGGGCACTACCTAACAAAAACAGGCGTACATCGCCAGGATCAGCCACTGTATCTACGCCTTGGGGCATACGACGGTCCAGCAAAATGCGCTGCCCCTCCTCAACACGATAGCGAGCAATACCTTCAACTGTAATCTGACAACGGTCGTCGCCCACTTCCAACCAGTTTCTAAGATAGGTACCGTCTTCAAGACGATCGACGACGCCCGGAGTCGTTACAAATACATCCGGTTGGCCGCATGGTTCGATTTCAGGTAGCTCAGGCAGCTCAAGCGTGGAGCAAATTTTTAGACCATAAGTAAGGTAGTAATAACGCTTTTCTATGGCGGGTAGATTACCCCGCCGCTCTTTTTGATCTAACAGACTATCATCCGCGGTGTTGGTAGCATGTCTCTCAGCCATCTTTATTCCCTTGATATATTCTGACAAACGTATTGCTATTGGTATCAGTTACCAACTAAATATGTATCAGCGCTTGTTGGAGGCATAAAAAAGCCTGCAGCTTCATTAACGCTGCAGGCCTTAAGAAGCATAAATATGTAATATTCGTGGCAACAAAAGAACAACCCTATAGCCTAAGTTTACAAAACCGCTTAGGAATCAGGGGAGTTTGGATGGCCATGACCACCCTTATGACCACCCTTATGACCACCGTACCACCAGCCACCCCCGCCCCACCAAAAGGTTTCAGTGATCTCTTCCATTGAGCCGATCTCTATTAGAGCAGGACTCTCATATACCTTACGTACGTTGGTCTTTTCCATTTCTAAGCTCCTTTTTTTGGTTTTATTGCTTGGTCTGCTCACTGATTCTACTTAAGCGGCTGAGTAAACCATGCTTGTCACAACAGAACTGCGCTAAACACCACCAACTTTACATAGAGATACACAAAATTACAATAAACAATTGAAACAAGGTTCGGAAGAGAAAAGTCGAGTAACGCTTAAAGCCGCAGGTCAGCTTCCCCGTTAGGCAGCAAATATTTCAGGTCGTAAAGAACATGAAGGGGTTTACCCCAACCGCGCATGGAAGCGACCGATAAGTCTTTAAACTCATTATGCGCTACCGCCACTATAATGGCGTCGTAAGCAGAGGCCTCTGGCGACTCTATAGGCGAAATACCGTAGGCCTGCTCGGCTTCTTGCTTATTTACGTGCGGGTCATAAACATCTGTTTGTATATCGTACTCAGCCAACTCGGCAAGGATATCTACCACTCTGGTGTTACGTAGGTCAGGGCAGTTTTCTTTAAATGTTAAACCCATCACCAGTACCCGTGCCTTCTCAACATGAATACGCTTTTTAATCATCTGCTTAATCAGCTGACTAGCAACGTAAGCCCCCATACCATCATTGATACGGCGCCCTGAAAGAATGACCTCAGGATGATAGCCAACCTGCTGAGCTTTATGCGTAAGATAATAAGGATCAACCCCTATGCAATGCCCGCCGACGAGACCAGGACGAAACGGCAAAAAATTCCACTTAGTACCAGCCGCCGCCAGAACCTCCTCAGTATCAATTCCTAACCGGTTAAATATCAGGGCTAATTCATTGATCAGCGCAATATTCACGTCGCGCTGAGTATTCTCAATAACCTTAGCGGCTTCCGCGACGCGAATGCTACTGGCTAGATGGGTACCCGCGGTGATCACCCGGCGGTAGAGCGCATCCACAAACTCAGCCGCTTCTTTTGTTGAGCCCGAGGTAACTTTCTTAATCGTGGTTACGCGGTGCTCTTTATCGCCTGGGTTGATACGTTCGGGACTATAACCCGCAAAGAAATCCTGGTTGTAAACCAACCCAGAAATGCGTTCTACAACAGGAATACAGTCTTCTTCTGTCGCTCCCGGATAGACGGTGGATTCGTATATGACTACATCACCTTTACTCACCACTTGCCCCAGGGTTTCACTCGCTTTAATCAGCGGTGTCAGATCGGGTCGACGGCTTTCATCAATGGGTGTAGGCACGGTGACTATATAAACAGAGCATTCACGAAGCGCTTCCAAATCACTGGTAAAACTAAGCTGGGTAGATTCTGCCAGTAATGCCTGTTCTACTTCCAAGGTACGGTCGATACCGTCATTCAACTCAGCGATGCGCTTAGCGTTGATATCAAAACCAACAGTAGGCATTACCTTGCCAAACTCCACAGCGAGTGGCAGTCCTACGTATCCCAGGCCGATGACGCCTAAACGAACGTTATCTATGCTCAGCATTACTATGTTCCTTGTGATGTAGTATTGATCTCGGAGCGATACCCCTGGGGATTATCGCGCTGCCAGCGCCAGGTGTCGGCCATCATGTCATTCAGGCCTCGTCGCGCTTGCCACCCTAGTTCCTTTTCGGCTTTGCTTGGATCTGCCCAGAAGGCAGCGAGGTCACCCTCGCGCCGCGGGGCAAACTGATAAGGAATCGGCCGTTCGCTGATACGCTCAAAAGCTGCCACCACCTGTAGCACTGTTAGCCCATGGCCAGTCCCCAGGTTATAGATGTGCGCGCCAGGGAAGGTTAGCCGATCCAATGCACTGACATGTCCCTCAGCAAGGTCCATTACATGAAGGTAATCCCTCACGCAGGTGCCGTCTGGGGTAGCATAGTCATTACCAAAAACCGTCAATGAAGGCCTACGCCCCACCGCCACCTGAGCGATATAGGGCAGCAAGTTATTGGGAATGCCTTGCGGGTCTTCCCCCAACCGGCCTGAGGGATGCGCCCCGATCGGGTTGAAGTAACGCAGTAATGCTACTGACCAACGGCTATCGCTCAGAACAAGGTCTTCAAGAGCTTGCTCTACCATCGATTTAGAGGTGCCGTAGGGATTGGAAGTCCGACCACGTGGCATGTTTTCGTGATACGGCACCAACGCATCAGGGCCATAAACCGTCGCCGATGAACTGAACACCAAACGGAAAATGCCTGCCTGCTGCATGGCTTGGCATAGAGTGACTGTGCCCGCTACGTTGGCGTCATAGTAGGCCAAAGGCTTCGCGACACTCTCACCAACGGCTTTCAATCCTGCAAAATGAATCACGGCATGGATATCATGCTTATTAAATAGCTGGTCTAAGCAGTCGCGATCACGAACATCGCCTTCGATGAAGGTCAAGGTTCGGCCCGTAATGTGTTCTACACGGCGTAGAGATTCCTGTGAGGCGTTAACGAGGCTATCCAACACTACGACTTCATAACCCGCCTCAAGAAGTACCAACGTGGTATGTGAGCCAATATATCCTGCGCCCCCTGTCACCAAAATTTTGTGTTGTTGCATCTTAGTATCCGGCATCAATGTTCACCGCCGTTGTAAGAGGGTTACCCTGCTGGTAAGCGCTCAGATTATCGATGAAGACGCCCAGCGCCCGCTCTAGATAGTGCGGTGTAGTCCCCGACACATGCGGTGTGATCAAAATATCCTCGCGCATCCACAAAGAAGATTCCGGCGGCAGTGGCTGCTGTTCGAATACATCCAAGGCGGCTCCTTTGAGTCGCCCTGCCTCCAACGCCCTGAGCACTGCATCTCCCCTCACTACCCCACCGCGGGAAATGTCGATCAGCACTGCGCCGGGTTTAAGCTGGCTCAGTAACTTATCGCTAACCAAGCCCCTGGTAGCTTCTGTGAGTGGTAGGCAGCACACTAAAAAATCCGAGCGTGCCAGTTCTGATCCGACATCCTCAAGGGCGACAACACGATCAACATTTGCTATCGAGCGAGGAGTGCGCTGAGTGCCGACCACCTGCATATCGAAGGCCTTGGCACGCTGGGCCAGGCTCTGACCAATATGCCCCAAGCCGAGTACTGTGAGCTGTTTGCCTGTGAGTTCATCAAGCCAGCTGCGCTGCCAAAGCGCCTGCTTGGCCAAGTCATGAAAGCGGCCAAACTGCTTGGCAAAGTAGAGCATGGTACCCATGGCATATTCGCTCATTGGAGCACCATGCACACCGCTGCTCTTGGTCATCAAAATTGAGGATTTGTCGAAGTCCATGTCCCAGATCTTCTCGACCCCGGCGGAGAGAAAGTGTATCCATCGATAGTGGTCCAATCGGGCCAGCGCAGCGGGTAACCATGGCAGCGTCGGAGTAATTATTACATCGACCTTCGTATGTCTCGGTACTGCCTCTACGCTGCCGGCAAAGAGGAGCTCCACATCCGGGAGCGCTGACTGTAAGATTTGAATTACCAGCGCTTTTTGCTTTGAAAGCACCTCGGGCCTTTGGAGATAGAGCACACAGCGGATGGGGTCAGAAAGTGATGACATCATGTCCCACTCCGACTACCCAGGCGGTAAGCACATTCAGCAAGTTGCCGCTGGTTGGCGAGTAATGATGTTTCGTCGGCGCTGCGCCAATGCGTTTCAGCCTGATGCAGTTTGGTGATTTCGGCGGGGAAATCGATTGTTTCGAGCAGGTCAGCCGATGTCGAGGCCCCGGAGTGAAACGCCCGTGACAGAATGATCCATTGCGAACCGAGACGAACATGCTCGCCTATCACCGTTTCGGCGGGTAATTCGCCCTGTCCGATACGTGCGACGCCACCCACGCCCCAGGTCACGCCTGCCTGGTTGAGAGCGGCGGCGGCGGGGTCTAATAAGCGTGCCGCCATGGGCTCAAACAGGAAGCTTAAGCCCATGCTTAACGAGAGATCATTCAAGCCGATGTGCACTTCGTCACGCCCCGGCGTAAGAAATCCTAGCCAATCGGGTAGTCGCACCAACGAGGCAGCGGTCTCTGCGAGAAAAGTAACCGGGACACGGCTATTAACCATATCCAGAAATTGACCTACCTCGGCACGTGAGGAAAACATCGGCAACATCAAACGTTGGGCGCCATGAGCAATGGCTGCATCCACTTCTTGGCGGGTCGATGCATGTAGAGGGTTAAGCCGCACCATCAACTCTGCCTGCTTGAGGACTTTGGCGACAGAGGCGATCTCTTCCAATGAGTGTGCGGCTTTATGGGTATCCAAATGCCCTTGGCGTTCAGCCTTTCCCAGCACCTCTTGATCCATAAAAATTCGATCCACGCCATGTTGTTCGATGAAGGAAGCTACATCAGGGCTGGCGGTAATCATCATTAAGCTGAGTTGACTCATCGCATTGCCTCCTCAACATCACTATCCCGTGGAGGATGGCCATTCAGTCGATCACGGTAGGTACGCCAATTCAGTCCCGACTCTCCGTAAACCCCGCCCCCCGTCACAACCACCTTGACTGTCAGCAGCAAGATTCTGAAATCGAATGCGAGGCTTTGCTTATCGACATACTCAGCGTCAAAAGCTAGTTGCTGTAACCAGCCAATGCTACGACGCCCCTTCACCTGGGCAAGCCCAGTTAAGCCTGGACGAACATTAAAGCGTCTCTTATAACCCGGGGGCACCACTTCGGTCTGTTCCATAAGCACAGGGCGAGGCCCCACTACACTCATATCACCATTTAAAATATTGATAAGCTGGGGTAACTCATCAAGACTGGTGGCGCGGATGATGCGTCCGGCTCGGGTAATCCGTGGATCATGCCTAGCGCTAACCACCTGTTCTTTGTGCTGGTCGATGGTTTCAGCCGCCCGATGTACCATGGTACGGAACTTGAAGATTTTGAAGGGCCGTTCATTGCGCCCGGCGCGCTGTTGCAAAAAGAACACAGGCCCGTTGCTATCAAGCTTGATCCATACCGCTATTAATAACAGCAGCGGCGACAACACAATCAAGCCGACGCCACTGGCAATTACATCGAAAAGTCGCTTAATGCTTTCCCTCATGCCAGCTCCATTGCTTCAAGAATCACTTTGTTTACCTTTCGAACATCATAATGCCGCTCGACCAAGGTCCTCGACGCTTCTGCCATCTGCGGCAATAGCGCCGGCTGTTCGACAAACTTACGCATTGCCTCAAGCAGAGGCACACTGGTACGTGGTGCCACTAAGAACCCGTTCACACCATCTTCGACGGTTTCCCGACAGCCTGGCGCATCACTGGTGATAATTGGTCGTCGCATGCTCATCGCTTCGAGCACCGAACGTGGCGTACCCTCACGATACGACGGCAGCACAAAAACAGAGCACTGCGCAATCCACGGGCGAACATCCGCAACGTTACCAATGAATTCCACCCCCCCTTCTTGCTTCCAACGCTGCAAGTCTTCGGCAGCACATGAGTGCGGTAAGTTAGGATCGTGCGGTCCTACGGCGATAAAACGTACCGCAGGGTGCTCAGCTCGTAGCTGAACTGCCGCCTTGCAAAACTCTGCGACTCCCTTCTCGGTCAGCAACCGTCCGATAAACAAGAATGTCAATTCCCCTTCGGGGAGCGGAGTGGCTGGGAAACGCTGAATATCTACACCCGACCCATAAGTACGAACGGCCTTGCCTGTATCGCGCAAAATTCCTCGCTCGGTGAATTCTTGAAGGTCATCAGGATTTTGAAAGAAGACTTTACGATTACAGGCAAGACCTGCGCGATAGAGCAGCGAAACGACCTTCATCAAGCGACGATTCTTGGCGCTATCAGTTGTGAACACATGGCCAAGCCCGGTAATCATGGAGTAAATGCGGGGTACACCGGCAGCTTTGGAGGCAAGGCTGCCATAAACCACGGGCTTGATGGTATACCCGAATGTGGCTTTGGGCTTTAGCCGCCGAATCAAACGGTAAAGCGACCACAGTGTCTTGAGATCGTGTACCGGATTGATACCGGTACGCCCCATTTCGATCGGGAATATCTCAATGCCAAGCTCCTCCACCTCAGGGAGATAGTCTGCGGTGGGCACTGCCGCTGCCACGACCAAACCCCGTGCCTGCATATCCTTTACTAAATCCCCTCTATTGGCTATCAGAGAGCGTGCATTCCCTGCGATGATTAGTAGATCCACGAATCAATGCCTTTTCAGTCGAATTGTCAATTGATTGAAAGATGAAGCGGCAAGCAACGTACAGATTGCCAAGAATTTCGTTCGATGCCTGATTGCTGTACCAAAATTAGTTACCCCAATAGCGAAAACGAATATCAAAGCACCTGCCATAAACATCAACGCAAGACACTCCTCTTTACGTCTGACCTGATGCCAGCCTTTATAGAGACGCCAAGCAAGAAATAAATACATGGCAGATGCTACTATCCCCAGAACTTGCCGCGGACTGCGCAAATCCCAAGGAAATGGTGAAAAGGCAAAGTATACGATTCGCATCGGAATTAACCACGGTTGGGTATAGGGGTTACCTTTTGCAATGAACCCAGGATAAGCCGAGCCGCCTCGACCTTCACTCTGAAAACGGGATTCAATCAGTTCATCTACCCCTTCTTCCTCGTTATCACCACCAATAGTTATCCCCTTGGCGAGACTTATCCCCCCACTACCCACGACAATCAGAGTTGCTACAGAAAAGAGCGCAATAGCCGATAAGAACTTACTTGCGACTTGGCGCGTCGTTGCCCCACCCTTAATTGAAGCAACCAGGGTCCTAAAAGAGAAATACCCCAGGTATAAGGCAATTCCGACCATCGCACCGATCCAACCTGGGTGAATCATAAGTGCCACAGCGAACATTGAGAATGCAGCAAAAATCCAGATGGTACCCTTACCTGAAACCCAATTTAAAAAGAAATAAAGACCAAGTAAAAAGACAACAATTGAAAATTCTTCGCGCAGCGCTATCACTGAGTTGAACGCCGCAAAAGGGAAAAGGGCCATGATATAAGCACTGATCACTGCAGGCTTTCTTCCCCATAAGCGATAAGCCATAATGCCAGTAAGAAAAATTCCTATCAGGCCTGCAAAAAAGTTTAATACAGGTAATACGAAGTTATTATAACCAAAGGCCTTGATAAAGACGGCTCCCATTGTGCTATACACATAAGAAGCACTGTAATTGAAGGTATTGAATAAACTATCCCATTCAAGTTGTGACCATTCATAAGCCGTTCTTGAAAATACAACGGCATCACCCGTAGCACCCGGCGGAGCGAATATTCCGTAGTAGTTAAGAAACATCAACAGCAACCGAAAAGCAAACCCAAACATGATCGGCCAAAGCAGCCAGCGATGCTTTATAGACACTATCAAACAAAAAACTAACGACAGTGCAAACATAACAATAACGAATAGCGCCGGTATCATATAAATCTCATTTAAAGGGACAGTAACTAGGCTGTCAGGGCTTCATTGTATAAAGCAATGTGCTTATCGGCAGAAGTCTTTATCAAATAGTCGCTCGAGTAGGCAAGGGCATTTTGGGAAAACAAATGATGCAGGCTATGGTTTGTTAGCATTTTATCTAACGCCTGAGCATAAGACTCTTCGTCCAGCTCATCGACAACAATCCCATTACATGTTTTGTGCACGATTTCAGCACAGCCACCGACATTGGTCACTATCACTGGAAGACCGCTCAGGGTGGCTTCTATCTGCGCAATAGGTAGGCCCTCCCAGGCAGACGACATAACAAAAATATCGGCTTCATAAAGTAGCTCATCGACATTGCTCACGTTTCCCAAGAATTCAATATGGGCCGATATGCCTTTATCATTTGCAAGCTGCTCAAGGCTCTCGCGCAAAGGCCCCTCACCAGCAATTTTCAATTGATAGCGACCTTCAACTAACTTGGCAAGCGAAGATATAAGAAGTACAAGATTCTTCTGATCAGACAAGCGTCCGACGCTTATCAATTTAACTACTTCACTACCCTTTTCTTCACTACCTCTTAGCCTTCTTTGTATGCGCGCTGGGGTAACACCATTATCAATTCGCACCACTTTTTTACGAGATACGCCTTCGAGCAGTTCCTTACAAGCCTGGCATATACCTATGTATCTGGACACCTTCATATCCAAAAGCTTATAGATTATTGGTTTGGCACCAAGGCGGATATTATGATGGGTATAAACGACTTTTGCATTTTTCACGAAAAGAGAAAAGATTGCTGCATAATATAAGTGGCAGTGTACGATATCGGGTGAAAACTCTGATGCCACGGCATTCAATTTATTAATGCCACGCCATGGTTTTTTGCGAGCATCAGCGCCGATAAACCCATACTCAATGCCTTGCAATTCGATTTCTAGCAAAAACTTTGCTTCAAAATCGCCGTCTCTTCCTGCCTCTGCCGCTCTATCTAAAAAAAGAATGAATACATTATGCCCAGCCTTGACCATCTCTATAGAAAGATCTCTGACATATATTTCAGCCCCACCGGCTGCAGCAGAAGAGATAACATGGAGAATTCTCATAAACTAACTCTTATTAAAATCGTAATTGAACCGACTTACATCATCGCTATACATAGACCTTACCAACTCAACCATGTCATCGTTGACATACTCATTACGATAGTCGGACCGATCAGAAGTGGTGTTTTCGCGGCCGACATTAATACTCTTCTCCAGCTTCGACTCGACATACTTAATGTCAGCATCCATGCTCTCTACCTTACCTATATAATCAGTAAGAAGATGACCATGTTTACCCACTATAAATTTGCTTTGTGGCTGAAAGACGAAATCAACCTTTTCCAGGTTTTGTTTAGCAAGCCATTCAAAAAGAAATCGCTCAAAATTATCAAATTGTGGAATCTGATATTGCTCAGGACGATACATACCCATGCTATTGGTCTTACCGACTTTCGCAAAACGATAAGCCGACAGAACACGGTCCCATGGGTTCCTAACAAAAGAGAATACAAACGCTTTTCCAAACAATTTTGGAAAGAGAGACTGTATCTCACTAGCAGTGTAATGACCTAACGTGCGACCATAAATAGCCTTATTTAAACTCGTACCCGCCGCCTTAGGTATATGTATATATATACAATTATTACTTTTCCAGTGCGGATATCGCCGAAACAAATTTAATTTATGCTTGACGTCTTTACTGTTCATTTATCTTCCTTGATACCAATTGTACATACTGTGACGTCACAAATGGGATAGTAAATTTCTCAAGATGACTCTTGAGTTCATCACTCATTTCCCTGGCACTAGCGTTATTGGGAATAAAGTAACCACCTTCGGGATAAAGGCGCGCAATGGTTTCTGCCATTTGTTGATAGTTTCCGATATCAACGAGACTACCAAAGCGGCCATCATCGAGTATTTCTCTCGGCCCACTAGGGCAATCTGTCGATATCACTTCGACACCACTTCCCAGCGCCTCGATCAATGCGTTAGGAAGACCTTCCCAGCGAGATGCAAAAAGAAAAAGATGATAACATTTTATTTTCTTTTCTATATCCGGATCGAAAGATTTCAGATGAACACGATCAGTAAGCCCCCGACGGACTATCTCTTTTTGCAACTCATCAAATAAGTCGCCCTCACCATATATATCAAGTTCTATATCGATTCCAAGCTCATTAATTGAATGATCAATAGCCCTTATTAACATTAGTTGATCTTTAGCTTCTGTTAACCTTCCGATATTGATCGCTTTTATTCTCTTTTTCTCCCCAATATCCGCACTTTTTACGCATGGAAAAACATGGGGAAGCTCGTCAAAGACCGGGTTATATATACAGTGCACTTTATTTTCGCTGAAATGATAATAATCGCATAGAGAAGCACCAGAATCTTCCGAATTTACCAGCACGATGGGTGCCCTTTTACACGCCATGCCATGCAGAAAGGAAAGTAGCCTTATCAACGGCGTTTTTCTCAAATTACGATATTTCTCTGCCACATCTGTTCTAACATTAGGCACACGCAAGCATCTATAAGGCCAAGCTAACGCACATGCTAGGTATGCAATGATGTTAGGAATATCAGTAAAGGAAATAACTACATCAGGGCGATCTTTTTTAATTAACCGGCTAATAGCCCATGCTCTTACCAAAGGATTAGCAGTATAAATTTTATTTAACTTAACATTAGCATCTACGCTGTACTCTTGTCCTTCCTTTGTTTTCCAGTAAACATAACTGACATCATGTCCCATGTCAGCAAGAGCGCTTGATAGCTTGACAGCAACCTTCTCGGCACCGCCGCCACCAAATGATGAGCAAACAAAAGTAATTCTCATAATGAACGCTTCTTGAATGTAGCCGAAAAATTTGAAACAGGAAGTGGAACCATGAATTTTAGCAGTTGTTTAAACCCGGACTTATCAAGACAGGAGAAGTAAATAATATTCAGGTCTGAAAAGTTAAGATCACCGCTTCGTTTTCGTGCAGCCAGCCAGGAGAAATTCTTTCGATTAGATAATCGTTTTAACGAAATATTAATTTCCTTGTCTGGGTTTTTCTCTATAAAGCGCATAACCGTTTTCTGAACGGGGTGCTGTTTTTCCACCTTCGATTTACCGTATATAACACCACTGTTATCTAGTGCATAACATGAAGTTATGACAGGCGATACCACTATTGAACTACAGCTGAGCAATAGCCTGAGCCAGAGATCGCTATCGCCTCCTCGCTTACATTGCCCCGCTGGAAACCCCCCCGTATCAATAAAAAGGTCTTTATCTATGACAACCGCGTTTGTATGGAAGATGTCTTTATGTGAAAACCTCTCCAAGGCTACGTCACAATCAATCTGCTCTTCCTGAGCGTGGGAAAAATTATTTTTTTCATTTTTAAAAATTTTATCTCGAGAGAAACTATAAAAACTTACCTGCTGATATTTATGAATTAATTCATAGGCTGTCTGAAGATGATTAGAATACCAAACATCATCCGCATCTAGAAATGTTATCCATTGATAGTTAGCTTTCTCGACACCCAAATTTCTAGCTGCATAGCCGCCTGGGCCAGGTATATCCCGTTTATAAATTTTAATCCTGTCTGATTCGTAAGGAAGGATCAGTTCTAAACTGCCATCAGTAGAACAATCATCAATTAGAATTAATTCATACGCATGGTACGTTTGGGCGAGAACAGACTCAATCGCCGCGACGACATGTTCTTTTTTATTATGAACAGGAATAATTACAGAGAACATAGCATAGTATCCACTTTCTGTACGGGGCTTATACTGTCTGCGAATCATTTACTGGATGATTTCAATAAAACAAACTATTAAATGTCAATTGATATTGTAACATTACCTTACCTGTAAAAGCGACTAACGTATCCCATCTATTCCGAAAAACGGTTCGTTTCATATTGACTATTGATATACAAAGCAACACAAATGCAGTTAACCAACCAGTAAACAAATGAAAGCTTTAAGCACTAGGTGAGACAATATTTATAAACCAGCACCATTAAGTCTAATATTGCAGATTTACAAACCCCTTCGATAGATAGCGAGTAACTTAAAGTGAAACTGTCTCAAACTACCGAGCCGTATCTCACAGCGATATTTTATAAACAAAATCGCTGCCTAACTCAAAACACGCCGCTTAGGCGATGTAAAATGCTTTCAAAATATATTAAAACAGCGAAACTCCCTTCCTAAAAACCACTTTGGTTAACGAAAGTGCACCCGGTATTGTTACAATAGGGAAAAAAGTTAATTTTTCCTTAATTGTTAAGCAATGAGCATACTGGCGATAGAAATTTAATTTCGGTTTGTAAGGAATACGGTTATCCTTTAATACTCGCAAAACCCATTGACGATTCGCGCTAGCAAAAGATGTATGATATTTATTGTCAGTAAGCTTATCCAGCTCAATATAGGAGTTCACTCGTGCACTGATATTTTTCAGACGTTTCTTGTAATCGGTAAGATTATTCTGGGTCCAGGAACCAGGAACAAAGGCTCGGTAGACTGACATCGGTTTATCAATATAAAATGCTCCTCCTCGTTTTGCGCCAAAGAAGTGAAGGTAAATATCTCCCACAGTCAGATAGGGCCGAGCCTCTCGAAACTTACGAATTTCACTCATCACTTCTCTTCGCACAAATGTAGAGGCCGTGGGTAGTTGCCCATATTTTTTTTGGATAATCGTTTCTATAGGAACGACACCATCACCTTCACGATATTTTCCTATAGCCTGTTTTTCCCCATTAGTCATGTCTAGCAAGTAGGCGCTATGAAAACATAAATCTATATCTTGGTTTTTCTCAAGTGCTTGAAATTGTTGAGACAGTTTATTAGGATCAATCCAATAATCGTCCCCTTCACAAATAGCAAGATACTCGCCTTTTGCCCGCTGATGATTAAGACGGCTAGGTTTATTGCCTTTTGAGTACTGATTTTCAACTTGATATATTGGCTTTATGATATTGGGATAACGAGCATGATATTGACGAATAATATCAGCTGTTTCATCCGTAGAGGCGTCATCATGAATGAGTATTTCAAAAGGAAAATCAAATTGTTGCGATAGAAATCCTGTCAACGCATCGCTAATATAGGTCTGATGATTATATGCCGCACAACAAATACTTACTTTCGGATGGTTGAGATCGCCATCCCACTTAGAAACAATCGACTCTTCCGTTGGTAACTCATCCATAGCGACGCATAAACCTCTTGTAAACTTTTGTCGTACTAAATTTCTGTAAAAATAGTTCTTCCGCCATATTATAAGCCTCAAAATTTAATAATTTAGCAAACAAAATATATGTAAGAGATCCCGTACTCCCCAACATCAACAGCTTCCAGACAGGTTCTAATGTTAACAATTGGGATAGTGAGTAAACTACCAAACATACTGCAAGTGATAATAGCAATCCCGGTAAAATATCTAAAACCTGCTCTTTCATACGATACTTTATTAGTTGTGATGAGTAGTAGCCATTAGGTATATAAGAAAAAATTGATTGTGCTATTTGTCCACATAGTATGGCAACAATCCCATAACGGTACGTAACAAACAAAACGGCACAAATAACAATTTTTTTAAATACAGAAATTCCTAAATACACATCCGTACGGCCTTTGACTTTTAATATATTCAAATTGATTGAGTGTAAGGGGTATAACAAGGCGGCTATGCACATTAACTGAAGATAAATAACCGCAGGCAACCAGCGCTCTGAAAATAGTACAAGAAATATTGGCTCAGCTAGTACTGCAATCATCAGCAATGTTGGAAAAAGAATAAATGTAGTTAATTTTAATACTTTTCGATAAGCAGCTTTGAGCCTTACATCGTCATCTTGCATTGTTGAGAGTGCTGGATATGTAACCTTTTGCACAGCGGTGACAAGTTGTTCAACAACTAGCTCTTTTATTCTGTTTGCAAAAAAATAAAGCCCAGCAGCTCCTGCTGAAAACACCTTTGCAATTACTATAATATATAAATTTTTAACAATAATATTTAAAAGATTTGCCAAGAATAGCTTGTAGCCGAACAGATACATTTCTTTAAAGATTGAAAAGTCATAGCTTAGTGTTGGTCTCCACCGCTGTACATACCATAATATAATGCTTAACAATAAAGAACTGACTACCATTTGGGCAATTAAAGCCCAAACACCCGCACCCTGTTGGGCTAAAATAATTGCCAAAATTCCTGACAGTACGCTAGCAGGAACCGAAGCTTTTAGCTGAGTTTTAAAGTTCAGCTCTTTACTTAATATAGCGCTCTGTATCAATTGAAAAGAATTAATTAAAACGACTACCCCTAGAACACGAATAAGTAGTGTGAGGTGGGGTTCCTCGTAGAATTCAGCTACCCACGGTGCGACTCCAAAAAGTAACGCGTAGGCAAATATGCCGAAAACTAGATTAGTATAGAATGCGGTATTAAAAGCAACTTGAGATGCATCCTTTTTGCGTATCAACGCTTGCTTTATTCCTGAGTCCATTAAGGAATTAGTGATCGCAATAAATACTGCCATCATTGCCAATAGGCCAAAGTCTTCGGGAACCAAAAAGCGCGCTAATAGTAGGGTCACCAAAAAAGAGACGCCTCGGCGTAATAGCTGTTCTATAAAGCTCCATAATACGCCATGAACTGTCTTCATTTTCAGCATTTTAACAATTACCCCTCACCCCATAACAACTTAAATGGCTTTTCATACATTTCTTTCTTCATATCTTGAAGCATACCGAGATAATCGTAGTCAGGGCTAAAACCAAGTTCATCACTAATCTTTTTAATTGAATGTACAAACTGACGTCCGTCTGGCATGTCAGGACGATATACTACCTCAGTGCCCGCTGCTGAAGGCGAGAAGACATCAGCAATACCCATAACTTGCTCTTCAATTGTTACCCCTTTCCCCCTCCCTACATTATATATCCCTCCGTCTTTTCTCGATTCAATAGCTAGTAGCGCGGCTTTTGCCATATCTTTTACATAAAAAATCTCTTTCTTCTTACTTGGATCACCCCAGATTTCAAGTGTCTTACCTTCCTGTGCACTATGAATCATCTGCCAATAAGCCTTTTTCTTTTTCTGGCCATTGACATAGAAATAAAAATCGGGATGGTAGGCATATATAGTGGGCAATCTAAATATAAATCTTTTTAACCCATACTCCTCATGGTAGTGTTCGATAATATCCACAGCAGCATTTTTACATATTGTATATATTGAATGATCCCCTGTTTTTGGGTAGCCTTTAACTATATCATCATTAAGAGGCTTATCCGTTCCCATGTGCGAATGACTGTCTGCTCTCGTCTGTGTAAAAATTATTTTCTCAGAGCCTGATTCTCGGCAATAATCTAAAACATTCATTGTTCCTTTAATTATAGAATCAATATATTTCTGTGGATGATACCCTAACATTTTAGAAGGCATTACCCCGGCAAAGTGTAAGACAGCCGCAACATCGGCTTTAGGAAGTCGCTCAAAGCATGCTTTATCAGTTATATCAATTGATATATATTTAGCCCCAATAGAATCAAAATACCCCCCATCATCGCTTCTTCTTCCCACTGCTATTACTTCATAGCCTTTCTTTGATAGAAGCGATGAAGTATAAGCGCCAACAGTACCCGTACTACCGAAAACAACCACTTTACCTTTATTCATTTAAACATGCCCCTGGATCAATACTAATAAAAAAACTAATCACTTTCCTTAATCCATTCAATTATATTTTTATCTGATCTCTACTATAGGTAAATATTCATTCATCAAGTCATCTCTCAGCTTACTGCTATTAAAATTAAAAAGACAAACACCTAAAGACTGACCGGAACCTTGATACTTTGCTATTAAATCACCTTCTTTCTTAAAATATTGCGCATAAAATAAATGCTTTTTTAACTCCTCTGGCACCCCTATAGATTTTAGAATCCCGTCTCTTGCTGAATGCAAAATATAGTGTGCTCCTGCCATATACTTGTCTTTGATAGACTCAGTGTAATTAAGACCTAGCGCTATATCGATCACTGCTTTCGTAAAATCAAATCCTGAGAGGCGCTGCTGAATAATAGGTACGAAATTACCGCCATTACGCGGCCCGATTTCAATAATATAGGCTTTATCATCACTACCTATCCGAGCCTCGATATTAATTGGCCCATCCAAATAGCCCGCAGCTTGTACCAGCTTTTCCGTTTGCGTTACTACGGACTGCATTGCACTGTCGGAAATGCTTGCCGGCCAGCGCGTAGAAATAGGTATGAAGCTGTTGGTATCAGTAAAGAAGTAATGATCGCCCAGGTAATGGTAGATCAGCTTGCCATCTTTGACGAAGGCATCGCCGTGCACTTGCTTACCGTCGATAAAGCCTTCAATAATACAACGCCCGGCGCGTGAAAATTGCAGCGCATAATTGATCGCTTGTGTAAGGGGTTCAGCCTCGCCAGTACTTTGGGTGATCCCTTTGCTGCCCGAGGAGTCGACAGGCTTGACGATATAACGCTGTGTCGGATCTATTCCCTTGGGCAATTCTCCTGCCTTGACCGTAAAGCAAGCGGGTACATTTAACCTTACCTTTTGCATCAGGTTACGAAACTTATCTTTCTCGGTTAACTGCTCTACCGACGCTAAGCTCGGCCCGGGCAGGCCTAGCTGGCCAGCGACATAGCCAACGGTAGGGACTGCAGGATCAGAGCAAAACGTGGTAATTGCATCTATCTCTAGCTTATGCGCTAAGGCTAGTATCGCCTCTTTATCGGTAGTACTCGCATTATGGTATTCGTCGGCTAATGCATGCCCAGGATTTTCGGGTAGGTAATCACACGTTATTACGTAGAGCCCCATCTCTTTGGCTTTTTCGATCAACGGGACTTGGAACGGCGAGCCACCTAACACCAGCAGTTTTTTTGGCTGTTTCATTTACTCCACCCCCCTACAACGCTCGCAATATCATTTTTTGTCATGCGCTGATACAGAGGTAAACAGGCAATTCGTTGGGCAATATTCCGCGATACTGGGCAGTATTGATCGCCAAACTGTGGCTGTGTATCGAGTGAAGGATAAAAATAACGGCGTGGATAAATCTTTCGCTCGTTTAACCGTTCAATAAGCGCCTTGACTTCAGCCTCGCTATTTAACAGGACTGGAAAGTAAGCATAATTGTTGCTTACATGTGGCTGACGCTGTTGAAACTTGGCTTTGCCATTCAGCGAGTCTGCGTAGCTTTCCCACACGGCTTGCCTACCGGCGAGGTTCTGTTCAATCTCATCCAGCACACATAGCCCCATGGCTGCCTGCAATTCATTCATCTTGGCATTAATACCTACTTCGCCAATAGTATCCGCACCGGTAATGCCAAAATTAATCATTTGTTTAGCCCGCTCTAGATCTTCCTGGCGCTTGAAGACAATGGCACCGCCTTCCACGCTATGGAAAAGCTTAGTGGCGTGGAAGCTGAGCGTAGCGGCGTCCCCGTAGCAAAGCAGGCTCTTATCACGGTAGGTGACATTAAACGCGTGGGCAGCATCGTAGACCACCTTGAGATTGTGCCGCTGTGCCAGCGCATCAATTTGCTCTACCTCACACGCGTTCCCAAATACATGAACAGGCACAATACCGCGAGTATTCTCGTTAATAGCGGCTTCAATACCAGCGGGGTCATGGCACCAGCTATCCGCATGAATGTCGGTAAAAATCGGCGCGACGCCTTCCCATTTCAACGAACTGGCGGTAGCCGCAAATGTAAAGGGCGTCGTAATAGCTTCAGCATAAGTGGACTGCCCACTAATGCCCAACACTCGATAAGCAATCTGTAGTGCCAGTGTTCCGTTACTGACTAATAGTAGGTTTTTAACCCCTAGATAAGCTTCAAGGCGCTGAGTGAGTTCCTGTAGCAGAGGCCCGTTATTAGTCAGCCATTCCCGCTCATAAATACCATCCAAGTAATGGTTCAGCTTTTCTCGACTGGGTAGATAGGGTTTAGTCACGGGGATCATGGTTTAATAATATCCAACAGGTATTGCCCATAGCCGTTTTTGGCTAACCGGTCGCCTGCCGCTTTTACATCATCGGTGCTTAACCAGCCGTTACGCCAAGCAATCTCCTCCAAACAAGCGATCTTGTAGCCTTGCCGGCGCTCAATAGTTTCTACAAATTGGGCCGCTTCCAGCAAGCTTTCATGAGTCCCTGTATCAAGCCAGGCAAACCCCCGCCCTAATTGCTGGACGTTCAGATCACCCCGTTCTAAGTAGGCCTGATTAATACTGGTAATTTCGAGCTCGCCGCGGTGAGAAGGCTTCACTTGTTTGGCGATATTGATGACATCGTTGTCATAGAAGTAGAGGCCTGTAACTGCATAATGCGACTTTGGCTGTTCGGGCTTCTCTTCAATTGAGATAGCTCGTTTGTTGCGATCAAACTGAACCACGCCGAAACGTTCGGGGTCTTTTACCTGGTAGCCGAACACAGTAGCGCCCCTGGTTAGCGCGGCAGCTTCTTTCAGCTTGGGTGAGAACCCTTGACCGTAAAAGATATTGTCGCCCAAGACCAAACAAACGCTGTCATCTCCGATGAATGACTCACCAATAATAAAGGCCTGTGCCAGACCATCGGGGCTTGGTTGGGCGGCGTAGCTAAGTTGAATACCGAACTTGCTGCCATCACCTAACAGGCGCTCAAAGCTGCTTAGATCACCTGGGGTCGAGATAATCAGTATTTCCTGGATCCCCGCGAGCATTAATACCGAGAGGGGGTAATAGATCATCGGCTTGTCATAAATGGGGAGCAGCTGCTTGGATACGCCCATGGTAATCGGGTAAAGCCGTGTGCCGGACCCACCGGCCAGAATAATGCCTTTCATGCAGTCGCCTCCGATGCCATGCCTAGTCGTTGACGCTGGTACGAGCCATCTTGTACACGCTGGCACCATTCCCGATTGTCGAGATACCACTTCACCGTTTTACGAATTCCAGACTCAAAGGTTTCCTGCGGCCGCCAGCCCAATGTCTTTTCGATTTTGCTGGCATCAATGGCATAACGTAGGTCGTGGCCTGGGCGGTCCGTTACAAAGGTAATAAGCTCTCGGTAGTGGGTAATACCAACACCCTCCGTAGGTGGCACCAACTCCTGCAAGAGGTCACAGATGGTGTGCACAACGTCAATATTCTGTTTTTCGTTGTGCCCGCCAATATTGTAGGTCTCTCCGATTTCTCCTTCGCTTACCACGGTGTAAAGGGCTCGGGCATGATCTTCTACAAATAGCCAATCCCTGATTTGCTCACCTTTTCCATATACAGGAAGGGCTTTGCCTTCCAAGGCGTTGAGAATGACGAGCGGGATCAACTTCTCAGGAAAATGATAAGGACCATAATTATTGGAGCAGTTAGTAAGCACTACGGGCAAACCATAGGTGCGGTGCCAGGCACGCACTAGATGATCCGAACTTGCCTTACTCGCCGAATAAGGTGAGCTGGGCGCGTAGGGTGTCTGCTCGGTAAATAAGCCCTCTGGGCCTTCTAGATCGCCATATACTTCATCGGTACTAATGTGATGAAAGCGAAAGGCTGCTTTACGTTCGGCGTTCAATGCCTGCCAGTAAGTACGGGCAACTTCCAGAAGCGTGCTGGTACCAACAATATTGGTTTGTATAAACGCCACAGGCCCATCGATTGACCTATCCACATGGCTCTCAGCGGCCAAATGCATAACCGCGTCGGGCTGGTGTTCGCTAAATACTCGCTCTAACTCGGCTTGATCACAGATATCGACTTGCTCAAAAAGGTAGCGTGGATCTTGTGCCGCCTTGACTAATGAATCCAAGTTTCCTGCATAGGTCAGCTTATCCAGATTAACCACATGATGCGACGTATGTTCAATTAGATAACGAATAACGGCAGAGCCAATAAACCCAGCGCCACCGGTAATCAGCAGTTTCATAATAGTCCTTGTGTAATACTAACAATAGATATTTTAAGGCTATAGCGGTGTAATCTAACGCCCTGCTAAGTAGTAGGTGAAGCCTTTTAAAACTATTTCTTAACCAATAAGCTTATGGTACATGTCAATAAGACGAGTGTTTTGATGATCTTTATTATAATCCTGCTCGACTTTTGATCGACCTGCTTCCCCTAGCTTCGTCCATGATTCTGGCTGTTCGGCGAGACAGACAATTTTTTCGGCTAGTGCGTTAACATCTTTTTCGGGAACGAGATATCCTGAGACATCATTTTCAACTAATTCGGGAATACCGCTATGTAAAGTGGACAATACAGGCATTCCAGATGCCATCGCTTCCATTAGTGAGACAGGAATGCCTTCTTGGTCGCCATTTTTAGCTTTAACACTAGGTAAAATAAAGACATCAGCATCAGACAGTAGTTTTTGCACTTCTCCATGGGGCAGTCCGCCATGAAGTGTTACACAGTCAGTAATTTCAAGCGAGATGACTAAATCCTCAATTTCTTCCGATAAGGGACCTTCTCCTATGATGTCGTAATAAAAAGCAATTTCAGGATGATCATTTTTCACCTTAGCTACGGCCTGAAGTGCGTAGGAAATCCCTTTTTTTTCCACAAAACGTGCCGTTGTAATTATTCTCAATGGGCTCGAACTCGCAACACGTTCTCTATAGCTAAAGCGATTAACATCAATACCAACACGATGCACAAACACACGTGATTCGGGAGCCCCCATATCAAGTAATTTATCTTTCCAATACTCACTCACAGGTAAAATCAGATCCGCCTCTTCAAAAACAGGTTTATAAATATTTTTAGAGGTACTGGCTTGCAAAGCGGAAGAAACATCATGGCCATGAAAAGTCACTACCAGTTTTTTTGCAAATCCTAATTTCTTTAAATAAGCGCCAAATACGCCATTATGCCCAAAGTGGCAATGTAGAATATCGACAGGTTGAATACCCAGGGCGGTATTATAAATGTAAGGCAGGTTTAAATTTATAACACTTTTACCGAAATGAAAAATATTCCAGCTTTTCAGATAATTGGACTTTCCATGTGTCAGGTGACGCACTGTCTGGTTCAGAATTCCTTTTATGCGGTTTATTTTATTTATGGGAGCCTGATAGTACCATACTCGCGATTTTAGCGGCTCCTGGTAAGAATCGAGACTTTCCCAAGCAGCATCCATTCCCCGAAGCGCAAGGACATTTACATCGATACCGTTGTCCAATAGACCCGTTACGTGCTGCATCACAAAAGTTTGAGAAGTCATTGGGAACATACCAGACATTACGCATACACGCATTTTAATCACTTTTGTTTTGAGTAGTTAAAAGTAGCTTTGATGCTAAATATATTCATCTTGTTAACACATTAAGCGCAGATGATGATATAAAGAAAAGTTAAAATTTACACCAAACTACTTACTAGTTAAATTAGCATTAAGCAATATAAAAGTGTTTATATACCACTGCTTTCATTTTCTACACTATTACGCCCATAAATAAACTTTCTAATCCTGTTTACCAATTGACGAGGAAAAAAAGTCACGGCCATTGCCACGATAGTATTTCGTGACGTTGGTGCGTGGAAAAAGGCTTTTAACGCGAGTCGGCGTGCTGATTTTATGTCGTTCCAATGAGATGCCATGTGGCGGTTAGCGCTTTGAACAAGAAACAAGTGAGCCACACCTTCTTTTCTCATCTGCGCTTGATGCTTAAGATAAAATTGATTTCGTGCCTCAAGGTTAGCCTGAATATTCCGCGATCGTCGCGCATCAGTATCGGACGTGCCAGCTCTCATATCGTGATATCGGACAAGGGGATCCTCGATAAAATCGAAATGATAGTAACGGGATATACGTAACCAGTAGTCGTAATCCTCAATCGCTAGTAGGCTCTCATCAAAAAAACCAACATTAGTAATTAGATTACGCCGTATCATTGCGGACGATCCACCATGAATACAGTTTTTAACAAGTAGCTTTCGGTAAACATTGCCTCGCTCAGTAGGAATCTGAATCTCGGTATGGCCTTCGTCCATTACCGTTTCAACACCAGTATAAATTAACCCCACCTCCGGTGGTGACTGTAGAAACAATTCAACTTGTTTTAATAATTTATCTGGGTACCATTCGTCATCGTCATCAAGAAACGCCACAAACGGAGACTGAGTGTCTTGAAGTCCACGGTTACGTGCAGCCGCGACACCTTGGTTTTCTTTTTGCCTGATATATTTAATTCGAGAGTCATTATATTTTTTAATTACTGAATAAGGGTCATCGAGAGAAAAATCATCTATGACAAGGATCTCAATGTCCTTGAAAGTTTGTGCAACAACACTATCTAAAGCGCGATGTAACAGATGCGCTCGGTTGTAAACAGGGATAATCACGCTTACCGTAGGGTTTTTAACCTCTTTAACTTTAGCTAACGCAGGTTGTCCTTCTTCTTTAGTCACTGAATCATAGAGCCAATCGACTTTTTCTGAAAATTTATCAGGTGTGGGTTTTGTTCCCATTTTACCTTTTGAATAACGCGCCCACCATCTTCTGCCTTTAGCAAAAATTGTTTTAAAAATTATGGGATTGTAATACTTTTGTTTTGATTCAGCTTCGAAGTATGTCTTATTATCAATTGCTTTAGCATCGTTAGCTATTGCTCGATATGCTCGGCTTAACGAATCTTGATACCGTTTTTGGTCTTCGCGCTCCTCTATGATGCGGGCAATTTTATCTAAAACATACATTCGCCCTTTTAGCCCTTCTAACGTTTTACCTTTTCCGCTCAAAGATTCTTCACCGGAAGGAAGACGCCGATAATACGCTGTGCCTTTATTTGTCTCTACAAGACTAATGCCTTTTGTTAGCGCACGCATCATTATATCGCCGTCTTGATTTAAAGCAGCTTTTTCGTCCCATCCCCCTGTTTTTGCATAAGCCTCTCGGGACCAGAGTATTGAGCAAGGTGGGTGATACCACCCCGTTAGCCAAGCACTAAGCGCATCTTGGTCTGGCCGACGAGAAGCACATGATGCAGGTTTTGCTACCCAGCCATCATCAGCTAATTCTAACCGTAGCCAAGGACAAGCAGCGATCTCTGCACCTTCAGCAGTAAGCGCACCGGATAACGCTTCTAGTGTATTTTGTTCAATGATGTCATCAGCATCCATGAACATCAAGGCTTCGCCCTTACTAACGGATGCGCCTAAATTACGCGATTTAGTAGCACTCCTGAATCTTTTCGAATACACACGTATGATGTCAGGATGATTGCCAGCTAATTGACGTGCTATTTCTAAACTTTTATCGCCTGAATCATCATCAATAATAATAATTTCAGTAGGAAGCATGCTTTGATTTAACAACGAGTTCACAGTCGCCGCTAGATATTTTTCAGCATTATGGGTAGGGATAATTATAGAAATAGTCATCATTGTATGTACACCGGCTTATTTAAACTTTCTCTCTCTTGCCTGTTTGAATCCAAGAGGGCAGCATTTCTTTTATTGCAGCCGGATTGACAAACATATCTTTTTCCAAGGGATGAGCATCGCCTTCTGAGTTGGCATTAATAATCCAGTATTGATGCTGCATTGCCGATGCCAAGGCATAAAAATTAGGATTTGGAAAACTTAGATCTGCTATCTCTACTATTTTCGCCCCCTGCGGGCAAAACATCATGTTTGTCAATCCAGCTCCGTGCGGTGCTATCAAGATAGATGTTTCTTGCATTAATTTAACCTGCTCCTGAAATGTTAAATCTTCCATAAAAACCCGCTGGAAGTCATGCGGCTCTAACAAGGACCAAACTTCTTCTTCATTAATTAATTTTCGTCTAGATGCTTTAGCACGACTAATAAATATTCGCCTATAAGGAGCTTCTGCTTCATACACACCGTAAGCGGCAGGAACTAATCTTAAAAGTTCAGGACGAAACCTATCGGTATCCATAATGGTGAGCTGTTTTACGAATAACGGTCGATTTTCATCATAAGTCAAAAAGTCATCGGGAACTAAACCCAGCATGCTAAGCGAGTCATTCATAGTCGCAGTGCGTTTCGGTGGTAAAATTACCTTATCGAGAAGATTATGGTTACGTAGCCATAGTAATTTTGGCAAATGCGCTGTCAACCAATGCGAGTGATTATGGTAGACTCGCTCAGTAATCCATATTGCACTGTCAAGCTGCAAAGGCTTTGGAGATTTTCTTAGTACTTTTGCATGCTGTGGCCGATAGGCAACTTCTCGCATTTTCAAGGCGCGTCGATCACCATTTATAATGGCGGGATAGTAATCGTTGCCTTTCTCAGTATGATTAAACCAAGTCACCAGACAATTGGGTAACGTAGCAATACAGGTTTCACCGCTGGATCGATTGGGTACGTCATAAAAAGAGTAGCCCCACCACCCTTTATCTGCCGGCAATTCGTTCCTTGAATTTATATTACAAGGCAGCGGGTTGTAGGCCTTTTCTTCTTCATTAACTATCTGGTAGCTACCAGCGCTTTTGTTATTTTTATTTCTATTAAAATAATTCTTTATCGTTTCTTTCTGCATCCCACGATATGCAAACCAATTTGGAAGCAATCCGAATGAAACTGCTTTACCAAAAAGAGCGCCCGCCCTTACTAATAATTTCGTTTTTATAGGTATTACTTTCAGCTTTTTCGTTTTAACTGGAATTAATTCATTTTCCTTCTCATAACTAATCTTCATAAATGTTCCCTTTTTATATGACCTTTTTTATATGAGCCTTTTTATTTCCTATCATGCAAGTATTCACCAGCAAATCCGTGGTTTTATATTCTTACCTCCTCTCAGTAGGTAAAGTCGTGGTTGAAAGGTTTTCACTAATGGCGAATGGTCCTTTTAAATCGTGTTCTACCTAATAGATTGACAAGAGCCGCGGTATGGCTGGCTACGGCTGCCAATGCTTGCCTTGGGTGCATCGAAAAAGCGCTAGTCACTAATGCGTAACTAAGCGCTGGGGCGGAGCCTTTAAAAACCTTCGCTAAGCGCATAAAAGAAGAGATAGCTTCAGTTTCGAAATAGCGAAGTGTTGAGGGTTCCTCACGTTCTCGAATCTCGCCGTGCACATTCTTAATCACGTCCATACCGACTTTGACGTCGTCAGCGGTAACGCCTTGGCTCGCTCTAAATGTCATGACTGCACCTCTCGCCTCGTCGATACTCAGTGGACGGTCGAGGTACTCGCTCAATAACCGCTGGCGTACTGAAAGGCTTAGCTTCTCTCCTTCCGAACCCCGGGTGCGCATCATCGACCCCTCATGCTTCCGGTAGAAGATAAGCGGCTCTGCCAGGTTCGCCGATTTCATCAACGGACGAATCCTCGACCACAGATCGGCGTCCTCGGAGGTCCAGTACTCGGGGTCGTAGCCTCCTACTCCTCGCACTAAATCCCTGCGGAACATCACGCCCGGGTGAGAGAAACTGTTCACGAATAACTCGCGTACCCGGATCTCTCCATCCTCTGTAGGAAACCGAACAAGAGAAAAGAACTCTCCGTCGGCTTTAATTTTTTGAACCCAGCACGATAGCACTCCGACCTCAGGATGCGCATCGAGAAACGCAACCTGCTTCTCTAATCTATCTTTCCTGTAGCGATCGTCGGCGTCAGCACGAGCCACCAGAGCCGCCCGGCACTTCTCAAGCCCCTTATTCAGCGACCTGGGAAGCCCTATGTTCTCCTCATTCGTCACGATGACGACGCGCTCGTCTCGACTGGCATAGGAAGCCAGCACCTCCGCACTTCCATCGGTACTCCCATCGTTAACGGCGATAATCTCGAAGTCTTGGAAGGTCTGATTGAGAAGAGAATCAAGTGCTTCCGTCAGGTACGGTAAGCCGTTGTAGACGGGCATGAGGACGCTAACTGCGGGGTTTTCCATGACTGGAATCTCTAAGATGGTAAGATTGGAGGTGGTTTCGAAACCTTTTCATCTCTAACTCACACTAGGTGTGGCTGCTACATCGAGACCTTTGAGAGCGGGCACCACACGATTAGCATATACCTGCTTCCAATGTGTCTCGGCTTCCCTGGATCGCTTGCTGAGGGCCATCCGCAGGCTAGCGTCCTTCCATATGGAATCGACTAGCTCCGAGGCCGCCGCGGCATCCAAACCGGGCAAGGGGAGCGAGAGACGGGAATCGCCCCAGAAGGCGGCGATTCCATCTCCTTTTTGACCGTAATATGCACCATCGTGAATACAAACGGCGGGGACTCCCTGGGTCAGGGCAAACGTGCAGAAGTGGTATGACACACCGACCGCACCATGCGCGAGTCCCATCACCCCCTTGACCGCCATCGCTGTGAGATCTTCGTCATCCAGGACCAGAACGTGATCACCTACCGCTTTTCTTAGTGAGTAACCCGATAGGATATCGCTCTTCTTCCCTCCTAGAGCTACCGGAACCACAAGGGCAGGAAGTCCGGTCCGGTCCGCCAGCATACCTACCAACTCGGCAATGCGGTTCAAGTGGGTGGCATGTTCGGCGGCATAATCACCGACTCGTACATTGGCCGCGAAGAACTGTCCCGCTTCCAATCCTCGCTTCTTTAGGCGTTGTACAGCGTCTTCATGGTCCACTCTGAATCCGCAGGAGTCGTCCCCCATAAGCTCATACCGACGCGCCCCCAGCGTCCGGACGTAGTCGAGAGAAGCTGTAGGCTCACGCACTCCTACGTACGAAGCTGCGCGTAGGATCTTGGCGGTCAGTTGTCGTGAATGTCGTGACTCGAATGGACCGATTTGTTGGCCCGTAAAGACAATAGGCTTCCCCTGTACAGCAAAGGTGCGCACCAAAGCACTGCGTTGGATGAGTCCCCACGAGAATGTGTCAGTTATCGTTCCTCCACCGGCCACAAAGAGAGCGTCAAACGGTTTACTGTAATCCGCCATTGTCCCTGTCGGCTTCATTCGGAGCGCCTCGGGGGGAACAATCTGATTAGGCAATTCGAGAGCAAACCCGCGTTTAGCCGTTCCAGAGCGAATGACGTGACGTCCCACACGGCCTATGTTTTTAATGACAGCCTTGCTGAGCCAGCCACCTCTCTCGACCTGGAGCGGCTCAAGCAGTTGGTATGGTGGATATTTCTGAACGCGTTCGTAGTCCCAGATATTGGTTCTAAGGCGGGGCCTGTCCACGACATGGAGGATAGCCTCCGGCATCAGTTCTAGTAACTCATTTACGGCAGACTCGAGCATTGATATATCGCCAACATTCCATCCACTACCGTGATCAATGAGTATATCCATACATACTTGCCTAATTCGTCAAATTGAAGAGAAAAATACTAACGATATAAAGCCGCAAATTGCCGCTACAGGTTGGCTGGAGAAGGGCAGTTTTGCACCACTGGAGTCTTTCAGTGGCTGTCGTGTAGACCTGCCGCCAGAGGGGTCACGCCGCAGCGTGATATTGTCGTTGAGTTCGTTCCAGCACATGGGCCTCCGCTGCAGGCATTGGTGCAGCAGCGCAAGACTTCTTAACCAAGGTGGCTTTCCACTATTACTGGGTAAGGCCACTTCTGCACAGCTTGGAAAACGCTGCGCCTGATCTCAGTCAAACATTAATCAGATGCTCTCTAGACTAAATAACCGCACATAAAAAACCTCTTTCGCTATTTAGCTCTCAATTTAAAACATGACATTGTGATAATTATTTAAAAAATCTCACCATTAATTTACTAAATATATTTAATATAAATAAAATATAGGTCAATACTAGCACTACTTTAAAGCCAAATATTGTTAACTTGTCAATTCTCTTTGAATTTCTATGATTTTTTTATAAATATATAGATAACCACCTTATTTAACATTACTTTCAACAATTTCATCCAAAAACACTTTTAATTTTTTTATATTTACTTCAGTTCCATCCATTGCGTTGATCTCACAAACAATAGAACCATACTTTTTATAAATTTCCGTTACCTCTTTAATAACCTTCCTACGCGATCGCGTACGATCATACACTTCTTCTTCACTCATTCTTGAAAATAAATCATTAGTATTTCGCTTTAACTCATTGTGTCTTTTCTTTAAATTTTCCACAATATATTCTTCTTCTGCATCTAAATGTACTAGCACTCTTTTTTCGAACAAGAATTTTTTTGCCTCTTCATCATTAACAAGCTTGTCTTCACATGTCACTATCTCACTTGTAAAAAGATGGAAAATTCCATCATCCGAAAAAAGCCAATTTGGTATTTCTTTATTGATGTAAACTATATTATTCGCCAACTCCTTTGCACAATAATTGAGGGATGACAATTTAGAGATACTAGGTGGTCTTTTTGATGCTGCACTACTTTTTAATCTTTCCTCTATCAGAAGAGAAGCAACGTTGTAATATGGTGCTTCCACGCCTATTCCTTTAATACCTAAAGGGTTTATTTTTGCCAGGTCTTTTTTAAAAACCCATTGTGGCCTAAGTTCCTTTTCAATATTTTTGAAAAGCGTTGTTTTTCCAACACCAGAAGGGCCAATTAACTCAACTATTACGCCTGGATTTAATTTTTGGTCATGCAAATCTGGAGTTATAAAATTTGAACGTTTAATTTCATAACCAGCTAAATTGAAAATTTTTTTAACTATAGTTTTTAACATATTATTTAATAACTTAAAATCTATATAATTATTACCTAACATATACGGAGGATAACCTAACTGTTTTAAACAGTATCCAACAGGTCGTCGCCATATCATTGAATTGGCTCATCGCAGTGAACAAAATCCACACTCAGTTCCGGTGAGCCAGAAATTTTGTGATATACGCTAAACTCTTCTCACTTCATGCATGTTCTGCCATTCGCCTAAACATGTCGTTGCGTGCTGCCAGTTCATCATGTTTTCCCTGGTCTATCACTTTACCGCCCGCCAAAAGATAAATACTGTCACACTGTTTTACCGTCGCCAGTCGATGCGCAATCATGATGATGGTCTTCTTGCCAGCGAAATTGTGAATAGCATCCATTACTAGTTTTTCGGTAATACCGTCCAATGAACTTGTCGCTTCATCTAACACCAGTACGTCAGCATCATCGTACAGCGCACGGGCAATGCCGATGCGCTGACGTTGCCCTCCGGAGAGCTGAATGCCGCGTTCTCCCACACCTGTTTCCAATCCATTCGGCAACCTCTCCAGAAACTCATCCAGGAGGGCCATTTTGGCTGCGCGTTTTACGCGTTCATTATCAATCTCTTCTGGCGGTAAACCAAAGGCGATGTTTTCCCGGATGCTGGCATCCGACAGAAAAATGCTCTGAGGCACAAAGCCAACGTTATTTTGCCATGCGCGCAGCTCATGACCACTGAGTGCCTCGCCGTCTACCTTCAACACGCCAGATTGTGGCGTAATTAGGCCCAGTAGGACGTCGATGGCAGTAGATTTCCCTGATCCGGTGGACCCCACTAATCCAATTACGTGATTTACAGGTACCTCCAGCGTCAAGCCACTCAAGGCTTTCTCCTCCGTGCCGGGGTAGCTGAAATGGATGTTATCCAGAGCGATGACCTGCTTGGGCGAAAGCTTACCTGCTTGGTGGGCATGCTGGGCTTGTGTAATATGCTGACTGGCCACTAGGTCATCCTCTAATATATCGAAGGAAATAATGTTGCCTTTTATAGTCGCCAGACTTGAATAGATCTGCTGGAAGGCTGGCAGTAGTTTGAAACCTGCCAGAGCGTACATGGAAAGAATCGGCAGAATGTTACCCAAATTACCCTCGTGGACGGCTAGTAGGTACAGTACCAATAAAATCACCGCACCAAAGGCCAAAAGTTCCATGCCGTAACGCGGCACCTGGGAAAGTGCGCTTGTTACGCCTTTCGCCCTAGCAAGCTTTCGGTTGGTCACTTCAAAGCGCCGGTTAAAATCTGCCTGACGACCTAGCAATAGTGTGTCCTTGATGCCGCCGAAACCTTCGTTCATCAGCTTGAAGCGAACTCTGCTAGTGGTAGAAATAGTTTTCCCATTTCGTACCAGCCGCTTACGCAACGTATGGAAAAGCCCAAAATATGCCGTGCCGAAGATTATCACCCCAGCCATTGCCACCAGCGGATTGAATATAAAGATCGCTGTCGTCATCACTAATGCCAGCGTTCCCTTGGCATTCATTCTCATCAACGGCTGGATGACACTACCGGTAATACGGGAAGCTTCTTGGGAAATTTTGTTGATCAGTTGACTGCTGCTACCACTAGCATGAAAAAGCCATGGCTGCTGCATATAGTGCTTGAAGAGGCGTATAGAAAGCTCAGCGCCGACTTGCTGGGCATAGAGTGACAGCCGCCAAGTGACGTAAATTGAGATGGCAGCGGCACATGCCAGGGCAGTAATTACCGCCACTCCCAGCCAAAAAATAAACTGTCGAGGGCTTTCCATGTCACTAGCCTGATAGAACTGTGCCAGTGTGCCGTCACCCTCTAGGCGACCAATATCGCCTACCACCGCCATGAAGGGGCCAATCGCCGCCACACCTGCCACTTCAGCAAAGGCCATTAGCACTACGAGTCCTTGTAGGCCAAGCAGTTTTTTACGCTGCTCCCTCGTAAGTAGTTTCCAAAGCCGCTGAACACGTTTAAACATATTAAAACCTATCATCAATATTTAAAAAATAAGATATGCGCGCCCAACAGTTGGGGGAGGAAACTAGCAATTATGCTTTCTTATAATCTTAATGCTGGTGATCACAAAGGCTTGATATCGCGACCAACCGAGTAATAGGTAAACCCTTTATTGCGCATACGTGCCGGCTGGAACATATTGCGCCCATCAAAGAGCGTCGGCTCGCTAAGCTGGGACTTGATGAGGTCAAAATCAGGGGCACGGAAACTTTGCCATTCAGTCACTATGACTAGTGCATCTGCGCCCTTCAAAGCGGCTTCTTTGGTGCCGCAAAGTGACAGGTCGTCACGCGTACCGTAGATGCGCTGCGTTTCTTCCATGGCTTCAGGATCGTATGCCTGCACGTTAGCACCCGCCTGCCATAAGGCTTCCATCAACACACGACTTGGAGCCTCACGCATATCATCGGTGTTTGGCTTGAAAGAGAGCCCCCACACAGCAAAGGTCTTGCCTGTAAGCTGCCCTTCAAAGTGACGATGTATCTTCGCAAACAGCGTGGTCTTCTGTTCCTGGTTTCGGGCTTCAACGGCCTTGAGCAGCTTGGCGTCGAAATCGATGTCGCCAGCCGTACGAATAAGCGCCTGAACGTCTTTGGGGAAACATGAGCCGCCATACCCTACCCCAGGGTAAATGAAATGGTAGCCGATACGTGGATCGGAACCGATCCCCTGGCGAACCATTTCGATATCGGCACCTAGTAACTCGGAAAGATTCGCTATTTCGTTCATAAAGCTGATCTTGGTCGCCAGCATACAGTTAGCCGCATATTTGGTGAGCTCTGCACTTCTCACGTCCATGACGATGACTTTGTCATGGTTACGATTGAACGGCGCATACAGCTCGCGCATCACCTCAATGCTGGCCTCGTTCTCGGTGCCAATAATAATTCGGTCGGGCTTCTGGCAGTCGGCAACGGCGCTACCCTCTTTCAGAAACTCGGGATTGGATACTACATCGAAGTTAAGTTCTTCACGGTCGCGCCTGGCGAGAACTTCCGCTACTTTCGCCTTTACCTTGTCGGCGGTACCCACAGGCACCGTTGATTTGTCGATGATAATCTGATCGCGTTGCATGTGTTCAGCAATAGTCTGCGCCACTGCCAGCACGTATTTGAGATCAGCGGAGCCATCTTCGTCCGGTGGCGTTCCTACGGCAATGAACTGTACCTGGCCATGCTTTACTCCCGCTTCTGCATCGGTAGTGAACTCTAACCGACCTGCTGCGTAGTTCTCTTTCACAAGAGATTCCAAGCCTGGTTCATAGATAGGAATATGTCCCTGGATTAGCCGCTCGACCTTCTTTGCATCCACATCGACACACACGACATGGTGTCCCACATCAGCCAAAATAGCGCCTTGCACCAGGCCTACATACCCTGTTCCAAAAACCGTGACGTTCATGCTATTCCTTTCCTATTACCTTGTATGTCTCAACGACTGCAAAGATGCAGTCTTGGCCGCGATAGTGCTCACACTTGATAATAATCACGGTACCAAGCGACAAAGTTAGCAACCCCTTCTTTTACCGGCGTAGCGGGTTGGTAATCAACGGCTTTTTTGAGCTCACTGCTATCGGCATAGGTATCTGGAACATCACCTAGCTGCAGCGGTAGCAGATCCTGCTTGGCATTTTTGCCCAGTGCTTGCTCAAGCGCCTCAATATAAGCACTCAGCTTCACCGGGTTATTGTTGCCGATGTTAAAGAGCCGGTAAGGGGCATTGCTGGTAGCTGGATCTGGATTATCGCTGTTCCAATCGGCATTGGGCTCTGCTATCTGGTCGCTCGCGCGAATGACCCCTTCGACGATGTCACCCACATAGGTGAAATCACGGGTATGGTTACCATGGTTGAAAACCGAGATAGGCTCATCCGCTAACATACTTTTGGTGAACTTAAACAACGCCATATCCGGGCGCCCCCATGGCCCATAAACGGTAAAGAAGCGAAGCCCTGTCGTCGGCAGGGCAAACAGATGGCTATAGCTGTGGGCCATCATTTCATTCGCTTTTTTAGTGGCTGCATAAAACTGTAGTGGATGATTGGCGCCATCGTGTTCAGAAAAGGGCATCGATGTATTGGCACCATAGACAGAACTGGTGCTGGCGTAAGTCAGGTGCGGCGTTTTAGCGTAACGACAGGCTTCCAGCACATTGGTAAACGCAATGATGTTGCTTTCCACATAGCTGTGCGGATTTTCAATGGAGTAACGTACACCCGCTTGCGCCGCCAAATGAATCACACGATCAAACTTATGCTCTTCAAAACAGTCATTTACTGCTTTTTGGTTCGCTAGATTATCGCGAACAAAATGGAATGAAGTTCCTGTCTCTGCGGATAAAGCCTGCAGTTTCTCAAGTCGGCGCTCTTTAATATCGACATCGTAATAATCATTGACACTATCAAATCCAACGACTTCGTCACCTCGTTCCAATAGACGACTGGCGGTGTGAAAACCAATAAAACCTGCCGCGCCGGTCACAAGAATCTTCATATGTATCTCCTTTAAAACTCATGGCTTACCTACTGATATTTGTAGGTGCCGTATCCGTAGTAACCCGACGCGCCTCTAGAGGAGATTTTAACGCCGTTCAAAATTGCCCCTTGTATTTCTAGCCCACTACCTTCAAGGCGTTTCTTCGCCATTCGTATTTCACGTACTGAGTTCTTGTCGAATCTTGTTACCATCAGGGTAGTGCCACAATATTTGCCAGCGACACAGGCGTCAGTCACGGCGAGGACAGGCGGAGTATCCACAATAACCATATCGTACATTTCGCTTAAGTCTTCCAGCGCTTGCTCGAATCCAGGCCGCATCAGTAGCTCCGAAGGATTGGACGCTACGACACCTCGAGTAATAACATCATAGTTAGCGATACCGGTGGGCTTAATGATCTCTTCAAGTGTTAGCTCGCCACTGAGAAACTCAACCAGACCACCTGCGCTCGCCTGGCCAAAGGCGTGATGCAAATTCCCTTTACGAAGATCTGCATCAATTATGAGGACTTTCTTACCCGCCATGGCCGAAATAGCGCCCAAGTTGACGCTTACGAAACTTTTACCTACACCGGGGCTTGGCCCCGTCAGCATAACGCGGTTATTACGCCCATCCATCATGGTAAAGTGCAAGCTGGTGCGCAAGCCGCGCAGTGATTCGAGGGAAAGATCCATAGGATTGCGCTGCGCCAGCACTCCCCCCACCACACTTTTCGACGATTTTTTCCCACGTCTTCTTAACGCTCGATTGAGTTTGCTCTGGGCTGAGGACTGCGGCACAGAGGCATAAACCGTAAGGCCTACACTTTCAACCTGCTCTGATGACTCAATGCCGCGCTTTAATAGCTCTCTTAATAAGATATAGCCAGTGATTAGCAGAAAGCCCAGAACGGTATAGAGAACTAAAAGACGAAATGAATTAGGAGCAACTTGGCCACTTAGCACAGCACTGTCAATAATACGAATATTACCGATCGTGCCCGCCCGGGCGACTTCAAGTTCTTGGACTTTATTGAGAATATTGACGTATATCGCTTGAGTAACTTCTACGTCTCGCGTACGTCTTAACACTTCTTGCTGGGCTGCGGGCAGCTCGTTAACCCTGGCATTGAGTTCTTGTAGATCTTGTTGAATCTGACGACGCTGACGAAGCAGTGCTTGGTAGTTGGGGTGACTTGGTGTGAAGCGCTGCGCAAGCTCGGCTTCTTGAAACTCCAGCTCGTCAAGACGTGTATCTAGCTCTATATAACGCTGAATAGCCGCCTGGGCCTCACTGCTGAGATCAACACTGTCTAAATTGGAACGATAGTCATTAAGGTTTTGCTCCGCTAAATCAAGCTGCTCACGTAGTTCTGGTGCTTGCTCCTGAAGAAACTCTAGGCTTTGCTGAGCCTGTTCGGATTGTCGCTCAATATTCTGAGTTAAAAAAGTTTGCGCTACGGCATCTAAACTGCGCGTAATCTCACTCGGTTCCTCTCCGTACATCATTAAGCGAATCATACCTGTAGTGCCGCCACTACCGGCGACTTCAGCTACTTGCAATCGGCTGGCAATACCTCGAATGGCCGATGTCTTATGCTGACGTGTTAGTACATACTGCGCACCTTCGGCGGCGTCAAAGCTTGCAATAGTGAGTTCAAGGTCACCGTCATAAAATACCTCAGGACGCCCTAGCGTCCCTGTTACAACACGATTATCACCCTGCATGACGTAGTAAGTATTTTCAGGTCCACGCTCCACGGTAAAACGCTGGCCGCGACGACTGTCATCGACATTAAAGCGAGCTACGTTAATGCTTTCATTGCCCCATACATGGGGATACCCTTCCATAAAATCAGGGCGGGGTATGCCCCTGCGCAAGACCAAGCCACCGATAAAAGGTAATTCCACAGGCGCTATATTGAAATCGCTACCTACCCGCTCCACTACCTGTCCCAGCACCATCCGCGACTGCAGAATTTGCAGTTCTGCAGATGTATTGAACTCTCCTGCAGCTGTGCCGGTAATATTCTCAACACCACCCAGTGGACTAACGGTATTGCGCCTTTCAACTTGTACTAATGCATCGGCTTGATAAACCGGAGTTACCAGCATGCCGTGCAAGATACCGATAAAAGCGAACAATAAGGTAAAGCCGATGATTAGCCACTTTTTGCTAAAAAGTGCGCCAAACATCCGGCTCAGGTCAATTGTCTCTTCTGGTGTATTCTTCTGGGATGAGTCTGACATTGTGTCTATCGCTGCACTCTCTGTCACACACCCTTTAGGCGCATGAAAATGAATAATTAAAAAGCTTTAAATCGTCTACCACACGCTTTTACTGCCGGTATCTGTAAGCTTTTCTCGCCAGGCGAAACTTGCCGTTTTGATCGTGTCGTAAACTAACTGACAGACCTCATCACTACGCTGATAGGGATCTGGAATATCCCGATCATCGATCGGTTTATCAGTTCGCCACATACCAAACAACAACGTTTTCCCCAACATCTCAGGCCATTTGCGCGATATCATTTGCCTTTGCTTGGCGCTCATCACTAATACGAGATCAGCGTTGGCCAGCAAACCGCGATCTACCGGCTTTGCCTGATGTTGGCTAAGGTCGTACCCATCTGCCTTTGCAAGCGCAGCTATACGCTGTTCTGCGCCCCCTTGCCCGGCGGCTAAACCTGCCGACATTACTTCGATGTCGACAAGTCCTTGCTGCAACATAGCGGCAGCAACCGGGCTTCGGCAGATATTACCAGTACAAACTACAAGGATACGTTTTGTCATATTAAAGCAGGTCGTTAAGCCCATCACTGCTATTACCTAGATCATTAGGTAAGTTGATTGAAGGCAGGAGAAGGCTAATAACACGGTTCCACCGGGCTATCGGTGCGGTTGTAACGTAGACCACATCTTTGGGCTCTAATTGGAAATTACTTGCCATTGCTAAGGCGATTGCATTGCTTATATCTAGCTGATAAACAGTGGCCAGTTTTTCTGCGCCAGGCGCGTTACGACGCAGAACAAAGATGCCTGAAGGCTCGGCGGTCTGTTCATTGACTCCCCCTGCACGTGCTAATGCATCGGTGAGTGATAAGCGCTCGCGATTCATACGCAGATTACCGGGTGAGCGTACCTGGCCCAACATGGCAACACCTTGATTATCAGCGCTCGGGAAGTGCAGTAAATCGCCATCTCTAAGCAAGCGATTTTGACGTTGATCGCCTTCACTTAACAGATCGAATAGGGATAGCTGCTCTTCTGTGCCGTTGCGGAATAAAAGCATTTCATGCCAAAAAGCGTTGTCTGTTGGACCACCCACTTCATTGACAGCATCAAGTATAGTCATTGGCACATTAGTGACAGGAACCGACCCTGGCGATGATACCGCGCCGGTGACGTGAAACCGCTTGGAATTATATGCCGCGATAAAGACGTCAATTTGAGGCTCTGTAAGATAGTCAGCAAGACCTCGAGTCAGTTGAAGGCGGATCTCTTCAGTGGTTTTTCCTAAGACATGCACACGCCCTACAAACGGGTAGAAAATGGTGCCATCAGAACGCACTATGTTGCCTGCCTCTATAGCGCTACGCTCACCGCCAGTCGGAATAGTCAGCTCAGGGTGGTCATAGACAACGATACTCAGTACGTCACCTACGCCTACTGTATATTCGTACTCTGATATTTCCTTACGCAGCTCTTCAGTGACTGGATGCACAATGTCCTTTTCAGAATCCATAGCCCAAACCAGCTCCGGCGTAATTGGTTTTATATCAACTATTTTCATTAAATCAGGCGACTCCGACTTTGGAGCGTCGTAATCAATATCTCCTCCTGGAGCTAGGGCACAGCCTGTTATCAACAAGGCTAGCGAGGCAACAACCAGTAAGCGGAAAATAGTTTGTTTTCTCATGACAACGTCTACCTGAGCGTGGAGTGAGCGAAAGACCATGTCTGCTCCTTTATTATCAGAGTCAGCTCCAGTCTGTTTTTCTTACCGTGCGTTTGGCGCTTTGCATCATGCTAAAAAATTTTAGACACGCTACCGCCCCGAGGTTTGATTGGCACATCCTCGAGGCCAGCTAATTACTCAAAACATTGATGCTGTAAACACATTGATGCTGTATAGGAGTAAACGCATATTTAAAGCTTGTTTACCGCCTGCCTCAATTGAGGAAAATTCTAACTAGTAATTTAGTTAATAAATTTATTCTAATGCTTTCTACTACTTGCACTATGCATTAATAAACTTGTATTCGACATTTCCGCCATTGGCGTTTTATTTGCCACGGGCTGGCTTTCATAATTTTTTACAGAAAACGTCTTTGTATCTTCTGAAGAAACGGAAGGTTTAGCGGATGGTTTGTTAACACTATCGTGGTGTGCTGTGGATAACCAAAAATGATCGACAATATCTGACAGCGGTTGGTAGGCAGTAGGTGCTGCTATCAATAAATCACGTATTTGGGCAGCATCCTGCTTTTTACACGCCTCTTCCAGTTGAGACAGCAGAGGCTCAAGCGCTGGCCAAGGCAAAAAATCTTCTGACGCTGTCATAATCCTGGGATGCCGCGTCTTATTTGCGCTTTCTGTAGCCAAAAGTTCTTCGTATAACTTTTCACCTGGCCGCAAACCAGTAAAACGAATCGATATCTCACCTTTTTTATCATCTGTAATAATGCTTTCTTGCTCGGCTTTTGTGGTCTTTGCATCATCAGGCACAGATATAAAGCGATAATTTAAGCCTGACAACTTCACCATTCGAGTAGCAAGCTCTACGATCTTGACCGGCTTGCCCATATCCAGCACAAACACATCGCCCCCTGTCGCCATACCGCTGGCTTGAATAACAAGCTGGGCAGCTTCAGGAATAGTCATAAAGTAACGAGTAATGTCTGGGTGTGTAACGGTGATAGGGCCGCCTTTCTCAATTTGGCGTCGAAAAAGAGGAACAACTGAGCCTGAAGAACCCAGTACGTTGCCAAAGCGCACCATTGAAAAACGTGTATCCGTTTGTTCATCAGCGCATGCCTGACAAACCAGCTCTGCCATTCGTTTACTAGCGCCCATCACATTGGTTGGGCGCACTGCCTTGTCGGTAGAAACCAGGACAAAAGACTCTACGCCCTCTTGGATAGCCGCCTTAGCAACTTCCATTGTTCCAAAGACATTATTGAGCACTCCCTCCGCCGGATTAAACTCTACGAGAGGTACGTGTTTATAAGCGGCTGCGTGGTAAATAGTATCAATTTCAAACGTACGGATCAGGCGTGCGATAACGTCGCCATTGCGAACAGAAGCCAAAGCTGGCTTAACGACAACGTCAAGATCGCCCTTTTCAATCAAATGGGCTAGGTCTTGGTCAATTTTGTAGAGAGAGTATTCAGAAGAGTCAACGATGATTAGCTGTTTAGGAAGTAACTGAACAATCTGACGGCATAGCTCGCTACCAATGGAGCCGCCAGCGCCCGTTACCATCACTGATTTATGTGTGATATTCGTTCCCATTAACTTAGGATCGGGTGGCACAGGGTCTCTTCCAAGTAAATCTTCAACACGAACATCACGAAGCTCATTGAATTTTGCCTTGCCTGAAACAATATCCGCCATATCAGGTATGGTTTGTACAGGAATCGACAACGGCTCAATAGATTCAATAATTTCCTGACGACGTGCTCGTGTTGCTTCTGGAATAGCCAATAAGAACTTTTCTACGCCAAAGTTCTCAATTAATTTGGGTGTCGACTCAGGACTATAAACTCTTAACCCCTGAACATGCGTACCTTGAAGGAGGGGGGCGTAGTCAACAAAACCAACGGGTTCGTAATCTCTACCATGACGCAGAGAAACCACCAACTGACGCCCTGCTGCTCCGGCGCCATATATCAGCACACGGGTTTTTTGAAGCTGCTGCCCACGCTGATACATTAAGCGTAACGCTAGCCTTATGCCGCCAATCGTTATAAATGCCAGCATTGTATAAATAAAAGGCACAGATCTAGGTACAGGTAAATTTAATGCCATGCTGACAACGTATAGTGTCAATGCAGAGCCGATAACACCGGCACAAAGCGCCTGCAGCGCCTTTAAACCCATAAAACGCACGATTGAACGGTAAAAACCCAAACGTATAAAAATAAACAGGCTCACCGGTATCATGACGGGCAATGCCAACCACACCGACTCTTTAGCCAAAAACTCCAAGGAGTCTAATCGCAAAAGCATTGCCAACAGAAAGCTAGCAACGATCAAGAAAGTATCCACCAAGAGCTGGATCAACTGTTTCCGGCGCCTTGTCAGGCTAAATAGCGTCTTAATGACAAACATCATAGCGATTTCCCTGTATTTAACTCACCAGTGACCTGCCAGTACGCCATTAATAGCGGTCATGTTGCACTCCCTTGCTACTTGCCTTTGCTTGTTGGTGATGACTATCGCTCAACTGCGCCGCCGGGTGCATGGACCCGTCTAGCACAAGAAGGTTATTGAAAGATGAAAAGTTATAATTCGTAACATTTTCTTACGCTTCCTTCCTACAAGCACTATCTTGCTCAACCTTCTCATCAAATCTATTTTCAAAAAAAACAAATACTTATAAAAAAACAAGTCAATAGCAGCTACCTTGACCAACCTAAACTTAAATATTAATAACCATAAAGTCTCACCTGCTAACTTACTTTTCTACACGCTTTATTCACGTTTCGCAACAATTCTATTTTGTTAACATTCCCTTGACATTCCTGAAGAGCCTGCTAGAAAAAATGTGGAAGTGGTAGCCGCGTGACTTCCATAAAAAAAACCACTCAACATAATTTAAATTAAAAATTACACGTAACCTATTGTTAAAAAAATACTTATTGGTTCTTAATATTTTTTCTGACAATACGTAATTTAAACTTAGGGAATCTCCCTATAGAGCCCTAGTGACGGACGAAAGTCCGAGAGCCTATAGCTAGGTCCAGGGTGAATAATTATGTATAAAGCAGGAGAGATCAGATCAGCTAAAAAATCTTTTCAATTACAATTCATTAGGCGTGATACTTATTTTTTCGACAAACTCATCCAGGGTAGTAAATAAAGCTCGCCTGATTGGTTCAGCTTCATTCACTAGGTGATGACGCGCTTCTGGGTGGCGATGGATGTCGGCGTTGGGAAATTTTTCCGCCAGAATTGCTAAATTCCACTTCCAATCGACGGTTACATCTTGCTCACCTTGCAAAATCAGCGTAGGTAGCAGGCTAGGCTCCTGCGCCAGCAGGCGGGGCATCCAGCGGCGCATGGCGCTTACCCAGGCCACATCCAACTGGTTATGCTGAAGCGGGTCCTGTTCGCGGAGGAAAGAAGTGAAAGACTCATCGGTGGTATTAGCCCGATATTTGCGCGGCAATTGATTCACGAAGGGGCTTGCCAACCAATGAACCCAACTCGACTGACTCCATCCCCAGGGCCTCACCAGCGGCGCCAGTAATACCAGCCCAGCCCAATGACCGCTATCCGGACGGGTCAGAGCGTCGGTAGCCAGTATGGCCGCGCCGGTGCTTTGCCCGACACCCAGCCAAGGTTTCGGGGCCAAGCCTTGTTGCCCAAGGTGGTCTTGCAGATGGATCAGACAATGTTGGTAGTCTTCAAAATCTTCTATCGTCGCGCGTGGCCCGCTAGAGAGGCCGTGGCCGGGCAAGTCCCAAAGCACCACCCGAAAGCGTTGCGCCAACAGACGTTCGAGCAGATGGCGATAGAGCCCCAAATGGTCGTAATAACCGTGCACCACAAAGGCTGTGCCTATCGGTTCTGAGGGGCTCCAAACTTGGCACCACAACCGGAAGCGTGGCGTGTCGAGATAACCGACGTATAGCCCCACATGCTCAGTGAGCAGCGGTGCCAAGCCATAATATTCAAGATAGTCATCCAGCGGCTGACCGCCTTTCGAATCGAAAGGTGCAATCGGCCCCAAAGCCTGCAGGGGGGTAAAGTCGGTCATCGTATCCTCCAACAGGTAGGACAGGAGTGTGCCGCGAGTCGTTCACGCCGGGATGAAATCGACTGGCAGGTGCACAGCAAGCTTTCACCATACCAGAAGACACTTGCATTTTTATTGCTGGCATTGCTGGCATTGCTGGCGTCGCTAGCCTTGTCACCAATATCATCTTCGATGGCGGCTTCCAAGCGCGTTCGCAGGCGCGACGGGGTCTACTGCTGATGTGGAAGATTGCGCTGCCTTCCTGGCCCAACTCAACCAGTTTTACCAGCATCAGCTGACACTAAACGCTCTGGACGAAAAGCAGACCGACTCCAACAAGATAAAAGAGCTAACGGAAGTAATCGCTGTGGACCACCAGATACTTAAGGACTGGCTGCAGGAAGCAGGCCATGCTGCGCAAGCATCTTGGCTTGATCCAGAAACGCTGTATCCTCCGAGAGCGACTGACGCCTACGAGCTCGTCTATAGGGCACTGGCGGCGTAGCTCTGCCCAATGAAAAAGGGCAGGGTAATTGCTGGGTGGTTGCCGGGTTAGCCCTATGTCTAGGGCAGGAATTTGAACTTCGAGTTTACATGTGGAAGTATTTTCCACAAAATCGTGGCATGCTGGTTGGAAGACATCACACACCGCTGATTCCTGCGATTGGCGCAAGCCGACCGCCGACGCACATGAGGAGCTCTCTATGTCTCAACGTATCTCTCGCCATCGCCTTCAGGTGGCCGCCGATTTAGATCGTTTTATCAATGAGCAGGCACTACCGGGAACAGGCATTGATGAAAATACCTTTTGGGCCGGGGTGGATGCCCTGTTTCATGATTTAACACCTAAAAACCGTCAACTGCTGGAAGAGCGCGACACGCTGCAAGAGAAGCTTGACGTATGGCACCGGGAAAACCCCGGCCCGGTCACAGATATGCCTGCGTACCGTCGTTTCTTGAAAGAGACTGGTTACCTGGCAGAAGCCCCGGCTAACGTCAAAGCAACAACGGCCAACGTTGATCGCGAAGTAGCCGTCCAAGCAGGGCCTCAGTTAGTGGTACCGGTGAGCAATGCTCGCTATGCGCTGAATGCTGCCAACGCACGTTGGGGCAGCCTTTACGACGCTCTTTATGGTACTGACGCGATTTCAGAAGACGACGGTGCCGAAAAAGGCACCAGCTTCAACCCGAAACGCGGTGCCAAAGTGATTGCCTACGCCCGCGGAGTGCTTGATCGCGCAGCACCGCTGGCCACAGGTTCCCACCGCGATGCGGTTAAATACGCGATTCGTGACGGTCATTTGGTAGTGACTCTGGAAGGTGGTCGGGAAACCGGGCTAAAAGACCCAGCCAGGCTGATTGGTTTTAACGGCGAAGCGGCTAAACCAGAGTCGATTCTGCTGGCTAACAATGGCCTGCACCTGGAGATCCTGATCGATCCTAACGACTCCATCGGTAAAACCGACCCGGCAGGCGTTAAAGATCTAGTGGTAGAAGCCGCTTTAACCGCCATCATGGATTGTGAAGACTCTGTCGCCGCGGTGGATTCAGAAGATAAGGTCGTTGTTTACAGCAACTGGCTCGGTCTGATGAAGGGCGACCTGGAAGAGAAGATCGAAAAAGGCGACAAGACGTTTACACGTAAGCTTAACGTTGACCGCACTTGGCAAACCACCGATGGCGGTAGCGTCACGTTACCGGGTCGTTCGTTAATGTTCGTGCGTAATGTGGGTCACTTGATGACCACGCCAGCGATTTTGGATGAAAACGGCAACGAACTACCGGAAGGTATCCTTGATGCCGTGGTTACCTCGCTGCTAGCGCTGCACGATCTGAAAAAAGACGCCAGTCAGCCACGTAACTCGCGCACCGGCTCTGTTTATATCGTAAAGCCGAAAATGCATGGCCCCAAAGAAGTTGCCTTTGCCAACGAGCTGTTTGGACGCGTTGAAGACATTCTGGGCATGAGCCGCGACACCCTGAAAATGGGTATTATGGACGAGGAACGCCGCACCACCGTTAATCTCAAGGCGTGTATTGCCGAAGCCGCCTCCCGCGTTGCATTCATTAACACCGGTTTCCTGGATCGTACCGGCGACGAAATGCATACCGCGATGGAAGCAGGGCCCATGGTGCGCAAGGGCGATATGAAGAGCGCTGCATGGATCCAGGCTTATGAGAAGAGCAACGTGCAGGTCGGTCTTGCCTGCGGCCTGCGCAGTCGCGCTCAGATCGGTAAAGGCATGTGGGCCATGCCCGATTTAATGCATAACATGCTGGAGCAGAAAATCGGCCATCCCAAAGCCGGCGCCAACACGGCCTGGGTACCATCACCTACGGCGGCCACCCTTCATGCCCTGCATTATCATCAGGTCAACGTCATCGGCGTTCAGCGCGAGCTGGAAGCCTTAGGTGAGCCTGACTACCTGGATGATCTACTCACCGTACCGGTGGCGGAAAACCCCACTTGGTCCGATGAAGAGATTCAGCAAGAGCTGGACAATAACTGCCAGGGCATTCTGGGTTACGTGGTGCGCTGGGTAGAACACGGCGTGGGTTGTTCAAAAGTACCGGACATTCACAATGTCGGCTTGATGGAAGATCGCGCGACGCTGCGTATTTCCAGCCAGCACATCGCCAACTGGCTACACCATGGCATTGTTGATGCACCGCGGGTTGAAGAGACGCTCAAGCGCATGGCGAAGGTAGTGGATGAGCAGAACGCAGGCGACCCCACCTATACCGCGATGAGCGCTAATTTTGAAGATTCAACGGCGTTTAAGGCAGCGTCAGATTTGATCTTTAAAGGTCGCGTCCAGCCATCCGGCTACACCGAGCCGCTTCTGCACGAGTGGCGTCAGGTGCATAAGGCGAAGTAAACTCGCCTTACGCTGCAATCAGCCTCGAGGCGCATGCCTCGGGGCTTTTTTATGAGGATAACAACAATGACCGTCATGACGGCTGAACAGATCGAGCACTTCCTGGATGAGGTTTTTCCCCAGCGGATGGGCAAAATAGAGAGCGTTGGTGAGATGCGCGCCACCCTGCGCTTAGCGATTGGCAACGAGCATCTTCGCCCTGGGCCAAGGGTTTCCGGGCCCACCATGATGGGCTTTGCGGATGTGGCCATGTACGTCGCTATTTTGGCCCAAATTGGCCCTGAAGCGATGGCCGTGACCAGCGACCTTAACTGCCACTTTCTGCGCGCCGCTTCCGGCGATCACGATATTATCGCCCACGCCAAACTGATCAAACTCGGCCGCCGCCTAGCGGTGGGCGAAGTGCAGATATTTTCAGCGAGTGATGACATACGCCCAGTGGTGCATGTTACCGCCAGCTACGCACTGCCAGACGTACGTTCAGACGTACGTTCAGATAATGCTTAACGTGTGACAGTTATTTAAGGCTCCAGCGTCATAAACGGCGCATCTTCCTGGTCTGTAAACGCGTATACATTGTAAGGGGCTTCTTGTGGCCCCGGCATACCCGGCGTGCCAATGGGCATACCAGCCAAGCCAATGCCATCGATATCGGGCTGTTGCTCAAACAATGCCTGCACAGCCTCCATCGGCACATGGCCTTCAATCCAGTACTCGCCCATCTCAATGGTATGGCACGACCCTAGGCCATAGGGCACGCCCGCCTGTTGTTTAATATCACCTAGCTCTACGTCATCAACAATCGTCACCTCTACACCGAGTTCTTCAAGATGGCGTGCATAAGCATCGCAGCAGCCGCACTGGGGGTTTTTATAGAGAGTGGCTTCGTCAGGCAGCGCCGCATACGCCGAGGCCGACCCTAAAATGAGTGCGGAAGAAAGTAATACCGATGCATGTAAGCGGCTCATCGATGGCCTCCTTGGTAAGAACAACAAAAAAGATGGTGGATACGCCCCGCTAGCCATAACGGCCTCAGGGGCGATATGAGCAAAGCTTACAACCTGTGGGTAGCCCCCAGGTCAAGCGACCTCATAGCGCTGCGTTAGGCAATTGGTCGATCATCCGATCCAGCGTCATTGGATAATCGCGTAACCGCACTCCCGAAGCGTTATAAACCGCGTTGGCAATCGCCGCCGCGACACCACAGATACCCAGCTCCCCCACCCCTTTGGCTTTTAGGGGCGTTGATGCGGCATCGGTGGTATCTAGAAATATAACCTCCTGAGGAGGGATATCGGCATGCACCGCTACCTCATAAGCCGCGAGGTCGTGGTTAACAAAGAAACCGCGCTCAAGGTCAACGCTCATTCCCTCCATTAAGGCCGCACCCGTGCCCATGGTCATACCGCCAAGCACTTGGCTGCGCGCCGTGACCGGGTTAAGAATGCGCCCTGCATCGCACACCGCGAGCATACGCCGGAGCCGTGTTTCCCCAGTATGCGCGTGCACGGCCACCTCGACGAAATGCGCGGCAAAGGTGGCAATCTGCATTTTGTCTTTAAAGTCGCCAAAGCTGATGGAGTCTTCGGCAACAAGTTCCTCGCCGTCTGCCACATCCCCTAGCGCCAGGTCGGTATCACCACTTACCACACGGCCATTTTCAAAACGGGGCGACTCAATGCCCAACCGCTTGGTTATTTCATTTTGCAACGCGACACAGGCGGCATACACACCTGCAGTGGAACTTGCCGCCCCGAACTGACCACCCGAACCCGAGGACGTGGGGTAAGCGCTGTTGCCAAGACGAACCTCTACAGCGTTGATGTCCAACCCCATGGTCTCCGCGGCCGTCTGGGCAATAATGGTGTAGGAACCGGTGCCGATATCGGTCATATCAGTTTCTACCACCAAGCGTCCGCCTTGTAAGCGCACGCGCGCGCCAGAGGTCATCGTGGGCGCCCCGCGGTAGGCGCCCGCCATGCCATGACCAATCAACCACTGTCCTTCACGCTTGCCACCTGGCGTGCGATTTCGATCGGCCCAACCAAACGCCTCTGCGCCCTTGCGTAAGCACTCAACGTAGTGGCGTTCGCTAAACGGCTTGGAGGGATCTTCGGGGTCGACCTGGGTGTCGTTGAGGATCCTAAACTCGACCGGGTCCAACACTAGCTTTTCCGCCATTTCATCCATGGCGATTTCCAACGCGGCAAGCCCCGATGCTTCCCCAGGGGCACGCATGTCCGCCGATTCGGGAAGGTCCATGTCGACCGGATGATGGGCAACACGGCGATTCTCACCGGTATAGAAATGGCGGGTTTGGTTGACCGGATTCTCGCCGCTACCACCGGGCAGCGTATGAGATACGGCCGAGTGATCAATGGCAGTAATCTTGCCCTGGGCATCGGCAGCAATGCGAATACGCTGGATAGTGGCTGAACGGTGGGTAGTATTGTTGAACATCAGGGGGCGTGGCAGCGCAAGCTTGACCGGTTGGCCCGTAGCCCGGGAACCCAGCGCCGCCAACACCGTATCGGCACGCAGCCATAACTTACCGCCGAAACCACCACCGACGAAGGGGCTCTCCAGCCGAATCGTGTCGGGATCGATATTGAACGTGGTGGCTAGCGCTTGGCGCGTCCACTCAACCATCTGGTTCGAGGTCCATACCGTCATCTGCCCACCATCGGACCAATCGACGATAGATGCGTGAGGCTCCATCATGGTGTGGCTCTGGGAGGAGGTGCGGTATACCTCGTCCAGCGTTACGGGCGCGGCTTGAAATGCGGTGTCCACATCGCCCACGTCAGCTTGCGGCTCGCCGATGTCCTGTAACTGCTCCCAAGCGGCTTCAAGGTCGAAGACGCCCTTCTCTTTCTCATAGCGCACCTCAATCAGCGCCGCAGCACCCCGCGCCTGCTCTAATGTTTCCGCAACCACCACGGCAATCGCCTGATGGTAGTGCTCAATCGTCGCGCCGCCAAACAGGTGGGCGATATTACTCTTAGCACGATCAAGTGGATCAAGTTCAAGGGTCGTGACCACGGCTGCCACGCCAGGTGCGGCGCGGGCGGCGGAGGCATCCATATACGTGATCTGCCCCTTGGCAATCGTTGCGCACAAGGGATAGCCCACCAATTGATTGGCCGCCACATCATGGCGCTCATAGGCATAGGGCGCACGTCCCGTCACTTTGAGAATGCCATCGATACGGGTATGGGGTTTGCCAATCACGCGGGCGCGGTCAAACAGGTTGTCTTCGGTCGATTGATTAAAATCCATCGGTCACTCCTGTGCCAGCAGTGTGGCAAGCGTTCGCTCTGCCAGTATCAGCTTAAAGGCGTTGTCTTGCGTGGGACGGGCACCATCAAGCAATCTAGCCATGACCGCTTGGGCCCCCTTGGGCAGCGCCGCATCCGCGTCAGTTCGCCGCCAGGGCTTGGGTGCCACGCCGCCCAGCGCCACACACCCGGTACCATCCGGCTTTTGGATTAACGCCACGGATACGAGGGCAAAGGCGTAGGATGCCCGATCACGCACCTTGTAATACGCCTGACGGCCTTCAACAGGCGGGGGGAGTACAACCGCGGTAATCATTTCACCCGGCTTTAACGTGCTTTCGACCTCGGGGGTATCGCCGGGTAGGGGGTAAAACGCATCCAGCGTCAGGCGCCGCGTTTCTCCGCTGGGGGTGACGGTTTCCACCTCGGCATCCAGTGCACTGAGCGCCACGGCCATATCAGAAGGGTGCGTGGCAATACACGCCTCGGACGTGCCGATAATGCCCAATTGACGTGTCGTAGCGCCGTCACCAAGTGCAGCACAACCCGCCCCAGGTAGGCGCTTATTACAGGGCATTCCGGTGTCGTAGAAATAGGGGCACCGGGTGCGCTGTAAAAGATTGCCGCCGGTAGTGGCTTTATTGCGCAACTGGCCTGAGGCGCCTGACACCAAAGCGCGGCTTAATACTGCATAATTTTTGCGCACCCGTGAGTCGGCCGACAGAGTACTATTGCTGACTAATGCACCAATCTTCAGGCCACCACCATGTGTGGCCTTAATATCGTTGAGGCCGGTTTTGGTGACATCGATCAAGTGTGTCGGTGTTTCAATTTCATGCTTCATTAAATCCAGCAGGTTGGTACCGCCGGCAATAAATTTGGCACCCGGCACTTCGGCAGCGCGTGCTGCCGCCTGCGCTGGATCCGTTATTCGTTCATAGGCGAAGGCTCTCATGGGCGCGCCTCCGCCACTTGAGTGATGGCTTTGAGTATGTTGGCGTAAGCACCGCAGCGGCAAATATTGCCCGACATCCGCTCACGAATCTCGGCGTCAGTGATCTCAACAGGCGCGGTTAAATCCTTCGTGACGTGGCTTGGAAGTCCCGCCCGAATCTCCTCTAATACCGCCTTGGCTGAGCAAATCTGGCCTGGGGTACAATAGCCACACTGAAATCCATCATGTTCGACAAAGGCCGCCTGCATGGGGTCAAGGTGCTCGACATCGCCCAGCCCTTCGATGGTCGATATTTCGTCACCTTCGTGCATGACCGCCAGCGTTAAGCAGGCGTTAATGCGTGTGCCATTAACAAATACCGTGCAGGCGCCGCACTGGCCATGGTCACAGCCCTTTTTGGAGCCGGTTAATTTCAAGTGCTCGCGCAAGGTATCTAGCAGCGTTGTCCGGTTATCCAGCTCAAGCTCATACGCTTCCCCATTAACCACTAAAGAGACGGCTGATTGATGAGCGCCAGCTAGGAGTGAATCTTCGGCGGAGGCGTCTCTTGTGGCTGTTTTGCGACGTATTTCGCCGTTATTAGGTGGGTGCATAACAATGTGCCTTCCATGCTCATGGCTGTCACTTAATGAATGTCATAACAATCTCAGCATAGACATAATTAGTGCCAGCAACCCAGCTCTAGGCCATAAACATCTTGAGAATGACGGAAGGCTACGCCAAGAAAGGCAACGAATACCGTTTGCTAGCTCATTTAAGTAATTGAAAAACTATTTATTTATATACCCTTGAGCGTTGAGCCCAAGAAGCAGGGACAATGCTGAGAGTCATGGCGCTTTCACTACTACCACCGCTAACGCCAGCCATCCAGCCATCAACAACACACCGCCAATGGGCGTCACGATACCGAGCCCCACCCCCGCCAATGCCATCAAGTAAAGCGAGCCTGAAAAACACACCACCCCCAACGACCACAGCGCCAGCACCCAGCGCTGCCCAGTAAGTGGTTTTACCTGGCGCCACACCAGCACTACCATCATGGCAAGCGTATGCCATGCTTGGTAACGCACGCCCGTTTCCACAGCACTCACCATCGCCTCGGTGGTACGCGCCGCCAAACCATGGGCCGCATAGGCGCCCAGTATCACCATCACAGCGCCTGAAAGCGCCGCTATGCACCACCACACTTTGTCTGTTTGCTGCACGCTATGCTCCTTTGTCACATTCCTGCTCCCAATTTCGCTTCGTCCGTCGCGCTGATTATACCCACGGCGTACCTTGCGCGGCGCTAAACCGCTACAATAGAGAACGAACTGCCATGACCAATGAGACGCGCCCTATTATGTCTATACAGATACGTCTAAACGGTGAACCTCATACACTGTCCACCGGCCTAACCGCCGCTGACTTAGTTGAACAGCTGGGCCTTAGTGGCCGTCGTATTGCCGTGGAAATTAACGAAGAGATTGTTCCCCGCAGCCAACACGCCGACACCCACCTAGCCGATGGCGACCAGGTGGAAGTGGTTCACGCGATTGGCGGCGGCTAGAGGAAACACTATGACTCAATTAACGCATGAACCGCTAACGGATACGCCGCTCACCATTGCCGGACGCGATTTTTATTCGCGCCTGCTGGTGGGCACTGGCAAATATAAAGACTTTACCGAAACCGGTGCTGCCATTACCCAGAGCGGCGCTGAGATTGTGACCTTTGCCGTACGCCGTACTAATTTAGGCCAGGATGCCGATGCGCCTAACCTGCTGGATGTAATCTCGCCCGAGCGCTACACCCTGCTGCCCAATACCGCCGGCTGCTATAACGCTAAAGACGCGGTGCGCACCTGTCGTCTGGCCCGCGAGCTGCTCGACGGTCATAAGCTGGTCAAGCTGGAAGTGCTCGGCGACGATCACACACTTTATCCCAATGTGGTCGAGACGCTAAAAGCTGCGGAGACGCTGCTCGCCGACGGCTTCGACGTCATGGTGTATACCAGCGACGATCCTATTGTGGCACGCGAATTAGAAGCTATGGGCTGCTGCGCCATCATGCCGCTAGGCTCGTTGATTGGCTCGGGCCACGGCATTCAGAACCCGCACAACGTGCGCCTGATTGTTGAACAGAGCAAGGTACCGGTACTAGTGGATGCGGGCATTGGCACGGCGTCGGACGCTGCCATGGCGATGGAACTCGGCTGCGACGGGGTGCTCTTAAACAGTGCTATTGCCCACGCCCGCGACCCGCTACGCATGGCCAACGCCATGAAGCTGGCCGTCGAAGCTGGCCGCGATGCGTTTTTAGCCGGTCGCATGCCACGCCGCCAGTCTGCCGATCCTTCTTCACCTTTCGCTGGCCGTATTAACGGTTAATTGATTTGAGACCCCATGACTGAACCCAACGATACCGTACCAGAAAGTCACACCGCGCCCGAAAGCAATGCCACTACAGGACCGGAAGGTACGGATGCACCACTACACCGCCGGGGCATTAAAAGCTACGTGATCCGCGCGGGTCGTATGACCCAGGCTCAGAACAGGGGCTTAGAGGATATCTGGCCGCGTTTTGGCCTGACCATCGCCGACGGCCGTCAAGACTTGGACGCTCTATTTGGCCGTCAGGCACCGCGGGTAGTGGAAATAGGCTTTGGCATGGGCAACTCGCTGGTTGAGCAGGCCGAAACCCATCCAGACACCGACTTTATCGGCATCGAAGTCCACGCCCCTGGTGTCGGCAAATTGCTCGATGAAGTTGATAAGCGTGGTCTCACCAACCTGCGTGTTTACCGCGAGGATGCTCTGGCCGTGCTCGAACAGTGCCTTCCCGAAGGCTCGCTGACTACGCTGCAGCTGTTCTTCCCCGACCCCTGGCCGAAGAAAAAGCACCACAAGCGGCGCATCGTTCAGCCTGCCTTTGTTGAGCTGATCCGCACTCGCCTGATGCCCGGCGGCACCTTCCATATGGCCACCGATTGGGAAGCCTACGCAGAGTGGATGGCCGAGGTAATGGAAGCGGCTCCCGGTTATGCCAACACTGCCAGCGCGGAAACCGCCCCATACGTGCCACGCCCGGCGTTCCGCCCGCTAACCAAGTTTGAAGCCCGCGGCGAAAAACTTGGCCACGGGGTTTGGGATTTGATCTACCAGCGGCGCGATTAACCTGCGCTATTCAAAAGCCGTCAGCGCAAAGCTCTCGCCCTCCACCACCTTCGCCTGCCAGGCATGAAGCGTCGGGTAGCGGTTTGGCCAATCAAAGGCCGGTAGGCGAAAGCTGATATACGCCAGTGCAACGGCAACGGTAATCGCCCCCAGGGTGCGCTGGGCACGGCCCGCCAGCACGCTGGGGTGGGCATTGAGTGTTATCAACGTGCGTTCGATCGCTTTTAAACGGCGCTGCCCCAACAGCGTCGTATCCACTTCATTACCACCATGCTTACGGCCGATCACCACGTTAAAGGCGGCGTCCATCAAACCCTGCCCCAACCCTGCCAGCGCCAGGGTTTCCGCTAATATTTTACTGGGCAGCAGAGAGGGCCCTTCACCCACTGCATCCAGATAATGAGCAATCAACAGCGACTCGGTGAGTACATCACCCTCGTCGGTCACCAGCGTTGGAATACGGCTAAGCGGCGTAATCTGCACAAGCTCGCTATCCGCCGCCCAAGGGTCACACCAGCAAAGCTCGGTGCGCTCGATCAGTTGCTTTTCATAGAGGCAAACGCGTACAACGCGTGCATAGGGAGAAGAAGTGTTTAAGTAAAGCTGCATGGATGCTCTCCGAACAAGTCATATGTTACTCGTTATTGTTTTATGTTGAGCGAAGTTAATATTCCCATTTGTTGTAAGCTTTCGATTTCAGTGTATATTTCTTCGCATAATGATTCAGCTACATTACTTAATGGCTTGTGTTTAGATTTAAGTAATGCAATTTCCCATTCAATCGTTGGCGCCATTGGCTTTGATACAACAGCTGTTCCCTGCAACAGTAGCTCTGCAATGGGATCAATTATTGCAATCCCAAGCCCACGATCAACTAATCCACATACCCCGCGCATATGACGCATTTCAGCAGAAATATGCCTTTTTATATTCACTGTCTGCATAATGTAGTCCACTCGCGCACGCAGAGGGCTATCTGCCATTAACTCCACAAATGCCTGATTCTGTAAGTTAGAAATCGATACAACGTCTTGCTTTGCGAGCGGATGAGTACGATGCATGATGCAGCGCGCAGAACAGCGCGCAAGACTACTGACAGTGGCCCCATAAGTGTCGGCTTCAAGTGTTATCCCCAGCGCTACATCACAGGTATTGTTATCGATCATTTTAAGCAACTCTTGCAACCCTGCATCGATGACTCGGACGCCTACATTAGGGTGATTTTGTTTAAAGCGCTTAATTACATCGAGTAAAAAGGTATCGCAAAAAATGGGTTGTGCAGCTACCACGACACTACCCAACTGGTTATTAGAAATAGCATCCGCGTCTTTTTGAGTGTCTCGAATACTCGCCATCAACCTTAAAACGGATGCGTGATATAAAAATGCTTCTGACGTTGGCAAAAGCTGATTACGGGTACGTTTGAATAAGGCAAAACCTAGCTCATCCTCTAACCCGATTAGCAATCGGCTTACCATTGACTGACTGATTTCTAATGTTTCTGCGGCCGCTTTGGTAGTGCCGTGTTTCATGAAGGCATCAAAAGCTTCAATTTCCTTTATTTTCATTACATTAAGCTCTGTTCGGTAATGTATAACTAAATAATCAGCGGATAAAACAGCCTTTATAAACAACAAGCTTGCAACTTTGGCTCACCACTAGAACAAAATTGGATACTAAATTGAATTGTTGCAACAAATTTCATACCTGTCTATGTTTAAAGCGCTGGTTTCAATTAAAGCTCGTTACTCAGTCCTTCAATAACAGCCATTCAATTACAGCTATACAACAACCGCTGCGGAGACAATTATGAAACTCACCTTTAGCTTAGCGGCAGCAGCGCTTCTCGCTGCCTCCACCGCCTATGCTCAGAGCTACCCTTCCGAACCCGTCACGCTGGTAGTCCCTTACGGCCCAGGCGGCGCCTCCGACCTAGCCGGTCGTGCCCTAGCGGAGTCGGCTCGCGAATATTTAGGGCAGCCTGTCACGGTCGTCAATCAAGCCGGCGCAGGGGGAATGACTGGCGCTCGCGATGTGACCCAGGCTGACCCCGATGGGTATACCCTGCTATTAGCTCGCGTCGGCATGGCGCTTTCACCGGCGGTCAACGAAAACAGCAGTGTTGATTGGGATGAGTACACCTTTATCAGCCCGCTTGAAGCCACGCCTATGATTCTTGCCGTGGCCGACGACTCACCCTATGAAAGCGTTGAGGATTTACTGGAAGGCATCGAAAACGCTCCTGGCGCGATGAGCTACGCCGCCTCTGGCGCCACCGCCATTGATGGCTTTACCGTTCAGTCGCTCCTGGCTGACGCGGAAATGGATCCGCTGACAGCGGCAACGCTGATTCCCTACCGTGGAGGCGGTGAACTCGCAACGGCGCTACTGGGTGGGCATGTTGATTTTCTCGCCATCGCGGCTGCTTCGTTGATGCCGCATATCGAGAGCGGTGATATGCGCCCGTTAATGGTGTTCTCACCCGAGCGCATGGAAGCACTGCCGGACGTGCCGACTGCTGAAGAGCTAGGTTATGAATTGGCTGGCCAAGTGATGGGCTGGAGCGCGCTGTATGGGCCACCTGACCTACCCGAAGAAGTGGTTAACACTTGGGCCGAAGTGATGGAACAAGTTGCTGAGGATGAGACATGGCTCAGCCGTGCTGACGATCGTGGCTCAATATCCACTATTGGCAGCGTCGATATGGAGACTTATGCCCAGGAGCAGTACGAGTTCTATCGCACCTTAGCAGAACAGTTTGGCTATCTGGAGTGAGTTAGCGTTAAACACGTTGCTGCCACTGTCTACATCACTACATTGCTGGAGGGGTCATGGGTATAACTCGTGGTTTAGTTATTACGGTGCTGTTCGGTATCGTTCTATTTTTACTGATACCCGCCTATGTGCCCCGCCCACGCTTTATTCCAGGGTTTGCGCCACCGCCTGATATGTGGCCACGCACGGTTTCCATGCTCGGCATGGCATTGGGCATACTGCTCGTAGGGCTGTCTTTTTCACGTAAAACCGAAGCCATCGCAGACCCTGAGGATGCCAGCGCCATCCGCGGTGACACACCAATTGTCATGCTTCTCACGCGCTTCGGTTTGACGGTGCTCGCCTTTGCGCTCTTTATCGGCTCAGTGATGCTGCTCGGTTTTTTGCTATCGAGCATTCTGCTATTGATGGCGATGCTGATACTGACCGGCTATTGGCGCCATAAAGTGGTGGCGTCTATTGTGGCCGTCGCCCTCCCACTGGTTCTCTACCTGTTTTTCTCCAGCGCCCTCAATACGCGTTTCCCTGTCGGCAGCCTTTTCAAGGCGATCGGTATTTAACCTACCGCGTTAGGACTGACCACTATGCTCAACGACCTGCTGGTTGCCTTCCAAGCGGTTGCCACCTTTGAAAATTTTCTGATCATGGCCGCCGGTATTTGGGGCGGCGTGATTATCGGCGCCATTCCCGGCATGACAGGCACTATGGCGGTGACGCTGGCGCTGCCCTTTACTTTTTATATGCAGCCGATTCCGAGCATTTTATTACTCGTCGCATTGTATAAGGGCTCAACCTACGGTGGCTCGGTATCCGCAATATTAATCAAGACACCAGGCACCGCGTCGGCCGCCTGTACCACCCTAGATGGCTACCCATTGGCTCAACAGGGCAAGGCAGGCAAAGCTCTCAACATGGCGCTCTATTCATCCTGTACCGGGGATTTTATCTCCAACCTATCGCTGATTTTTATTGCCGCACCACTGGCGCTCCTGGCGCTGCGTATTGGGCCACCCGAATACTTTATGCTGATGATTTTCGCGCTTACTACGGTGGCTGGGGTGTCAGGGCGTTCGCTGCTGCTTGGGCTTGTGTCGGCGTGCTTAGGGCTGTTGTTAGCCACCGTGGGTGAAGATATGTACGGCTCGTTTCGCTTTGATTTAACCGTGGATATGCAGAGCGGTCTTGCCGTTGCGCCTGTGCTAATTGGTCTGTTTGCGATCCCTGAGCTGCTTAAAATTATCGTCTTTCGTCACAACCAAAGCCATAAGCCCATGCAGCTGGGCGATAACCGCGTAACGCGAGATGAGCTGCGCCGATCCTTAAAAGCAATGCTCAAAGGCAGCATGATTGGTGTCGTCATGGGCGCCATCCCCGGTATTGGCCCCTCGGCAGCGGCGTTCTCTTCCTACGGCGAAGCACAGCGCAGCTCAAAGAACCGCGAGAATTTTGGTAAGGGCGAGCTAGAAGGGATTGCAGCATCAGAGTCCGCCAATAATGGTTGCTGTGGCTCCACCATGATCCCTTTGTTAGCACTAGGCGTGCCGGGCGATGTGATTACAGGCGTAATGCTGGGCGCCTTTATGATTCACGGCATGACCCCAGGCCCTATGCTATTTGAGAACAACCTTCATGAGGTTTACATGCTGTTTATTGGCATGTTGTTCTCGTCTGTTTTGCTGTTTGGTGCTGGCAAAGCAACGATGCGCTTTTTCTCGCATATTTCGCGGATTCCCCCCGGCTTAATGGCGCCAATCGTGCTTGCTCTGTGCGTATTCGGTATTTTTTCGATCTCCAACAGTATGTATGACGTCATCGTACTGCTGGCGATGGGCGTATTTGGCTTTTTCATGTTCCTGTTCGCCATTCCCGCCGCCCCCTTTTTAATCGCCTTCATTCTTGGCCCGATGTTGGAAGAGAACCTGCGTCGTGCCCTTGCGCTCTCTCGTGGTGATCCAAGCATCCTGGTGTCGTCGCCTATCACCTGGCTTTTCGCTTCGCTGGCGATATTCGTGGTGGTAGTGACGATTCGTCAGCAGCTTAAGAAAGCCAAGGCCTGAACCAAAGATTCCCTTATTGCCAAGGATTTAACGCTATGCAAACTAGTGCTACGCCTAACGCTCACCCGCAGTTGGAAACCGCGGTATCACACCTCGCTGACCTGGTTGCTTACGACACAACCAGTGCTTACCCCAACCTTGAGCTTATTCATCACGTCGAGAAGTTCTTCGTCAGTCTTGGCGCGGAAGTAACGGTGCTACCAGATGAGAGCGGCGAAAAGGCCAATTTGGTCGCCCGTCTGGGCCCGGCCGACATGCCTGGCATCGTTCTCTCTGGCCATACTGACGTCGTCCCCGCCAATCCGAAGAACTGGCAAAGCAACCCATTCAAACTAGAGCAGCGCGGCAGTCGCTTGTTTGGTCGGGGCACCTGCGATATGAAAGGCTTTGCCGCCTGTGTGATGGCGGCGGCACCCGCTTTTGCCAGCAGTGAACTACAGCGCCCATTCTATTTCTGCTTCTCTCACGATGAGGAAGTGGGCTGCCTGGGAGCGCCCGCCATCGCACGCTATTTAGCCAAACTCAAGGTGCTGCCGTCACTGGCAATTATCGGTGAACCCAGCGAAATGAAACTAATCAACGGTCAGAAAGGCAAAATCGCAATGCGGGTGACGGTGCGCGGTGAAGGGGGCCATTCATCGTTTTCACCTCAACACGTCAATGCGGTGGAGTACGCCTCGCGTATCATCACCATGATCGCCGAACGCTCACGACGATATGAACAAAAGGGCCCCTTCGACCAAGACTTTACCGTCCCCCACGCCACAACGTTGACCACCATGATAGAAGGCGGTGTGGCGACCAACGTTACCCCTGATACCTGCAGCTTTATCTTTGAGCTACGCAGTATTGATCAGGAAGCAGCCGCCACGGATATTCAAGCGCTAATCAACGATATAGAGGCTGCCCTGCTGCCCGAAATGCAGCGTCAATCAGTAGATTCCGCCATTGAGTGGCAACAGTTATTTGCTTACCCAGCCATGGGCGATGCCACCGACAGCGAGATGTTCAAGAAGCTTGAACCCATTCTCCCCGAGCGTGGTGGCAAGGTTTCTTATGGTTCAGAAGGCGGCGTGTTCGAGATCGAGGGTGGCATCCCCTCGGTGATTGTCGGGCCCGGCTCTATTCGCCAAGCCCATAAGCCCGATGAGTTTATTGAAATTGATCAACTCAGCAAGTGCCTAGCGTTCTTCGATGAGTTAAACACTTGGATGAAACGCTAACGCCCACATGGGTGGTGGTGGGTTATTGGGCATTCACCCGGTGAATGGTTCCACTTCCGCTTTCAAAAGCGTCTATATTCGCCAATGTGGTTTCAGCGATATTGGTCAGCGCCTCGGTGGTAAAGAACGCCTGATGGCCGGTGATCAAGACATTGTGGAACGTCGTTAGGCGCATGAACTGGTCATCATCGATCACGCCTTGGGAGAGATCTTCAAAGAACAGCTGTTCCTCTTCTTCATAGACATCCAGCCCTAAGCGACCGATTTTGCCGCTTTTCAAACCAGCGATTACCGCTTGGGTATCGACCACTCTTCCTCGGCCGGTGTTGATGATCATCACACTGTCTTTCATTTGGTTGATGGCGCCGGCATCGATTAAATGATGCGTTTCAGGCGTTAAGGGACAATGCAGCGAGATAATATCAGCGCTTGAAAACAGCGTTGCTAGCGGTACGTATTCAATAAAGGAGTTAGCATCCGGGCTGGGGAAAGGGTCATTGGCCATTATGCGGCAACCAAAGCCGTGCATAATATCGGCAAAGATCAATCCGATCTGACCAGTTCCGATAATGCCCACCGTCTTGCCATGCAGATCGAATCCTAACAAACCATCCAGCGAAAAATTACCTTCCCGTATGCGGTTATAGGCGCGATAGGTCATACGATTCAAGCTTAGCACTAGGGCCACCGCATGCTCTGCCACTGCGTGGGGCGAATAGGCGGGCACCCGCACCACCGTCATACCCAACTGTTCGGCGACAGCCAAATCGACATGGTTGAAGCCCGCTGAGCGAAGCGCCACTAACCTCGTGCCGCCTTCATAGAGCTGCTGTAATACTGAGGCATCCAAGCAGTCATTAACGAAAACACAGACTCCCTCAAAGCCTTTGGCCAAAGGCGCAGTATCCACCGTTAGGCGCACATCAAAAAAGTTGAATACGTGGTGCTCCGCCGCATTTGCGCGCGAGATAAAGGTGTAGTCATAGGGCTTGGCGCTAAATACGGCGATACGCATGGGTATTACTCATTAAGTGGTTCAAGTGGCTTCCAATTAGTACGATTTGCCAGGAACTCAGGCCTAGGGCGGTTACCGCAGTAAGGATCGTGAAGAGTATTTTCAACACTGTTATAAACAAAGAATAAATTGCTTCTTGGCCAGCAAGACATGTTTATATTGGAGCCGTGCATGGTATTGCACTCGAAAATCACCAGAGAGCCGGCGGGCCCCTTAGGTGCTTCAATATCGTTCTCTAACATTAGCTCACGTAGGCTACTGACGGGCGGAACACCCACCTCTTGGCTTTTTAGCGACTCTTTGTAGTTATCTTGCGGCGTTCGTCCCACACAGGGGATAAAGTAACGGTGAGAACCGGGAATCAACATCAGTGGCCCGTTAAACTCGCCGTTGTCCGTGAGCACGATGGAACAACTTAGCGCGCGCATACGTGGCATGCCGTCTTCGCTATGCCACGTCTCAAAGTCAGAGTGCCAATCAAAGCCCTTGCCTTTAAAGCCTGGCTTATAGTTAATTCTTGATTGATGGATATAAACATCGCTGCCCAGCAATTGTTTGACGATCGCTAACAGCTTGGGGTCCTGGGTTAGGCGTTGGAAACGTTCTGAGACTTCATGAATACCGAAAACGGTGCGTATCTCTTCACGCCCCGGTTCAAGAATAGTACCTTCTGAAAGCTTAAGATCGGCATCGTCCTCATACTCACGCAGCTCTTGAAGAAAAACCTGCATATCATCAGCATCGTAAAAACCTTCAAATGATAGAAAGCCCTTTCTTTCGTACTCATCAATTTGTGCTCTATCTAAGGGCCCATTCTCACGTTGAGACTCATCGCCGTATACCACGGGATCGATGCGCTCAAACATTCCCAACTTTCGTTCCAATCGAGTAGGGAAAAGATCTTGGGTATCGCTCATGGCAAACTCCTCCATTAGTATGCGTTTCTATAAACACCTTTAGGCGCTACTTATAAAACGTAGACGCCAAAATGCACCTCAGCAATGATGCTAGGGTAGCCTGCTCACCGTTACAGCAGTCATCTTTTTAGAATCATCAGTGGCTAATTAGTGAGAATATGTACTGACAATAAGTACTGAAAAACAGGCATGAGGAAGTAGAGGAAGCAAAGGTCTGGGCAAGCGCTAGAAAAAAGAAAGCCGCTCCAATGGAGCGGCAAAAGACCGTGACTAGCAATGAGAGGGAGAAACCATGACAGTAAACTGGCGCTGATTTTGAAATCACCAGCTGTCTTGGTTGCCAGCGTCTCATCAAACGCTGACAATCACACTATAATAATTCTCATTTACCCCGTCAATACAAATACGAATATTTTTTATTTACATTTTTTTGACATGCAGAGGATCAACTAACCAGTCGTAGCCAAAACGGAAGCGTGATCATAGCCAATAGGGTTTGGCCGGTGATAATGGCGGCCATCAGCTCGGCATCACCGCCTAATTGTCGGGCTAGAATATACGCAGAGGTGGCAGTGGGGAGCGCTGCGAACAGCAGCGCCACATCGCGACTTATGGGGTCCAACTGCAATATCCACGTTAATGCCAATACAAACGCAGGCATAAGCACCAACTTAACGCTATTGGTGGCCAGCACGCCGCGGTCAATACGCAGCAGCGCCATCGGGCGAAGCGCTACACCAACCGCCACCAACCCCAACGGCAACGCCGCTCGCCCGAGTAGTTCGACCGTGTCCTGACTCCAACCAGGTAAACCAACGCCCGAAAGGTTCAGGCCAATGCCTGCAAGGCAGGCTAAAATCAGCGGATTTTTAATCAATGCCATCACGCTTTTACCCACACTGGCACCACCCAAGGTACCCGCGGCAACAAAGCTCGCCACACACATAACGTTCACCACCGGCACCATCAGTGCCACGGCGACCGCTGCGGTGGTCGCACCTAAGCTGCCATGTAACGCGGCTGCTCCGGCAACACCTACATAGGTGTTAAAGCGAACTGCGCCTTGGAAAACAGAGGTAAAGGCTGCGGGTGTCAGTTTTAGCCAACTGCGAAAACGCCATAGCAATAAACCAAACAGCACCATTGCGCCCAATAGAACTAACGCTAAACGGCCTACTGGCACCTGCCTCACATCAGCGGTGGCTAAGGTTCCCACCAGCATCGCAGGAAATAGCACAAAATAGATCAGCCGTTCCATTTGCGGCCAAAAGGTATCGCTGGGCCAACGCCAATAGCCGAGTATGGCGCCTAATAAGATCAACAAAAAAAGTGGGCCTAAAGCGCCAGTGATACTTTCCATTTGTGTCCCTTTTGCCTGCGACATCCCATCACAGCGATATCGGCTCGATTGCTGTTACCATGGCGACAACCCCCGCCTCACGGCTTGCGTAGCGATTATTCTGCCATGAAGATGATATCAAAACCTGCTTACCCGGCAGGCTTCCCGACCCTAAGGGTACTCATACTGGTCACTGGTTTGGCGCTGGCTGCCTGTGCGTGGTACGCCTTTGCCCATTGGCTGCACCGCGACAGTGAGGTGACATGGTTTCCACCCGCTGCAAGTTGTAACTTGCATACAGCTCCCTGTTCCGCCACGTTAGGCGATAAGGGCCGCGTCACGCTCCACGTGCAGGTGAATGGGCGGATTGATGCCTTAGAGGTTTTGCCTCTGGAAGTCGAGGTAGAGGGTGTTAAGGCTACCCAAGTTGACGTCGATTTTGTCGGTCGCGACATGGATTTGGGGCTACACCGTTTTGCTCTTAGTGCTAGTGCACCCGGCCACTTTCAAGGCCAAGGGCAAGTAGGGATGTGCACTCAAGCCGTTATGCCTTGGCGAGCGCGTGTCATACTGGAAACCGCAGAAGGCAAAATGGGCAGCTGGTTCGATTTTGATGTAATTCGGAGTTAACGCACATGGCAAGCAAATCATTATGGCTAGGCGCTGGGGTAGTCGCTGTCTTGGTGGTGGCCAGCAGTATCGGCCTCTATCAGTACGCTTTCGCCCCTAACAATGATGGCCCGGTAGGTGGCCCTGTAGAAATGCCCTCCACCCGAGGCGATTTTTCATTGACCCAATTGGATGACGATCAAGTCGCAGTTCTTTCGTTTGGTTACACACATTGCCCAGACGTATGCCCGATGACCCAGTCGGTCAAACGCCAAGCGTTGGCCCAGCTCACAGACGAACAGCGCGAGCGTGTGGTGCCGGTAATGATTACCGTTGACCCTGAGCGTGACACTATTGAGCGCATGCAGGAGTACATGGGATTTTTCGGTGAAGAGTTTGTTGGCGCAGTAGGCAGCCAGGAACAGCTGGAGGATGTTGCGTCGCGTTATGGCGTCATATGGCGAAAAGTCGAAGCGCCGGATTCAGCAATGACGTACACCATTGATCACAGCGCTTCGCTTTATTTAGTCAACCGCGAGGGTGATATTCTTCAGCGAGTGCTCTACTCACCGACCCCTCATGGTTTAGTCTCAGCGTTAGAAAACGAATTGGGCAGCTAATCGGGTCGCTCTGACGAGAGCTTCTCCGGAGCAGCTTGCAAACGATCCAGCATAGCCATTAGCGCGCCAATTTGGGTGCCATTACGGGTATCGTGCTGAGGGTTTAGCTGCCAGGTACTTTCGGCGAACCCCCACCAATCCCAGCAGCCTTGCGGATTCGCCATGCTGCTTTCTGTCTGAGGATAAAGCACGATCTGCTGGTGCGTTGCCGCCCAGGCGTTTAACCCAGAATAACGCACAAAGGTAGCGCCAATGGATGCCTCGTTCATTTGGCAACCGTGCAGTGCTAGCGTTACCGGGCAATCACCCGCTTCACAGCCTTCAGGTATAAATACGTAGCCGGTATCAGCGAGGCCTTTCACGGCAAACTCGGATTGGTCGAAAGCGGCTAATTGACCGCTATGTTCGTTACCACTAGAAGATACCTCACGCTCGGGGTAGAGCCAGTTCAACATATCACTGGCGATATCTTCATCGCAGGCTAATACATAGCTACCGCCGCCCTGACCACAATCACCCCACTCTTGTGAGCCGGGCGATACGTCATTAGGTAACCGCACCGGCCAGCCATGCCCGGTATTTTCGCTACGCGCAACACGCAGTTGATCGGGTGAGGCCAGCCATTGCTCCCACTGCTCCGCAAGCAGGTCACCTAATAACGGATCAACCACATCATCCTTTTCGCCGTGCCATAAAAAAGTCCTGAGCTGGCTTAGATCCTCGGTACTTCCTACCTGCTCAAGCCCAAGGTAGCGCTGGTGGCGGTTCTCCAGTTCATCGAGTGACGGTGCGCCTCGGCGCGTCATCATACATTGGTTAAGTGCCAAACTCAGCGAACCCTGTGCACAGCTCCAGGGGCCTGCTGCCAGCACACCCAGCCCACTAAACCGCTCGGGCCAAGCAACCGCTAACTGGGTCGCCATATAGCCACCTGACGAGACACCCACCACGCTTGCCTGCTCGCTTGCAGCAGCCAAGGCGGGTAAATCATCAGGCTCACTGGTCGCTTCGGCCTGTGCTAACAGCGGGGTGCAAAGGCCTAGGCAGGCCAAAACATAAGCCAGCGGGAGCTGCTTAGAAGGAGCGGTTGAAGTCATCGCTTATTCGACGCCTAACAAATCAACGCGAAAGGTCAGCACTTCGTTGGGACCAATGGGGCCTTGGCCATTTTCACCGTAAGCGATATCCGCTGGGATATACAACATCCAGCTATCGCCGACGCTCATCATCTGTAGCGCTTCCTGCCAACCTTCAATCACTTGATTGGTCTGGAAGCTAACCGATTCACCTCGCTCAAAGGAACTATCGAATACAGTGCCATCTAACAGCATCCCTTCGTAGTTCACTTCGACGGTGTCTTCAGGGCCAGGCGAGGCGCCATCGCCAGATTCCAGCACTTCGTACTGAAGGCCAGAGTCAGTCACGGTCACTTCCTCGCGTTCAGCGTTCTCGGCCAGGAAGGCTTCACCTTCTTCAAGGTTGTTCTGAGCCATTTCTTCAGCTTCTGCTGCCCGCGCTTGCATTGATTGCTCTTGGAACGCCATCAATGCTTCGGTCATCTCTTCTTCACTGAGCGCTAAATCATTACCTTCAAACACATCGCTCATGCCGTCGTTAAACGCATCCAGATCCAGGTCTTCGATATCGGCCTGCATGCTTTCGCCCAAGGTAACACCCAGGCTATACGCTAAGCGCTGTTCATCCGTTTCTGGCGCTGCGGCTGCAAAAGGGGCGGCCAAAAGCAAACCCGTCAGAGCCGTTGTAGAGAGCAGTTGTTTCATGAAACATCCTTTTTAAGCGGCGCCGAACGCCAATCAATGTCACTTAAAGACTAACACCCACCGCCCCGAGCTGCATCTTCGGGAAGTGGGTGCGAATAAGACCACAAAATAAGAGAGAGGTTTAGCCAGTTTAGACAACCAGCGTAGGACAGTGCGCCGCGCCAGCAACGCGCTGAGAGACGCTGCCCAGCAGCGGATTCTTTTCGCCATTGGTGCCCTGAGCCCCAATCACAATAAGATCGCACTCTCGCTTGCGGGCGAAGCGGACGATAATACGCGAAGGCCGACCACCTTTGACGAACGCGCGTACGCAAGCAGTCTCAGCACCCATTTCAATCGCATGGGATTTCGCATGGACGGCGATCTCGGTGGCGTACTCTTTTAGCGCATCGTCCGGTATATTCAGTTGATTGGGGCGCACCATTGAGAGCGAAGCTTCCAACAGGCTGTGGTGTTTAAATACGCACAGTAGGTAAAGCTCCGCCCCGGTAAGTAGGTGCAAGCCTACCGCTTTTTCAAGCGCCCTCAGGGCGCCTTTTGAACCATCCACCGGGACTAAAATGCGATTAAACATTCGCTTACTCCTTGTGGCTGTTAGCGGAAGGCAACATCGCGCAGGAACAGCGCAATTTGCGGGAACATGATCAACAGGGCAGCCGCTAAAATCAGCATGAAAATAAACGGCGGCGTGCCTTTGATGACATCCCAGTAGGGGCGTTTAAAAATCGCAATCGCGGTAAAGATATCGCACCCAAAGGGCGGCGTTGCCGACCCTATCGCCACCTGCAGCGTTATCAAAATACCCACCAGTACAGGGTCTAGCCCGGTGGCTTCAATCGCGGGTGTAAAAATCGGTGTTAGCACCAAGATGACCACAATCGGATCAACAAACATACAGGCAACGAAGAAGGCGATACAGATGGCAATCAGCACGCCGGTCGGGCCCGCTTCATTGACACCCACCGCCTCCAGAATCATCTGAGGAATCTGAGCAAACGAAATGATCCAAGAGAACCCATTGCCTACCGCGACCAAGATAAACACCACGGCGGTAATCAACCCGGTAGATTTGGCGATGGCGTAGATATCGTGCATTTTGAGCGAGCGGAAGACCACAAACTCAAGCAAGATGGCATACAGCACGCAGGCAGCGGCGGCTTCAGTTGGGCTGAAGATACCGCCATAAATGCCGCCAACAATAATCACCGGAAAGCCGAGTGGCCACAGCGCTTGCTGAATCGCTCTTGCGCGTTCTTTCCAGTTTGACTTTGGTTCGGTGGGCACGTCTTTTACGATGGCATAAATAATGCTGTAAGCCGAAAACATCAACAGGATCATTAAGCCTGGACCAATCCCGGCAATAAACAGCTCGCCGATAGAGGTACCCGAAATAACCCCGTAAATAATCATGCCAATACTGGGGGGGATCAAAAACGCGATGTCACTAGCATTAATGATCAGCGCGAGCGTAAAAGAGTCGGAGTAGCCCGCTTTGAGCATTTTTGGGCGCAGGGGTGAGCCCACGGCAACCACGGTCGCTTGCGTAGAACCTGACACGGCACCAAACAACGTGCATGAGGCGGCCGTGCTCACCGCCAAGCCGCCTTTGATGTGGCCGATAAACGACATTACCATATCAATCAAACGGTTAGCAGACTGCCCGCGAGTCATAATATCGGCGGCAAGAATAAACATGGGTACCGCAATAAGCGATGCAGGGCGTATACCCGCCATCATTTGCTGGATTAGGGTATCCATTTGGCCGAAGCCGTTAAACATCATATAGAAGCCAATTACCGCAGCGGTAATTAGCGGAATCATCATTGGAAAGCCCAGCAGCAGCAGGGCAATCATGGTGGTGACCATTATTGTCGTCATAGCTGTTCCCCTAGGGTGCAATGCCCCGCGTTAGACTTCAGTTTCCGTGTCTTTATAACCATCCACCACGCCCGTCGAGAGGTATACATCGTGGGACGTAAAATTTTTAACCGCGGTCAGCAGGTATTGAATAGCCGTAATCAAAAAGCCCAACGGCACCCAAAGGTAGATAATCCAAATCGGCAATCCCATCGAAGGCAGCACACGACCTTTGCTATACAGGTCTAGGATATAAACGATCGAGTAATAGCAAAGAAAAAACATCACCAGGGATGTAAACAGGGCGATACCAATCATTAGCACTTTGCGCCCCCCTACCGGCAGTGCATCGTAGATAGCCGACATACGTATATGGCGACCATGGCGAGCGGCATAACCAATCCCTGCAAAGGTAATCATAATGATTAAAATCCGGTTTAACTCACCGGAAAACATGATGCTGTTACCAAAGACAAAACGAGCAACCACATTAATGACCGTATTCAGCGCCATTAGCAAAACACCCATCGCAAGGATCACGGCTTCCATTTTGCTAATTGCAGTGTCGATCATCCCTAGTGCCCCCGGCAAACCGGAGCGATAATTCGTTTCCATTTCTTCATCGGTCATGGCCGGACTCCTTTTAACGGCTCTAACGGCATCAGTTGAGTGTCGTCGGCACGATTAACACAGCATTATTCCAGACCCACCTAGCGCCATTGGGCTAAGAATTAACTCTAGCGTAACGGCATGCCGCTGAAGGTGATTCAACGCTAGATGTACGTAACTCAACAGTAACCTTATTAAAACCCACCCGAATAGCGCGCATCCCGGATGACTCACACTTTAGTGCCGTAAAATAAAAAAAGGGGCAGCCTTTGCTGCCCCTGGGGTAATCCATCCGTGCGCCTATGCGGCTTAAAGGATGATTACTCGTTGGTTACGGCTTCAAGGTCGGCTTTAAACTGCTCAAGCAGCTCTTCACCATCTTCGCCGGTCATTTCCAGGAAGGCTTCTTCAACCTGTGGGGCACGCTCACGGAAGGCTTGAATTTGCTCTTCGTCCAGACGTGTCACCGTCACTTCATCAGATGCTTCCTGAATTTTTTCTAGCGACTCCTCGGCCAAACCTTGAATATGCTCAATGGTATGGTCGTAGGCGACTTGCGAAGCTTCTTCTACCAGCGCTTGGTCTTCTTCGGAAAGGCCTTCGTAGAAGTCCTGATTAGCCATCATGGCCGTGGTAAACCAACCATGACCAGTGAAAGTCAGGTGCGGAGACACCTCGTACAAACCACCGGACTCAATCCAGAAAATGGGGTTTTCTTGTCCGTCAATAATACCGGTTTGTAGACCACCATACACTTCGCCCCACGGCAGCGGCGTCGGCGTTGCACCGAAGGCGTCGTAAGTTTCCGTTAGGAGCGGGTTAGTCATCGTACGAATTTTCTTGTTATCCAATTCCTCCGGCGAGGTGAAAGGCTCGTTGGTGGTTATCACCATTTCGCCTTCTGGATACATTTTCAGTAGCTCTAGACCTTGCTCGGCATAAAGCTCTGGGAACATTTCGTTGATGGCTTTACTTTCTTCGAAGAACTCCAGCACGGTGTCTTCGTCGGTCGGCAGTAGATAAGGGATGAAGAAAATTTGCGCTTCAGGAATAAGAGCGCCGGTAAAACCAGGCGACTGGTTCACAAACTGCAGGATACCGTTTTGCGTCTGCTCCATGATGTCGTCAGACTCACCCAGCTCGCCAAAACGATATACCTGAACTGTGTGGTCGGAATTTTCTTCAATATGTTCTTTAAAAGCATAGGCAAAGACATCTTGGACGTCGCCTTCATACTCCTCGTGGGCGTAACGCCAGTTGTCTGCTTGTGCGACAGCCGTCATGCCCATTAGCAGTGCACCGACGCTTGCGGTCGTCACTAATTTAGTGGTGACAGAGCGGGTAGAAACGGATTTGCTTGCCTTCATGCGGAGTTCCCCTTGCAGTGGTAAGCGCGCTGTACGAATGCGCAAAAACCTAGATCAGTCTCGCATTTTTCATCACGACACTATGATTTATTCGCTAATCGATATTCGCTAACAGCCACTGAAATACTGTTCTTAAAGGTGTGTTAGCGGGCGAATAACGCTAGGTATTTCAAAAACAGCTTAAATCCAGGCTAGCGCGCTCCTTGGTAAGGGTCAAGCTGGCAAGTAAGCGTTTGTATCGAACGAAGCAATGATTCTTGGCGCGTAAAGCTATCGTCAGGCTTAAAACCACTCTTGCCAGAAAAAAGCTGTTTTAGCAGCCATTTAGCAGCATTTGGCGGCGTAGTTGAGATAGTTGTTGAAATAGTCGTTGAGATATTCGCCACCCGCTGCTCTTCTGCTGACGCTTCCCACACCCATGTTTGCCAACGTTGAAGGTTCTCACGCTCGGCCATGAGTTCCGCCTGTTTAATGGTTTCACGCAGTGCCGCCACAGACTCACGCTGTGCCGCAGAAGCTTTTAAATCGCGGCGTAATCCTCGCAATACCGCTGTTACATGGCGTTGCCAAAAACAACACTGCTCACGCTGGCGAGCGAGTGCAGCGGGCTTGGCTTCTAAGCCGCTTGAGTAAAGCCAACAATGAAAAAGTAGTTCGCAAACATCGAGGCCGGCTTCCTCTTGCAACGTCAGGCAGGCCGCTTCTACGCCCGGCTTGGCGTAAAGTGTCAGCGCGAAATCCCATAACGGTACCTGCTGTAAGCGCTGCAATCGGGTAGAATCAAGCGTCATAGAATCTGGCATCGTACGACCCACTTTTTTCGGGAGAAGGCATGATCGCACTGCGCCAAGTCGCCTTGCAACGCGGCACACAAACGTTACTCGACAACGCGGACGTTACCCTTAACAACGGGGTAAAGGCCGGGATTATCGGGGCAAATGGCGCTGGCAAATCAAGCCTCTTCAAGCTTCTGCTTGGCGAGCTTGGGCCCGATCAGGGCGAAATTGAAATGAGCGGGGGCCAGCGTATCGCGCATATGGCCCAGGAAGTCGACGCCCTCGACCGCCCTATCATTGAATATGTACTCGATGGTGACTTAGCGCTGCGCCAAGCAGAAGCCGACTTACTGGCCGCCCAGGAAGCCGGTGAAGCCCACAGAGAAGCTGAACTGCACGGCTTGATTGAAACGCTGGATGGCTACCGTGCAGAGTCGCGTGCAGCGCAGTTGCTGGTGGGGCTGGGATTCGTCCAGACTGACCTCACCCGCCCGCTCTCGGCGTTTTCCGGCGGCTGGCGAATGCGGGTCAACCTCGCGCGTACGCTGTTTATGCCTTCCGACTTACTGCTGTTGGATGAGCCCACCAACCACTTGGATCTGGATGCGCTACTGTGGCTGGAGCAATGGCTGACCCGCTACCCTGGCACGCTGCTACTGATTTCCCACGACCGCGACTTTTTGGATGCTGTGTGCGATCACATCGTGCATATGCACCACCAAACCCTGGAGCTATACCGCGGCAATTACTCTCAGTTTGAGCGTACCCGCGCTGAAAAGCTTGCACTCCAGCAGGCCGAAGCGGCCAAGCAGCAAGCGCGCAGGGAAGAGATCGAGCGCTTTATTGCCCGCTTTAAAGCCCAGGCCACCAAGGCAAAGCAGGCCCAGAGCCGGGTCAAAATGTTGGAGCGCATGGAAGATATCGCCGTCGCCCACGTGGACTCCCCTTTCCACTTCACCTTACCGGCTGCCGATAAAACCTCACGCCCACTGCTGGTGTTGGATCAGGCGCAGTTAGGCTATCGCGGTAAAGCGGGCGATGGAAGTGACGACAACATCCAATTGGACAAGGTCAACGTAACCCTGTTGCCCGGCAGTCGCATTGGCCTGTTAGGCCCCAACGGCGCGGGTAAATCGACGCTGATTAAGTCACTCACCGGCGAGCTTGAGCTACTTAATGGTAAGCGCGTCCCCGGCGAGCACTTGGCGATTGGTTACTTTGCCCAGCACCAGCTCGAAGGGTTGGATGTTACCTCGACGCCTTTTGTCCATGTGCAGCGCCTCTCTCCCACTGCCAGCGATCAGGAGATTCGCAACTTCCTGGGCGGCTTTGGTTTTAAGGGTGACGACGCCTTCGGCAAAGTCGCCAACTACTCTGGTGGTGAAAAAGCCCGCTTGGCACTAGCCCTCGTCGCTTGGCAAAAACCCAACCTGCTGCTGCTTGATGAGCCCACCAACCACTTGGACTTAGAGATGCGCGAGGCGCTGACCCAAGCGCTGGCAAGCTTCGAGGGTACGGTTATTCTGGTCTCCCACGACCGCCACTTGTTGCGCGCAACGGTCGATGAGTTTTGGAAGGTGGCGGATAACCGCGTCGAGCCCTTCGATGGCGATTTGGAAGACTACCGGGTTTGGCTGAAAGCGCGCCTGGAAGAGAGCCGCCGCGACTCTCGCGGCGAAAAGGCTGAGAGGCAGAACCAGCAACCCAGCGGCGACAGTCGCGAAGCACGCAAGGCGTCACGCAAAGCAGCCGCTGAGCTACGCGAGAAGCTTCGTCCACTGAAAAAGCAGCGCGATCAGGCGGAAAAAGCCATGGAAAATGCTCAGCAGGCGCTTGAGGCTGTCGAGCAAGTGCTAGCAGACCCTGAGCTTTACACTGATAGTGCGCGTAAAACCGAACTGACCAAGACGCTTAGCCAGCAAGCTGAGATTAAAGCGCGCCTGGACGAAGCCGAACGACAGTGGCTTAGCGCCGAAGAGTCATTGGAGGCAATGGAAGCAGAGCTACTGGCCAGCGAAGAGACGACTAGTTAGCGTCCTGCTTGGCTGCTAGCTCTCTAGTAAAAACGTGACCGGGCCATCATTGATCAACGCCACCTGCATATCGGCGCCAAATTCACCGGTGGCTACCTGCGGCCAGGCAGCACGAGCCTGTTTAACCAGCAAATCGAACAGCGCTTCACCCTGAGCGGGAGGAGCTGCGCTGGAAAAACTAGGCCGCAGCCCTTTGCGGGTATCCGCCGCCAGGGTGAACTGGGAAACGAGCAGCAAACCGCCGTTCACCTGCTGCAGGTTTTGATTCATTTTGCCCTCGTCATCACTGAATACTCGGTAGTGAAGCAGTTTATGCAGCAATTTTTCCACACAGGCCGCGTCATCGTGCTTCTCCACGCCTATCAGCGCCAGCAGCCCATGATCAATACTACCGACAACCTTGCCTTCCACTTCAACACTAGCGCGCTTTACCCGCTGAATGAGTGCCTTCACAGTGCCACTCCTCGGCTAACAAACGGACAGTGTAACGACCGTTTGTTAATTTTTCTCCAGCAGTCCACAGAGAAAGCCCTTACTTTTACTACCAAGCTGGATTACCAAGCGCGGCAGAGCATCAAATCGCAGTGTGGCTCACACAGCAGCATCTCGGTTAGCTGGCTTACGTGGTGGGGTTGCCCACGGCTGCCGATCATGACGAGATCGGGCGAATGACGCTTCATATAGGCCTGTAGCACATCACAGGGAGCGCCCTGCTCTAGCACCAGCTCAACGTCCGGCACCCCGTCTAGTTCGCGCATCAGGCTATCGACCTCGTTGGTCAGCTGTTCGCGCAAGCGCTGCAGTTCATGCTCGCGCCAGTGGGCGTAATACGCCTGTGAGCCTAACTCACGCTCACCAGGCAGTGTCCAGGCGTGCAGTAAGGTCAGTGTGGCGTCAGGAAAGCGAATCAGCGCTTCTTTTAAAGTATGCCGCGCGGTCAGTGAAAAATCGATGGGTACTAAAATATGCTGCCAGGGCTGGGTAGGCTGGTAGGAGGCCACTACCACCGGGCAGGGGGCACTATGCAGCACACGCATCAATGTAGTGCCCACCAGCAGGTCTTTTTGACCACGTTTACGATGCATACCCAGCACAATCAATTCGGCTTTGCGCTCATGGGCTTCGCGAATAATCCCGACGTGGGGAGAGCCGGTCACGGTTTGGATCAGCGTTTTCGGTGCCTCCAGTGCGTAATCTTCGCGTAAATCCGTCAACACAGTAGTAATGTCTTCCACCACCGCACTCTCTACATCAAGCAGGACACGCCGTGGAAGGTACGGATCCAACACATGCAGTACATCGAGCTGATCCCCCTGGGCATAGGCCAAACGTAACGCCCGAGCAAAGGCGGCGCGATTATCAGCAGAAAGATCGGTGGCAAATAGAATGGTACTTGGAACAGTACTTGGAACAGTGCGAGGCATGGCGAAACGCTCCTCAGCCGATTGACTCAGCTTTATAAGTCGTTAAGCAAACACTCCTCAGCATGGTGTGCAATCTCTTTTCCCGCAAGCTACCTGCTACTCTCGTTTTTACCCTCGTTGTACTCTGTCTTACCACCATGCGTGAAAATGATGCACTGGCCCACGTCCTTTACCCACGTTTAAACGCACGCTCGCCTCAAGCGCTGCATGCAGCCAGCGTTTGGCATCGCCAATGGCCGCCACTGGCGCGTTAGCGTTTGCCTGTACAGGTAGTTTCGCCAAACAAGCGGCAATCGCCGAGGAGAGCGCGCATCCGGTGCCGTGTAAATTGTCTGTGTCGATACGCGAGGCGGGCAACCACTCATGGCCGTTAGGTGTTGCCAGCAGGTCCGGACAAGTAGTCCCCCGCAAATGGCCGCCTTTCAATACCACATAGGGCGCACCTAACTGCGTTAGCCCCGGCAGCATCGCCTCCATGGCATCTAAGCTCGTAGGCGAGGGTGAATCGAGCAGCACCGCTGCTTCCGGTAGGTTGGGTGTAATTACATCAGCGAGCGGCACCAGAATATCGCGCACGGCGCGAATACCGGCGTCATCAACCAGGATATCACCGCTCTTGGCGACCATTACCGGGTCGAGCACGATCCAACGCGGACGGCGCTGACGCAACACATCGGCAATCACCTCAGCGACTTCGCGGCTTGCCACCATGCCTATTTTAACTGCGTCCAGCTCGACATCATCCAGCAGATGCTCTAACTGCTCGCGAATGGCTTGGGGAGCAACGGGATAAACCGAGGCTACGCCGCAGGTATTTTGAGCGATCACCGCAGTAATCACGTTGGTGCCGTAAACACCAAGCGCTGAAAAGGTTTTCAAATCGCCCTGTAAACCAGCCCCGCCTGACGGGTCCGAGCCAGCGATGGTAAGTACATTACGAAGACGGGAATTGTTAGACATGAGGCTCCTTCACGACAAAATCATCAGTATTTGCCTAGGATACCCAAGCTGCGCGTCTTATGCTGCCGAAAACGTATATGCCAAACACCCAAAAACCGCCCGAAGGCGGCTCGTTCTTGTGCGTCAAGCAAGACAAATTATTGCGCTGTGTCGCCTTCCGGGTTGCGGGCGTTGTAGTACGCCTGTTCGGAGATGGCGTGGTAATCCTCGACCTTCTCCTGGAACGCTTGATAAGAGTCATAGATACGCGTGGCCAGTTCGCTTGATTCCGCCAGCTCGGCAACCACATCTTGCGAGTGCTCACGCGCTTGAGCAAGCACATCATCAGGAATGCGGCGTAGCTCAACGTCGTGCTCGTTCACCAGTGTTTCTAGCGCATCGTTGTTCCGTGCGGTGTATTCATCCAACACACTTTGGTTAACGTCACTGATAGCAGTACGCAGGATCGCCTGAAGATCGGCTGGTAGCTCCGCCCAAGCCTCTTCGTTAACGATCGCCTCAAACATGACTGTCGGCTCGTGCCAGCCGGGGTAGTAGTAGTAATCCGCCGCCTGGTGCAGGCCAAAGGCTAAATCGTTGTAAGGGCCGATCCACTCGGTAGCGTCAATGGCACCGGACTGCAGCGAGGTGAAGATTTCGCCGCCGGGCATGTTCACAATCGCTACACCCATGCGGTTCATTACTTCACCGCCCAGGCCGGGCATACGCATTTTCAAACCATCAAGATCATCAACCGAATTGATCTCTTTGTTGTACCAGCCGCCCATCTGGACGCCCGATGCCCCGGCAACCAGCACATCGACACCGAACTCATCGTAAAGCTCGTTCCACAGTTCCATACCACCGCCGAAGCTTAACCAGGCGTTCATTTCCTGGGCGTTCATGCCAAACGGCACAGCGGCAAAAAACTGCGCAGCGGGGGCCTTGCCTTTCCAGTAATAGGAGGCGGAGTGGCCCAGCTCAGCAGTGCCGTCGGAAACGGCGTCAAACACCTCAAAGCCCGGCACTAACTGACCAGCACCAAACACTTCGATGGTCAGTCGGCCATCCGACATTTCATCGACCAACTGCGATAGGCGTTCAGGGCCTTGGCCAACGCCAGGAAAATTCTTCGGCCAGGACGTCACCATTTTCCAGCGGAATTCATCTTCTTGGGCCTGAGCTTGGTTATCAAAACTGGATACCACCAGCAAGCTAGCCGACAGGGCGGTCGTCATGGCGATGGCGGCAGGTAATGCTTTGGCTTTCATAGGGTAACCCTCTTACTTTCTATTATTACTATTATGGGTAGGGAAGACGCCATCTAGCGCAATGCGCTAGATGGTTTGTTACAAGCCGTTGGTGAGTAGCTTAATTGCTTTTAGTTAGGTTGCCACTTCCTTGCGTTGATAGCAGCGATGTTATTCAACTTATCGTCCGTCCATTAAAACTGATCGGGGAGCCACGTTGCCAGTTGCGGAAAGAAGGTCAGCAAGAGCAGCATACCCAGTTGCATTAAGATAAACGGGATAACGCCACGATAGATCGCCGATGTGGACACAGAAGGCGGTGCCACCCCGCGAAGATAGAACAGCGCAAAACCAAACGGCGGCGTTAAGAAAGACGTCTGCAGATTGATCGCGATCATGATGCCCAGCCAAATCGGATCAAGCCCCATGGCGAGCAGAATCGGCCCAACAATCGGCACTACCACAAAGGTGATTTCAATAAAGTCGAGAATAAAGCCGAGCAGGAAGATAACCAGCATGACGATAATTGTCGCGCCCACTACCCCTCCTGGCATCCCCTCAAATAGCTCAGTGACCATGTGCTCGCCGCCATAAGCGCGGAAGACCAGCGAGAACAACGCCGCGCCGATCAGGATCAGAAACACCATGGTGGTCACGTGAGTCGTCGAGCGCAGCACATCTTTCAGGGTCGCCCAGTCGAGTTGACGGTAAGCCAGCGCCAACACCAAGGCGCCAAACGCCCCCACTGCGGAGGCCTCAGTGGGCGTTGCAAAGCCGCTCAGAATAGATCCCAGCACCGCTACAATCAGCACCACGGGTGGCACTAGGCCTTTGAGCAGCAACATGCCAATTCCTGAGGTATGGCCGAGCTCCGCCATTAACTCTTCGCGGTCGGCAGCAGGCGCCATGTGTGGGCGCAACCATGCCACCAGGCCCACGTAAATCATATAAAAAACCACCAGCAGTAGCCCAGGCACCAGCGCGCCCATAAACAGGTCGCCCACAGAGACCGTTTTAGGGCTAAAAATCCCCATATCAAGCTGTGCTTGCTGGTAGGCTGATGACAGCACATCGCCCAACAACACCAGGGCAATGGAAGGGGGAATAATTTGCCCCAATGTGCCGGTGGCACAGATAGTGCCGGTCGCAAGAGAAGTGCTGTAGCCACGTTTTAGCATGGTGGGCAGCGACATTAACCCCATGGTGACTACCGTGGCTCCCACAATACCGGTAGACGCAGCCATCAACATACCCACCAGCGTTACCGAAATACCCAACCCACCGCGCATTGAACCAAACAGTAGGGCCATGGCATCCAAAAGCGTTTCAGCCACTTTAGATTTTTCCAGCAAAACGCCCATCAAGACAAATAACGGCACTGCCAACAGCGTTTGGTTGGTCATGATGCCGTAGAGTCGGTTGGGTAAGGCGGCCAGATAGCCGCCATCAAAATTGGCATCGATACCAATGGCTTCCAGGCCAAGCCCCATCCCAGCAAACAATAGTGCCGTACCCGCCAGCGAGAGCGCCACAGGAAAGCCGAACATCAGGACAATACAGATGACGGCAAATAAAATAACTGGCATAAACTCCAGCATCAAACACGCTCCTCAAGATGGTTTGCACCCTCGGCAGAAGGCTCTATCCGCCCTGCCATGACATAGCCGTTGCGCACAATCTCAATCACACCCTGCACGATCATTAGAACGGCAAACAGCGGGATTAAGGTTTTCAGTGCGTAGACAGCCGGAATACCACCATAGTCGGAGGAGGTTTCCAAAATGCGCCAGGAATTGGCCACGTAACCCAAGCTGGAAGCGATAATGAAGACCATGACGGGAATTAGCAGCGTAATAATACCCACTACATTGATTAACGCTTGGCGGCGCGGTGTCATTCCTCGATAGAAGATGTCAACCCGCACGTGGCCGTCATGGCGAAAGGTATAAGCGGCAGCAAGCATAAAGACACTAGCGTGCATATACATCACTAGCTCTTGCATAAAGATACTGTTCACACTAAAGGCATAACGAAGCAGTACAATCGCGAACTGAATCAACATCATAATGATGATCAGCCACGCAAGGGTGCGCCCGAACCACTCTGAAGCGCGGTCCAGCGCACCAATAAACGCAGGTAGTTGTGTTGTGTCCGACATGGAAGTGTCTCGCGTAAAACGACTAAGGGGGATCAGCGTCCCAGACAATAGCGCATCTAAGCGGACAATGCAGCGCCCACTTACAGCAAGACAAGCTAATTCTTAAACGGTTGAGCGAATAGCCGCTAAACAGGCCTCCGGCAAGGGCAGATCAACAGCAATCGGTAGATGATCAGAAAACAGATTATCTAGCACGCGCACTTCAGCGGCCTCTAACGACTGCGACAATAAGATATGGTCCAGCGCTTGGCGTGGTTGCCAGGAGGGGTAGCTGAAAAGCGGTTTAACCGGGTGCAGGGGCAACGACGTACTAAAACGCTCATGGGCATGTAACTGATCGGGGGTGCAGTTGAGGTCCCCCATCACTACCACATGGCGAAGTGGTTGAATAATATCACTTAAGTAGTTGAGCTGACGCACTCGACCACGATGGCTAAGTGCCAGGTGAGCAACAAACAGATGCAGCGCATCCGGCCCCTCACCAAAGCGTGCGTGAATAGCGCCGCGGCCAGGCATGGTTCCCGGTAAACGGTGCTCCTCTACTTGGCTAGGCACCAAGCGCGACAGTAAACCATTGCTATGCTGGGCGATACGCCCAAGATTACGATTAAGCTGTTGAACATGATGGGGAAATCCCGCTTTTGTAGCGAGATATTCCACCTGATTGACGCGGCTTGAACGAAAGCTACCACCATCCACTTCCTGCAGCCCTACGACATCAAACTTGCTCAACACTTCGCCCATTAAATCCAGTCGCTGCTGGCGACGTGGATGGGGCAATAAGTGCTGCCAGCTACGTGTGAGGTAATGGTGATAAGCAGAGGTCTGGATGCCCACCTGCAGGTTGAAGGTCAGCAAGCGCAGATGGCCATCTTCCAATAGCGTCGAGCGGTTGCTGCTCTTCACTGTTTTATCGAGCTCTTTTACATTACGTAGCACAATTATTCTGCGCGCTCGGCACGCACCTGTTCGATCAATGCATCAGCAATTTTCGGCATATTTTCCAGACTACCGGCTGAACTCGGCGAAACAATGTAACGGCCATCAATCACCAGGGCGGGCACACCCATCAGTTTCATTTCACGCATACGGTTATGGGCTTCATTCACTTCGCTGCGAACGCTGAAGTCGGTCAGCGCTTTTTTGGCTTCTTCCTCGCTGACACCATAGTTGGCAAAGAAAGCGGCGATATCATCGGGCTCAGTGAGCGACTGCTCTTCCTGATGGATAGCATTAAAGAAATCGGCGTGTAGCTCTTCTTCGATACCCAGCGACTCCGCCGCATAGAAAGCGGTGGCGTGAGTGTTCCAATCGCCGCCCATCGTGGCGGGCATTTTGACTACGCTAACGTCGTCTTCCAGCGTCTCGTACCACTCGTTAACCGGTGTTTGTAGCCGGTAACAGTGAGGGCAACCGAACCAAAATACTTCGGTCACTTCAATTTGCCCGTCTTCGACATGGGTTTCTACCGGCGAATCAAGTAGCTCATAGTGCTGACCTTCAACCACTTCCTGGGCACTCACTACTGCAGAAAGCCCTAGACCGGCCATCGCGACCATTAGCGTTTTAAACATCGTGTCAATTCTCCATGGGTAAGCGAATAGTCAGACCGTGGGTATATTAGCGGGTTCCCTCTTATGGCACACAACGCCAAAAGAGGGCCCACAAACGACATGAGAAAGTGATCCGGCTTAGGCCTCTATTTTAAAATTCTAGTGCAGGCCCAACAAATAGTTAGCCACTGCTTCCATATCGTTGTCGCTCATTTTAGAGGCGATATCGCCCATAATGTTATTGGGATCATTGTTACGCTCGCCTGACGCAAAAGCCTGAAGCTCCCCAATCGTGTACTCAGCATGCTGGCCTGAAAGGCCTGGATAAACTGCCGTACCGATACCGACCCCAGTCGGTGTGTGGCAGGCGGAACAGGCAGGAATGCCCTTGGACATATCACCAGCGCGGTAAATGGTTTCGCCACGAGCCAGTAACTCAGCATCTTCGTCGCTGGTTTGGCCTAAATTAGCGTCCTGCTCTGCAAAGAATGCCGCGGAATCCCAAGCATCCTGGTCAGAGAAATTAGCCACAATAGGTTGCATTTGAGGCACGTCGCGAACCCCATCGCGAATATCGATAATCTGCTTGGCCAGATACGACATTTGCTGACCCGCTATGTTAGGGAAAGCAGCGGATGGACTAATGCCCTGCTGTCCATGACAGGCCGCACAGACTTGGGATAACTCTTGGCCTGCTGACGCATCAGCATTGGCTTGAAGATCGGTTTGAGCGTGGGTAGCGCCAACGGCGCCCATGGTAATTGCCAGGCTTGCCAGTAACTTTCTCATTGCTCTTCCACTATGCCGTTTTATGTTTGACTGGTACGCACCCTGGGCGCTTCCCAGGCTCCACAAATTACCAGGGTTAGCTCCGCCAAAACGACCAACGTCTCACATTGGTCGCTGTCGGCTAGAGCGCGATGGTACACTAGCGCCCCAGGTCGCAGATATAAACCGCCTACATTATAACGAATCACCCCAGCGGCGGGAATGCAAGTCCTAGACTGCTTTAGGGGTAATTCGTCGCGGTACTGCTCTCGATTCTCTATTATGGCTCTCTATCATGCGCTCTACTTTACGTGATAGCGAAATGAGATAGTGAAATGATAGTGCGCTGAGCAGGCCGTTTTTTGTTCGTTTTTCAGGATCAAGTCCATGACTACCCCCCATGATAGCCCAGTCCCTCGGCTGAACTACCCGACGGCAAGTTTTATAATCAGCGCACCCACCCTGGCACTATGCCCGGATGATACGGGCGCAGAAGTTGCCTTTGCCGGGCGCTCTAACGCGGGCAAATCAAGTGCTATCAATGCGTTGACGCAACAAAATGCGTTGGCGCGCACCTCGCGCACACCAGGTCGCACCCAGCTAATCAACTTTTTTAGCGTCATGAATGACCAGTCGCGGCGCTTGGTCGACCTGCCCGGCTATGGCTACGCCAAGGTGCCCGAAGCGGTCAAAATAGAGTGGCAGAAACACTTGGCCGAGTACCTTCGTAATCGTTTTAGCTTACGCGGCTTAGTACTGCTAATGGACGTACGTCACCCACTGACCGAATTTGATCAGATGATGCTCGATTATGCTGATCAACGCGAAATGCCGGTGCATATTCTGTTGACTAAAGCCGACAAGCTCAAAAAAGGGCCTGCCAGCGCTGCGTTGCAAAAAGTTCGCTCGCGTTTAAAAGAGTGGGAAGACTTAGTCTCCGTTCAGTTGTTCTCTTCACTCAAGCGCGACGGCGTCGATACTCTGTCACAAAAACTGAATCAGTGGTTGTATACCCCCCCTGAATGACGCTTTTCTAAAGACTCCAGTAACTGGGGTAGTTCTTTTATGTGGGCAATGCGGTGGACCCGCGGAGGTAGCGTTTGATCCCCCGTTTCACTAATCCATACCGCATGCATACCCAACTGCTGAGCGGGCATTATATCTTCCTGCCATGAGTCGCCCACATGCATGGCGCACTCGGGGGCCACCTTCAGGCGCGAAAGTGCAGTGAGAAACGATGTATGGTCAGGCTTAGGTGCCAACAGTTCGCCCGCCGCAATGGCCACCGGAAAGTAGGCAGCCAGTGGCTGTCGCGCCAAATGAATATTGCCATTGGTGATGGCCGCCAATTGATAGCGCTCCGCCAACGCGGCAAGCAAACCAGCCGCCTCCGGATGAGGGGTGACCAGCACGCGCAGACGATGAAACTCGTTCATCGCTGCAGCCGCCCACATCAACGCAGCACTGCGGGGCAGGCCGGCAGCTTCAAGCTGCGCTTCCAGCGCACGCAGCCGCAGCCATGTAAAGTCACCGCGCCGTTCGGGTACCTCTTTCGCCCACTGTTGACGACGCTGAAGATAATCCTCCCTGCCGCTTTCTTGGCTTAACGCCAGCGTTGGTTCCTTACGCGCGGCTCGCCATGCTTCAAGCGCCTCTAACAACCAGCGGTAGTGCCCCTCCTCAGTGCGCGCCATAACGCCGTGGTTATCCCATAGCGTGTCGTCTAAATCGAAGGTAATCGCCTTGAGGTGCTTCATGGCTTACTCCGAGGGCTATTGTTTTTAGGGCTACGATTTTCAGGGCTAGTGTTATCAGAGCGATGAGCTCGTTTTGCGCGGGGGTGGGCCGCATCGTAGCTCGTTGCAAGATGCTGCCAGTCAAGCCGCGTATAGACCTGGGTCGTCGACAGGTTGGCATGCCCTAACAGCTCCTGTACAGCGCGCAGATCTTGGCTTGACTCCAATAAATGGCTGGCAAAAGAGTGACGCAAACGGTGAGGATGAAGATGCTCGGGCAAGCCACGGGCAATCGACAGCTGCGCTAAGCGTTTTTGAATGGCGCGATGGCCCAAACGCGCACCGCGCTGACCCACAAACAGCGCCTGCTCATTAAGAGGTGCGAGTGCGGAGCGACAGACCAGCCACTCGGTCAGTGCCTGATGGGCGCGGCGCCCTACCGGTACCTGACGCGGTTTGCCGCCTTTGCCAATGACTCGTACCCGGCTGTCTTGCAAATCCTTAAGATCAAGCGCCGCCAGCTCTGCCAAACGCAGGCCGCTGGAGTAAAAAAGTTCAAGAATGGCCTGATCACGCGCGCCCAATGGTGAGCCGTCGTGAGGGGTATCAAGAAAACGTGCCAAAGCGTCTACATCAACCGGGCGTGGTAGGTGACTCGGCTGCTTAGGCGTACGCAATAGCCCGACCGGATTATCTACCAGCTCGCCCTGCTTGACTAAGTAGTCAGCGAAGCGTGATAGGGCCGCGCGGCGCCGAGCAAGGCTTCTAGGCGCCAAGCCACGGCTGCGCTCTGACCCTAGAAACGCACGCAGAAGAGGGGTATCGAGTGCCGCCGGTTCAGCCACTTCGCGGCGCTCGGTAAAGGCGCAAAGTGCCGCCAGATCATGTCGGTAAGCAGCCACGGTGGCCGGGCTTGCATGGCTCGCCAAGGCAACCAAAAATGCCTCAACGCACTTGGCTATCCTAGTCTCACCTAACGGCGTCTCGACTAGCGATGTCTCGGCCTGGGGTGATTTAGCCATAGTCGCCCAAGCGCACCAACAGGCGTGCGACAATATCACCTAAATATTCGGTGAAGAGCGTATCCATGCTGGCTCGGTAGGCATCGGGGCTAGGGCTTGCCAGCAGCAGATAGCCCAATGGATCGCCTGCCGAGAGGCGCGAAATAGCGCAGGAACCCGCTTTGCGGGGCGCCTTGACATGCGGCAGCAGGCACTTCCAGTCGCTAACGCTAAGCTTAACGCAACGACTGGTGCGGCCATCCAACAGCGCCGCCAAGCGTGCGCTGGCGTGCTGGTCCAACACATGCCGCGGCGGCTGAGGCGGCGTCGGCTCAATATCGCTTAAGCTGGCAGGGCACCAAAGCGCCATAGCGGGCGTCTCAAAGCGCTCACTTAGCTGGGTGGCCAGCGCTTGCGCCAAGGCATCACGGTCCGGGGCTTCTACCAAGGCGACTAAGGTTTCACGCAGCCGACGGTACTGGGACTCGTTATGGCGGGCAGTCTCCAGCAAGTGCTCCAGGCGGCCCTCGGCAGTTTCAGCGCGCTGGCGCAAGTCGTAAACCAGTCGCTCTAGCAGTGATACCGCTCCGTCTATATGCGGGTGGGGCACCTGCAACTGTTGAAGCAGCCCTTCGCGGCCGACAAAAAAATCGGGATGACGCGCCAGCCAGAACGCCACTTGATCAGGATCGAGCGTTTTGCGGGGTTCGGGGGCTTGTGACATCGCCGTTCTCCTCGAATTAATTGAGTACTACGCGACCATCAAAGACGCGTGTCGCCGGCCCCACCATCGTCAGTGCCCCTTCAGGGTCGGGCCATTCAATGCTGAGTTCTCCACCGGGCAAATGGACCTTCACAGGGCTTTTCAGCAGCCCCTGGCGAATGCCGCTGGCCACTGCGGCGCAGGCACCTGTACCGCAGGCAAGCGTTTCGCCACTGCCGCGCTCATAAACACGCAGACGAATTTCGCTGGGCGAGAGTACCTGCATAAAACCCACGTTAACACGCTTAGGGAAACGGCGATGCGCCTCCACCAACGGTCCCAGACGCTCGACCGGAGCGCTATCCACGCTATCAACCTGCAGCACCGCATGAGGGTTACCCATGGAGACCACGCCGATCTGCAGCGTTTCATCGCCGACGTCTAGCTGATGCAGTGGCTGATCCCCAGTCGCATCAAACGGCAGCGCCAAGGGGCTAAACCGCGGGCGGCCCATATCCACCCGCACCATGCCGTCATGCTGCACGGTCAACACCAACGGACCCCCGGCGGTTTCTACGTGGATTTCATGCTTGTGAGTCAATCGCTGATCGCGCACGAAGCGGGCAAAGCAGCGCGCTCCGTTGCCGCAATTTTCCACTTCACTGCCGTCAGCATTATAAATGCGATAGCGAAAATCCATCTCTGGGTCGCGGGGTGGCTCGACGACTAATAGCTGATCAAAGCCAATCCCAAAACGCCGGTCTGCCAACGCGCGAATTTGCGCCTCATCCAGCCGGGCACGCTGAGTCACGAGATCTATCATGACAAAGTCATTACCCAAGCCATGCATTTTGGTGAAGTGTAAGAGCATCATTGCCCCCCTTCAGGCAGCAGCGCCTCACCCGCCCATAGGCTGGCAACGGTTTCCCGTGCGCGCACCACATGGCAGCTATCGCCATCGACCATCAGCTCGGCAGCACGCGGGCGGCTATTATAGTTTGAGGCCATGACAAAGCCGTAAGCTCCCGCAGAGCGAACCGCCAGCAGGTCACCTTCGGCGATTGCCAGTTCGCGTTCTTTACCCAGGAAATCACCGGTTTCACATACCGGACCGACCACATCGTAAAGGGCGCTTTCGCGTACTTCGCGAGTATCGACGGGCACAATCGCCTGCCATGCCTGGTAAAGCGCCGGGCGAATCAAGTCGTTCATGGCCGCATCGACAATCGCAAAGTTCTTGGTTTCGCCGGGCTTGAGAAACTCCACCCGAGTCAACATGATGCCGGCATTGGCGGCGATAGAACGACCGGGTTCAAACAACAATGTGAGTGCTTCGCCACCTTCCCAGCGCGATAGCCGTGCCAACAATTGGCTGGCGTAATCAAACGGCTGTGGTGGCTTTTCATCGCGGTAAGGCACACCTAAGCCGCCGCCTAGATCGAGGTGATCGATTTCGATGCCACGCTCGCGCAGACGCTCCATCAACATCAGCAAGCGCTCCAATGCATCCAGAAACGGGGCTGTTTCGGTGAGCTGAGAGCCAATATGGCAATCGAGCCCTTTTACCTGCAGGTTGGGCAAGCTCGCTGCTAATTCGTAGACCGCCAACGCTTCATCCACCGGGATACCGAACTTGTTATCCTTTAAACCGGTAGAGATATAGGGATGGGTGCCCGCATCGACATCGGGGTTCACCCGCAGCGAGACCGGGGCAATCTTACCCAACTCACCCGCGACGCGATTCAAGCGCTCAAGCTCTGGGCGTGATTCAACGTTAAAGCACTTAATGCCAACCTCGAGGGCGCGGGCCATTTCGTGGGCCTGCTTGGCAACGCCGGAAAAGACGATTTTAGCCGGGTCGCCGCCTGCCTTGAGCACTCGCTCAAGCTCACCGATGGAAACAATATCAAACCCCGCACCAAGTTTGGCCAAAAGACCCAGCACTGCCAGGTTGGAGTTGGCTTTCACCGCGTAACAGATCAGGTGCGGATGACTGCCCAGCGCTTCGGTGTAGGCCCGAAAGTGACGTTCAAAGGTCGCTTTGGAATAGACATAGCAGGGTGTACCGAACTCGTCGGCAATCCGCGATAGCGGCACGTCTTCGGCATACAGCACGCCATCGCGGTAGTTAAAGTGATCCATTGTGTTCTCCCCTTCTCCTAGGCCTGCGGCTATCTATTCAGACGCCTGATCAGCGGGTGCATCGTCCGGCAAATAAAGCGGTCCTTTTTGACCACAGCCTGCTAACCCGGTTAACAGCAACGCCGTAAAGGCCAGGATTGCCAACGTTTTCATGCGCCCGCCTTGAGCGCGGCCAACGCCTCACGCGCTCGCTGAGCGGCAGCCCGCACTTGGTTAGGAGCAGTGCCGCCAATGTGGTTACGCGCAGCCACCGAACCTTCCAGGGTCAATACGTCGAAAACATCCTGCTCAATGGTAGCGGAGAACTGCCTGAGCTCATCAAGGCTCATTTCGGAAAGGTCTTTTTCGGTTTTGAGGCCGTAGGCCACCGACTGACCGACTATTTCGTGGGCATCGCGGAAGGCGACACCTTTACGTACCAGGTAGTCCGCCAAGTCTGTCGCAGTGGAAAAGCCACGCCGCGCGGCTTCATACATGCTGGCTTTCTTTGGCTCAATAGCAGGCACCATATCAGCGAAGGCTTTCAAGCAGTCGCGCACGGTATCCACCGTATCAAACAGCGGTTCCTTATCTTCCTGGTTATCTTTGTTATAAGCCAGTGGCTGGGACTTCATTAGCGTCAGCAGGGCCATTAAGTGGCCGTAAACGCGGCCGGTTTTGCCGCGCACCAGTTCGGGCACATCAGGATTTTTCTTCTGCGGCATGATCGAAGAGCCAGTGCAGAAGCGGTCAGGTAAGTCGATAAAGTTGAACTGGGCACTGGTCCACAACACTAGCTCTTCGCTCATCCGCGATAGGTGCATCAACAGGATGCTGGCAAAGCTGGTAAATTCAATCGCAAAGTCACGATCCGACACCGCATCCAGAGAATTCTCTGACGGCCGGTCAAAGCCTAAAAGCTCCGCCGACACGTGACGATCAATCGGGTAAGTGGTGCCAGCGAGGGCAGCCGCGCCCAGCGGCATCACATTAACGCGCTTGCGGCAATCCAGCAGGCGCTCGTGGTCCCGGGCCAGCATCTCCTGCCAAGCCAACAGATGATGACCAAATGTGACCGGTTGGGCGGTTTGTAAGTGGGTAAAGCCCGGCATAATGGTCTCGGCTTCGCGATCAGCCAATTCGATCATGCCTTCGCGCAGCCGTTTTAACTCAACTTCAATAACGTCGATCTCATCGCGCATAAACAGTCGAATATCGGTGGCGACTTGGTCATTACGCGAACGCCCTGTATGAAGTTTTTTGCCGGTAATGCCGATTTTGTCGGTCAGCCGCGCTTCGATATTCATGTGCACATCTTCAAGCGGCACCGACCAATTAAACTCGCCGCGCTCGATCTCACCCTGAATTTCTGTCAGGCCTGTGATAATCGTATCGCGCTCGTCATCGGTCAGCACGCCCACCCGAGCCAGCATGGTGGCGTGGGCAATGGAGCCCTGGATGTCCTGGCGGGCCAGGCGCTGATCGAAAGTAACAGACGCGGTAAAACGTGCGACAAAGGCATCGGTGGGCTCGCTAAAGCGACCGCCCCAAGACTGATTCGTAGCTTGGCTCATCGAAGGTATATCCTGCTGACAAAACGTAAAAGTCGTTACGGAAAGTGGGAGTCGTGGCGGAAAGTGTACCAGAGTCGCCGGTCAGCAAGCAGTAAACACCGGGGGAGATGTCAAAAATGCGCAGAGGGCGTCTAACGGCATGGGGCGGGCAAAGTAATAGCCCTGAAAATAGTCACAGTGACGCTGCTTAAGGTAGGCAAACTGCTCCGACGTCTCTATGCCTTCGATCAACACTTCTAGCCCCATTTTTCCCGCCATGGCAACCACGCCATCGATAATAGCTGCGTCGTGGTGGTCAGTAATGACATCACGCACAAACGAACGGTCAATTTTGATTCTGTTGATAGGCAGGCGCTTTAAATAGCTCAGGCTAGAGAAACCAGTGCCAAAGTCATCTAAAGCAATATGAACCCCCAGCCCACGCAAATCCTGCAACGCTTGGATCGCCTGTTCGGCGCTATCCATTAACACGCCCTCAGTAATTTCAAACTCCAGCAGCGCGGGTGCTAGGCCACTATCAGACAGCACCTCCTCAATAGAGGCGACAAAACCTGGTCGTTGAAACTGCATGGGGGAAATATTGACAGCCATGGTTATCGGGCCAACCCCCATAGCGTTGAGTCGCCGGGCATCCTGGCAGGCAGTGGCTAACACCCAATCACTGATAGGAATGATCTGTCCGGTGTCCTCTGCAAGGCTAATGAAATTAGACGGCGGAATATTACCGCGCTCAGGGTGCTCCCAGCGGATCAACGCCTCAACCCCTACCACGCGACCACTCGGGGCATGGATCTGTGGCTGGTAATGAAGTTCAAACTGATGTTGCTCAATGGCTTGCTGTAGCGCGCTGCGTAAGTTGACGCGTTCGCTCACCTTGCGATTTAAATCTTCGGTATACCAGTGATAGGTGTTGCGTCCGCGTCGTTTGGCCTTGTACATCGCCAAATCCGCCTGTTGTATAAGTTGCTGGGGATCTTTCATGCTGCCATCGTTGATGGCAATCCCGATACTCGCCGTGATGCGCAGCCCACTGTCGCGATACCAATAGGGCGGCGAAAGCCGCTGCAATACGCGCTCTACCACCTGCACCGCCTCTTTCTCATGGGCTAGATCCGGTAGCAGTACCACAAATTCGTCGCTGCCAAAGCGCAACACCGTATCACAAGGGCGTAGCTCCTTTTCAAGACGCCTAGCGACCTCAACCAAGATAAAATCGCCCGCCTCATGGCCGAGCGTATCGTTGATCGGTTTGAAATCGTCCAGATCAATAAACAGTACCGCTATAAAACGCTGATAACGACGCGCCAACATACATCCCTGCTCCAAACACTGCACAAGCATTGCCCGATTAGGCAGCCCGGTCAGGGCGTCGTGGTTGGCGTTATGAGTAATCTGAGCCTGGTATTCACGCTGCTCGGAGATATCATTTTGTACGCCGATAAAATGGGTCACTTGACCGCTTTCATCGCGCACAGGGGAAATATACAAATCGTTCCAAAAAACACTGCCATCCCGCCGATAATTACGGATGACGACGTGCACTTCACGCTGTTGGGCAATGCCTACCCGTAATTGTTTGATGGTGGCGGAATCCGTGTCTTCGCCCTGCAAAAAGCGGCAATTGCGCCCTAGCGCTTCGCTGCGGGAGTAGCCGGTAATTCGCTCAAAGGCGGCATTGACGTAGACCATCGGCAGATCACTACGCTGGGTATCGACAATTACCAACCCATTCGTGCTCGACTCGACGCTACGCTCCAGCAGCTTCAGTTGATGCTCGGTCGCCTTACGCTCACTTATATCGCGAAAGTAAACTGCTAGCCCTTCCGCCGAAGGGTAGGCATTTACTTCCAGCCACCTCTCTAGCCGAGAGTTAAATGCTTCAAAATGGACTGACTTTTGTTGGCTGACAGCACGCTGATACTCCTCCTCAAAGCGGCTGCCTTTTACACCAGGAAAGCTTTGCCAAAGGGGCTGCCCCAGCAGTTCACCTCCGCAACGCTTCAAGATGCGTTCCGCTTCAGGATTAACGTAGGTGAAGCGCCAGTCAGTATCTAACGTAAAGAAACCGTCGGTGATACTGTCTAGGGTAATGGTGAGTCGATGCGCCAGCTTGGTTAGCTTTTCGCGCAGCTGTTTTTGCTCAGTAATATCTTGTGTTGAGCCCTGCACCTGTTTGATTTGCCCTTGCTCATCGCGCACAGCCTTACCAATGACACGGACCCATATGTGCTTACCTTGATAAGTAATCACCTCTAGTTCTTCGTCAAAACTTACCCCCTGGTGGCAACAGGCGTGAAAAACTTCCTGAATACGGGGCTGGGAGGAAGGCGCGTAGAATTCAACCGCTTGTTTAACAGTCGGTTGGAAACCGGCTGGCAAACCATGGATACGGCAAACTTCATCAGACCAATTAGGCAGCCCCACAGCCACATCGACATACCAACCACCAATCAGCGCAGTTTCACCGACAATTTTAAATAACCGTTGATTGCGCAGTAACTGCTCTTCATTGGCCTTACGGAGGGTGATCACCCGGGCGATTATGTAGATCACGTCATTCTTAAATGAAGCAGTCACCTCTAGCCAGTGTTGCTTGCCAGTTGCGGTAAGCGCACGCACTTCGAACGAAATAGCCTTCTCGCCTTGGTGCATACAATGCAACGCCTGCTCGATCACTGGGTAATCTAAGGGGTGTACGATAACGCCACAGGCCCGACCAATTAATTTTTCAGAAGGATACCCCAGCAACGTTTCAAAGGCTGGATTGACTTGCAGAAGCGTGCCTTCAAGGTCGATGCAACAGAACAAGTCCTGCGACAGCAGAAAGAACTGATCAAGCCGACTATGAGGTAACACTGAAGTCATAGGGTTTCCTAGGAGACGAAAAAGACACGCAGCGTGAGAGCATAATTAACCTGGTTATTTTTACTGTGACGCTCGGTGCTTTATGATGACAAGTATCATAGTTTGACTCGCCGTGTCTGCGGTATAGGGAGAATAACGTGCTATCTATCACCAAACTGCGCATTGCTACGCGTAAAAGCCAACTGGCCATGTGGCAGGCTGAGTACGTTCGCGACCGCCTAATGGCGGAGCACAGCGGCCTTGAAGTCGAGCTTGTGGCACTTTCTACCAAGGGTGACAAAATTCTGGATACGCCGCTATCAAAAATTGGTGGCAAGGGGCTGTTTGTAAAAGAGCTGGAAGACGCCATGCTGGATGGCCGTGCCGATATTGCCGTCCACTCCATGAAGGATGTGCCGATGCACTTTCCTGAAGGACTGGGGTTGTCCGTTATTTTAGAGGGCGCCGATCCTACTGATGCTTTCGTGTCTAATCACTACGCTAGCATCGATGAGCTTCCGGAAGGGGCGCGTATTGGCACAGCAAGCCTACGCCGTGGCCTGCAAATTCGCGAAGCTCGTCCAGATCTGCAAATTCTTAATCTGCGCGGCAATGTACAAACGCGGTTAGGCAAATTAGACGCCGGCGAATTTGACGCCATTATTCTAGCCACCTCCGGCCTTATGCGGTTGGGCTTGGATGAGCGGATTGCCCAGGCGCTACCGCCAGAAGTGTGCTTGCCCGCCTGTGGACAAGGCGCGCTAGGCATTGAGTGCCGCCTGCATGATCCTGAGCTTATTGCGCTTTTGGCCCCGCTTGATGACGCCGATACTGCCACGCGTGTGCGCGCCGAACGGGCCATGAACACGCGACTAGAGGGCGGCTGCCAAGTACCCATTGCGGGCCATGCGGTGCTGGATAGTGACAATGAAACCCTATGGTTACGTGGCTTAGTCGGCAATCCAGAAGGTACCGAAGTGCTGCGCGCTGAAGGCCGCGGCTCAATGCATGAGCCAGAAGCGTTAGGCATTCGCATTGCCGAAGAGCTACTTGACCAGGGTGCTGGGGATATTTTAGCTGAGGTTTACGGCCGCGAAATATGAGCCAACCGGTACTGATCTGCCGCCCAGGTGAACGTGGTGAAGCGCTAGCCGCTGCGCTAAGTGAGCGAGGCGAGAGCGTTGAATCACTCAATGTGATGCAGCTCGAAGCATTGCCGGAAGATCCGGTTACGCGGCGTATTTGGCTAGATATTGATCAGTACCATAAGATAATAGTCATTAGCCCCTTCGCCGCCTTATGTTTAAGCGAGGCGTTGGATCGTTTCTGGCCCCAGCTACCAGTGGGTATTGACTATTACAGCGTCGGCGGCGCCACCGCGAGCACGCTTTATAACCAGCTGGGCGTCCGTGTACATGTGCCTTCGCCCACGGCGGGCGAAGATACCAGTGAAGCACTGCTGGCGCTCGCATCGCTGCAGCAACTGAACCATCAGCGTGTTCTATTAGTAGCGGGAGAAGGGGGTCGACCACTGCTCGCCGAAACGCTTGCCGAGCGGGGGGCAGAGGTGACACGTGTTGCCGTGTACCGGCGCAGGTTTCAACCCCTTGCCCCTGCTTTGCAGGCGCGCCTTTTTTCAGGTAATTACCGGGCGTTGATCGTCACCAGCAGCGAACTACTGGAACATCTGGCAAAATGGTGCAATCAGGCGGCTTTGAACCAACCGCTAATCGTTTCCAGTCGCCGTTTGGCTACACTGGCTGGCATACTGGGGTTTTGTGACCTCAAGGTGGCGTCGGGAGCAACGCCAGCTGCGTTGATAGCGGCGTTGGAGACCTGCGACCCACAGGATGCCGATGTCGATCAAGGAACTTACTAAAGGCTAGCGACAGATGAGCAAACAAGTAAACGATCAGGACGATGTACAACCGACGTCCGCCGATGCCTCTCAAGGTGTCCCTAATACGACCGACAAGGCAGCTTCCAAAACCGACGCGTCTGAGCCCAGTACGCCGACCCCACCACCGAGCTCAACGACGGCTGCGCAAAACAGTGCGAAAAATAGCCGTTCGCGGCGTCGTGGAAAGGGCTCGCCCACTGCGAGTTCAGCAGCGGCTACCAGCGCGACTAAACCTGTCGATACGACGTCTAACAGCGCGAGCGCACCTAGCAAGCCTAAAGAGAGTGCCAGCAGCGTGGCCTCACCTTCAACGAGTGCAGCTCAACCAAGCCCTTCTTCTTCAAGTGGGTCCACCTCTAGCTCGCCCTCTTCAAGCGCCTCATCGTCAAAGCCGACCAGTGACAAATCATCGGTTGGCACCACGCCGCCCACCGGTAACAAAGGCAGCGGCACCAACCAGAGCGGTGGTGGCAAAAACGGTAGCGGTAAAAGCAATGGCGGCAAAAGTGGCGGCCTCGCGATTGCACTGGTGATCATCCTGGCGATTGCCTTGGCGTTTGTCGCTTGGCAAGGCTGGCAGCGCTTTGAGAACCAGCAACAGCGCCTCGACGAAGTCGCGCAACAGGCTGAAGACAGCGCCTCGCAGCAAACGGTTAGCGACCTTGAGTCACGCCTGGACAGCGGCGAAGCCGAGCGCGATGAAGCACTACAGAGCGCGCTGAGTGACTTGCGCAGCGAATTTGAAAGTTACCGTAGCAATGTCGATGAAACCTTGGGGCAAGTGCTAGATCAGCTCTCTCAAGAGCAGGACACCGACGAGCGCGAATGGCTGCATGCCGAAGCCGCTTACCTGCTACGCTTAGCCAATCAGCGCCTGCAGTTTGAAGGCGATGTTGAAGGTGCGGCCGCGCTCCTGCGCACTGCCGATGCCCGCTTGGCCGATGCTGACAACCCTGCGTTGACCCCCGTACGCGAAGCGATTGCCAATGAGTTAGCAGCGCTTGATGCTGTGGCCCAGGTTGACCGCACAGGGCTTTACTTAGCATTGAATGCTCAGCAAGAGCGTATTTCAGAACTTCGTCTCTCACAAGAAATCGAAGAGCGCGCAGTTACCTCTGGTATAGAAGAGCCGCCTACCGGTACCTTCCAGCGCCAGTTGGCGCGCTTCGGTGAGGAGCTCAAAGACTTGGTGGTGGTGCGCCATCACGACGAAGCCCTGGAAGCATTGATTACCCCGGAGCAAGAGTCTTACCTACGCCAAAGCCTGCGCTTAGTGCTGGAACAGTCGCAACTGGCACTGCTGAATGAAGAACCGGAGCTGTACGAGGCGAGCATTGACCAAGCACTACAGTTACTGAACGACTACTACGATACCTCTCGCGAAGAGACACAAAGCGTTATCACGCGCCTTCAAGAACTACAGCAAGCCCAGGTAAAACCGGAACTGCCGGATATCAGCGCTTCTCAGCAGGAACTCGCTCGCTTTATCGAAAATCGCCATGAGACGCGCGACCAAAGCGGAGGTGATGCATGAGAAAGCTCGTTCTCCTCATCGTCGCCGGGCTTGCCGTTGGGGCCCTGTTTGGGCACCTGATGATGTCGGTGCCCGGCTATTGGCTGATCCGTGTAGGTGACACTTCCGTCCAAACCTCGTTTTGGTTTGGCCTGGTGCTGCTGTTTGCTGCGTTTATCGTGCTGCACTTTGTTCTGCGCCTACTCAGCGGCATTATTCGTCCTATGGGGCGCTTTCGTAGCTGGAACAGCCGTGCGCGTAACCGGCGCGCCATGCAGCGCACTCAGCGTGGTTTGTTAGCGTTGACGGAAGGGCGTTGGAAAAAAGCCGAAAAAACCTTGGTTAACACTGCTGATGATTCCAGTACACCACTGGTCAACTACCTCTCGGCAGCACTGGCCGCTCACTACCAAGGCCATCATGAGAAATCCCAAGAACATCTCAACCAAGCGCAGCTCACCACCGATGGCGCCGATACGGCAGTTGGCTTGATGCAAGCGCAAATGATGATTGAGCGTCAGCAGCCGGAAGAAGCCCTAGCGATTCTTAACCGCCTGGATAAAAAACTCTCGAATCACCCGCAAGTGCTCAAGCTACTCAAGCAGGTGCATTTAAGTGTTAACGACTGGGAAGGCCTGCGGCGCTTAATCCCCCGGTTGGCGGCGCAAAAGCTAATCACGCAGCAAGAACGCGAGCAGTTGGAGTTTAAAGCCTACCGCGAGCTAATCGTGTTTGAAGCCCAAAACCCCACCAATATTGAGCGGGTACGTGGGCTGTGGGCAGATATGCCCGACTACTTGCGTGGCAATACCGAATTGATCGTGCTTTACAGCGAAGCGCTGATTCAAGCCAACGAAGAGCCGATTGCCGAGCGCTTGCTCAATCACTCGCTGGATCACCACTGGGACGCACGCTTGGTGAAACGCTACGGCTTGCTAAATGTGGACGCAGGCCGCCAACTGGCAAAAGCCGAGAAGTGGTTACAGGAGCGCCCCAACGACCCCGAACTGTTGCTCACCTGTGGGCGCCTCTCGCTGCGCGTTGGCCAATGGACAAAAGCGCAAGAGTACTTTGAAGCGAGCCAGCGTCAACGCCCCAGTGGGGTAGTCTGCGCTGAACTTGCCCGTCTTTATGCAAGCCTTGGCGAGCACAACAAAAGTCAGCTTTATTACCGCCACAGCGTAGAAATGCTAGCCAAGTCGCTACCTTCGCTGCCCCAACCAAGCGATGCCAGCGATAGTCAGAAGCCGGACGGAAAAACGGGTAAAACGATCAAAAAACGCGCTTAAGATGACTGATTAAGAACTTCGCAAACGCGTGAGACTGCGCAAAAGGTGTTTACACAGGCACCTTTTGCGTATTAGTCATTACTTGGCGAGTGGGGCTTCAGGCGGCTCTGTAGAGCGCGTTTCTACCGATGCGTTAGTCACCGCTGGAGATGGTAAGGCCGCAGTACAATGACCACACCGTGTGGCTTTGATCGGCACGACCATTAAACAATACGGGCAAGGCTGCTCAGTAGGACTTGCTGGCGCCACCGCTTCTTCCCGCTTTAACCGGTTGATGGTGCGCACCAACAGGAACACCACAAACGCGACAATCGTAAAGCTGACCACCGCATTGATAAAAAGGCCCACATTAAGCGTTACCGCTCCTGCGGCTTGGGCATCCCCTAGCGTTGCATAAGGCCCAGCCACCGCTCCTTGGCGCAACACCACAAACAAATTTGAAAAATCGACCCCGCCTACCAGCAGCCCGATTAGCGGGTTCATTACATCCGCCACTAGGCTTTTTACAATGAGCGTGAAGGCTCCACCGATAATGATACCCACCGCCATATCGACGACATTGCCTTTAACCGCGAACTCTCGAAATTCCTGGAAAAATTTTGCCATTTTCAAACGTCCTAACGTTTCGTTTTAGCCAACACCCAGAGCCACTTTATTCAATTAGGAGCATGGGCGACAGCGCGTTAGGCGACAAGTAAGTAAAACAAAAAGCCCAAGCGTCAGCCTGGGCAAGGGGAGGATAAATGGAGAAAGGTTAGTCACTATTCCAGTGGTTCATAGGGCAAGCCGACATAGTTTTCGGCGATGGTCGTCATCCCTGCTTTAGAGCTAGTCACGTAGTCCAACTCGGCCAGTTGCATGCGGCTGTTGAAATCCTCTTCGTCGGAAAAATTATGCAGCATAGAGGTCATCCACCAGGAGAACCGCTCGGCTTTCCAGATACGCTTCAGGCACGTTTGCGAGTAGCGCTCGATCAAATCTGTACGCCCCTCTTGGTAAACCTTCACCATTAGCCGATAGAGTGTATTCACATCGCTGGCAGCCAGGTTAAGCCCTTTGGCGCCGGTGGGCGGAACAATATGCGCCGCATCGCCGACCAGAAATAGCCGCCCGTATTGCATGGGTTCGACCACATAGCTACGCAGTGGCGCGATGCTTTTCTCGATGGATGGCCCGGTGACCAGCTTTGTGGCCACTTCGTCAGGCAAGCGGCGCTTGAGCTCTTCCCAAAAACGCTCGTCTGTCCAGTCTTCAACCTTCTCGTCTAGCGGTACTTGGAGGTAGTAACGGCTGCGAGTAGCAGAACGCATACTGCAGAGACTGAAGCCGCGCTCATGACGCGCGTAAATCAGCTCATCGGAGACCGGGGGCGTATCCGAGAGCATACCCAGCCAGCCAAACGGATAGACTTTTTCGAATTCCTTAATGCGATCTTGAGGTATCGACTGGCGCGATACCCCGTGGTAGCCGTCGCACCCGGCGATGTAATCGCAGTCGAGCCTAACCGTTTCACCCTTGTGCTCAAAGGTTAGATAGGGGTTGTCACTATCCAGGTCGTGGGGCTGAACGTTTTCCGCCTCATAGAGTGTTGTCGCGCCAGCGGCGGCGCGGGCTTCCATCAGATCCCGCGTCACTTCGGTTTGGCCGTAAACCATGACTTTACTGCCGCCGGTCAGTTCATCCAGTGCAACTCGCACACGGCGGTTGTCGAAAACAAGCTCAAAACCGTCATGGGGTAAGCCCTCTTCATCCATACGCTGGTCAACACCCGCTTCGCGCAGCAAGTCCACCATACCTTGCTCAAGCACACCGGCGCGGATACGGCTCAATACATAATCACCGCTGCGCCGCTCAACAATCACATTATCAATGCCTTGGCGATGGAGTAGCTGCCCCAGCAGTAGGCCAGAAGGGCCAGCGCCAATAATCGCGACCTGTGTTTTCATAGGGGATGCCTCATCATTGTCATTATCTAAAACTTATGACTTGTATTTTTCAATGAAACACGCCGCATAATAAGGCATGATCTAGGTCAGTTATTGGACATTTAGCGCTTTATCACTCTACCTTAGTCGTATAGGAGAATTAGGTGATGCCAGCCTCGTCGGCAACATCCGTTCCGGTATTTAAGCTCTATGGCGAGACGCAGCATTGGCCCACGCCAGACTTACTCCACTGCGAATCCATTCCTGAGCGCAGCCAGTTACATGATTGGCGTATACGTCCGCATCGCCATGCCGACTTGGTGCATATCCTGTTTATTGCTCAAGGTAGCGTTGAGTTAGAGCTGGAGGGAACAGGCCACCATCTGCAGAGCGCCAGCGTTATCGTGGTGCCTGCGATGACTATCCACGGCTTTATCTTTTCACCGGATGTACAGGGGCACATTATCACCCTGGCCAAACCGCTGGCCGACCATTTACATGGACTCATGGGTGAAAGCAGTACGCTAAAAAAAGCCGACTTCTACCCGCTGCTACAGGCCAACCGGACTGAGCGAATTGCCACCCTGGTGTCTCAGGTCGACCAGGAGTACCGCCAACCGGCCCCTGGACGGAACAGCCTACTCGAAGCACTTATTCAAGCCTTAGTGGTCGAGCTATCGCGCCTTTATGCTTATACCGGCAGCACGGCAAAGCGCTACGGCCCCCGCCAAAGCAACAAAGGGCGGCAGCATTTAGAGCACTATCAAGCGCTGATCGAAACGCACTATCGCGAGCAGCCAAGTATTGAGCAGTTAGCCGGGCAGATTGGGGTGAGTAGTGCGCACCTGAATATGCTCTGCCGCCAACTCGCCGGACATAGCGCCCTGCAGTTGCTACATGAACGCCTGCTGCTGGAAGCCAAGCGCCAGCTCACCTATACCAACATGACCATTGGCCAAGTCTCTGACAGCTTAGGCTTCTCTGAACCGGCTTACTTCACGCGCTTTTTTAAACGTAATACAACGTTTTCCCCTCGCGACTTTCGGGTTCGTCAGTCGCAAGAGCATTCATAACGTTTAGAGCAAGAAAAAAGTGGAGAGCACGGGAAAGAGTATGAGAAAGGTTAAACGTAGCAAGTCAGACACCACAAAAGGCGTTACCCCTTTAAAAATCTCCCCCAGCCCGACATGCGGTGCCATTGCTTTTATGACAAACACATTCATCCCCACTGGCGGGGTCATTAATCCCAGCTCAACGGTCAGTACGGTCAAAATACCGAACCATACCGGGTCGATACCCATCGCCTGAATAATCGGATAAACCACCGGTACGGTGATTACCAGCATGGCAATAGAGTCCATGAACATGCCCAGCACAAAGTAGAGTGCCAGAATGCACAACACCACAACAATCGGCGTGAGATCCATGCCATAGAGCAAGTCAGTAATAGAGAACGAAATGCGCGACACCGAGATGAAATAACCGAGCGTTTCAGCCCCCACCAACATAAAGAACACCACTGCGGAGAGTGCTAATGTCTCTTGTACGCTATGCCAAAGCTGCGCACCGCGCATCCCTTTTACTAGAGCGTAAAGCAGCGTAGCGAACGCCCCGACACTGGCCCCTTCCGTTGGTGTAAAGGCACCAAAATAGATACCTAAAATCATCACCAGGAAAACACCAAAGAAGGGCACTAAGCCGGTCAGTGAGAGCAGCTTCTCTTTCCATGCAGTGGGTTCACCCGCCACGGCTAGGGAGGGGCGCAGATACATCACTACCGTAATAGTTAGTGAATACATCACCAGCCCTAACAAGCCAGGAATCAATCCAGCCATGAACATATCGCCAACGGACTGTTCGGTAAGAATGGCGTAGATAAGCAACGCGATACTGGGCGGGATCATAATGCCCAGCGTGCCGCCAGCGGCCAGCGCGCCTGTCGCTAAGCCGCGGTTGTAGCCGTAGCGCTCCATCTCCGGCAATGCCACCCGGGTCATGGTGCTCGCAGTCGCTAACGAAGAGCCAGAGATAGCGGAGAAGATGCCACAGGATCCAACCGCCGCAATCGCCAGGCCGCCCTTCCAGCCACCGCAGATAATCCTTGTTGAATCAAACAGCTTACCGGCCATGCCCGAATGGGCCGCCAGTACGCCCATCAAGATAAACATAGGTACGGCGCTGAAGCTGTAGTTGGAGAGCACTTCTACCGGCACCGTTTTCAACTGCGCAACGGCCGCGTCCCAACTAATGATTTGCGCAAACCCCACCACTCCCACGATCAACATCGTGAGGGCAACTGGCACACGCAGAATCATCAATACCAATAAAAGCCCTAGCCCGATAGCGCCAATCGCTTCACTCCCCATGAGGCGCCTCCTCACCCGTGGCATAAATCATGCCCAGCAACGCATGAATAAAACTACGTAACCCAAGCAGTAAGCTAAGTACCGCTGCCAAGTGGAAAATGGGTCCCATTGGCAGTCGCAGGTCCTGGGTTATTTCCCCATGTCGACTAGCCGCAGTCGCTGAATCCAGCAAGCCCACAAAGAGAATCATCCCTAGCGCCATAAAACCGAGCAAGAAGAAGCCCTGCAGGCGATTTTTTACTGCTTGCGGCAAACGGTGAGAGAATGCTTCCACCACTACTTGGCTCTTTTCGACATTGGCAGCCATCGCTGCCAATAGCGCAAACAGCATTAAATAGCTGACCAACTCCACACTACCGGAAACGCGTAGCGCAATCGCACCTTCCGTTACACGCGATAGATAACGCGTACTGACATCGGCAATGGTCACCGCCAGCAACCCAATCAGAGCGATGCCAGCCACCAAGCGACAAATGAGGGCCAGCCAATGGCTAGCCCTGTAAAGAGTAGATTGCATAAAACAGTATCCCTATTGGGCGCTACAAGACTCGCTAGCTGCCAGCGCAGCCTGATAGACATCGCGCGCCTGATCTAAACCACGCTCTTCCAGCTGCGTAAGGTAGTTCTCGATCCCCGTCTGCAGCGGCTCTTGCCAGTCAGGATGGTCTAACGGGTTTTCGATTACACGAATGGTGTGGCCAGCGTCGGCGGCTTCTTGCTTACCTTCAACGTCTAGGCGGTCAAAGACGGCACCGGCATTCTCTGCCCATTTCATGCCTGAGTTATTATCGATTATCGCCTGCTGCTCTTGGGTCAGGCCATCGTAGGTACGCTGGTTCATCGTCGCAACGAAAATCAGCGTGTAGAACGGCACTTCGGTGTGGTAGTTGACGAGTTCGTTAATGCGAAAGCCTTTTAGGCCTTCCCAAGGGAAACTCAGGCCTTCAATAACACCGCGCTGCATGGAAGTATAGATATCCGGTGCTGGCATACCTACCGGGATCGCGCCCATGTTTTCCAGCATTTCACCTGCCACAGCAGTGGGGCGACGAATACGCATCCCCTCCAGATCAGCGGGCGTTTGCACGTCAGTATCGATGGTGTGAATTCCACCGGGGCCGGTGGTAAACATAAATAGCGGGCGGGTGTCTTCGTATTCGCTGTCTAAATGGCCATCGTCGTAGAGCGTCTGTAGTACGCAAGCACCTTGCGTTGCCGTGCTCGCTACCCCAGGCAGTTCAACGATTTGGGAGAGAGGGAATCGTCCGGCAGTATAGCCCTGGGCAGTGGCACCAATATCGGCAATACCGTTGGCAGCGGCTTCATAAATTGAGTCCGGTTTGGCGAGGGTACCGGCGGGAAACATTTGAACCGTCAGATCGCCATTCGACTCTTCAGCAATCGTGTCCGCCCACGCTTGTAGGACATCTTCGTTAACACCTGAAGGGCCAGGCCAAAAGTGAGCCATACGCAGCGTGGTTTCAGCCTGCGCCGAGCTAACAGTAAGGCCAGCAATCGCTGCCGCCAACACACACCGAGATAGGGAAATTTTCATAGAAGCCTCCAGGATTTTTTTGGATTATTGTGTGTTCGTATAGCGAATACTAGTTCGCTCTAAGGAGCCACATTAATCCACTATACGGCATAGGGCTAATCGACATTCGTCTATGTTTAAGCGCCGCCGCACGCCTTTATGTCGATACTGCCACAGATCACAAGTGTTGCGGTCTACATACCTATCTCAAAAGGTAATATGGCAACGAATAATTGGACTTTTACAATATCACGTCACGACCATGGTCGAATCCAAATAAAAAAAGCGCTACCCAATAAATGAGTAACGCTTTAACTTTATTAATCACCCATGCCGATGGCAGGGCTAAAAATCAAAAAACACCGTCTCGCCTTCGCCCTGCAGGCGGATATTAAAGCGATAACGCACCTTGCCATCCCCTTCTTCACGCTTGGCAATCAGGGTTTGGCGGCGTGCCGGTGATTCGATGCGCGTGAGCACCGGGCACTGGGCGTTCGCTTCCGCTTCATCATCGAAGTAGAGCCGCGTTTGCAGGTGGATATTCACCCCGCGGGCAAACAGCGTAAGGTTGATATGCGGGGCCATTGGTTGGCCGCTGGGGTGCTTTACCGCGCCGGGCTTGATAGTGGTTAATGACCACTCGCTACCGTGATCAAACGTCGTCGCGGTACGTCCGAAGCTATTGAACGGCTTGCTGAGATCGTAATCGGCTTGGTAATCGCCGTAAACATCGGCTTGCCATGCCTCAATAAAGGCATCGCGCACCAGGTCGCCGTTGCCGTCGATGACCGTTCCGACCACTTCGATGTGCTCACCCTCGGCCTCAGGCTTGGCCATCTCGTTCCAGATTTCTTCATCGCGCACCGGGTTGCCTGCCGCAGCAAGCGCCAGACCAATATGCACGTAGGGGCCAGCGGTTTGCGAGGCGGTTTCACGCAGCATTAGCGCGCTGGTCGGCTGCGTGTTGGGCTGAATAGCGGGTTGCTTCATGATGTTCCCCCTGGCCTTACTGGTTTTCGAAGTAGGTTTGCAGTTCGCCGCGCACTACGATGTCAAAGCGATAGGCTAAGCAGTCCATCGGTTTGCTATGGGCCATATCCAGCCGGCCGATCATTGTTTCCACTGCGTCAGGATCTCTGAGCGTATGGACAATAGGGCACAGGGGAATCAGCGGATCGCCTTCAAAATACATCTGAGTAATCAAACGGGTAGAAATGGAAGGCCCGGTTACCGACACATGAATATGGGCCGGTCGCCAGCTGTTCACATCATTGGGCCAGGGGTAGGGGCCAGGCTTGATGGTGCGAAAACGGTACATACCCTGCTCATCGGTCAAGCAGCGACCTACACCGCCGAAGTTAGGATCTAACGGTGCCAGATACTTATCGTTTTTGTGGCGGTAGCGACCGCCTGCATTAGCCTGCCACATTTCCACTAGCGTATGAGGTATCGGCTTACCAAACTGATCAACCACTCGGCCAAACATGATAATCCGCTCCCCCTGAGGGAGTCCGTTCTGCGCAGGATCCTGGCGGAAGTTCAGCAGTAGATCGTTATCGTGGGGCCCCATACGCAGGTGACTGAAATCGGGGCCGGTCAGTTCGGAGGCGGTCGGTTGCTGCATACTCACCAGCGCCTGCTGCGGCGAGCGCGGTACCGAGGTTTTATAACCCGGCGCGTAGGCAGGTGGATGCCAGTTCCGGTCACGGGTCACAAAGCGGTTATTATCATTTGACATACAGGTATCTCAAGGATTGAAACAGACGGTATTAGTGTCATGGTTAACACACCACCTGCCAATTAATAACTTATCCAACCCTCATAACCTATAGGTTATGTCTTTTAACGACGTCGGCAGCCACTTCCCGCAACGCTTCGCAGAACGTTTCAATGGCCAGGGTAGGACGCAGTGAACGGTTGATACATGCCCCGACGGAACCGCCATGGAGCTCTAAGGGCAGAGCAAGTTCGCAAAGTTCTCTGCGCTCCAGGGCTGAGCGCGCCGCCTCTTCCGGCGCTACCCAAATAGCATCGCCGGTAAGCGCATAACGCTGTCCAAGCGCTAACGACAGTGTCTCAATGCGTTGGGCAGGCAGCGTAAGCCCATGACGTACAAAAAAGCTATCGACTTGTTGGCGGAGCGTGGTTTGCGGCGGTGGCACAATCCAGGGGTAGGCGCAGAGGTTATCGGCACCTGACGCCTGTTCGAGCAGTAACGGGTGCCCTGCGCGAACCACTAGCTGGAGACGTTCGTAATAGAGGTGTTCAAAGCTTAGGTCATGAATTTCGCGCGCTTCTGTCATTCGGCCTACCACCACATCCAGCTCCCCGCGCCGCAAACGCGAAAGCAGAAAGGCGCTGGTACCGGTAACTACCTGTGCCCCTCGTTCGATGGTGGTATTTCTCTGCCAGCGCCGCAGAGCTTCAGGTAAAAGACGACTTTCCACCGTAGATAGAGTGCCTACGCGCAACCAGTGAGAGCCTGTTTGAACGGCCTGAATAGCGTCGACGCCCTCCTCCAGCGCGCGCACTGCCGGGCCTGCATGTCGCAGCAGTGTCAGCCCAGCCTGGGTAAGGGAAACACCACGGGGAGTACGCTCAAATAGCTGGACAGCGAGGGTATCCTCCAGCTCACGAATGGTTTTGGATATGCCCGGCTGAGTAATTGCGAGGCGTTCAGCGGCGCGGGCAAAACTTCGCTGCCGCGCCACTTCGAGAAACGCCTGCAAGTGACGTAGCTTTATACGCGTGTTTAGCATAACACCCTCACAATAACCCTTTGGTTATGAGGATACCCTGTCAACACGTGTACAGCGAGTGGCGCTTTACTCGCCCCAACCCAGCTCTTTGGCAAGAGCAAAGGCGTGATTCGCCGCTGGTACACCGCTGTAAATGGCTACGTGCATCAGCACTTGGCGCAGCTCGGCTTCACTGAGGCCAATACGCTTGGCGGTTTTTAGATGCAGCGTTAGTTCTTCACGGCCAAGTGCTGCAAGGATGCCGGTGGTGATCATGCTGCGCTCGCGACGGGTTAAGTCGTCGTTACTCCACAGCTCGCCCCAGGCCAGGCGGGTAATCATCTGCTGGAAGGGGGCATCCAGGCTGTTGGCGTTGGCGGTCGAGCGCTCAACATGTGCTTCTCCCAACACCTGCTTGCGGGTCTCCAGGCCGGTGTCGTAAGGCACACCATGGCTCGCTACGTCGCCTAAATCGACGGCGAGCACCGCAAGTATTTTTTGTGCGAATAGCGCTGGGACTTCTACCGAGGGCACATGGCCCACACCGTCAAAAACCTCGAGCGGCACGCCATCGAGCTCCACTGCCAGCGCTTCCAGCGTCGCAGGCGGTGTGGCCATATCTTCACTACCGCCAAACAGCTGTATCCTGACCTTATTAGGGACGTGCTTGCCGGAGAGCTTTCCAGTGAACGTGTCGCGGCCGAGCATTTCACACAGCTGGGCGTAAGACTCATCGTCGCCACGGCCCATTTGTACGCACCATCCCGCTTTCAGCGCCGGGCTTGCTTCAAACGCCGCTGGGGCAAACCAGCGCGGCACAATTTCTTCAGACAGCGCCGCCAACCCTTCCTGGCGCACGCGGCCTGCGCGAGTGTTCCAGAGATCCGGATTGCCTATCACTGCGCCGGTATTAGTCAGCGTAGCAGAGAGCAGACGATCACCATGCTCGGCAATCAGCTGCTGTCCCACCACACCACCAATAGAGGTACCGGCAAAGTGAAAACGCTCAGCACTCGCCAGTTCTGCCAATGCCAAGGCTTCGGCGGCCAGATCAGCGGGGGTGATTTGTGCTCCGCTGACCGCTTGACTGGCGCCGTGGCCGGGTAGATCCCAGGTCAATACCCGGTAACGGGGCAACAACGCGGGAATGATGTCGTCCCACACCGCTTGGCTCATGCCCAGCGGATGTGCCAGCACGACCAGTGGATTCACTTCCAAGCCGAGCAGCCGATAGGCCACGCTGCGGCCGTTGATGCTATGAAATGCCATGACGGCCTCCGTTAAACGCGTTCGATCAGTGTGGCGATACCTTGTCCGACGCCGATACACATGGTGCACAGTGCATAGCGGCCCTGCTTGATCTCAAGCTCATGCATGGCGCTGGTAATGATGCGTGCACCCGACATGCCCAACGGATGGCCGAGTGCGATAGCACCGCCATTGGGATTGACCCGTGGGTCGTTGTCGTCGATACCCAGCTCGCGCAGGCAAGCCAGCGCCTGGGCGGCGAAGGCTTCATTGAGCTCGATATGGTCGAGCTGATCGAGACTCATGCCTAAACGCTTCAAGAGTTTCTGGGTGGCCGGTACCGGGCCGATACCCATAATGCGTGGCTCCACCCCGGCGGTGGCCATGCCGTGAATGCGCGCCATGGGTGTCAGGTTATAACGTTTCACCGCCGCTCCGCTGGCGACAATTACCGCAGCTGCACCATCGTTGACGCCGGAGGCGTTACCGGCGGTGACCGACCCCATCACACTGGAGCCGGCGGCTCGAAACGGGGTCGGCAGACTGGCAAGTTTTTCTAGCGTGGTTTCGCGAGGATGTTCATCAGTGTCGAAGATTAGCGGCTCTTGCTTGCGCCGTGGGATCTCGATCGGGACGATTTCGCGCGCCAGACGGCCGTTGTCCTGGGCACGCTTGGTCTTGAGCTGCGAATCAAAAGCGAACCGGTCCTGGTCCTCGCGAGATACCTTGAACTGCTCAGCGACGTTCTCGGCTGTCTCCGGCATCGAATCAACCCCGTACTGCTTTTTGAGCAGCGGGTTGATAAAGCGCCAGCCGATAGTGGTGTCTTCCATGGTCTGGGTGCGCGAAAAGGCAGTGTCGGCCTTGCCTAGCACATAGGGCGCGCGTGACATTGATTCGACGCCGCCGGCTATCATCAGCTCGGCCTCGCCAGCACGCACAGCGCGTGCTGCGGTACCAATGGCGTCCATGCTTGAACCGCACAGCCGGTTGATGGTGGTACCAGGCACACTTGTCGGCAGACCCGCAAGCAGTGACGCCATACGTGCCACGTTGCGGTTGTCCTCGCCAGCCTGATTGGCGCAACCCATGATGACATCGTCGATGCCCGCCGGATCGAGACCGGGGGCGCGTGCCAGCAGCGCTTCGAAAATACGCGCGGCGAGATCGTCAGGGCGCATGCTCGACAGCGACCCGCCAAATTTGCCGACGGCCGAACGTACTGGATGGCATAGATAAACATCGTTCATTGCATGACTCCTTATTCGCCGGCGTGGGCACGTTCCGTACGTGCTTTGAGCTCACGCAAGATGGTCAGCTCTTTCTCGCTGGGCTCAGGGGTACTTTCAAGCTGCTCAGCAAAGCGCACTTCCCAACCGGTCGCTTCAATCACATCTTCGCGACTAACGCCGGGATGCAGCGATACCACCACCAGCTCTTTACTTTCGGAGTCGGGCTTCATCACACAGAGGTCGGTAATCACCCGGGTTGGGCCTTTGCCGATATTGGGCACGTTGTCACGCCCTTTACCATCACGACCAAAGCCAAGCGTGGTGACGAAGTCGACATCTTTCACAAAGGCGCGCTTCGAGTGCTTCAGGGTGATAAAGACTTCACCGGCGTTGGTGGCAATTTCCGGCGCGCCGCCGCCGCCCGGTAGGCGCACTTTAGGCGCTTTGTAATCGCCGATCAGCGTGGTGTTTAGGTTAGCAAAGCGGTCGATTTGCGCCGTGCCTAAAAACCCCACATCCACTTTACCGCCCTGTAGCCAGTAGCGGAACATTTCCGGTACCGCCACCGTAGTCAGTGCCGATTCGCACAGTTCACCATCGCCAATAGATAATGGCAGAATATCGGGTTTGGTCTGCAGCGTGCCGGATTCATAAATCAGCACCACCTCAGGGGCGTGAGTAAGACGCGCCAGGTTGGCGGCCTCGGAAGGCAGTCCGATGCCCACAAAGCAGGTCATGCCATTTTCCAGCGCCCGCGCGGCGGTCACCGACATCATTTCAGAAGAGGTATATTCCAGACTCATCAGGCTTGGCCTCCCACGTTATCGCCGGCATTAAAGACATTGTCGTCGAGCCACTGGGTGAAGGTATCGCGATCTCGCGCGATGGCGTCCCACTCTTTGTAGAAGCGGTTGCTGCGGCCGTAGTAGCCGTGGGTGTAGGAAGGCAGTGCGCCTTTCTCGGCGACCGAAATAGCGCTGATAGCCCAGCTGGGAATGACACAGGCATTCGGGTGCGCCTTCAGGTCATCGACGATCTCTTCTACCGTCACGATGCTGTGCTTGGCCGCGAGCACGGCCTCTTTCTGTACGCCAACAATGCCCTCGACCAAGACATTGCCCTGGCGATCCGCTCGCTGAGCGTGGATAATCGACACATCCGGGCGCACCGACGGCACGGCAGCTAACCGCTCACCGGTAAACGGGCATTCGATGAACTTGATCTGGTCGTTCACGCTGGGCAGTTCACTGCCGATATAACCCCGGAAAACAGCCAACGGTAAACCCGCCGCGCCCGCCTCAAATGCACAGGCCATTGCCGCATGGCTATGTTCCAGAATCTCGACCTTGTGCGGCCAGCCTTTCTCAACCGCATCGCGCAAGCGGTGAAGCGAGCCCACGCCGGGGTTGCCGCCCCACGAAAAAATCACTTTCTTGGCGCAGCCCGCGCCAATCAGCTGATCGTAGATGATATCGGGGGTCATTCGAATCAGGGTGAGGTCGCGCTTTTTCTGACGGATCACTTCGTGACCCGCCGCAAACGGAATCAGGTGGGTAAAGCCTTCCATGGCAACGGTGGCGCCGTCTTGAACGTAGCGCGCGACCGCGTCATGCAAGCTGAGAAACTCGGCCATGATGGGTGCCTCTTAGCTGATCGTTACTAACTCATTGGTATTTGTTCGTTAAACGAACATAGATTCTCTATACGAACAAGTTACTGCTGAACGCTAATCCGGTCAAACCCTCACGCGCTAATTTAGCGCCTAGCCAGCCGTTCCCCGTTATCTGTGCATAAAACAAAAACCATGTTTTTCAGCTTCTTAGTTATTTTCTAGCCACTTTTTAGTGCGGACAACCTGGGCTGAGCTGCTACCAAGGTATAACGCAGGGTCGCAGGCTTTGCGCAGTGCATCGGCATCAACGATGCCTTTTATTTCGGGGTGGTCAGCGAGCACGTCAGAATAGGGTCTTGCTTCGTGGCGAGCCGTTTCAGCGGTCGCCGCGCTCACGGCTTTCGCTTTATCCGCACCTAATTGAGGGGTCAGTAGACGCGCCACCGGCTCGGCCATAATCCCGCCACCTGTGGCCGCCAGGTTTCGCCACATGTTGTCGGGGTAGACCTCGAGTCCTTCCAGCAGCACCGCCACCTGCTCTAGTGCACCCTCGACCAGCAGAGCGCTCTCCATCAACGGCGCCCACTCCGCGTGCCACTCGCCCAGCCCACGTTCAAGAGGCTGGGCGGCTGCGTTGACCAACACGCTGGTGTGGCCATGCACTTGCCGCGCCGCCCCTTTGATCAGTGCGCTGCGCACTGGGTTACGCTTATGAGGCATGGATGAAGACTCCCCCATCCCCGGAGCGGAAGGCTCCGCCACTTCGCCGACTTCGGTTTGCGTCAGTAGCGATACATCCAGCGCGATTTTTTCAGCCGCGCCCGCCACTGCATCTAACGCGGTACCAAGTGCATGGATCGGATAGCGGTCGGTATGCCAAGGCAATACCGGAGCGGCCAAACCTAACCGCTCAGCCAATGCATCCATCCACTCAAGCCCCAGGGCATCCCAGCCTGAGTGCACGCCCACCGCACCGCCGAACTGAACGGGGAGCTCAATGTGGTTTAAACGCTGGCGGCTCTGCTCAAGACCGATCGCCCAGTGGGCCACCTTGACACCAAAGGTGATCGGCAGCGCCTGCTGCATTAGCGTACGCCCGACCATGGGCGTGTCGATGTGAGTTTCCATTAACGCCGTCGCCGCCGAGCGACAGCGCAGCAGCAATGCATCCAGCGCGGCCAAACGTGATTTAAGTAATAGCATTAGCGCTGAGTCGACCACATCCTGGCTCGTCGCGCCCTGGTGCCAATAGCGCTTGAGCTCATCGGCCAGCAGCCCCCGGCCCTGCTTGACGAAAGGGATGGCCGCATTACCGCCACTGGCGATGCCCTCGGCAATATCGTCTACGTTAAACGTCGCGCTTCCCAGTTGGTGGTGCATTTGCTGGCTAACGCCAACGGGGATAGCACCGCTGGCTTCTTGAACCTCGGCCAGCGCTAGCTCAAAGGCCAGCATGGCGTTCACCATCGCGTCATCATCGCAAGCAGCGATCGCACGCTGACTCATAAAAGGATGTTTTAAAAATCCAGCAGGCATGAGTGCCAAGCCTCCTATTAACGTTGCTCAAACCAGCAAAGTAGCTGAAAAAGGCACGATTCAGGAAATAATTGTACGGTTGTTCGCCATTCGAACTAACGCTAACCAAGCTTTTACTTACGACTGGGGCAGCGTGGCATCCGTGACCACATAGCGCAGCACCATCTCGGTAACATGATCCTCTAACTTACTCTGATTCTCAGGAGCGGCTTGATTCCAATCAAAAATTCGCGAAAACGTGTGTTGGTTGGAGACGTTGAAAAAAGACAGCGCACTAATCAGCCAATGCAGTTCTCTTGGGTCTAAACCCTCACGAAAGCAGCCAGCCTCGACGCCTCGCGCATACACATTGGTAAGCACATCAATCACCCCAGCATTGAGCGATTGAATCAGCGCTGACTGCGCGATAAACCGCCCATGATGAATATTTTCGATCATGACCAGGCGGATAAAATCGGGATTCTTGGCGTGATGACAGAAGGTAAAACGCACTAGCCGGCTAAGTGCTTCAAGCGGGGCCAGGTGGTCCAGGTCCAGCTCGGCCTCTTGAAGGCGCACTTTCTGGTAGGCAGCCTCCAAAGTGTGTAGGTAGAGCGTCTCTTTATCATTGAAATAGTAATAAATCATCCGCTTGGAGGCGCAGGTTTTCTCGGCGATCTCATCAATCCTTGCCCCAGAGAGGCCCTTTTCTGAGAACTCACGAGTAGCCACGGCGAGAATATCGGCGCGCACGGATTCGGGGTTGTTTTTGCGCCGCCGCCGGGCTTCCGGCGGGCTGGCCTTGTTCGAAGGGGCTGTCATAGAGCGTGCCTTTTATTGTCGTGGTCATCTTTTGTCTAGTATGCCACAGCTTGACTGAACGTACCATTTCGTACATTGTTGCCTGGGAAAGGGTTAAAAGGCTACGCACGCCACTGCTAGAGGTCTTTTCAACCCCCTGACAACGGCCCAATAAGAGGACAATAACAATGTCTTTACGCCCACTGTTTGCATCAAAAACTACCTCCGTAAAACGCACCTTGACGGCGGCTATCGCTGCCGCCGCGCTAGTGTCCGCAGCAACTGCTTCCGCACAAACGCTACGCTTTGCCCATGTGGACCCAGATGACTGGACCACGTCGAAAAAAGGCGCGGCGGCCCAGGTATTCAAAAACCTTGTCGAGGCTGAAACTGACCTCACCGTGGAACTCTACCCTGCCGGCTCCCTCGGCGGTGAAACCGAGCTAATCGAAGGCGCCCAGGATGGCACTATTAGCATTGCCATGGTTTCCGGCGCCTATGCCAATTTCTGCCCAGCGGTGGCGGTGACGGATATTCCTTACACTTTCCCGTCGGCGCCAGTGGCATGGCAAGTATTGGATGGCGAATTTGGCGCCGCACTTGCGGAGCACTGCTTACAGCAAACCGGCCTGCGTACCTTAGCCTACGGCGAGACTGGCTTTCGCCACTTCACCAACTCCGTACGCCCCATCAACTCACCCGAAGATATGGAAGGCCTGAAATTCCGTGTACAAACCATTCCGCTCTACCTGGAAATGGTCAGCGCGTTGGGTGGCGAGCCCCAGGGCATCGCTTGGGGTGAAGTACCTACAGCGCTTGCCACTGGCGTCGTTGATGGCCAAGAGAACCCTATCTCGGTGATCTACGGCAATAACTTCTACGAGTTCCAGGACTACCTCACGCTTGATCGCCACGTTTATGGCGTGGATCACATTCTGGTCAACGATGAGATATTCCAGTCTATCTCCGAGGAAGAGCAAGCCGCCGTAAAACGTGCCGCTGTGGTCGCTGGCACCACCGGGCGTGCCATCCAGCAGTTCAACTCGGCGCAGGGGATCACCAAGCTGCAAGAAGAAGGTATGGAAGTGACCCAGCCTACCGCTGAACAGATGGACGCTTTCCGCGAAGCGGCGCAACCGCCAGTACAGGCGTTCCTACGCGACGAACTTGGCGATGACGCCGAGTGGATTGATCGACTCTCATCGGCGGTCGAAGAGGCCTCCGCGAACTTTTAATCCCGCCTGTTCATAACGCTTACGAGTGGGCCTTCAATGGTCCACTCGCAACCCTGCGTGCCTGACTATTGATTGAAGGTGCTCTTATGTCTGCTCTTCTCACCCGGTTACATCGTGGTCTGATCCTGTTCAATGGCAGCTTGGCAGGGCTTGCCATGATGCTGATATTTCTGCTGGTTGCGGGCAATGCCTTTGCCCGCTACACCTATGGCGGTTCTATTAGCTGGGGAGAAGACACCGCCATCTACCTGATGATTTACGGCCTGATGTTCGGTATGTCCTGGGCATACTTACAAGACAAGCACATCGGCTTTGACCTTATTCGACGCTTGCTGCCGCCTCGCTGGGTGCGCTGGCAAGCCGTGCTCGTCGACCTGGTCGTCTTCGTAGTAGGGATTGGTTTAATGGTATCGGCGGTTGAGTTTATTGCCGCGCGTGGCGGGCGCACCTCGTCAAGTACCGGGATGCCGATGTGGCTGTTTCAGGCTTCTATGTTGATGGGCGGCGGCTTGCTCAGTCTCTCTGCCCTGGTGATGGGCGCGCTACGTTGGAATGAGCAGCTTGGTGAGGAGGCTTCGCCATGATTTTCATACTGCTTTTAGCGCTCGTATTACTCGGAGTGCCGTTTGCCTTTGCCATCCTCGGTTCGCTGACGGTGCTCATGAGCACCGGCGATTTGCCCTATCACATTCGCATTGTGTCGCAGCAGTTTTTCGGCGGCATGGAGTCTTTTCCGCTGCTGGCGATTCCGCTGTTTATTCTGGCTGGCGAGCTGATGAACGAAGCGGGTATCACCCACCGTATTATTAATCTGGCCAGCGCCATTGTCGGCCGTCTTAAAGCTGGCTTGGCACACGTCAATATCTGGGCGTCGGTCATTTTTGCCGGGCTTTCAGGATCGGCGATAGCGGATACCTCGGCGCTAGGGCGGGTATTTATCCCCGCTATGGAAAAAGAGGGTTATCCGCGTGATTTTGCCGCTGCGCTGACGGCCGCATCCTCGGTAATTGGACCCATTATTCCCCCCAGCATTCCGGTGATTATCTATGCGCTCACGGTGTCTGGCGTGTCGGTACCCGGGCTCTTTTTGGCCGGTATTGTGCCGGGCTTTCTGCTGGCGCTAGGGCTTTCGACTTACGTCTACTTTTTTGCTGGCGACATGGTCACCACACAGACCAAGCAGCAGTCACGCCGCCATGCGCTGCTGCACGGTTTGCTACCCGCACTGATGCCCGTTTTTGTCGTCGGGGCAATTCTCGCCGGTATAGTGACACCCACCGAGGCGGCGGCTTTTGCCGTGGTCTATGCGCTGATTCTGGGCGTCGTGCTCTACCGCAACATCAAGCTGGTGAACCTGCCCGGTATCTTCGCTCGTGCCATGCGCGATAGTGCGGTGATCATGGTCATCATGGGGGCCGTTGCCGCCGCCAACTGGGTGCTAACGTTCGAACGTGTGCCCAATATGCTGACTGACTGGGCACTGATGAGTATCGATACCCAGTGGACCTTCCTGATTGCCGTCATTCTTCTATTACTGGTGGTAGGCCTGTTTTTGGAGGGCATCGCGGCCATTTTGGTACTCGTACCCATTCTTCACCCCATTGCCATGGCGCTGGGTATCGACCCACTGCACTTCGGCATCGTGGTGATTTTCAACCTGATGATGGGGCTGATCACGCCACCCATGGGGCTGTGCCTATTTGTTGCGGAGTCCGTCTCGGGGGTGGGAATGGGGCCGATTATTCGCCGCATTCTACCCATGCTGGGCGTCCAGTTCTTGATCCTACTGCTGATCACCTTTGTGCCTGAGCTGGTCACCTTCCTGCCACGCCTGGCGGGCTACTGATTCAACGCACTATAAGGAGCATGACGCCATGTACTCATCTATTGCCACGGTTTGCCTAAGCGGCTCGCTGGAAGAGAAGGTAGACGCCATTGCCCAGGCTGGCTTTGAGGGGCTTGAGCTGTTTGAAAACGACTTAACCGCCTTCACCGGTACGCCGCGGGAGGCGGGTGAGTTGATTCGCTCCCGCGGCCTTAAGCTGGTTACGCTCCAGCCGTTTCGCGATTTTGAAGGTCTGCAGGGGGGCGCGCGGGAGCGAGCGTTTGACCGCGCCGAGCACAAGTTTGATCTGATGGAGGAGCTCGGCACGGACCTCTTAATGGCGTGCAGCACCGTCCACCCTGATTCACTCCCGGGGTTAAGCCGCGCCGCCGATGACTATTATGAGCTCGGCGAGCGTGCCGCACGGCGCCATTTGCGAGTCGCCTATGAAGCGCTGGCGTGGGGACGGCATATTCATGACTACCGCGATAGTTGGGAGGTAGTGCGCCGTGCCGCGCATCCTAATGTCGGCCTAGTGCTGGATACCTTCCACATTTTCTCGCGCCAGACGGAGCTGGGCACCATCGGGCGAATTCCGGGGGATCGCATCTTCCTGGTACAGACTGCCGATGCGCCGCGTCTTTCCATGGATCATCTATCGTGGAGCCGCCACTACCGCTGCTTCCCTGGCCAGGGTGAGCTACAGATGGACAGCTTTATGGCCATGCTGGAAGAGACCCGCTACGACGGCCCGCTCTCCCACGAAATTTTTAACGATGTCTTTCGCATGGGCCACAGTGACCAGACCGCCCGTGACGGGCTGCGCTCGTACCACTTGCTGCGCAGTATGCAGAGTGACAGCGGCACTCCCGCGCCGCAGCCGATCGAGTCGGTCGCCTTTCTAGAGATTGCCGTTGAACCTACGGATTTAGAATCGCTGCGGGCGCTACTCAGCGCACTGGGCATGGCCTGCGTTGGGCGCCACCATACGCTGAATGCCGAGCGCTGGGCCGCCGGTGACGTTAATCTGGTGCTCAACACCGAATCGAGCTTTACCGGCCGTGTGCCGGGGCGCGATGCCACTGCGGTCACCGCCATCGGCCTGCGCGTAGGCAACGCATATGAAGCATTCAAGCGCGCCGATAAGCTCGGATACGATATCGTCGAACCCGAAGAGGTCGGTGCTAGCCACCGCATGAGCGCGCTACGCAATGTGGATGGCAGCCTCTCCTATATCATTGATGATTCGCAACTCAGCCGCACTTGGGACCGCGAGTTTCCTGTCGATGTTAAGCCCGTTCCGCAGGGGGCACTGGTGGATATCGACCATATTAGCGTGGCGCTCTCCTACCACGACTACCTCTCGCTGATGCTGCAGTACCGTGCCATTTTCCAGTTGGCGCCCACGCCCTCTTTCGATGTCACCGACCCCCGCGGCTTGATCCAGAGCCAAGTGCTACAGAATCATAACGGCCGTTTTCGCTTAGCGCTTAACGCCAGCGCCTCTCCGGATACTGCCAGTAATCGCTTTGTGCGCCAGTACGGCGGCTCCGGGATTCATCATGTCGCCCTGCGCACCAGCGCTATGCGCGATACCAGCGCAGCGCTGCAACAGGCGGGCATACCGCTGCTGCCGATTCCCGGCAACTATTACCGCGACCTGGCCGCACGCTTTGACCTTCCGGCACAAACGCATGCGTGGATGCAGGATCACCACATTCTCTTTGATCAAGATAGTGGCGGTGACTTCCATCAGCTGTATACGCAGCCCGGCAGCAAGGCGTTTTTCTTTGAACTGGTGCAGCGTGATGGCTACCAAGGGCTCGGTGCACCAAACGCCTTTGTACGCGTCACCGCGCAGCAGCGCCTGGAAGCTACCATTGACGGCATTACGCAAGACGCACCCAACCATGACGCAGGGGAGAAACAAGCATGATCAAGCTGGGGCTGGTAGGCGAGGGCATCGCCAAATCGCAATCTCCCGACCTGCATGAGCGCTTGGGTGCATCGGTGGGCGTACCGGTACGCTACGATTTAGTCGATAGCCTGGGGGTCGCGGATTTTGATTTTCCCAACGCCATTCAAAGTCTGCGTGAGGAAGGCTACCGCGGTACCAATATCACCTTCCCTTTTAAAGAGAAGGCCGCGCAGTTGGCTGATATCCGCGGGGAAGGCGTGAAGCGCGTTGGCACCGCCAATACACTACTGTTCGATGCGGAAGGTTTACGCGCTGAAAATACGGATTACACCGGTTTTATCAGCGCCTACCGCCACTCGTTTAGCGACCAGCCAGCGGGTGATGTTTTATTGATCGGTGCCGGAGGCGTTGGACGTGCGGTGGCGTGCGCGCTGGGAGAGCTCGCTGTCAGCTGTATCCATATTCTTGAGCATGATGAGCATCGCGCGCAAAACCTTAGCAATGACCTCAACAGCATGGGCATCACCGCAACATGCATCACCCCAGAGCAGGCGCAGCGCGAACTACCCCAGTGGCACGGTGTGGTCAATTGCTCGCCGATCGGCCACATTAATCACCCAGGTTGCCCGATCGATACTGCCGGGCTAGGTGCCCAGCACTGGGTGTTTGATGCTGTCTACATTCCCGCCCACACCGAACTTTTGAAGGCCGCCCAGCAAGCCGGTGCTAAAACGCTATCGGGCGTTGATCTGTTCGTGTTTCAAGGTGTGGATGCGTTTCGCTTTTTCACCCATGATGGCATCGCGTCTGAGCAAATCGACCCTCATGTGATACCGCTGCGTACTCACTATATTGAACAGCTTGTCTCGCCAAGCGCGCAAAGTAAGCCATGATGCCTTTGTAAAATAGCGTACAATAATTCGCCATTCGAACTACGCTATTGACCACCATAAGGCGCTGAAGAGGCTGCTATGCTCGCAATACTCGCGATTACCACTCCTATCTTTCTGCTGATCGGTATTGGCTATGTGGCTCGGTGGAGTGGTGTGATGCAGCGCGAGCAGTTGCAAGGCGTCGGTATTTTTGTGCTGTATTGCGCCCTCCCTGCCCTGGTCATTCGCGCGCTAAATCAGCAGCCTTTGGAGGCTATTTTTCAGCCCCACTATTTGGTTGCTTACGGGCTTGGTTCGCTAGCGGTGTTAGGGACGGGGTTGGTGCTTTGCTTAAAGCTGCAGCGCCAGCCACTTAACGCCAGCGCGATGCAGGCGCTGGGGATGGCCGCGGCCAACAGTGGTTTCGTTGGCTACCCGGTGGCGGCGATGGTCATCGGTTCGCCGGCGGCGGTGCTCTTGGCACTCAACATGCTCATTGAGAACCTGCTTGTTATTCCCACCGCACTGATTCTTGCCGAAATGGGTAATCAGCATGGATCCAGCGTATGGAAAACCGTTCGTCAAACGGCGCTCAATCTGGCCAAAAACCCGGTACTCATCGGGCTCACGGTGGGTATACTGATTGCGGTAACAGGCGTCGTCATACCCAGCCCAATTGAGAAAGTGATCAATATGCTGGCGGATGCGGCGGGGCCGGCGGCGCTGTTCGTTATCGGAGGGTCGCTATTTGGCCTTCACGTTAAGGGGATGATGCGAGATGTGGGGCAAATCGTGATCGGCAAGCTGCTCATTCATCCCCTAGCCATCCTGGTCGCGTTCCTGCTTATTCCGGATATCGAACCGATCTACTTTGCCGGTGCGCTCTTATTCGCTGCCTCGCCAATGATTAGTATTTATCCGCTATTCGGCCAGCGCTACGGCTTAGGCGGGGTTAGCGCCACCGCTATGCTAGTGGGCACGATCACTTCTTTCTTCACGCTCAGCTTGATCATCTGGCTAATGACGCTGTCAGGTTTGCTGTCGTTCTAAAACGCTTTGCTTTTCAGTTATGCACTAAAACACCAGGGCCTGCACTTTACCTGACAGTACCTGACAGTAAGAAAAACAAGCAGCGAGGGTATATACCCATGAAACTATACAGTGGCTACTGGGGTCACTGGTGATCCTATTGCGCCCGGTAAACGCAGTGGCGGTGCCGTTAATAAGAACCGAGTGCGACCACGGCTATGCAACCACTCAGCGATATCCTTCAGATACCACAGCTCTGCCAATGGCAGGCCAAGTTTGAATAGGCAGTGATGGTGCAAGGGAAGCTTGGAGCAACAGCCTGGTTCCAATTCACGATCCAAGTTCTCTACGGCGTAATTATCCGCACAAATTGCCGCAATGCCGCTCTCAGTAATCCATTCCAGTAGAGCTTGGTCGCTACCGTCGAGCACTGCGCCGGTATTTTTCAGCACATCAGGCTGCGGACTACCCTGCATATCCAGCAGCGCTTCAGCGAATCCCGTGCGTAATACCAGCATATCTCCACGCTCAATCACCACATTCAGTTGCTCAAGCGCATCCATCAGCGCGGCATAGCCTACCAGCGTTCTTCCCGCGCCGAACACCCTTACCAGGTCCACCAACACGGCCCGGCCCTGCATCCCGTGTACCGCCAGTGTCTCAATACCCAGTCGCTGAGCATAAGAGTCATGCTGTTGCTGGGGATTTTGGCTCAAGTTGAGGACATCCTGCTCAGCCAAAAAACCGTTGTAATAGCGGCATTCCGGTTTACCGTCGTCATCACCATCAAACAGAGCGCCTACGTGGGCGAGTGAGTCCCACTGGGTGGAGTACTGCAACGAGATATGAACCTGATCATCACTGATAACGTCACGCAGTGTAGGGGCATGAGTGGCCAAAGGAAAATTGATGTATTGGTCATCACCGAGTGCCGTTGGCGACAGCTTCGGCGGCGAACGGCGAGGATTCAGCACCTTGCCACCAGGGATATCCAATGGCAGTGATAAGCAGAACGTAATGCCTTCGTGGACTTCCTTGGCGCCTTTGAGTACCTGCTCAGGTCCGATGAGATTGACCCGCCCAAGCTGATCGTCTGACCCGAAATCTCCCCAGTTGCTCCCTTCGGGACGCTTCTTCCAACGTGGCTGATTCATGACTCGTTTCCCTTAGAATGCTGGGTGGCAATATCGATGATGCGTTGCAGTCTTTCCCGTTCCTGAGCTTGGTGTTGCACACGCGACTCGTCGCTCCAGCGGTAGAAACCTCGTCCTGACTTGGCACCTAGGCGCCCTTGAGCAACGTAGTCTTCCAGAAGTGCCGCAGGCTTATCGCGCGCATCGAGATCCGGGTAGAGGTAACGAGCGATATTGAGGTGGGTATCTAGCCCGTTGAGATCGCGCTGACACAGTGGGCCGTTTAACGCCATGCGTACACCGATGGAATACTGCACGATGTCATCCAATGCCTCGGGCTCTACAACGCCTCTCTCTAGCAGGGCGAGACACTCACGCATCACCGCATGCTGGATTCGGTTGGCGACGAAACCGGGCACACAGGTATTTAGAATCGCAGGGCGTTTTCCCAACTGCTTCAGCCAACGGCACGCCGTTTCTACTACCGACGCCTTGGTATGGCTACCGGGAACTACCTCGACTGCAGGAACGACGTCTGCTGGGTTGAAAAAATGAGTGCCTAAAAACCGTTGAGGTAAGCGCATGTTGGCGGCAATCTCATCGATCTGGATACCCGAGGTATTCGTCATGATGATAGTACTATCGGCCACGCTAGCCTCGATTTGGGATATAACCTTCTGCTTGATCTCGACGTCTTCGGTCACGCTCTCGATCACAAAATCGGGACGCTGACCGACCGTTAATTCTGAGGCAAAGACAACAGCAGCAGAGCTCTCTTCCATACTCAGACGACTGGTTTCCAATACGTGTGGGTTGGTATCGACCACGATAACGTTGACACCCTGTGCCGCCATCAACTTAGCCAAGGTGGTACCCATGGTGCCAGCGCCCACCACCGCGGCGTGTAATGCATCGTCCGGCATCAGCCTTCCTTTCTATTTCACTTGCCTCGAGCCGTATTTACGCCAGCCCTAGACAAATGTCGCATTGAATAAAATAATTCGCGGGTTAACTATCACTGCAATAAACGAACTTATGTGCGCTATACGTACATAGTAGACAATGACAATCACGCCGACAATACGAGGCTGCTTCTAATGAATGCGCTGGCAAATTTCTTCACCCGGCTCGTCAATCGCTATATGCCTGACCCATTGGTCATTGCCATCTTCCTGACCATTCTCACCATGATTTTAGCGGTGCTCATACAGGGCGCTAGTCCGCTGAATGCAGTACGTTATTGGGGCGACGGATTCTGGAACTTGCTGGCGTTCAGCATGCAGATGACGGTCATCCTTCTGGCGGGTTACATTTTGGCGAAGACCCCCTTGGTAGATGGTGCTCTCAACCGTATCGCTGCACGTGTCAAAACGCCTTTCGTCGCTATTGTGGTTGCTACCCTGGTAGGGGGAATTGGCAGCTGGTTAAACTGGGGCTTTGGCCTTGTCATCGGTGGGATCGTCGCTCAGAAGCTGGCGCTCAACGTGAAAGGCTTGCATTACCCTTTAGTGATTGCCGCTGCGTATTCGGGTTTTGCTCTTTACGGCATTGGCCTGTCGGGCAGTGTGCCGCTATTGATCGCTACCGAAGGGCACTTCCTACAAGATTCGATCGGGCTGATACCGCTAAGCGACACTATTTTTTCTCCTATTCTTTTGATCACCAGTGCCCTCATTCTTCTCACATTGCCACTTTTCAATGCTTGGCTTCACCCTAAAAAAGCCGAGGATATCGTCGAAATCGATCCGGACTCGGTAGCGGTGCCTACCGAAGCTCCTCTTTCCAGCGGCGAAAAAATCACCATTGCCGAGCGTTTGAATCGTAGCAGGTTGGTGGGCATCACTATTGGCTTGCTCGGCATGCTGTACATCGCGCTATACGCGTTGGACGGTGGCTCACTGAACCTTAATACCGTCAATTTCGCCTTCCTGTTCCTGGGTATCTTGCTATTTGCCTCACCCTCCCATTACTTGGCCGCCTTGGCGGATGGAATTCGTATTGTCTCCGGTATCGTCGTGCAATACCCCTTCTACGCAGGAATCATGGGGATTCTGGTGAGTTCAGGCTTGGTGGTGTCATTCGCCAATATCTTTGTTGATATATCCAGCGCGCAAACGCTACCAATCTGGTCATTCATTAGCGGTGGTATCATCAACCTGTTAGCCCCCTCCGGTGGCGGTCAGTGGGCAGTTCAAGGCCCTGTCATGGTGCAAGCTGCCACAGAGCTGGGCGCCTCTCAGGCAGCCACGGCGTTAGCAGTGCAGATTGGTGACCAGTGGACCAACATGGTTCAGCCGTTCTGGATCCTCCCGGTACTGGCCATCTCCGGCCTGAAGTTGCGCGATGTGATGGGCTACATGGTTCTCATCCTGATATATCTGGGAATTATCTACGGCAGTGCCATGCTAATCTGGGGCTACCTCGGTGCCTAACCAAGCATATCAACACAGGATGTTTACATGCCTTTTCTGATCGAAACGTTCGACAAGCCCGACCGCCAGGCCCTGCGCCTCGAGGTACGCCCCGCTCATCTTGATTACCTGGACGCCAATGCGAATCTCTTATTGGCTTGTGGCGCCAAGCTTTCTGACGACGGCGCCATGGCGTCAGGCGGCATTTACCTGGTCGATCTGGAGAGCCGCGAAGAGGCCGAACGCTTTATTCAAGCCGATCCATTTTATCAGGCAAAGCTATTCGCCGAGGTCCACATTGTGCGCTGGCGGCAGGCCTATCTAAATCGGCAAAATACTTTATAACGTCATCAGATAGAAGCAATGCAATGCTGTTTCAAGTGTAAATGGTAGTGAAACTGCCACCAGACATGCCGGCCGAGCAAGCAGCTGACATCAAGGCGAACGAGAAAGTCTACGCTCAGGAACTACTGCGGCAGAGCAAATGGCGCCACCTATGGCGAGTCGCTAGTAGTTACGCCAATGTCAGCATATTCGATGTCAATGATAACGCCGAGCTTCAAGGCATTATTAGCGGCTTACCCCTATTTCCTTATATGGATATCCAGGTAAAGCCGCTCTGCCGTCACCCCTCTTCAATACGCAAGAATGATGCTTAATAGTAGGCCTTTCTAACGCGTCACGATGCTTGTTTGGTGTAGTGTTGCCCTATCGAAGTGAATGCCCACTCGGCCTAAACACGCTAAGGATAACTGAATGAGTCAAGATGTTGCTCAACACCCCAATACTCAAAACCAAGTTGCTGTTGTTACCGGCGGAGCTAGAAACATTGGTCAAGCCATTGCCCTGCGCTTACAGCAAGATGGCTATCGCGTGGTCGTTGTGGATATCGTCGAACCCGAAGCGCCGACCCTGCAAGCCGATGCTTATCAGATCGATCTGGCTGATGCAGACGCTACTCGCCGTGTCATGGCAGAAATCGCCGAACACCATGCAGTAACCCGACTGGTCAATAACGTAGGCATTGTTGCCCCCGCGCTGCTTGAAGAGGCGCAGCTTGAAGACTTCGACAAGTTAATGCATCTGAACGTACGCTCGGCGCTGATCTGCACCCAGGCGCTACTGCCCAGTATGAAGGCTAGTGGCATGGGGCGTATCGTTCTGAACACCAGCCGAGTGGTGCTCGGCAAAGAGGCACGTACGATATATAGCGCTACCAAAGGGGCACTGCAATCCATGGCGCGCACATGGGCGTTGGAACTTGCCGAACACAATATTACGGTTAATTGCGTTGCGCCAGGCCCCATTGCGACCAGTGCTTTCTGGCAAAACAACCCACCCGATTCTGAACGCGCCCGACGCATCGTCGAAAATATTCCGTTAAAACGCATGGGCCAGCCCGAGGATGTCGCTCAGGCCGTTAGCTTTTACTGTGATGAGCGCAGTGGTTTTATTACTGGCCAGACGCTGTTCGTGTGTGGCGGGGTGACCGTCGGCTAGGTAGTGAAGTTACCTCACGCCCCCTTTTTCACGCAGGGTGCTGATTTCCTCAGTGCCTTTGTGCAATAAGCGCGCTAACACGCTATCGGTGTCCTCGCCCAAGCGTGGCGGCGGCTTGTGGTACTCCAAAGGGGTACGGGAGTATTTGATAGGATTGGCCACTCCCGGTATTGAGCCATTTTCGGACTCCAGCTCCACCTGCATTTTTCGCGCTTTCACCTGTGGATCATCAAAGACCTGGGCAATATTCTGGATCGGCCCACAGGGAACGCTGATAGCACTGAGTACTTCTATCCATTCTCGGCTTGAGCGCCCTTGGGTGATGGTGACTATTTGCGGGATCAGATCAAGCCGATGCTTAACGCGTTCAGGGTTAGTGCTGAACCGGGGATCGCTTGCCAAATCAGGTCGCCCGACTGCCTCACAGAAGCGCCTGAACTGCCCATCATTACCGATCGCAATGATGACTTTTTCACCGTCCGCGGTCGGAAATGGCTGGTAGGGCACTAGGTTAGGATGGTACTCGCCCGTCCGGGTCGGAGGGGTACCACTGCAAAAGTAGTTCATCGCTTGGTTCGCCAGCCAGCTCACCTGAACATCCAGCAGCGCCATATCGATATATTGCCCTTCCCCCGTCTGGTGCCGGTGGTGCAACGCGCCAAGAATAGCGATGGTAGCGTTCATCCCCGTGGTCAGATCTGAAACGGCCATGCCCACCCGCTGCGGCCCAGCGCCCGGTTCTCCATCGGCTGCGCCGGTAATACTCATTAATCCGGCTTGTGCTTGAATCAGATAGTCGTAGCCTGCCATGGAGGCCATTGGCCCCGTCTGACCAAACCCGGTAATAGAGCAGTAAATCAGTCCTGGATTGATCGCCTCTAACGTCGCGTAATCAAGCCCTTTTTTTGCCAAGCCACCGCTTTTGAAGTTCTCTACCAGAATATCGCTTTCAACTACCAGTTCACGCACCAGCGCCTGCCCTTCAGGCTGGCCGATATCCACGGTCACCGAATGTTTTCCGCGATTGGCGGAAAGGTAATAGGCCGATTCCAAGGTGTCGTTGCCCTCCCGGTCTTTTAGCCAGGGCGGCCCCCAGTGGCGAGTATCATCACCAAGCGTGGGGTGTTCGATCTTGATGACCTCAGCGCCCATATCCGCCAGTATCTGGGTACACCAAGGCCCCGCCATTACCCGGCTTAGATCTAGTACGCGCAAGCCTGCCAACGGACCCGCCATCGCATATCTCCCCTTTAGAGTGTGATTGGCACCGCTTAAATCGATATCGCTTCGCCGCTCCTCCCTACAGGTATGTAAGGGAGCGGCGCTAGCGAATGCACTCAGACCTTCGACACCGTATCGGTCTGGCGGGCCTTTCGACGTCCCTCCAAAAAGCGATAAAACGCCAAGGCAATAGAGCCCACTGTCAGGGCGATAAAGAACCAGGTGATAGGCCCACGCACAAAGATAGACAGATCGTTAGAACCAATTAAAAGCGAGCGACGCAGGTTATCTTCGAACATTGGCCCCAAAATAAAGCCAATGAGAAAGGGCGCGGCGGGGATGGCAGCTCGGTTAAAGATATACCCCAGCACCCCGAAAGCCAGCATCAATCCCACATCGAAAGTGTCGTTATTGACGGCATAGGCGCCGTAAACACAAAACATCAGCACAATCGGAAAAAGAATTGGTTTAGGTATGTCAGCAATCAGTGAGAAGTACTTGATGGCGACATTGCCCACCAACAGCAGGATAACCGAGCTCAGCATGATGCCCATGAAGAGTGCATAGATGAGTGACAGGTTCTCTTGGAACATCAGCGGGCCGGGCGTTAACCCGTGGACCATAAAGGCACCGAGAATAATCGCCGTGATCACATCGCCAGGAATGCCTAACGACAGCAGCGGGATCATCGTAGCGCCAGCAACGCCGTTATTGCCGGCTTCAGCCGCAGCCACCCCCTCGACTTCGCCTTTGCCGAAATTCGCTTTGTTAGGAGAGCGTCGACGGGCATCGCTATAGGAAATAAACGCTGCCGCTGTGGCCCCGGTGCCAGGGATGGCCCCGATAATAACCCCGATTAAACTGCCACGAACGATACTTTTCATACAGCGTTTAAGCTCAGAGAAGGCCAACCCTGCCCCACTTGCCTTGGCCTTGATATGGGGCACCGCTTTCTTACGATAAAACTCGATAATCTCTGGAATGGCGAACAGACCAATCAACAGCGGAATAAAAGAGATGCTGTCCATTAGGTTATAGCTGCCAAAGGTCAAACGCTGAGAGCCGAAGACATCGTCCAGCCCCACCATGGAAAGCAGGATGCCCAGCAGAGCGGCCATCAACCCTTTGATCATGGAGCCACTGGCGAGCGAAATAATGATCGTGAGAGAGAAACAGATCAGCCAGAAAAACTCCGGCGCGCCGAAATTAAGGGCGATTTTAGCCAGATAAGCGGCAAAGAAAATCAACGCAATATTAGAAATAAAGTCAGCGATAACAGAAGAGTAGAGAGCGGCTTTAAGTGCTTTCTTCGCATGCCCTTGCTGGGCCATGGGGTAGCCATCAAGCAGAGTACAGGCAGAAGCGGGCGAGCCTGGTGTCCTTATCAAGATCGCTGTAATCGAGCCACCGTACATGCCGCCCTTGTAAATCCCAACTAACAGCAAAATGGCTGCGATTGGCTGCATTGAGAAAGTAAACGGCAGTGCTAGTGCCACCGCCATGGTTGCTGTTAACCCAGGGATCGAACCAACCACTACCCCAACGACGACTCCCACCGCAATCGCCAGAAAGTTCTCCAGGCTCACGAATAGCTGTATGACTTCCGAAAAAATTTCCATAGCTCACCTAGAAAGAATAAACAGTCACTCAGAGCCAAAAAGGCATCATCGGAAGCGGCACATTCATCACTTCAATAAACAAAAGTGCAACGACAATCGGAAACAGGAACGCCAAGCTGTATACCCACCACGTGCGAACGGGGTGTGCCACGAATAGCACCAGTGTTGCCAAAATGCCGCTGAACACCGCCCCCATCGATTCAAACAAGGCAACATAAATCACTAAGGCCACGATCATCATAAAAAACCGCCGCGGCGAGCCTTTTTCAATCGAGCGCTCGTCATCCTCGCTAGGGCTTGATATCAGCAGTCCCTGGCCGATAAGCAATATAGAAAACAGCACGATTAACCAGCCCACGATACGTGGCAGCCACTGAGGCGACATCATTGGATTCTGTAGAATAGGCGGTTCGTTGATGTAGTTGGGTACCAAGTAAAAGACCAGCACAAGGGCAAAAACAAGAAGGACGCCCCCTGCTATCACATCACCCATGTCCTTTATCTTCACCCTGCGCTTGGGATCCGATGTCGTCATCGCTGCCTTCTCCAAAGAAATAAGACAGGCAAGAGCGGAAGCCCTCGCCTTTACTCATGGGTAGCTACTTAGCTTATTGGCTGATGCCTGCTTGCTGGGCAACCTCTTCCCAACGCTGCAAGTCATCGGCGATGAACTGCTTAAACTCTTCACCAGCAACTTGGCCTGGCTCAGCGCCTAACTGCTCAGCGAAATCCAGAAACTCTTCACGCTCCATTACGTTGGCGAGTGCTTCTCGCATTTTACTCTGCGCTTCTTCGGGGAAAGAGCTATGTGCAATCAAGCCAAACCAAGCGGTCGTGATGAACTGGTCTAAGTTGTGTTCACCAATTTCTGACAGTGTGGGGACATCGGGGAGATATTCAGAGCGCTCGGCAGACGTAACCGCAAGCGCGCGCAGATCGCCGGAACGTATATGCGAAAGTACCGTTGGCATATTCTCAAACGACACATCCACATCGCCGCCCAACAACGCTGGCAGTGCCGCGCCACTGCCCGCAAAAGGTACGGCGGTCATGTTGGTCTCTGTCAGTGTCTTAAACAGCTCACCCGACATGTGGATAGAACTGCCCACCCCACTGTGGCTAAAGGTCATGTTCTCTTCTTTGGCAGCTTCCACGAAATCAATGACATTTTCGTAAGGGCTGTCTGCCGGCACCACCATGACATTAGGAATATCGATCATGTTTTGTAGAAAAACGAAGTCTTCTACCGGGTCATAAGTTAGATCAGGGTAGATCGCGGCGCCGATGGTGTGGCCCGGAGAAGCCATTAAAATCGTGTGGTCGGCATCGCGTCCACCACGGGCGAGACGTCCGGTGCCTACCGTAGAACCAGCGCCGGGGCGATTTTCCACAATGACGTTGGCGTCAAGTTCTTGCTGAAGCAGATCGGCAACGCGACGCGACAGTACATCGGTAGTACCGCCTGGCGCATAAGGCACGACTAAGCGCACATCGTTAGTCGGCCATTCATCAGCGCTGGCAGAGGAAACAGTGAGCCCAAGCGCCAGAGCGCTAGTGCAGGCAGCCAAGTAAGCAGAGCTAAGGAGTTTGTTCATTTTTTCTTCCTGTGCGTGATTAAGTCATTATCATGCTTAATTATTGTTCGTAATACGTATTCGTAGCTACTACTCTGAGATTACGTTGTTGCTAACCTTTTAAAAAACACAACTTTAGTTGCAAGGGAGATTTAACTACTGCGGATAGGACCCAACGCTCACTTTGCCAACGCTCGCCCATCGCATAAGTTCGCAATGCGAACTTTTTTACGATATCTTTTATTTCATACATTAAGACAATTTCAAATTTCAAGGCAATGGATAGTAAAAAATGCAGGAAGAAATACTGAGTGAAGATAGCCGTGATTTTGTAACAGCGCTTGCTAGCGGCTTAGAGGTTATACAGGCATTCGACCATGACCACCCGCGTATGACATTAAGCGAGGTGGCTACGCGGACAGGAATGAATAGAGCAAAAGCTAGGCGCTTTTTACTCACGCTGCATGCTCTGGGGTATGTCCGTAAGCAACAACGTTACTTTGAATTAGCTCCCCGAGTTCTCCAGCTAGGCTATGCCTTTTTATCGGCTAACAATTATAGGGACGTTATCCAGCAATATTTAGAAGATATTACTGCTGAAACCGGAGAGTCCTCATCGCTTGGCGTGCTAGATGGCAACGAGGTCATTTACGTAGCACGTTCTGCAGCAAAGCATCGCTTGATGGCAATTACGCTGTCAGTAGGCACCAGATTGCCAGCGGCGCATACGTCTATGGGGCGCATGCTACTGGCTCAACTCAGCGATACGGATCTTGAACACGTCCTTTCGTCGATTGTGCTAGAACCCTACACCGATAAAACGGTGACTGAGGTTCATGAACTAAGAAGCCAAATCAGTAAAGCGCGGCAGCAGGGCTATGCTATTTCTGATCAAGAACTTGATTCCGGCTTGCGCTCCATCGCCGTTCCTGTCTATGACGCCAAGCAGCATTTAATGGGTGCGATTAATATCAGTACTAACGCTGCTCGGGTCGATCTCGATACGTTGATTAATGTCTACTTACCTGTCTTGCAAAAGAAAGTGGCTCAAATACGGTCGCACATTAATTAGACGCTACGATCACAGCCTCTAGCGCAGCTCGATAACCTTGCGTCCCTAATCCGGCAATCACACCATCGGCACGCAGCGAGACGTAAGAGTGATGCCTAAACGCTTCTCGCTTGTGCACATTAGATAAATGTACCTCAATCACTTTGCCATCAAAGGCATTGAGGGCATCAAGAATGGCCACTGAAGTATGCGTAAAAGCGGCGGGATTGATAATAATCGCCTGGGTGCCATCAAGGCGTGCGGCATGAATAGCATCAATCAACGCCCCTTCATGATTACTTTGTAGGCAGAGTATGTCCCAATCTGCCATCACCGCTTTCTCTCGCAACATGTTATTTACATCGTCTAACGTCTCGTATCCGTATATCTCTGGCTGACGACTACCCAGCAAATTTAGATTAGGGCCATGTAATACCAAAACTTTGCCTTGACTCATTACTCACTTCCACCCTGCGCAGTGTTTTATAAGTTGGTTTTATAAACTGGCTAACCGCTTAAATTGACGATACTGCCTGTTCTATCACTTAACTCGCCAATTGCGCCAGCGCCTGTTCAAGCGATGCCTGCTGGCGTTGGGTATACAGCTCAATCTCATCTATCACGGTAGTCCCTAAAGCCTGCTCGAATTGCTGTTGGCTGGCGCTACTTCCATAATGATCATGACGACTTTCACCCAAGTTGGATTGGAAAATACCGGCTGCGCTCACGGGTAAGAAATCTTCATAAATCATCGGTGTGACTGACAGGGCGCCCTGCTCAATCAGTTGATCGACTTGTGCTGCTGAAACCGGCCCTTGCACCGGCACTCCCTTCACCGCGTGGTAATGAAAGAAAGCTAGCGCTTCACTGCGCAGGATGGCGTAATCATCGGGGAACGCGGTAAATACTTCCGCTAAATGCGCTTGATGAGCGTCATTATCCGCAGCCTGAGGCGCATTTTCCCGGGCAGCCGCTAGCAGGCGGTCATAAAGCTCGCGCCCCTTACGGGTTAAGGCAATACCACGTTGTTCGATCTCGCCAAAGCGCGCAGTATGCTTGCCTTCAGCGGCATCCGCGAAAGCGATGGTTTCTTCCAATGCTTTAAAGCTGGTCTGACGCAATAATATCGGGCAATCGCGGCGGGGCGGGCCTTCAATGGTAGCTTTGGGATCAATACCCACGCTCGGCATACGCCGCTGTACTTCATCGATATCCAGCGTTCGCGGGGTTAGGTGGTTAATGTGGGGGCCACGGAAACAGACCACGTCGGCAATTAGCCGGTGCTCATTATGTAAACGGTCATAAGTAGCCAAATCGACCGTGGCGTTGTCATGCCAGCGGAACGTTTCCAGCGCTTCCTGAACGAACTGCTCGGCATCGGCGGCGTTAAGCCCACCCTGCTGTTCAAAGCGCTCGATCAACGTTTTGACGTTGTCAGTAAAGATATCGCGACCACGTAGAATCTTGCTCGCCTGTTCCCTTAGTTCAGCTTTTTCAATCAGTTCAAGGCGCAGTAACGAGGTAAAAACACGAAAAGGATTGCGCTTGAGTGCACTATCAGCAACCGGACGAAACGCCGTGGAGTGAACGGGCACGCCCGCTGCCGAAAGGTCGTAATAGCCAACCGGCTCCATCCCCATCACCGCGAACATGCGGCGTAGCATGGCAAGCTCGTCTGCGCTGCCCACTCGGATGGCGCCGTGTCGCTCTACATTGATCCGCGTCAGCTCATCGCTATCCTGCAGCGTACTGTTAAGCGCAGGATTAGCAGCTAGCACCTCTCTATTAACAGCCTCAACCAGCGACAATAAAGTGCCGTATTGCGGTACCTCCTGCTGATACATCGCCGACATCGCGCTGGAAAACTGGTCGCGGATTTTATCGCTGCTAACGTACACTGAACTCATCGAGTTATCCTTTTAATAAACGGCTATACCTGATCAAAAAAGCTATACCTGACCATAAAAGACGATACCTACATAGTAGCGCTATCGGCATATTAACGATTTCACATTTTCCGCCCCTTGCTACACATTAAAACCATAAAAAAATCGTTGTAAAAAGCCGCCCTCAACCCTTAATAGACGACCACCTTAAGCTGCTACATTAGTACTTGACCTTATTATTATAGGCATAGCACCCATGACGCCTCCTCTTTATCTCGGTTTGCCCATGTGGGCCAATCGAGACTGGCTCGGCAGCCTTTATCCGCGCCATGCCAAGACAGCGCTATTAAGCGATTATGCATCGGTCTTTTCGAGCGTTGAGGGCAACACCACGTTTTATAGCGGTATTCCAAAGCCGGAAACGGTAGCCGCCTGGGCGCAACAAGCACCGCCCCACTTTCGTTTCTGTTTTAAATTACCTGCCAGCGTCACCCATGACCAACGGCTAACGCGGTTAGAAGATGCATGGGCTTTTTTAGCCGCGCTAGAACCGCTGCATGAATGTCTTGGCCCAACCATGGTTCAACTACCCCGCGATTTTGGCCCCCAAGAGCTTCCTCAGCTTGAGGCGTTGCTCGCCGCTTGGCCGGCCCAATTACCTTGCGCGGTAGAGGTACGCCACCCTGCGTTTTTCCACAAAGGGAGCGCAGAAATTGCTCTTAACCGCCTGTTGATAACTTATTCGGCCAACCGCGTAATGCTTGATGTTCGTCCGCTCTTCTCAACCCCAGCAAATGACCATATGGGCCTGGCTCATGCCCAACAAGAAAAGCCGAAACTCCCACTCCACGTGCTTTCCACGGCAAATTATCCGGTGATTCGCTTCATTGGCCATATTGACAAAACAATAAACAGTGGCTACTTCACCGCCTGGAAGGCTCAACTAAAGCTGTGGATAAATCAGGGGAAAACCCCTTTCTTATTTGTGCATACTGCAGATAATCGTGAGTCCCCACAGATGGCCCGTTTACTTTATAACGCGCTCGGAGAAGTGACCTCATTGCCTCCCCTTGACCCCTTTCCAGGCGAAAAGCAAAGCCAGCTGTTTTAGCCCTCCTTTTTAGGTCAGCTAACTGGCATGCTTGCAGTTGATCAGATAAATTGCGCTTACTTTCGGAAAAGGACGCTGGCAATAACGCTATTTTCCGAAAACTCGCGTGCACAGCACGCAGTAACGTACACAACAATCGACTAAATGGGTGATGTATGGCGAAGCTTGCACATGCGCAGTGGTCATCGCGGATGACCTTTGTGCTGGCCGCCGCTGGTTCAGCGGTGGGCCTAGGGAATATCTGGAAATTCCCCTACATGGTGGGCGAAAGCGGGGGGGCTGCTTTCGTATTTGTCTATCTACTCTGCATCGCGCTGATTGGCTTGCCCATTCTCGTTTCTGAGTGGCTACTGGGGCGTCGTGGCCAGAAGAACCCTGCCAGCACGATGTCAGAGTTGGCCCGCACAGCGAATAAACCTAAAGCATGGGCCATTGTTGGCATTAGCGGCATTATCGGGGCCTTTTTGATCTTGTCGTTTTACAGCGTGATTGGCGGCTGGTCGCTTTACTACACTTTAAATTCGGTGAGCGGCGCGTTTAGTGGTCAAGACGCCGACGGCATTGGCGCACTGTTTAATGGCATGCTCAGTAACCCAGGCTTACTATTACTGGGTCACTCGGTCTTTATGCTGTTGGTTATTGGCATTGTCGCCCGCGGTGTTACGAAAGGCCTTGAGGGTGCTGTGCGAATTTTGATGCCGGTCCTCGCAATGCTGCTCGTTGTGCTGATCGGTTACGGTATGTCGACCGGGCACTTTGGCGAAGCGTTGACCTATATGTTCAACCCGGACTGGAGCAAGCTCACAGCAGAGACCGTGCTAGCCGCCCTGGGTCACGCCTTCTTTACCCTCTCTTTGGGAATGGGCATCATGATGGCTTACGGCTCGTATCTGGGCAAAGACATCAACCTGCTGCAAACCGCCCGTACGGTTATCATCATGGATACCGTCATCGCCCTCGGTGCTGGGTTAGCCATTTTCCCTATTGTATTTGCCAACAATCTGGATCTTGCCTCAGGTCCTGGGCTGATTTTCGTCACGCTGCCGTTGGCGTTTGGCAATATGGATGGCGGCTTAATCTTAGGCTTGATGTTCTTCTTGCTGCTGACGTTTGCCGCGCTGACCTCGGCGATATCACTGCTTGAGCCGGTGGTTGAGTTCATTGAAGAGCGTACGCCGCTCAGCCGTGTCATGGCAACGGTTGTGGCAGGTGTAGGCGCCTGGTTACTGGGCATTGCGGCACTGCTTTCGTTCAATGTGTGGAGCGAGCCACTCATGTTTGGGCTAGGCGTGTTTGATTTGCTGGATACGCTGACCAGCAAAATAATGCTGCCTCTGACGGGGCTAGGTGCGATTCTTTTCACCGCTTGGTGCTTAGAGCGCAACAGTGTCGAAGCCGAACTAGGCCTTTCCGCGACCGGCAAGAGCGTATGGAACATCATCGCGCGCTATTTAGCGCCCGCTGGCGTTATTGCCGTATTTGTGACTGGGCTTATTTAAGATAAGCCGTCACTACTCTGCCATTTGCTAATCTCAGTGCAATTCGCTCTCTTGCCGATCTTCATCAGGCAAGGGGGCGATGTCTCGCGATAGTTTCTGAAACTCTCTGTGCAGCTCAATACCACGGCGCGCTCTTAAGCTGCGCTGGGCAGCGCTACGCTGTCGTTGAGCATGCTCATCCACTTGTAAACTCATAAAAATGTCGAGCAATTCGCTTTTAACCGAGGTGATTCGTTCGACGTTTCTCATAATCGACGTTCCTCCAGATGAATATGCCTACGTCCACCTGCATTCGTGACGACTGTTATGATGCAGTGCGGCACTTCAATTATTACTATAACCTACTTGACAAAATGATGACCAATCTTAAAAAAAAGGGCTAACGGCCTTTAAACGTTACCCCTTACACCGCTTTCCATGCCCATTTACGCTATCAGTCAGGCATACTGTCGAAATGCTAGAGGTAGCCAAGTCTGTGTAGAGAGCCAAGGAGCTGAACGTGAGTCGCGCCCTGTTCGATGAAATGAGACGCCGCATGGAGCACTTTAGACGCTCCGAGCAAAAGGTGGCGCGGTTTGTACTGCGCAATCCAGAAGAGGTCATCCACATGCGTATTGTGGATTTGGCCACCGAAGCCACCGTTAGCGAACCCACTGTGGTGCGCTTTTGTCGTGCGTTGGGTTGCAATGGTTTTCAGGATTTCAAGCTACAGCTGGCGCAAATGCTGGCCAGCGGCAGCCAATTTGCACAGTTTTCCATGAACGATAGCGACTCTGTTGCTGAGTTCTCCCACAGCATTTTTGACTCTACCGTGGGCACGTTGCTGTCTGTGCGCGACCGGCTTGATAACGACTCCTTAGGCCGCGCAGTTAATGCCTTGGCAATGGCTAATCGCGTGGAGTTTTACGGCTTTGGCGCATCTGGTGCTGTGGCCTTTGATGCCCAGCACAAGTTTTTCCGCCTGCAAATTTCCACCTCAGCCTACGCCGACCCGCATATGCAGAATATGTCGGCGGTGACCTTAAAAGAGGGCGATGTGGTCGTAGCGATTTCACAAACCGGGCGCACCAAAGCGTTGGTTGCCAGCGTGCGCCTGGCTCGTGAAGCGGGCGCGACAGTCATAGGCCTCTGCCCCAGCGGCTCACCACTCGCTGAAGAGGTCAGCCTGCCGCTGTATATCGATGTCCACGAGGACACCGAAATTTACACGCCGCTTAGCTCACGCATCGCTCATCTAGTACTCATCGACGTACTCGCTGTCGGCGTGGCCAAAACCCGCGGCCCGAAACTCGCCGAACAGCTCAAAGCGGTTAAAAAGAGCCTCAACACGCTGCGCTTTCCTGAAGAGTCCTAGACTTTACCCATACGTTCTGGATAACCGGGTGCGAGGGCAGGTTGAAGCGAGGGTCTTTTGACAGGGATGTCAAAAGTAGCGCCCATGGATGGGTTCACAGCGCCCTCGCGGAAACCTGCCCTCGTCACAGAGGCAGGAAGATTACCACACCTGTATACACAGCCAGTTCGCTGGCTGTGCTAGACTAGCCGCCTATTTTTTGATCCGGCAGCGGCTACTATGGACGACGTCACGGCGATTCTCGATCAGCTCAACTCCGCCCAGCGCGAAGCAGTGAGCGCCCCCCAAGGCAACCTATTGGTGCTCGCAGGCGCAGGCTCCGGCAAGACCCGCGTGTTGGTCCATCGCATCGCCTGGATGATGCAGGCGGAAGGGCTATCTCCCTACGCACTGCTGGCGGTTACCTTTACCAATAAAGCTGCCAAAGAGATGCGGACACGTCTTGAGGCGCTGCTCAGCCTCTCGATGCGTCATGTGTGGGTGGGCACCTTTCACTCCATTGCCCACCGTCTGCTACGCACCCACTGGCAGGACGCCCGGCTGCCGCAACACTTTCAGATTATCGATTCTGATGATCAGCTACGTCTGGTCAAACGGCTGCTGAAAGATTATTCGATTGATGACGAACGCTACCCGCCGCGCCAGGTGCAGCATTTTATTTCCGGCTGCAAAGAGGAAGGACTGCGCCCACATCAGGTTAACGTCGATGGCGATGGCTACATGGGCCAAATGGTCGAGCTCTACGAGCGCTACCAGCTTACCTGCGAGCGCGGCGGCCTGGTCGATTTCGGTGAATTGCTGCTGCGAAGCCTTGAGCTGCTGCGCGATAACCCAGCGCTTTTGAAGCATTACCAAGAGCGTTTTGGCCATGTCCTAGTAGACGAGTTCCAAGACACTAATACGTTGCAATATGCCTGGTTGAAGCTGCTAACGGGCATGAAGACCCCTATGACCGCTGTCGGTGATGACGACCAGTCGATCTACGGCTGGCGCGGCGCCAAAGTAGAGAATATCAGCCGCTTTGAGCAGGAATTCCCGCAAACCCATACGGTGCGTCTAGAGCAGAACTATCGCTCCACCAGCGCCATCCTGGAAGCCGCCAATACGCTGATCAGCCACAACAGCGAGCGGATGGGCAAAAACCTATGGACCGATGGCATCGAAGGCGAACCGATCTCGATCTATGCCGGGTTTAACGACCTGGAAGAAGCCCGCTATATCGTCGACACCATCAAAGAGAAAGTCGATGAAGGCTTTAACCGCCGCGATATTGCCATTCTCTACCGCTCCAACGCCCAATCGCGACTGTTGGAAGAGACGCTGATTCGCCAAGGCATGCCCTATCGTATTTACGGCGGTCACCGCTTCTACGAGCGTCTGGAAATCAAGAATGCTCTGGCCTACCTTCGCCTGATGATCAATCGCGATGACGATGCCTCCCTTGAGCGGGTGATCAACGTGCCCACCCGTGGCATAGGTACGCGCACGGCGGAGATTGTCCGCCAGCGTGCCCGTGAACAAGGCATTCAGCTTTGGCAGGCGCTCCACGATGCGATCCACGACGGCACCTTGAAGGGCCGCGCGGCTAATGCCGTGCAAACCTTCGCCAACCTGATCGAGCAGCTCGATAACGATGCCTCAGGGATGGCGCTGCATGAAATTATCGATCACGTCACGGTTCATACCGGTTTGATAGAGCACCACAAAAGTGAACGCGGCGAGAAAGGCCAGGCACGGGTCGAGAACCTGGAAGAGCTCGTTACCGCTGCCCGCGCCTTCACTCAGGGCGATGTGTTTGAGGCACCCGAGGCGGGCGAAGGCATGGCGGCACTGGAAGCGTTTCTCTCAGAAGCCGCCCTTAACGCTGGCGACCACGAAGCCGAAGAGTTCGAGGACAGCGTGCAGCTGATGACGCTGCACTCCGCCAAAGGCCTGGAATTTCCAATAGTGTTCATTGCGGGTGTTGAAGAGGGGCTGTTTCCGCACAAGATGTCTATCGAGGAGCCGGGCAGGCTCGAAGAGGAGCGCCGGCTCTGTTACGTGGGCGTGACCCGCGCCATGCAGAAACTCTACCTGACCCATGCAGAAACCCGCCGCCTGCACGGTAAAGAGGTGTTTCCACGCCCTTCGCGCTTCTTGCGTGAGCTACCGCCACACCTGCTGGAAGAAGTGCGCTTGCGCGGGCATATTTCTCGCCCGGTGACCGCCTCACGTACCTCCTTTGCCCAGCAAAGCGTCGAGAGCAGCGGCGATCTGCCTAGCCTGCACGTCGGCCAAGGGGTTGAACATCCAGTATTCGGCGAAGGGATCATTCTCAACGCGGAAGGCGAAGGCGCCCGCGCCCGCGTGCAGGTGAGTTTTGAAGGCGAAGGCGTCAAATGGTTGGTACTTGGCTTTGCCAAACTAACGCCACTGTAGGCAACTTTAAAGAGGACATTATGAAACAACGCTTTAAACGCCTATTTCCTGAAGTTAGTAACGGATGGCAAACACTAAGCGGCTACCAGCGCTTTGAACGTTTAATATCAATGGTGTTGACCCTGGCCATCGGCGGAGCCGTGCTAGTGGCCATGTACTATCTAGTGATTCATGTGGTACAGCTGCTGTTTATTCAGAGCCGTGACCCCTTCGACTACCGCGTATTTCAAGCGCTGTTCGATATGATTCTTACCGTATTAATTGCCATGGAATTCAACAATTCCATCATTCGCACAATGACCAGTGGGAAAGGCTTTATTCACGTCGAAATCGTGGTGTTAATTGCGATTATGGCATTGGTGCGCAAATTTATGGTGTTGGATATGGAAGTCATCGATCCTTGGCAAATTGGGGCGTTATCGATGGCGGTCTTGGCGTTAGGCGGCTGCTATTGGCTGGTGCGTCATGGCAACAGCATGAAAGACGCAGCGGATGATTGATCAGAAGGCTTGCGAGCTAAATTCGCTATAAAGCATACTAACAAGCGGACACGGCGCACTTAGCGCCCTATAACAACAGCATGATTACTTTTGGAGTTCTGCTCACATGCAACGCCGTAACTTTCTCAAAACCGTTGGCCTAAGTGCCGCCGGTGTCGCTGCTGCCCCTTTTGTCACTACTTCAAGTGCGCGCGCTCAAGAGACCTACACTTGGGATATGGTCACCTCGTGGCCGAAAAACTTTCCTGCCCTGGGTACTGGCGCAAATGACTTTGCCCGTCGGGTCGAGCAACTTTCCAATGGTCGCATGCAGATCCGTGTACATGGCGCGGGTGAACTGGTACCTGCGCTCGAAGTATTCGATGCCGTGGCTGCCGGTACCGCTGAAATGGGTCACTCTGCTTCTTACTATTGGCGCGGCAAAGTGGCTGCCTCACAGTTTTTTACCGCCGTGCCGTTCGGTATGAACACGACCGAAATGAACGCCTGGTTGTACCATGGCGGCGGTCAGGAACTGTGGGATGAAATCTATGCCAACCACAACCTCAAGCCCTTCGCCGTCGGCAATACCGGCACGCAAATGGCCGGCTGGTTCAAGAAAGAGATCAACTCGCTGGAAGATATGCAGGGGCTGAAATTACGCCTACCGGGTCTTGCGGGTGAGGCCATGAATGGCATCGGTGTGAGCACCGTCAATATGCCAGGATCTGAGATTTTCACCTCGCTGCAAACCGGCGCTCTGGATGCCGCTGACTGGGTTGGACCCTATAACGATCTGGCCTTTGGCCTGCACCAAGTGGCTGATTACTACTACACCTCGGCGTGGAACGAGCCAACGGCTGTACTGGAAGGTACAATCAACCTTGATGCGTGGAATGCGCTCCCTGAAGATCTGCAGGACGTCATTCGCGAAGCCGCCCGCGCGTCTAACTTAGCAATGATCAGCGAATTCGCCTTCCGTAATGCCCAGGCGTTGGAAGCGCTGGTCGATGAGCATGGCGTTCAACTGCGCACCTTCCCTGAAGACGTCATGGCGGCACTTTACACCTCGTCACAGGAAGCCATTCAGCGCCAGGTAGATAGCGATGAGGAGTCACGCCGTGTGTATGAGTCTTACTCAGCGTTTCAGAAACTCCTACGTCCGTTTAGTGACGTCGGCGAATACGCCTATCTCAAGAATCGTGACAACGTAGATGCCTAATCATTTAGGCAGATAAGCGGCAGGCACGGCAAAAGGGCGCTATTAGCGCCCTCAGACTGCTGACGAACCCCACTTTTTGTGGGGTTTTGTCGTTTAAGAGGCTCCTTTCTGAAGCGATCACTAGTGAGCGCGGTTTTTTAGTCATCGCGCATTGAGGTGTTGCTCCAACAGGCATG